>NZ_JAQYWQ010000075.1 GCF_029379315.1 Nostoc sp. S13
GAATTCAGAAGTCAGAATTCAGGAGTCAGAATGCAATCAGTGGGGGATTCAGACCTGCCACTGATTGAAGACCACCAAATTTTCTTGTTTTGTGGGGGTGCAAAAACGCCGTTTATTCATCCACCAGTCGCACAAAATACCCAAGTGAATTCTGGCGACTGGCACCTTTATTCTGTTTGATAAACACAGATAAACACAGATACTCGTAGGGACACTGCATTGCCCATGCGTGTCAACTTAAGCCAAAACTCTTTTAAAATCTCGTTTCCAGCCAGAGGCTGGAAATGCAGCTCCTGGTGGCTCTGCCGCAAGTCTTGAGACTCAGCCTCAATGAGGGGCATTCCCAGTCTCCGACTAAGAACGAGATAACGAGATAATCTGTTAAAAGCTGGTTCTAGGGTGGTTTTCACCTTAAGTTGACACCAATGTACATTGCCGTGTCCCTACCCATGTAGCTCATTCAAATGATAATTGCTATATCTGAAAACCACTTTAGATAAAATCATTTTTCAGACTATTGATAGATCGTTATATCCGTAGAAAGATAGAAAGAATACTTCAGTTACTCAGTTAACATCAATGTTAATCCTAATAATTTATGTATTTATTCAGATTTTTTTCAGTAGTGTTAGTTCTCGTAAGTATTACCCCGATTCTCCTGCGGGGTTTTTCTTTGAATTAGCGATGTCTACGACCAGCTTTGCTTACGCCAGGAAATCGACTAAGCCTGTAATGCTTTAAACCACTTAGTCAAAACTGTACTGATGGTTTTCTTAATCTGATGGTTACGGCTCCACTTCTGGAATGCCATTTCATACTCTTCGCCTTTGGCTTGAAAGGTATTCCAGACATCCAGCCCTATAGGCAATCCGCAGAATAGCAAAATGTACAGCGACCAAGAAATTCCGCCAGCATTAATTAAATTAACCAGTATCAAAAAACCATTAAAAATTGCATAATTACTTAGACGCTTCTGAAATTTTCTGATGCGGTAGGCATCAAAAGCTTTTCTGTGTAGCACTTGACCCTGTTGTACTAACCAATCACGTTCTGCTAATTTTAAAGACTCAGGTGAAATTTCTAACTCAGCACCAATTTCTAATATCTGCTCATAAGAAAATTCTGTGTCTTTGTCATCAGCTTGACGAGCGATCGCTAAGTGCAGAATTTGTTGGACATCTTCTTGGCTATAAGAGCGGAGGCTCTTGGGTTCAAATTCCGTCATAACTAATATCTCTTAGTGTTATATATTTATAATTCCTCGCCCGATAGCTGTAACACAGCTACGCCACCATCAACACAATTCCCGCTAAATCTACATTAGCAAATCTAGACAGCGCAAGAGATAGAGATTTCGATACTGAAGGCTCTGTTCAAAGATACTAAAATGCCCAAAATGCTTGATAGGTAATGAGTGTAGGTGTTAGTTACTCGTCAACTTCAAATAACTAAAAAATAATTTATAAATTAATACTATGGACTCATTCATAATCTTAGTAGTTATTTGTCAAAGGGTAACTATAATCTTCTAATCTAAGGATGTAACTCAATGGTTGAAGAAAATGGATCGATTCGTACCCTATCGGTTGATATTGGTGGTAGTGGCGTTAAGGCTATGATTTTGGATATTACGGGGAATCCTGTAACGGAAAGGGGGCGTTTAGATACACCCCAACCTGCTACACCAGAGGTTGTAATTAATGCAATTGTTGTGTTAGCAACTGCTCAAGGTGAATTTCATCGCGTTTCGGTCGGTTTTCCCGGTGTGGTGCGGTCTGGAGTTACAGAAACAGCAGTAAACTTACATCCAGATTGGATCGGATTTAATTTGGAAACAGCATTATTAAAACACTTAAACAAGCCTGTACGGGTGATTAATGATGCAGACATGCAAGGGTTTGGTGCGATCGCTCTTAAAGGTGTAGAATTGGTGATTACTCTGGGTACAGGGTTTGGTTCGGCTTTATTTGTAGATGGTAAGCTGGTGCCGAATATGGAAATGGGGCATCATCCGTTTCGTAAAGGAGAGACTTACGAGCAGCAGTTGGGGCGTGCAGAGTTAGAAAAAATTGGTGAGAAAAGATGGAATAGGCGTTTAGAAAAAGCGATCGCATCCTTGGAACATCTATTTAATTATGATTATCTTTACATTGGTGGTGGTGAAGCTGTGAGAGTAAATTTCCAGCTACCATTAAATGTCAAAGTCATCCCCAATATCACTGGGTTATTAGGCGGTATTGCTTTGTGGCGAGATGAGAAAAGGTAAAAAGTTTTTCAGTATCCACAACTCTTGGTAATAAGCGATGTCTCCGACGGGCTACCCCTACGTGCTTTTTATTAATTAGTAAAACCCTTGATTTTGTATTAATTAGTTCACGGAGTTGAACTTTACTTATGTACTAAGGAATTAGATTCGCACAATGCTTTTAAAACATCCTCAAAGGTGCTTTTTTCTCAACATTTAACAATAATTGATAAAAATTTTATCAGTGCCTCTGAGGAAGGAAAAATTGTTTGGAATTAAGAGTTGATCATTATTGCCAAATGTTGCATTAATCAATACTTAAAAAAGTGATTATATGAATCCAGTAGTATTTCTGCTGGCAGTATAAACATCATAAAAGCAGCATTAGCATACCAAGACTGATCCAAAGATAACTAGGCAAATTTGTTTGATATCATTCCCATATGATCATATAGTATGTTATTGTTTAAACCGTTGATTTACATCCCATATCTGACAAGTTGATGGCTTGATTCAAGATAAAAAAAGCACAAAGCTAATGATATTAGTCTGATTAGATAGAATAGCAGGTGAGCAAATATGATCATGAAAATATTATCTCAAAAATGAGTACATGACTTTTTATTTGGTCAGTATGCACTATCTCGAATAGCAGTAATGTTGTTAGTTAAAATAAATATTGTTTGAAGTAAAATAAACTACAATGACTGAAATTGGCCTGATGATCACGGGCGTGTTAACAATAAGACAAGCATCTGAAGCCAATTTGCCACAGCAGCAATTATTTCAGGTCGAAAATGACGTAAAGCAGTCAAAACAGAGTCACTTAGAGATAACTGCTCAAGTCACACCACCTGAATTCATGCACACAGATGGGATTTCTCAGGCTTCTCCGTCAGCGATCGCACTAGAGAAAGAACATATACTTAAGAAAATCAGCAAAAAGAATCCGGGACTAGCTTCTTCTAACTTAGGGGAGTCAAAGAAGTATTCTCAGTCTGGAGGTAAAGTCCGTGCAAAGGCTACAGGACGATTCCAGAAGTTTAGTAGCCAACCTATGCCGACTCTTTATTTCGGTAGCTCTGGTGTTGCTGTCAGTGCTTTACAACGGCTGTTAGTGTCGAACGGTTATGCCGTTAGAGTCGATGGGATTTTTGGCGCACTAACAGAGACTGCTATCAAAGCCTTTCAAAATCAGCGGAATTTAGGAGTAGATGGAATAGTTGGCCAACGAACCTGGCGGGCGTTGACAATTTAGTTGGGAGTTAGGAATTAGGAGCGGAGCCGGAGACGCTCCGCCTCCGGTTAGGAGTTGTGAAACTTCATATTATTCATAATTCCTGATTCATTTGTGAAAGTATAAAAAATAAAAAATCACTTTTGTAAATTAGTAATAATCCTGAAAGTTTTCTAAAATATGGAGTACATTAATAACATTTCTACTGTCTTTTGAGGGCAACATATTCTCTTCAACCATTACCGCCGCTAATATTTTCAAGACGCGTTAACCATTGATTGAAATGCTGGCACTGCTGACGTATTGTATCCAACCCAATCTCTATTGCAATTAAGGAGCCATGTAATGGCTTTTCATATCCAAGGCAACATCTGATAATTCGTTTGGATGGGGCTGTTGTCGAACCTTCATTAATATGTTCAGGTGAAAGAAATAAGTTACGCTCTGCCTGTAAGGTATCTACTATGCTTTGGTCAAACCATGTGAGAAAAGCTTGCGGATTGCTGTACAGGAGTCCCTCAAACTCATGAACCAGTAAATTAGGGAGAAAATTTTAGTGTTTAATGTCTGCGCTCATTTCCTGCTCAAGATATTCAGCTTTCTGAAATGGGTCATTCATACTAGCCAGAGAACTGCTTCCTGGAAAATCATTTGGCAATCGATATAAATCAAACATCGTAGTAACGAACGCCGAACCATCCTGAAGACATTTACGATTCAATTGCGGCTTGATCTTTGCATAGCTAACTACACCGCCCTTACTTGTTGAGCTAGTTCGCACAAGAATGGGGTTGAGGTATATCTCTTTTCGCTGAAGATGCTCGCAGAGTACTTCTTTTACAAAAGTTTCTTCCGTCTGTCCTTCTACAAAAACGTGTATTCGGATCATCGTGAAGGTCTCCCGCCAAGGATGTTCTTCTTCCACAGTTCTCCTAAACTGTAGTCTTCAAGCCACTCGTATAAATCATCCTCATTCAGTCTTCGGAGTGATGATTTACCATCATCACGATCCACAACAATTACATCTTCCGCCCTAAATTCATTGAGCAGTTCAACCGACTGAGTTGAAACAATAACTTGTTTTTCTCTTGCAGCAGAGCGAATTAACGATGCAAGAACAGTAATTGCATACGGGTGAAGACCTAGCTCAGGTTCATCAACCAAAATGGTTTCGGGTTGAAGGGAAGTAGGTTGCAAAAAGACAGTAACCAGACAGATAAAACGAAGTGTTCCATCCGAAAGAAGATGAGCTTTAAACGGAATATCCTGACCTTGCTCGACCCATTCCAACTCGATAACCTCATTGTTTTGTGGAGAAGGACGTAGATATAAATCACCAAAAAAAGGAGCAACAAGTCGAATTGTTTTGACAATTCGCCGATAAGATTCCGAATAATTTTCACTTAACAAATATAGGAAAGCTGCAAGATTACGCGCATCAGAACGCAAGTAAACATTATCATTAATTCTGTGTGGTTGCTTCACATAAGCGCTGTCGCTTGTATCATGGAAATGATAAACCCGCCACTGCTGCATGGTGGGTAATATGTACTTGTCAATTCTTGTCTTGCTGCCTCGTAAAGCATTAGTCTCAAAATGACCACTACCGATTTCACGCTCACCGCTCATGTTCCACCAAAAAGACTCTTTGGAAAACATCAGACGGTTGTCTTGAGTTGGTTCAAGAGTAGCGAAATATCCATTATTTCCAAAATAAAGCTCAATCTCTAATTGCTCAGTTGTTTTACGGCCAAAATGCAAGAGCGCATCGGGGCCACCCTGGCGGCTTACCAAAACTTGCAGATTCCTCTCAAGCATCTGCTGAACCATGCCGAAGAAGCCTATGAAGTTAGATTTACCTGCACCATTACATCCAATAAGTACGTTTAGTTTCAAAAGCTTAAGGTCACATTCAGCAATAGACTTAAAGCCCTTCAAAACAATCCTTGATAGTTGGCTGTCACTGGTCAGATCGCTCATGGAATGGTTTCCTGATTTTTAAGCTTTTGGGCTGCTTATTTCACAAATAGACCTTAATAGTAATTGTGATTTAGCTCATCTAACTAGGGTCAGCACATTTTATCAATAATTTCTGATGTATTCGGATTAAATCTTGCTTGTTGATAAATCTGGTACGTACGCGTAGCCCATCGTAGACATTGGTTTCGGTTCTGGAACACTAATCAAAATGTAAATCCTGATGATTGCATTAATACATAAAATAAGCTTTTTGTCTAGAGTAATTTAGATATCCTTACTATACGGTTTAGTTAAGCCCAAAATGCTTTGTAGAGACGTTGCATCGCAACGTCTCTACATACCAAAAATCCTTAACCCAAGCGTATTTAGTTAAATATGGAACAGTTGATATCTTCTAACTTATTATCGGTACTTGTGCTGGTCTAATAGCTGTTGTGCTCTTGGTTTATAAATTAAATAGAACAAAGCCTCAAGATAACGCAACAAATCTTCCCGATTCTCCTTTGAGGTAAAGTTCCAGAAGCCATAAATCCGTGCTAATGACAACAGCTTAGTAGTGTGAATTTTCCAAGTATAGGTGCTGTAAACTCGGTCAATGGCTCGGTGCGAAATTTCATTCCAATAGTTAGGATTTTGTTTGCATTTTATGATAAAGTCCACAATTTTTGCGGCTGTCTCATCTAAATTTGTTGGGTTAATCAAAAAGCCATTAACTTTATCTTGAATAATCTCTAGTGGGCCACCAAACTGTGTGGCGAAAGTCGGTAATCCTGAAACCATCGCTTCTAAAATTGTCAAACCAAAAGCTTCAAATAAAGCTGGTTGTACAAAAATTCCCTGATGATCGGCAATCACTCGGTAAATTTCACCAGAATCAGTTTTAGTCAAGCGCACACCCAGCCAACGAATCTTCCCGTGAAGATTGTACTGGTCAATTATTTGGTAAAGTTTAATTATTTCGTCACGTTCTTCGTTGTCGCCTGATTCTTCGACGCGCAATTTACCCGCCACCAAAATTAAGTTGTAATGCTCTTGTAATTCTTTACTTTGACCATAACATTCAGCTAAACCTGTGAGGTTTTTGATGTGGTCAAGACGCGCCATTGAGAAGAGAGGGCGCTTGTTAGGATCGTCGAGTTTGCCAAAGATTTGCACGGGGTCTTCCAGAGTAAAGAGTATTTCTGCAAGGCGCTGGCGATCGCTCTCCACCCTGTCTTTAGTCCGGGAGTAGGGAAAGTAATTATTTTCATTTACTCCAGGCGGTACGACATTAAATTTGGGACTAAATAATTCAATGCCATTGGTCACATGGTACAACTCCGGCATGGTGAAGCATTTATAAGACTCGTACTGTCCCACACTATCCGGTGTTCCGACAATTTCTTGGTAGGTACTGCTGATCACAAAATTGGCAGCATTCATCGCAATCAAGTCAGCTGTGAATTGCAAAGAAAAATGATATTTATCCTCTAATTCTTGCCAGTAGAGGTTACTGAACAAGTATTTAGATTTTTCCAAAGCATGGGCAACATTGCATTGGGTAACTTTCAGCCGTCGCGCCAGCAAGAATGCCACTAAATTCCCATCAGTATAGTTTCCAACTATTAAGTCAGGTGTGCCGTGAAATTCTGCCCGTAGTTCTCTTTCTGAATCAACGGCGAAAGTTTCTAGATAAGGCCAAAACTCAAACCGGGAAATCCAGTTTTGAGTCATGTTAGGATTAAATTCCCGTAAAGGTACTCGCAAAATCCAAGTATTTTCGGTACCGTGGACTTTTTCTAGCCGTTGATTACAAAGGGTGCCATCACTATTGGGAATCAAGCGGGTGAGAATAATTACCTTTGGCTTAACATTCAATCCCTCTAAACCCGCAAGCAGGACATCTTCTTGTAGCTGCTTCTCTAGGCTCTTTGCCTGATCAAGGACGTAAACTACCTGACCGCCGGTATCGGGACGCCCCAAAACGCCCTCTTGCCCAAACCAACCGTGAGCTGACACCAAGACGATTTTAAAAATCATCGGAACACGAGAAATCAAGGCTTCTAGGGTTTGAGGGTCGGCAGAATCAATCAATTCATCGAGAATATTTAAGCTTTCCCGCACACGCCCTGCGGTGTTACCCCAACCCGGTTCAAAACCCATTGTTTGCAATTGGAAGCGAAATTGTTCGTAGGGTTGATCATCGGGGCGATTATTAACAAAATCGATAGCTTTCTTAACTTGCTCGGAAAGTTGCTGCTGTGATTGAATGCGATCGTTGAGGAGCAGTTGAACACCGTTGTAGTGGTGCAGACGCAAGAAATTCAATAAGCTGTCGAGCAATTGTTTGGAGTCTTGAAATATTTTGCTAGATAGATAGCGGTTGAGAAATTCTACTCCCTTACCAATATTTTTGGGGTCGCGGATTGTTGGAGAGTAGTCATAAAACGGGCCGAAGTCCAATTCTAGCAGGTCGCCATCGTTAGGGTGAAATTTGTTCACCAAGCGATCGCGCAGATCCAACAGATCCTGCACCGTCATCGGTTCAATGCTTAAGTCTGATGTCAACCAATAAACTTCTTGACTGGCAATTTTAGAACGGATGATGAAACAGAAGTTTGAGTCCTCCTGAATAATTTCCTGAGTATAGTAAATAAGTTTGCCTAACTCAGAGGAAGTGTAAAAACCCTCATGTGTCTGAGACTTTGAGCAATACTCACTATATGCATTGAGTATGTCGTTCCGCAGCAAGTACTTCTTTTCTTGTTGGCGTAATTTACTAATAAAGGAACGCAAATCACTTCTTTCTTCACTATCTAAGACTGCTTGAAGCAATTCAGACATAGCAACTCCACTAGATGACGATGTTTGCATTGTTAAATGTCAAGGCGACACAAATAAGCCTTCACCTTTTCTTGAGCCACATATAAACACCAAATAACACAGATAAATCAGATTTATCTGTGTACCTATAAGTATCAACTTTTAAGATGGCACTTAAATCATGTTCTACTTTACTTAAAGTATCTATGACTCAGTATTTTTTATCTAACTAAAGGAATACAATTTTTATTTCTTTTGATAGATGTTAGGAAATAACTTGCTATTATTTATTTACCAAAACCTGAAATGAAAGCTAATACTTTAGTTTAAAGCTTAACTATTCAGTTGAACTTAAATGAATTCAAATCAATTTTTATTCTATAGCAATCTTAAATCATTTGTGAAATCTTCTCTTTTTACACTTCGCGCCCTTTGCGTCCTTCTCTGCGAGACGCTGCGCGAATGCGGTTCGTTAAACAAAATAATTTTCACAACTCAGATAGGATTGCTATAGTGTAGACTAATCCTTATTTACCCTAGTTATAATTTCAGCTTTCAGCAAAAGTTGTTTAAATAGGGTAAATTTATATGGCTACTAATACACAATTTAATTAATTTTAGATTGCGTAACATCGTTTAATTTATTTTTGCCCAATTACTTGTAAAAATTTTTACCATATTGATATTGGGTAGACAGTTACTCCTGCAAAGAAGCAAGCTATGCGGAGCGTCTTCAACATTTGTCGCTTATCGTCAGACATCGCACACCTAGTTTTCATTTAGAAAGTAGATTTGCTTATATACATCAAATTATTGATAAGATAAGCTAATTAATTATCATGGATTTGCAATCCTTTTAAGTCCATGAACTCGTAGATGGCAGATCCTTGCTAAAGTAATGGTTATGAATATTCAGACCCACAACCCATCTTTTATAGGAATATATGGATCATTATAAAATTATGTAGGGCGAACGATGGGAATTGAACCCACGAATGGTGGTACCACAAACCACTGCCTTAACCACTTGGCTACGCTCGCCATTCAACAATTTGAATTATAGCAATAATTTGGCAAGCGATCAAGAGTTTTTGTTTAAGGAACGGACTCAGTTGATTTAGAGTCTCTGGAATCTAACGATTACAAGGAATTTTACTTGGTAAACATGAAACCCTTAACCATCATTGCATATACTGGAGCAGCAGCAGGACTCGCCGTTTTGGGTGTGGCAATGGCGAAGACCAATCCTAGTCAGGTTGAATATGAAGAATATGCAGTCCAACGGCTGACAAAATACTTAAAAACTGATGTATGTAAAAAAACTACGAATATTCTAGAAAATTTAATCCGTTTTAATTGTGATAAGTTGGTTGACTCGGCTAACCCGCAAATCCAAGAAATTGTTACCAGGACTACAGAAAGACAAAATTACGTTATTTTTAGCATTTACCGTACAGATTTAAAAATAAATTCTTGGATACCTTCATACAAATTTGAAACAGTGGGAGCTTTTGATCAATTTTATACTTACACTGCCGAAGAACAATAAGGCAAGCAGTAGGGGGAGAATATAAAGGTATTGTAACTTCTTTTAATTTTATTCTTGATGCTTTGTTGTCAGCTGCTTTTTAGAAGGAGTTGCATTTCTGCTAAACTTGTATTAATTTTAATAAAAATAAGGAAATATATTTTTTACTTGACTATTAGAGCATTCATAACGTATAAAGTATTTTTTAGATGAGATGATTTCAAGTAAAAAATATGTCTAGCAAGCATAGAGCTATTGATCCTCCTAATTTACCTTTATATGAAACAATGAATAAGGGTATACCAGATAACCAATTATATGAATTAGAAAGCTATCAAAATGTACATTTATCAAATTGCCAGATTGAGGGAACGAAAGGAGTAGATTTTCAGTATGCATATTTTGATAATGTTAAATCTATAAATACTTACTTTAAAAAACTTACTCTACAAGATGTTAGAATTGCTAAAAGTGATTTTGCCAATACTGAATGGGAAGAAGGTTCATTTAATAGAGTTGAATTTATTAACTGTAGATTGCTAGGATTTCAAGCAATAAAGTCCAGATTCAAAAATATTATTTTTAAAGGCTGTCAAGGACAATTATCACAATTTAATTCAAGTAAATTTGATCATGCTATTTTTGACAATTGTATACTTGAAGATTCTACATTTATAGAATCTTCTCTGATAAATGTAAAATTTATAAATTGCCAAATGAATAATGTTATCCTTGCTGATGCTAAATTTAAAAACACAGATTTTCGAGGTTCTAATATAGAGGGGTTACAAATTAATATAAATCAGCTTCAAGGTGCAGTTTTAGATGTATTCCAAGCGGCTTATATTCTTCAGAGGTATGCAAATGTAATAGTTAAAGCTGTTGATGAAGAAATAACGGATAACGCATAAAAGTTGAAAGTAAGTTTTGATTTGTCGTTGTAAAATACAACAAGTTTACTAGATCAGCCTTCTCTTTATCCTCTTTTTTTAGTGAAGGTTTTGTTCGTAATTGATCATAATTTCAATAATTACCAGAGTACTTAATTATTCCCAGCTTTATCTTAAATAAAAATAGTAACTGAGAGTTCAAGCTTTACCAATGTCATCTGCCTATCTGCTAGTATCTCACGGAAGTCGCGATCGCCGCCCAGAAATTGCTATGCAGCAATTAGCAAAGCTGGTATGTAACAAATTGCCAAAAAACGACAATTCATTAAATAGCGAATATCTGGTTGGCATAGCTGCTTTAGAAATGAGTCCTCAGCCTTTACATGAGCAGATTAAACAATTTGCCAACAGTGCTTTTGGCGATGTCGGTGGCGGGCGTAGATGCAGCGGATTGTCTCAAAAGGAAAATAGCCTCAAAATTGTACCGGTATTTCTGCTGCCAGGAGTGCATGTAATGACAGATATTCCCGCCGAAGTAGCACTAGCACAACAGGATATTGGTCAGGATATCATGATTGAGTTGCAACCATACTTAGGCTCTCACCCCAATTTAGAGAAACTGCTGGCAAAGCAAATAGCTGCAATAAAAGCAGAAGCATGGATTCTATTAGCTCATGGTAGCCGTCGCCCAGGTTCTCAAGAAATTGTGTCAGCAATGGCGGCGAGTTTAGGAGCTGTGGCTGCTTATTGGGCTGGGCCTCCTAGTTTAGAATCACGCGTGAAAGAGTTGGTAGCTGCTGGTTATCGGGAAATTGCAATTTTGCCATACTTTTTATTCGCTGGTGGAATAACCGATGCGATCGCTGGCTCAATCGAGGAGCTAAAATTACAATTTTCTGCGGTGAATTTCCAATTGGCGCAGCCCTTGGGAGCAAGTGCAGAATTAGCCGAGCTAATTTCGGATTTAACAGATACAAGATAAATGAACCGCACAGAAAAACAGGAGAACAAGTATTTGGGAAAGGTTTATTTAGTAGGTGCGGGGCCAGGAGATCCAGGACTAATTACCCTGAAGGCCAAAGGTTTATTGGAATGTGCAGATGTAGTTATCTATGATGCCTTGGTGAGTACTGCAATTCTGGCAATGATTAATCCCCAAGCAGAGCAAATTAATGCTGGTAAGCGTGCGGGGAGACATTCGTTGTTGCAAGAAGAAACAACTCAATTGCTGATTGATAAAGCGCAGGATAATGCAATTGTGGTGCGGCTCAAGGGTGGTGATCCGTTTATTTTTGGTCGCGGTGGCGAAGAGATGGCAGAATTAGTTAAAGCTGGAATATCAACGGAAGTTGTGCCAGGTATCACATCGGGAATTGCAGCCGCCGCCTATGCAGGTATCCCTTTGACTCATCGGCTGTATAGTTCATCGGTAATATTTGTTACTGGTCACGAGGGGGTGGGTAAGTATAGACCGTTAGTGAATTGGAATGCGATCGCCCACGGTTCCGAAACCATTGTAATTTATATGGGAATTCACAATCTACCTTATATTGTGGAACAGTTAAGTGCAGCTGGGTTGAATTTAGAAACGCCCATTGCTTTGGTGCGCTGGGGTACGCGACCAGAACAAGAAGAATTGATTGGTACTTTAGAGACAATTGTCAAACAGGTAGAGCAAACTGGATTTGGTGCGCCGGCGATCGCAGTTATTGGACAAGTAGTGAATATGCACAGTATTTTGTTTAGTTGTCGTCCCGTTTGATGGTTGGTTTGAAGGTTGTTTAGAGAAGAACGTGATACAAAGGGCAACAACAACGATTTTTCTGTAGACTGCAAATAGTCGTAAAATGGTCATTATTTAGCGTAAAATTACTGTCAATCTACAATAGACTTATCC
Organism: Nostoc sp. S13; assembly: GCF_029379315.1. GTDB lineage: Bacteria > Cyanobacteriota > Cyanobacteriia > Cyanobacteriales > Nostocaceae > Nostoc. The sequence goes on from NZ_JAQYWQ010000075.1 coordinate 12,580, forward strand.
GGAAATGAGAACTTTATTTGGCTGAAACCTAGCTCTGGAGAGGGTTTTAGAGGTTCCTGTTTTATATAAGCTAAAAAGCCAGCTATGTAAGGGTTTCAGCTATTTTGAGGTTTATTTGTGGATAAGTCTAATAGACATCTCCGAAAAAGAATGTAGAGACGCGAAATTTCGCGTCTTTACAAGGGTTCTAGATAACGCATATTTAATTTCTGGAGATGTCTATTGGACAAGTAGTAAATATACACAGTATTTTGTCTGCTTGTCGTCCAGTTTGATCGTTGATACAAAAAAAGAAAAATCAGAAGTGTAGAGAAAGCCGTTTAAATGGCGGAGTTTTGCTTTCCAGTCTCTTTAAGTTTCTCGAATCCAAAATGCCAATCCTCCACCACGACCGCGAGCTGCAATGAAATCTTCGGTGACTGAAAAGAAGCCAAAGAAGGCTAGTTTAGCTATGGGCTGGTTGTAGAAATCTTCTGTTTTAACTTTACCAAAATGGATTGGTCTATTGTAAACAACACGACCAAACAGACTGATAAGCATGTGGTTAAAGTCAAACGCCAATAAATTTTTCTGACTTGAATATTGCACTGGCCCCGTGAGCTTTAACAAAACTGGGCCATATTCAACCTGATTAACAATTTCGCCTCTGCCTAAATCCTGTTCCAAAGTGGCATTAAAGGAAACATAGACTCTTATAAAATTCGGTACATAGAAACCCTTGCCTAATACAATTCCCCCGCGCTCTCTGACTTTCTTAGTGCCAGTAACAAAGGAAAGTTGCCATTTACCTAAAAGAGACTCAAAAGGATAGCTTAACCGTTGCTGCTTGGCAGATTTTTCTGCTTGTAGCAACGCATTTACTAATATTTCAGCACTAGGGCGTGTGCCTTTCTGTCCTCGATACGCAACCGTAGCATCGCATAGCACGGTAACAAAGTCAAATGTCGCTGTAGATGTCAAATCAGCTGTCATGAAGGCACTCTAGATTTAACTATTTCTTGGCTTTTCTGATAGATTGTACCGTTATCGGGAGTCGGGAAGAAGTATTTTCATCGTTAATTGTAAGATTTTATCGGGATTGAAACCCAAAAACTATCACCCTCTCGTTCGTGGGCTGCTGCCGAATTGGACTAAGCTGTTCCACATTTAACTTGCATCATTGGAGCGGGCTGTCCGGCGCACCAGACAAGAGTTAGGTTTAATTCGGTTATGCTTTCTTAGATGTTTTTCAGCTTATAAGCAGCAGCCCCTAGATGGATATTTTGATGCAGAACATGGGAACAAGATCATGTCATGTCACCTTGACAGGGCTAATACTGCCTTCCCTACGAAAATACAGTGCGTCTAGACTAATGACCAAATTCTGTGACAATGGTTAACAATAAACCGGAATACTGAATCTAAATTACTCATGAGCCAGAGTTATCAAAACAGCCCTTTGCCACGCCAACCCGTTCAATCATCTTTCCATTGGTTATACGCTTTCTGGAAATTCTCTCGCCCTCACACGATTATTGGTACAAGTCTGAGTGTTTTAGGTTTATATTTAATTGCCATTGCCATTAGTAATCGTACTGATTCACCACTCGCCACTTCCCACTCCCTACTCTCTCTCTTAGGCGCATGGATTGCTTGTTTGTGTGGGAATGTCTACATTGTGGGGCTAAATCAATTAGAAGATGTTGATATTGACAAGATTAATAAGCCTCATTTACCGTTGGCATCAGGTGAGTTTTCCCGACAGACGGGGCAATTAATTGTTGCTTTGACTGGGATTTTAGCGCTAGTTGTGGCGTGGCTAACTGGGCCATTCTTATTGGGCATGGTAGCAATTAGTTTGGTCATTGGTACTGCTTATTCTTTACCGCCAATTCGCCTGAAACAGTTTCCATTTTGGGCAGCGCTATGTATTTTTTCGGTGCGCGGTACGATTGTTAATTTAGGATTGTATTTGCATTATAGTTGGGTGCTGAAACAAAGCCAAGGAATTCCGCCCGTGGTGTGGGCGTTGACATTATTTATCTTGGTGTTTACCTTTGCGATCGCTATCTTTAAAGATATACCAGATATGGAAGGCGATCGCCTCTATAATATCTCTACTTTCACTATCAAACTCGGTTCCCAAGCTGTGTTTAATCTGGCTCTTTGGGTGATAACTGTCTGCTATTTGGGAATAATTCTAGTTGGTGTGCTACGTGTTGCCTCAGTTAACCCGATATTTCTGGTAATTGCTCATTTAGGGCTGCTAGTTTGGATGTGGTTGCGGAGTTTGGCAGTAGACTTACAAGATAAAAGTGCGATCGCTCAATTCTACCAATTTATCTGGAAACTCTTTTTTATGGAATATCTGATTTTTCCTATCGCCTGCTTTTTGGCTTAGACAATGCTAGAAACCTTTCCCACTAGTTCTATTATCCCTGCTTTTGTAGTTGTTCTGAGTCTGTCAATCCTGGGCTATTTCGCTTGGAAAACTTTAATTACCTCAGACTTGTTTCAAAAAGGAATCAATCTCGCTCAAGCAAAAGATTACCAAGGCGCAGAAACAGCGTTTCGGAAGGTGATTTCCCTCAACTCTACTAATGATGTGGTGCGCTTGTTTTTGGGAGATGTTTTAAACCAGCAAGGCCAAGTAGAGGAAGCAACAGAATTATTCCGGGAAGTGATTCGCCGCAGTCCGAAAAATCCTGATGCTTACTTGCGTCTGGCAAATATTCTCATGCAGCAAAAGCGAGAAGAGGAAGCTAAAACTAACCTGCTACAAGCTAAAGATTTATTACAAAAACAGCGCCAACCTGAAAAAGCTAAAAAAATCACTCAACTTTTAGATAAAATGAGTGCTAAGTCAAGTGAATCTTAAGTTAAGTGAGAATTGCGGAGATTAAATTTTCTTGTTCCGTCTCCTAATTTTTTTACCATTCCCATCATGGTGGTGAGAATGGTTTTTATTTTGGAATTTATCAATGTCTGCCGGAATTATGTCCGTGTTTTTATGATGGCAATTAGCCCAACTCGATATTACATATAAACCAAGCAGATAAGGTAATAAAAATGCGGAAAAACAAGAATGTACTGGTAGCAGCTATTATCTGGTTGTGTTTGAGTAATGCTAGTAGTGCTTTTGGTAAAGATGTTGGCATTGTTTTATCAAAAATTGGTGACTTTGCACAGCCGGTAATTCCTCAGAAGAAAAACGCAGTTGCTCACTTCGAGCAAGGAACCAATCTTTACAAACAAGGAGATTTAAAAGGAGCCGAGGCGGCTTTTAGAAAAGCAATTGAACTGCAACCGAACTTTACACAAGCTTATATTGCTTTGGCAAATACTCTTGACGATCAAGACAAACCACAAGAAGCGATCGCTCTTTACAAAAAAGCCATTAGCCTCGATCCTAAAGACCCTGGAGCATACTTTAATTTGGGTTTGACTTTAGCAAGACTGAATCAGTTAGAAGCGGCGATCGCCCAATATAAGCAAGCCCTCAGCCTTGAACCTAACTATGCAGACGCTCACTATAACTTCGGAAATGCTCTGTACGCTCAAGGCAAGCTAACAGAAGCAGTCACCGAATATACAGCAGCTATTCGCCTCAAACCCAGTTATGCCCCAACTTACGCCCGTTTGGGAAATGCTCTGTACGATCAAGGTAAGTTAGCAGAAGCAGTTACACAGTACAAAAAATCCATTAGCTTTGACCCCAACTATGCAGACGCTCACTATTACTTAGGGAACGCCTTGTACGCTCAACGAAAGCCAGCAGAAGCAGTCGCTGAATATACAGTAGCCATTCGCCTCGAGCCGAAAAATCCAGCAAGTTATAATGCTTTGGGAAATGCTTTTTACGCTCAAGGCAAACTAGAAGAAGCGATCGCACATTACAAAAAAGCCATTAGCTTCGCTCCCAATTATGCAGACGCTCATTATAATTTAGCAAGCGCTTTTTACGCTCAAGGAAAGCTAGCACAAGCAATCGCTGACTATACCGAAGCGATTCGCCTTGATCCCAAACATGCACAAGCTTACGCAGGTTTGGGAAATGCGATGGACGATCAAGGTAAACCTCAAGAAGCGATCGCACATTACAAAAAAGCCATTAGCCTCGTACCAAATGATGCATTGACTTACTATAATTTGGGAATCACTTTGGGAAGGCAACAACAGCCACAAGAAGCGATCGTTAATCTCAAAAAAGCCAGAGAGTTATTCCAATCTGCCGAAAACAAGGAGATGGTTGAGCAAGTTGATCAGCTAATCCAAAAAATTAATCCGCAAACGAATTAAATAAAGGGCATGGGGCATGGGGCATGGGGCATGGGGTATTGGGAAAGAAGCAGGGGGAGAATGAGATACAGAGTAAGTGAATTTATTTATGGGAATTGTAATGAGTGAATTTTGAATTTTGAATTCGGAGCGAAGTGACGTGACTCAAGAAAGGGGCAAAGTCTACCTCGTAGGTGCTGGGCCTGGAGATGTGGCATACCTGACAGTAAAAGCTTACAATCTCTTAGCTGCTGCTCAGGTGTTAGTCTACGATGCCCTGGTAGATGCTCAATTATTGCAGTGCGTACCACCTGATTGCCTGAAGTTGGATGTCGGGAAACGCGGTGGTAAACCCAGTACAACGCAAAGTGAGATTAACAAGTTACTGGTAAAGCATTGCCAGCAAGGAAAACAAGTTGTACGGCTTAAATCAGGCGATCCGTTAATTTTTGGGCGTTGCACTTCCGAAATTGAGGCATTGAAAGCATCTGGTTGTGATTTTGAACTAGTACCAGGAATTTCCTCAGCCCTTGCAGCACCTTTGTTGGCAGGAATTCCCCTGACAGATCCGGTTTTGAGTCGCACTTTTGCAGTGCTTACAGCTCATGAACCAGAGCTTTTAGACTGGGAGGCACTGTCACGCTTAGATACACTGGTAATTTTGATGGGGGGGCAACATCTGCCAGAGATTGTACATGAACTGCTGCGACACAGGCGATCGCACTTAACACCAATTGCGATCATCCGTTGGGCAGGAACTCCTGATCAACAAATTTGGATAGCGCAACTGGGTGATATTCTGGAACAAACCACCGAATTATCCCTTTCTCCATCGGTAATTGTGATTGGCGAAGTTGTTGGGTTACGCAAGTACTTACAACCTGAGAATATATATTTAGACGAAATTATCAGGCATTCGCAGGCGGAACCTGCGAACGAGAGTATTTCCACACCCCAACCTATGTTAAGTAACTTTCCCCCATCTACCTCATCTACCTCATCCCCCTCATCTCCTCTTCCCCTGACTGGCAAAACAATCCTGGTGACACGTTCAGTCGGACAGTCGAGCCAATTTAGCGATCGCCTCATCGCATCAGGTGCAACAGTCATCGAAATGCCTACTTTAGAAATCGCCCCGCCCTCCAGCTGGGAAGCTTTAGATAATGCGATCGCTCATTTATCTGACTTCGACTGGTTAATTCTCACTTCTACCAATGGGATAGACTACTTTTTTGAAAGGCTAATCGCCCAAGGTAAAGATACCCGTGCCTTAGCAGGTGTCAAAATTGCCGTTGTTGGCGAGAAAACAGCCTATAGTCTCAAACAACACTCTCTCCAAGCAGATTTTATTCCTCCCAACTATGTTGCCGATTCTTTAGTGGAAAATTTTCCAGATAAACTGGATGATAAAAAGCTTTTATTTCCCAGAGTTGAAAGCGGCGGAAGAGAAGTTTTGGTTAAGGAATTAACTGCCAAGGGAGCAAAGGTGATAGAAGTTGCCACATATCAATCTTGTTGTCCTAGTGGTATTCCACCTGTAGCAGAGTTAGCTCTCCAAAATCGCAAGGTAAATGTGATTACCTTTGCCAGTTCTAAAACTGTGCAATTTTTCTGTCAACTTACTGACAAAATATGTGCTAACAACTCTGATGCTAGCCAATTCTTAGAAGGAGTTTGTATTGCCTCTATCGGCCCTCAAACCTCCAAAACTTGTCATGCTTTATTCGGGCGTGTGGATGTAGAAGCTCAAGAATATACTTTAGATGGTTTAACCCAAGCACTGATAACATGGGCGATAAATTCTTAGATGAGAGAGATTAAAAACAAATGACAAATGACAAATGACAAATGACAAAACGCATAATCGGCTTAACCGGAGGTATTGCCACAGGCAAAACCACTGTCACCAATTATTTAGCTAGCGTTTATAACCTGCCTATTTTGGATGCAGATATTTATGCTAGAGAGGCAGTATCTTTAGGTTCGCCTATTCTGGGTGCGATCGCTCAACGTTACGGCGAACAAATTTTACTAGCAGATGGTAGCCTCAACCGTCAAAAGCTAGGCGAAATTATCTTTAATCGTCAAGATGAACGCAATTGGATAGAGAATTTGATTCATCCTGATGTGCGCGATCGCTTCCTCAAAGCAATTGCCCAATCCTCCTCACAAACACTGGTGTTAGTAGTGCCTCTATTATTTGAAGCAGGAATGACTGATTTGGTTACAGAAATCTGGGTAGTAGGTTGTTCCCAAGAGCAACAGCTACAAAGATTGATACAACGAAACCATTTAAATAGAGAACAGGCACGAGCTAGGATCAACAGCCAATTATCTATCGAACAAAAAGCGGCTCATGCAGATGTCATTTTAGATAACTCCTCCACCCTAGAAGTATTACTAGAGCAGATAGATGTAGCTCTAAAAACCACAAACAGGGACTAGATCGTATTTAGTTGAAAAATATACCTAGACGACATTATTAATACATAAAATATTTATAAATTAATATTATCTAGTTCAGCGAATAATACTCTTATCTGACCAAATATTCTGCAATAATTCGGTGATTTTACAGTTGAAGGTGCGGTTAATCGTACTGTAAATTTAAGTGAATAGTAAAGTGAAGTGAATAGTAAAGCTGTTAAGCTAAAAAACATCTAATTTGCAGAACCCAATTAAAGATAACTCTTGTGGAGTAGTTCGGAGAGCCCGCCCTAATTATACAAGTTAGCAGCTAGCTGATCACCTCTCGTGTTGTATGAGATATTCAAGATTGAAGGTAATCAAGTAATCAATAGTATTAGTAACAGTGATTTTTCCTTGATACATATAGCATCATTAATGACATCAATGGTTGATTTCACATCAGATAAAATTTAGTAGAAGTTAAATATTAATATCTTATAATTATGTTTTAAAAGACTGACTTTCGACTCTTAGTTCGATTTTTAAATTGTTGTTAAGTGCCTTCTCTTCAATCAGAACGGGTATGAATTTAAGTTTTAGTTTTTTGAATAAAATAGCTCTAGTTAGCTCTCCAGCAACCGAATTAAAAAAGAAGCATAAAATACACGATTACAGCCAACAACTTTGGGGAAGCGACTATGTATTTGAGCGTCTTAATGAAGGAACAATCGGGTATATGACTGGAATAGGGAAAAGCATAAAACCCGGCGAGCGCATTATTTTACGACAAGGCTCTGAATCTTATCAATATCAAGTTGAAGAAATTGATTACTACTCCGATCCATCTAATATGTGGATAGCTTTACTCAAGCAAGTACCGATTGACTAAATATTAAAGTTAACAAATTCGGTGGGTTTAAGTCAAGAGCTTCATAAAGTGAGCTACTTTCTTTAATTGGATAAAGTCGAACTAATCTGTCGAAGAAACTCAATATTCAAATCTAGCTTTTTTCCTAACCATAGAGAATGAACCGCGTGGTCTGCCACAGCATCGCCTGTCTCAGGATGGACGAGAATATCCAATCCCTCACGATTAAGCATTAACCAAGGAAGGACTTTATCAAATTGATTTGGTAAGAAAGCAACTTGATACATCGCTTTTGGGTGGGGCCCGATGGGCTTGTCAAACCAGCGTCCGAGTTGCACGTCAAACCTAGCGCCCAATCCTTCACGTACACGTGCAGCTACATCCCGACTCGCGGTATCGAAGTAAACATGAGCGTGAAAACCAGTGATCTCGATAGTATCTTCTTTCATAAATCTACTTTTCGCTCTCAACTCTAATTTGGCTAGCCCCAGTTTTTCTTTCTCACTCAAAAAACAAAGCAACTCTACTCTAGCGTGAGTTATTTAAAAAAACTGGAGCTACCGATTTGGCTGGATTTGTCTAGCGTTTATAGCGATTGCTAACCAAATAATTTTTGAAGAATAATTCACAAGCTAAAATTCCGAATCAAGGGAATTATGAATTTTGAATTTGGAGCGTAGCCCTTCTCTAAGCAAGCTACTTGCAGCGTCTGGTAGAGAAACGACGTGACGGCGATCGCTCCTTTTGCTGAAATAATCTAAATTTCGTAGTACCAAATTTCTTCTTCTCGGAGTACAATTCGATGCAGGGAGAGACGATTAATCAAGCCCTCTTGCTCAAACTGCCCAAGAACACGAGTGATGGTAACACGAGTTGAGCCGAGCATTTCCGCCAAGTCTTCATGAGTTAGACGCATATCTATTAAACGTCCCTTCTCAACTTCCGAACCAAACTTTTTGGATAACCATGCCAACAGCTTGATGAGCATAGTATCCACTTTTTTATGGCTACGAATGATCATCAATTCTTGAGCCTGTTGGATATGGGCAAGCAAAGTTTCTGTTAGTTGAGTCCATTCCTCTAAAGGTAAAACTGCCGCTTCCACTTTAGTTAAGCATTCCATCTGATAAGGTTCTAATTTTGACAAAGCCTTACCAACGACATCTCCAGGGCCCCACAATCCCAGAGCGACAGTTGTACCATCTTCCAGATAGGTAAAAGTCATGACAAAACCCGTTTCAATCTTCCAAAGTCCGTTTTTATGCTCAGGCAGAAATGACCTACGGGCAAAAATATGCTTAGTATTATTACTAGTTGTGGTAGGTAAGCTTGTGTACAAAAACACCATATTTTATAACACTATTCTCCGATAAATTAACCGTAGTATTATATTTATATCAGGTTCTAGGAGCCTATGGGTACTTTAAAGAGGGGAGTGGGGAGTGGGGATTGGGGAGTTAGGAGTTAGGAGTGGGGAGTAAGAATTTTAGATTTTGGATTAAAGAATTGAAATTTAATCCAAAATCTAAAATCCCTTCTCCCAAGGGGAGACGCTACGCGAACGGGTTGGTGCAGTCACTCATGGGGGAAACCCCCAAGACCGCGCTGCTTCACCAAAATCCAAAATTGAATTGCCCCATTCTCTAAATTCCCGCACCATCAAGAAAATCTTCAATTATCCCATCAGAATTTTTGCTCTTAGGGTTGTCGGTTGGTTCGTCGCCAAGCTCAGTTGGAGACAAACTTGATTGATCTTGCAACTGCTCGAACTGTTTCTCTAGAGACTTGACGCGTTCAAATAAAGCGCGAATTACTTCAGCTTCTACGTCGCGTACTTTATCATGATCCAGAACATTTGTAGCCGAGTTGTTCTGACGAGTCACGCGCCCTGGAATCCCAACTACAGTAGTATTACTGGGCACATCTCGCAACACGACAGAACCGGCTCCAATACGAACGCGATCGCCAATTTGAATATTTCCCAATACCTTCGCACCCGCACCCACAACTACATGAGAGCCTAAAGTAGGATGGCGTTTGCCGCTTTCTTTCCCAGTCCCGCCAAGGGTGACACCTTGATAAATTAGGGCATAGTCGCCCACGATCGCTGTCTCACCAATTACAACTCCCATACCGTGGTCTATAAAAACTCCCTGGCCAATTAATGCGCCAGGATGGATTTCAATCCCAGTGAAAAAACGACTAGTATGAGAGATAAAACGAGGTATAAACGGAATTCCCATTTTATGCAGCCAGTGTGCCAGTCGATGAAACACTAGGGCCTGAAGTCCAGGGTAACAGAACAATACTTCTAGCCAGTTACGGGCTGCTGGGTCACGCTCAAAAATGGTTCGCAAATCAGTTATTAGCATACTCTGTTGAGATTTTCGTTGGTAGTGAGGCTCTGAAAACAGAAACTCAGGAGAATTCACACAAAAAGATCAAGTCATTGATGGGAATTGTGTAAGATAATAATCTACGGTAAGTCGATAGAGTAAAGTGTTTTAGTTGGTAGTAAGTGGGATGCTATCACATTCCACACTTGGAAAAAATTAATTTCGCATAAACTGCGAGAAGTCTCTCAATTCACCGTAGTATTATATTGAGTACAGTCTTGAATAGCCAAAACTACGCTCTCTTGGATCTGTCTTCCAAAGTGGAATACGCGCTGCTGGCACTCTTAGAACTGGCAAGCCACCACGGGAAAAAACTTCCTCTAACTATGAGCGAGATCACCGCCAAGCAACCCATACCTGAGCGCTATCTGGAACAAATTTTGACCAACCTCCGGCGTGCTGGTGTGGTGCAGAGTCAACGCGGCTCTAAAGGAGGTTTCGTTTTAGTTCGTGAACCTTGGCAGATTACAATACTTGAAATTGTCACTTTGGTCGAAGGCGAGCGGAAAGAGAAAGATACTTCTGACTCTCCGACTCTGGAAAAGACTCTGATTTATGAAGTTTGGGAGCAAGCTAATACTGCCTCAATTGAAGTTTTGGGTCGCTATACACTCCAAGACTTGTGCCAGGAAAGAGAAACTCGCGCACAGCAGAGTCCGATGTATTATATTTAGACACGACGGAGTACCCACATGCGGATAGCGAAAGATATCACAGAGTTAATCGGACGAACTCCTTTAGTTCAATTAAACAAGATTCCTCAAGCATCGGGAGCGGTTGCTCAGATTGTGGTGAAGCTAGAAAGCATGAATCCAGCTTCTTCTGTGAAAGACAGGATTGGCGCGAGTATGGTGGAAGCGGCGGAAGAAGCTGGCTTGATTCACCCCGGAAAAACCATTTTAGTAGAGCCGACTTCTGGAAATACAGGAATTGCGCTGGCAATGGTGGCGGCCGCTAAGGGTTATCATCTTATTCTAACGATGCCTGACACAATGAGCCAGGAAAGACGATTGATGCTCAGAGCTTATGGCGCTCAACTAGAGTTAACGCCAGGGGTAGAAGGGATGCGAGGAGCGATCGGTCGTGCAGAGCAGATTTTAGCTCAAACGCCCAATGCTTATATGTTGCAGCAGTTCCGCAACCCCGCAAACCCGAAAGTTCACGCTCAAACCACAGCAGAAGAAATTTGGAATGATACTGATGGAGAGGTAGATATTCTGGTGGCGGGAGTGGGTACTGGTGGGACAATTACGGGAGTTGCAGAAGTTATTAAAGGACGGAAGCCGAGTTTTCAAGCGATCGCAGTTGAACCAAGCAACAGCCCGGTATTAGTAGGTGGTAAATCGGGGCCTCATAAAATTCAGGGTATCGGCGCGGGATTTATCCCAGCAATTTACCGTCCAGAAGTGGTAGATGAAGTGATTCAGGTAGCGGATGAGGAAGCGATCGCTTACAGCCGTCGCCTAGCAAAAGAAGAAGGATTGCTATCCGGGATTTCTACTGGCGCTGCTTTATACGCGGCTATTCAAGTGGCACAGCGACCAGAAAATGCCGGTCGCCTAATCGTCATGATCCAACCTAGCTTCGGCGAACGCTACCTCAGTACCTCACTGTTCAAAGACCCAGAGGAGAATGAGTGGTTGAGTAAAGTTTGATTCCATATACCAATTTTGGATTTTAGATTTTTGATCTAAATCAAAAATCTAAAATTGGCTTTGTTATCTACTAGAATTTTCGCCAATTTCATCGGCACTTTCATGATTTTTCACCAAAATTACCAAACAGACACAACTAGCAGCTAGCTTTATTAAGCTCAAAGCTTCACTTTTTAATACAATAAAAGCGCCTAATCCGATCAAAACAAAAGGCACAAGATTATTAACGTAGCGAGTCAATACATCAGCGATGACTCTATTGTTAGTTAATTTGTATGCAGCGTAGCACCAAACTCCTAACAAGAGATAAAATAATCCGATAATTACCACAAAAGTCTCTAAGTTGCTGCTAGCAAATAAAGGCACGTAGACACTAATATTATCGCTACCATTGGCAATTGTAACGGCTGCCACACTATAAGCTTGGGGAGAAAAAAAACTAGTAATTGTTGATGCTTCAGCTTCTTCGGTTACACCTATAACTTCTTTTGATGAATCTTCTTCCCAATTCACTAAACTACTGATACCTATGGACATTGGTAGTAAACCGAGTAATCCAATCCAGCTTTTTGATAAAACTAACCCACCAAATAAACCAGGAAGACTAAGGATTAACAGAACCGTAAAGCCTAGAAACTGACCAGCAACTATATGGCGGGGGCGAAATTGAGCATTTATTTGAGAAAAAAACAACAATAGAATGACAATATCATCAATGTTAGTGGCAATGAACGCGATCGCGCCTGTAGTAATTGCAGTAAATAACTCGTTCATATTTTAAGATAAACATAGACATGCTTTTACGTATTAGGGAGCATCCTACACTGCGGTCAGCCACTTTGTCTGACGCAATTCGTTCAAAAACTTATTTTCACTAATTCATTAAGCAAGGCATTAAAAGTCAAAACTATACGATTAATATTTGATTTCTGAAAAAGCTCGGTATAACTCGAAAAGCCTAATTCCTTATTCCCTATTCCCTACTCCCCACTCCCCGCCTACGTAGATAATTTCAAAAATCAAATACGATTCCTATACATTACTTTACTCACAATTAAATTGTATACATAGTGTATACAATTTAATTGTGGTAATTCTCGTTTCAAGTCAAACTACTGTAGGAGAAAGAGCTGTCTGCAAAGATAAAATTCTCACAGCCAGTTGTCGAAAGGGTAATAGACTTTCCATTATTGTTGAAGGTAATGTTGGCAGGGTTTAGACTATTGCCAGAAATAACACCAGATACACTAACTTCAGAACGCTTGAAAGCGCTCACATCAAGGGTGTCAAAACCATTCCCGCCATCAACAATTGCAGATCCGAACCCTTTGAAGTAGTCATCCCCAGTCCCTAATTCAAAGCGGATACCGCCACCAATAGTGACTTTCTGTTGAACTTTATCGATATTACTAGTGGCGGTAACTTTGTCATTCCCATCACCAGTCTTGATGATTCCTTGCCCATAAATACCATAGGCAGTACCACCAATTGTGGTTGTTGCTTCTCCGGTGAGGATGTCATGGCCATTACCAGTATCAATGATGCCGTCATTGAAGATGCCATAGGCTAGGATGTTTGCTTCCAAGCTGTTTGCAGAACCCTTAATCGTGTCAGTATTTTCACCCGTAGTAATAATTGCTTTTTTAATATTCTGGATGCCGATGCTGCTTTTGCTCCGCCCTGTGATGATGGTGGCGTCTTCGATGTTCTTGTTCTGACTATCAATGCTAGTAGTGCTGATCCTTTCTGTGGTGGGGATGGTGTCTTCTTGAATGACCTGGACAAATCCAACATCAATATATTTAGGTATAGGGGAAATTATATATTTGCCTCTGCTGCCAGCAGTACCAGTGCCGATGAGCGTATCTTCTCCTTTGCCAGTAGTTAGTTTATCACTGTTACTAATGCCAATTCCAGCACCGCCGTAGCCGCTTTCGCCTGTGATCCTGTAATTACTAGTAGTGCCCTCGGCGGAACCTTCGCCACCAATACCACCAGTCCCAGTGCCAGTGATAGTGTCATTTCCGTCCCCTGCATCAAAACTGCCACTGTTGCTGATGCCGGTTCCAGTATCGCCAGTACCGCCACCAGTACCACCAGTACCACCAGTACCAGTAATACTGTCGTTTGCTGAAAATGTACTAATCACACCTGGATTTAAAATATCAATACCAATCGCCACAGATGCATTTAACTCTTCTCCGACTAAAGTATCGATACCGGAAGTACCGATGAAATTAGGTGGAACCGTAAGTCTAGGCATTGACAAAATCCTCTCTATCGAAATAATTACTTTGTAATTTTAAAACTTAGTTGTGCCAGAAGGTTAAAATAATTCGTAATTGATAATGACGTTAGCGAGTCTGCAAAAGTCATTACGAATTACGAATTAGTAATTAGTTAATTTGGTATGGTGATAAGTCGTAGGTTCTAAAAATCCAGCATGAGTAAGCTAGGGACAACCTTCAGTGAAGGAATAATTGCCTTCATAGCCACTAACATAGATGACATTATTATCTTGTTAATATTTTTCTCACAGGTAAATGTTAATTTTCGGCGGCGGCATATCTTACTCGGTCAATATCTAGGTTTTGCAGCCATTATCATCGCTAGCTTACCAGGATTTTTTGGTGGCTTGGTCGTACAGCGAGAATGGATAGGATTGCTAGGACTGCTACCAATAGCAATTGGTATTCAGCAATTAGTATTTAGAAAAGAAGAAACTATAACAGTTCAGACAGTCAGCAGTGATTTTAGGCAGTCCACATCTACTAACCCCGTATTGTCTTTTATTTTGAGTATTTTGCATCCCCAAACCTATAAAGTAGCAGCAGTAACGATCGCTAATGGTGGTGACAATATTAGTATATATATTCCTTTATTCGCTGGTCATGATCTTGCCAGCTTGGGAGTAATTCTAAGTATATTTTTTGTCATGGTCGGGGTTTGGTGTGCGATCGCTTATTTTTTAAGCCGTCAACCTACCATTGCTGATATTTTAAGTCGCTACGGTCAAGCTGTCGTACCTTTTGTGTTAATTGGCTTGGGTCTGTTCATTATGTATGAACGAGGTACATTTACTCTACTACCTTGGGTGAGAAGTTAATCAATGTTGAATGCTGGATTTAGGGTTGAAAATCTCAAATTGCTCACACTTGATTAACTAATTTCCAACTTACCATCATCAAAATGGCGTAAATGATAAACCGTAGTGGGCGTTGCGGAGCTACCTGGCAGATTTTAGCGCCTAGTAACACCCCTGGCACAGAGCCTAGCCAGATAGGCAGTACCAAACTCCAATCAACTGTTCCCAGGCTGAGATGACCGAGGGCTGTAAACACTAGTAAAATTGCTGCATGTGAAATATCAGTACCCACTAACTTGCGTGCATCAAGGCGGAAAAACCCAATCAGCACTAGGGCAAACATTGAACCTGAAGAGACACTAGTTAGACCAACCAAACAGCCTAAAATTCCTCCCAAAGTGATTGTTAGGAAGCGACCAAAATTAGTTTCTAAGTCGAACTTTGGCAGTTCGGGTAAATTAAACTTGGGCAAAAAAGTCAATAACAACAATTGCACTAGTGCTAACACTGTGACTAACAAAATCATCCCGCCAAGCAAACGGAGCAAGATATTATCCAGGTTATACTCACCTGTACGTTTAATGAAGTGCAAAATCCCCACCCCGAACAGTGAGCCTGGAACACTCCCGAATGCCAGCCATTTGACAACTTCTGTGTCAAGGGTTTTCTGTTCCCAATGCTTAACGCTACCAACAATCTTCATCAATGTGGCAGCCACAACATCAGAACTCACTGCGATGGAAGGCGGAACCTGAAAAACAAAAATCAACATTGGGGTGATGAGAGAGGCGCCGCCAATTCCTGTCAAACCAACGATGATGCCAACAAAAAAGCTTAAGAGCGGTAGTAATAAATAGTGCATACTCTTGTGGGGGTTTCAACAATCAGTTATCAGCTATCAGTTATCAGAGTTCTGTTGAGCCTCCCACTTCTATAAGTGAGCAGCGTCGGTTAGGCTTTAAATCCCCAAACGAAGCCTTGATAACTGTTCACTGACTTAACTACGAACAGCTAGAACCGAAAATTAGCTAAAGCTTCACTGCTAGAGAACAGCAGCCAAACTATAGCCCAGTGGTAGACGGAGCTAGTTATGGCAAGTTATTGTGTTTCTCAAGGGATGAGTGACACAAAGGTTATCCAGCTAAAGGTTAGGGCAGAGGATTCCTGGATAACTTAAAACCTGTATAGAAGTTTTTGTCAGCATGACAACTAGCATTTAGCTGAAACAGGCTTTGATAACTACTTATGGGTCAGTTGCTCTGCTAAACTCAATTTCTAACTGGTTTTTTTGCGGTTTTACATGTAAAAGCACGTAAGGCGATGCACTTACCGTATTTTACTTGTAAGCATGATCAAACGTCCAGCGTATTCGCATTGTATATCGCTAAATTCTCTGGATAATACACCGCAGGCGGTTAAATTTCTGAGGACTGGTTGCTAAAAAAATTACCCTGAAGTTAATAACCATAGGGATAATTCAAAATCTTATAGAAAAGATATATATATCGCGTCTTTACATCTGGATTCATACTGCAATTGGGCAACACTGTGAAACCGATTACAATAATCAAGGTCAAATCCGATTCCCTAGTCTAAATCCAATACGCTTGGGTTAAGGCTTAACTCTTTGTCAAAGTCAATTTTAACGAACCGCGTTCGCGTAGCGTTTCGTAGAGAAGAAAGAGAAGGAAGAAATGCTTAACTGAACTGTATTGAGTCTAAATCTTGTTTGGTAAAGGTCAAATCGCCAAAATTGCTGTTGAAATTTCTGCTGATGCCAAAATCCTCATTATTTACGGTGGGGGTAGCATCAAAACTAACGGCCTCGACCAGGTGAAGTCTGCGTTGGCTTGCTTTACCGCGCAAGCAATTATAACTAACCTTATTGAAAGAAAAGCTAATAATTTGTATTCAATAATTAATTCAAATATGTTAGACATCTGGTGAAATTAAATATGCGTTATCTAGAACTCTTGTAGAGACGCGAAATTTCGCGTACATTCTTTTTCGGAGATGTCTATTGACTGTGAGGAATTGATCATGATAGTATTAATCAGACCATTCGGTCGGAAATAAATTCATGTCCAAAGGCGAAGAAACAAAAAGCAGAATTCTCTACCAAGCAGCCGAACTGTTTAACCAACAGGGTTATGCAGGCTCATCGATGTCAGATATCATGCGTGTCACTGGATTGCAGAAAGGAGGAATTTACAATCACTTCCAAAGTAAAGATGATCTGGCGCTACAGGCTTTTGACTTTGCGATCGCTCGCATCAAACAGCATACTAGATTTGCATTACGAAGTAAACGCCACGCAGTTGAACGCCTGCAAGCAATCATTAGCGTATTTAGTAGCTTCGCAGAAAATCCACCGATTAAGGGAGGGTGTCCACTGCTGAATACTGCTGTGGAAAGTGATGATGCTCATCCGGCGTTGCGGGAACGTGCTCAACAGGCGATGAACTCTTGGCTGTATCTGATTCGTCGAATTATTGAAACGGGAATTAAAAAGGGTGAAATTCGCCCACAAGTGAGTGCTGATGAAATCGCTACCATCATAATTGCAACGCTGGAAGGAGCGATAATGATGAGCAAGCTTTATGGAGATTCAATTCACATGGATAGGGTAATTAATCACCTGAATCAATACTTGGAAACTCACCTTGAGAAATAATGCTAGTAAATAATAACTTGTATAGACCATTAGAAGTAATATTAGCAATTCCTGTAAGAACATACGACATTGATTTTATGGGAATCGTGAGTAATATTGTGTATATCAGATGGCTAGAGGATTTGCGTTTAAAGTTTTTAGATGAACATTGTCAACTCAATCAGCAAATTGAGCAAGGATATACACCGATTGTAGCGGGAACGCAAATTGAATATAAATGTCCGATAAAGATTATTGATCAAGTGATTGGACGTTTATGGCTGAGTAATTTAGGACGATTGAAGTGGACTGTGCAGGCTGAAATTTTAGCTAACAATGAGTTAGCAGCAGTGGCTACACAAAAAGGTACTTTTATTAGTTTACACAATGGTCGTCCCGTTAAAATTCCAGAAGAATTGCAAAAGAAATATTTCCAGTGTCAGCAAGTGACTCAGGAAATTTGAATTTGATAAAAGCTGAAATTTTTTAAGTATTTTCAAACCGAATGGTTTTATTTATTAAGGATTTAGATGCTGAAATTTTACTACAATCCGCTCTCACAAAATGCTCGTCGTGTGTGGCTCACCTTACTGGAAAAGGAGATTCCCTTTGAATCAGTTTTGATAAATTTGGATGGCGATCAATTACAACCAGAGTTTTTGACAATTAACCCCTTTTCTCACATTCCGGTTGTGGTGGATGAGGGTTTTCGAGTTGTAGAATCACTGGCAATTATGGACTATTTAGAAAGTAAATATCCTACACCTGTAATGCTACCTTCTGAGCCTCAGGCGTTAGCAAAGGTGAGGATGGTGAAATTAGTCACTGCTAATGAATTATTTCCACAAGTAATTTCACTAATTTATGAAAGCGAAGATTCACCGCAAGCTGTACAAGCAAAGCAGCATATAGATAAGGTATTGAAATTTTTTACACAAATGCTTGGCAATGGCAGTTTTTTTGGTAGTCAGCAATTAACTTTAGCAGATATCGTTGCGGGAATAGCTGTACTTTCATTACCTAATTTAGGTGTTAATCTCAGTGATTACCACAGGCTAAATGAATGGTCTGAGCGCTTGATGCAACGTCCAGCATGGCAGAAAACCAAATTGAGCAGTGAAGAATTTGAAGCGTTTAAAGGGCGAGTTAGAGCTTTAGTGAGGTTGCGTAGGAATAAAGCCAATAAGAACAAATAACAAGTGATTAGCGAGTCTATGCGTGTTGAGGTGGGATATCAAGAAGTAATTGCGATCGCTAACGAATCAAGTACACTCTATAGCAATCTCTAAAATTGGTATCACCATTGAAGTTGTCATATCTTTAAGAACATGAAAAGGGAGGAAAATTTATCCTCATCACTCCTTATAAGCTACTCCTTACAACAATTTACTTAGCATCAGTCAATATCTTTTTGATATCTTCTAGCTGCACCACTCCTGAAAAAGTCGGACTATTAATTACAAAGAAAGGTGTACCAGGAATACCCAATTTCTCAGCTAGCTGGATATCTTTCTTAATTGCAGGAGTGGCAAGAGTCAGGTCGCGTTTAAACTTACCTAAATCAAGATTCAGTTTTTTAGCAATATCTAAATATAACGCTTCACTTAGCTGCTTTTGATTAGTAAATAGCGCATCATGATATTCCCAAAATTTGCCTTGCTGATATGCAGCCCAAGCCGCTGTTGCAGCTGGCAATGCTTCAGCATGAATTGAAGCCAGAGGTAAATTCTTGTAAACTAATCTTACTTTATCTGGATACTTTGCTAACAATTCTTGCAAGGTTTTATGCGCCTCAGCACAATAGGGACATTGAAAATCTGAAAATTCTATTAGCACAGTTTTTGATTTAGTTGAACCTGTGGTGGGAGACTCACCAATCACTGTTTGAGGATTATTCTTAAAATCCTCTAAAAATGCTTGCTGTGCTTGTTTGACTTTCTGTTGTTGTTGCTGCTGATAAGCTTGAACAGACTCAATAAGTATCTCTGGGTGTTCCCGGATAATTTGTAATACTTGCTGTTCCAACTGCGGATCAATGGTGCTGTTAGCTTGTGCAGGAAATGACCAGGTGACAACCAAACATAGCAGACCTATAGCTTTCCAAGTACGCAGATACTTAGATAAGGGACTAAACGAATCAAAAAATATACCCATATAAAAACTCTTAATAATTCAAAATTGACACATTAAAGACATTTACATTCGGCGAGTCTTCGCCCGTCTGTAGCTTGCTTCCCGCAGGGGAACTGAACAGACATAAGGATCTTAAACACTTATAATTTACGATAAATATTTTTTTTAACTCATAGATGCACAGTCGGTTCGACCTAATAGTACGCTTCAATTTAAAATACCCTAATTTTAATTATCGGGATTCTATAGATCACTTTTTACTTGTTAAAAAGATCCAGCAATCATCCCAGCAAGTAAAATAAAACCAATCCACACGTTTTGCCGAAACATTTTACCATAAATAGGATTAGGTAAGTCTCGCTGTCTTAATCGCAGAGACTGCCAAACCCATCCGATAGTAGCAACTGCAAGGCTAATCCAGAAAGCTAAGTGCAGATGGATAAGTACACCTAACCAAGCCAATAACAAGATTGTGCCAGCAAAGAAAATTCCAATAGCTACAGGAGCATAATCACCAAAGAATAAGGCGCTAGAATTAACACCAATGCGCTGATCATCTTCCTTGTCGCTCATAGCATAAACTGTATCAAATCCCAATGTCCACAATACAGTCGCGCCCCAAAGTAACCAAGTTGGTTGAGAAATTGTTTGTGTGACTGCACTCCAGCTAATCAATACGCCAAAACCCCAAGCGATGGAAAGCACTAGTTGCGGTACGGGAAACACCCGCTTTGCACCTGGATAAAGCAGAATTACAGGCACTGCTGCCACACATAACCAAAAACTCAGGGGGTTAAGATAAAAGGCCAGGACTCCTGCACATGCTAGGGATACGATCGCGACTACAATCCCAACTTTCACAGACAGGGCGCGAGAAGCGAGGGGGCGATCGCGTGTTCTCTCCACTTGTGGATCAATATCCCGATCCCACAAATCATTGACAACACACCCAGCCGCACTCGTAGCTAGAGTACCCAATATAATCACACCAACCAGAGGTAAAGGCGGTTTCCCAGAAGCTGCCAAAAATACAGCCCAAAGGGCAGGAATCATTAAAATTAACCGTCCTTCTGGTTTATGCCAGCGCAAAAGCCGGATAATTACAAGCCAAACTGGTGACTGGGGGCGTTCTGGCGTCCTTAACATAGTATTCATTGGGCATTGGGCATTGGGCATTGGGCATTGGGTATTGGGTATTGGGCATTCGGAATTAGTTATTTCTCCCATGCCCTATGCGCCATGCCCCATGCCCTAATTTACACATCTTTACATCTATAGAATAACGTTATTTGCTATTTGTAAAAACATAACCTAAAATGGCAACTTTAAATATCTTTAAATAGTCACTAGGTTAGAAACAGTAGGGTGAATATACTTAGCTCAATTACCTTTGACCAAAGATGAAGAGTGCTGAGTATTTTTTAATTTATTTAGCAGTCAGCCTGAGCAAGTATGTTGCAATAAATATCAGTACCAGCTACCCCGACATACCACCGTTTGCCATCATTTCTTATAAAGAGAGAAAACTAGATGCTGAGTTTAGTAGCTTCGGCTAGCTGGGAGAGTGTTCCAACTCAACCACTTAAGCAAGATCGGATTATTGCTGCCATTGACCTGGGAACAAATTCTCTACACATGGTAGTAGTCAAGATTGACCCCACACTACCTGCTTTCAGCATTATCGCCAGAGAAAAAGAAACTGTGAGACTAGGCGATCGCAATTTAACTACAGGAGAACTCAAACCAGAGATAATTAAAAAGGCGATCGCTACTTTAGGACGCTTCCAAGAAGTTGCTAAAACTATCAACGCTGAAACGATCATTGCTGTGGCAACTAGTGCTGTGCGGGAAGCCCCCAATGGTAAAGATTTTTTGCAGAGAATAGAAACGGAGTTGGGTTTAAGCGTTGACTTGATTTCTGGTCAGGAAGAAGCGCGACGAATCTACCTTGGCGTGCTGTCGGGGATGGAATTTAACAACCAACCTCACATGATTGTTGATATTGGCGGTGGTTCCACAGAGTTAATTTTGGGTGATAGTAACGAACCGCGTACTCTCACCAGTACCAAAGTTGGTGCAGTCCGACTTACTAGCGAGTTAATCACCACTGACCCGATCAGCAACACGCAGTTTCAGCACCTACAAGCCTATGCACGCGGTATGTTAGAACGTTCCGTGGATGAGGTACTAGCAAACCTCGAACTTGCGGAATCTCCGCGTTTGGTGGGTACGGCTGGCACAATTGAAACCCTGGCGATGATTCATGCACGGGAAAAGTCAGGTGTTATTCCTTCCACTCTCAATGGCTACGAGTTTAGTCTTAAAGACTTGCGAGAGTTGGTAAATCGCTTGCGGAAACTGAGTAACTCCGAAACGGCTGCCATACCTGGGATGCCAGATAAGCGGGCGGAAGTTATACTGGCTGGTGCAGTAATATTACAGGAAGCAATGACCCTCTTGGGTAGTGAATCGGTCACAGTTTGTGAGCGTTCTTTGAGGGAAGGCGTAATCGTAGACTGGATGTTAACCCACGGTTTAATTGAAGATAAGCTGCGCTACCAAAGTTCAGTTCGGGAACGCAATGTTCTAAAACTCGCTAATAAATACCACGTCAACTTAGAATATAGTGATCGCGTCGCAATATTTGCCCAGAGTTTATTTGATCAAACTCAAGGTACTCTACACCACTGGGGAGCCGATGAGCGACAACTGCTGTGGGCAGCTGCAATATTACACAATTGCGGTCATTATATTAGCCATTCGTCTCACCACAAGCACTCTTATTATCTAATTCGCAATGGGGAATTACTCGGTTATACAGAAACCGAGATTGAAATCATTGCCAATTTAGCGCGTTATCATCGCAAATCGCCGCCCAAGAAAAAACATGAAGATTACCAAAATTTGCTGACTAAACACCAGCGACAAATGGTCAGTCAATTGAGTGCAATTTTAAGATTGGCAGTGGCATTGGATAGACGACAAATTGGTGCGATCGCTCAAGTGCAATGTGAATATTATCCCCAATTCCAGCAGGTAAACTTGCTAATTTTTCCATCTCAATCTGATAATGATTGTGCTTTAGAACTCTGGAGTTTAGATTATAAAAAAGGAGTGTTTGAGGAAGAATTTGATGTAAAATTAGTAGCGAATTTAGAAAATTCTAGCGTTACTAGCTTCTCCTAAAAACTAGTAGTTAGGGTGCGTTAATGCTGTGTAACGCACCTGCTAAATCAAGTATAAGCGTACATATATGCGCTACTACAAATTATCTCTAATTTAAGCATATGCTTTCAAATTTCCAGTTAAATTCTCATATATAAACTTTTTCATCCTACTTAAGGATGAATTAATAAACTATCCAAAGAAGTAGTTTAAAAATACAAATTAGAATTAGAATTAGAGTATAGTTAATAGTCTATTTGATGTAGGTTATGTTGCTATTGGATATCTAAGCTGGGAAAACTTAGATATCCTTATATAAAATTTCACTAAAGCAAGGATGATCCGCAATTTGACGAGATGCTGGCATATAGATAAGCTGGTCGCAGTCAAATTGACTTGGAGAATGAGACAAAGTGAGTGTTGTGTGGATATTAGATACACATCACTTATCTTTTCAATTAGCACTTAATTATTGATTAATGTTATTTTAAATATTAAACTTGAAAGATAAGAATATTAATAATATATAGGACTCCTATTTGATTTCTGAACAAGACTAAGAGAGAATACGGAGAGGTTT
>NZ_JAQYWQ010000198.1 GCF_029379315.1 Nostoc sp. S13
GTACAGAATACCTTTCCTGTATTCTGACGACTGGCACCTTTATTCTGTTCGATAAATCAGAATACAGAATACTCTACCCATAAAGCGCAAAGTCGGAGCGGCGGCTTCCGCCGATCTAAACTTTGTAAGACAGGGATAGAGTTTTAACGAGGAAGAATATTTTAATTTTTTCGCTTAACTTCGGGCAAGGTTTTAACCAATATTCATCAACCACTCGTACAGAATTCTTGGCTTTATTCTGACCGGATCTTTCGCCCTGCTCCGGCTTTGCTACTGATTTCTGAATTCTTCTTATAAGTATAGTGAGTGAACGATGGTAAATATCAGGTTCTATTTTAGAGACTAACAAAAAAGAGGCGATCGCTTCATGAAGTTGCTTGATTGCTGCTTCTTGATTTATCCCTTGTCCTACCAGTCCATTTTCTAAGCATAAAGCAACCCAATAACCCGCACTCTTTCGCAAAACTGTTGTGTTGAAGTCAATAAATGTTTATTAGTGAGACAATAGCTGAAACAATATTTAATTTTGGCAATTATTCATGATCAAAAACTAGCCACTTCTACAGGACGTTCCACAGCTAATTTTTTCCGGTTAGTTTTAATTTGTTCAATTCTGTGAAGAGTTTCAGCAGTTAAATAACTTTCGCCGCAATGAGTACAGGTTATTACTGGAATGTTTTCTATTACTAGCAGATATTTACCCTTGTCGTAAGTTTTAGTAATTCGGCGGACTTTTACACCTTCACTTCCACAAATATCACTCAGAGTGCGATCGCTCATAATTTTAATATTACAGTATGTGGTTCAAGGGAAAATCCTGTAGATGTCTTTGCGGTGAGCAACTCTTTGGCAGATTAATATTTTTGTTGCTTGATCAAGAGTAATACCAATACGATAATCACCAACTCGAATCATATATTTATCACTATAGCCTTTCAGTTTTTCCAGATATCCTAATTCAAACGGATTCTCTGATTCAAGTTCTTGAAACACGATAGCTTCTACGCGGCTTTGAATCTCAACTTGTAAAGCAGCAAGTTCTTTCAAGAATCTCTTAGTATATTCAACTTGCCACATTTTTATCCTTTAGTGATTGATAATATTTTATTGCTTCATCTTTTGATAGTGGTTCTTCTTCTACTTCCTCCATGAGTTTTGCTAAACCGTAATCCTCAATAATTTCTTCAATTTTTTCAAATTCAGCGATAGGAATTTGTACGGCAATAGGTTGTTGATTTTCGTCGAGAACATAATTTTTGTGAACTTCAAGCATTTTAATAACTCCTATCTGTAAAAATCCATTGGTGTTCACCTGTTAAAATTTTGGTGTCAGGTAATTAAATTTTAACAGTTTATCGCGATCGCATGGATTGACCTCTCCCCTAACCCCTTTCCGTTGGCGTCAGCCTGCCGTTAGGCAAGCGGAGAGGGGAGCCGGATTTCTCCCCCTTCCCTTGTAGGGAAGGGGGCTGGAGGGTTAGGTCTGTGTGCAAAGTGCGAGGGTGCGATCGCGCTGATAGAATAGTCAATTATATTCAAACATTATTATTTATCTTTTACTTCTAAAGCTTGACTAAAATTGACATCTATGAAATAAATATGTTTTTTATTTTCTGTTGTTTACTTAATCCTATAGTTCCAAGTCTGAATGGCTAAATCAATATACCATCCCAAATTAGTAGGAGTATTTCTTTGCTGTGACCTCCACCACTCCCAAATAGAATCATCAAAAGGACGGGTAGCACCTTTCAGGAGATAGATGAATAAATCTAAAGTGTTTATATTTATATCACTAGAGGCTTGACATAAATACATATTTGCATCTGTCCATTTTGTCATACCATGCCTGTTAAATGAGTAACAAAAATGATTATTAGATTTGTCTTCAAGATTAACGGTAGTCTTAGTACACACCAACCATTCGACGACAGAATCTTGAGCAAAATGGCTGTTATTTGCAGCTAATACAAAACCAAATCGTGCTACTGGAATCTTGATTTTAGTTTTTACTTTAGTTGGCAACCAAAGAAACAACCATATTCCTTTACTTGTATTAGTTATTTCAGCTAGTTTATTATGATTTTCTCCTTCACCAGTACCATATAATATTTTTCTATAAGTAGGGCTAACCATTTCCTTTATTTTTGGTTGAGCCATAAAAAGCTCTCTGATGATTCTAAAATTTTGATGAGTATCTACAGGCAACTTACTCTTAAAGTTATGAGTAAAAGCTGGTAAGACTGTACTTTGTAAATCTTCATTATGTAAGCTCCTAGGTAAGCCAAACACAGGGTAAAGAATATCATAGTTCTTACCTTTTAATTGGAATTTAGCACCTGTTGTCTGATATTCAACATGGAATTTCCAAAGAAATATATCATTTTCAAATTTTGATGCTTCTTTATCTATGTAGTTGTCGTCATGAAAACTAGGAGCAATAGCGATTAATTTTATCGGTAATGAGTAATCGATTTGGTCAGCAAAAGATTGATTTTGTAAAATAAGTTTTCGATATCTCACTAGCTGAGATACTAATCCTCTATCTTCTTCATTTTTTAATTCAATAATGACTGCATGTTTATCTAATTTACTAGAGCATAGTAAATCACAACGCTGCATTTTGAAACTATGTTGACGTTTAATTAAAACCAAGTCTGGAAATATTGTGTCGAAATAAGCTTCAATATAATTTTCTAAATCTTGTTCAGACTGAAAGCCAATTTGTCCACCAATGTAAATTAATTTACGATTCGCTTTGCCTGACTCCTCATTCCGTCTCTTCGAGTTGGTTGTTAAATGTTTTGATTTTAGGTAGGGCATGAAAATTTTTAATTACAATAATCTACATACAAATTATTGTATTTATATAATACATTTAACAGTAAAAATACTGAAATCGATTTTAACGGGACTTAAACATTTTTGGGGTATAAACAAGCCTCAAACCCATATAGGGCAAGGAGAATACACCAAAGGCTTAAAAATGCTTGAAACCCAGATATATCAATAAACTAGGCAGGTCGATGTCAAAGTTTCTCTGTATATACATTTGAGGCTTTTTTCGAGCTACTTTTTGTTTAAGTCCCATTATACTCTTTTTACCTTTCCTGTTTTGTTTAAGTCCCGTTAACAGACTCTCAACTTCTTCATTTGTCAACTCAAACTGTCGAAAAATCCGCAAAACATAAGCAGGAAAAATTTCTATTGCACCCATATCTAACGGTGTAAAAATTCATTTATTCAACTTAATAGCTATTTTTTAAAGTTTCTTCTAATGTAAAAGGAGATTCTTTAGGAAAAAAATTTAATTTAATCCCTGTTTCATCAGATGCTTTGAGACGAGCTTTTTTATAACAATCTTCAAATACTTCTGCAAGTAGAGGTTGCAAACTCGGACTATCTTCTAATAATGTTTCAATACAGATACGTTGTTCAGAAATAGTACTGCGCCAACTTTCACTACGTTTTTCTGGTTGATATTGCCATTTCAGTAAGTGCATTAATAGCACAATTAATCGATTTTTTAACTCGCGTTTTTCACTTCTCCCCATACTTTCAATTTCTTCAATGAGATTAGGTATATCTATTTGATTAAAATTATTTTCTTTTAACTGCTGGGCAATTGTTTGTGTCCACAAGTAAAAGTCTTGTTCATAGAGATTTTGTTCATTTATAAAAGATGGACTGGTCATTAATATTCCTCTGGGAAACGCTAAATATTAGGTGGGCATAACACCCACCTAATTAAACTATACCAACAAAGCCTGCTCCTCTTTAGAAATCACGCGCCCTTCATCCTCAAAACCGAGGATTTGATCAAAGTTCAAATACCGATACAAATCATCTGCAAAAGGATGAATTCTCCTCGCTACAACATCCAAATATTCCTGCACTGTCGGAAGCCGTCCCAGCAGCGCACAAACTGCGGCTAATTCTGCTGAACCAAGATACACTCGCGCATCTTTACCCATGCGATTATTGAAGTTGCGGGTTGAGGTAGAAAACACTGTTGTGCCATCAGCAACTCGCGCCTGATTTCCCATGCACAAACTGCATCCTGGTATTTCTGTCCGCGCACCCGCAGCCCCAAAAATGCTATATACACCTTCTTCTTTAAGTTGATGTTCATCCATGCGGGTTGGTGGTGAAATCCACAGGCGAGTTTTCACTTCTCCGGCGCCTTCCAAAACTTTCGCTGTTGCCCGATAATGACCAATATTTGTCATACAAGAACCGACAAATACTTCTTGCACTGGATCATTAGCAACCTCTGATAATAATTTAACATTATCGGGGTCATTGGGAGCAGCAACAATTGGTTCTTTGATTTCGTTCAAATCAATTTCAATTATTTCGGCATACTCCGCATTAGCATCGCCTTCTAATAACACGGGATTTGCTAACCATTCTTCCATCTTTGCCACACGGCGTAGCATGGTACGCGGATCATGATAGCCTCGTGCTATCATAT
The DNA here is from genome assembly GCF_029379315.1 of Nostoc sp. S13. Classification (GTDB taxonomy): domain Bacteria; phylum Cyanobacteriota; class Cyanobacteriia; order Cyanobacteriales; family Nostocaceae; genus Nostoc. The sequence goes on from NZ_JAQYWQ010000198.1 coordinate 4,472, forward strand.
TTTTCAGCAGCGCGACATTAGAACGCAGATATTCAGAAATTGTCTCTACACTCAGCTTAATTGTGCATCCGGCACAAGAACGTTCGGCACTAGCATCGGTGAGTTCAAAAGCTTGTTCAACTTTTAAATCTGGCAAACCTTCTATTTCCAGAATTCGCCCAGAGAAGACATTTTTCTTGTTCTGCTTCTCTGCTGTCAGCAAACCTTTTTGAATTGCCACGTAAGGAATGGCATTCACGACATCCCGCAGGGTGATACCTGGTTGCAATTTACCTTTAAATCTTACCAATACTGACTCTGGCATATCTAAAGGCATGACACCCAAAGCCGCAGCAAACGCCACTAATCCAGAACCGGCGGGGAAGGAAATACCCAAGGGGAAGCGGGTGTGAGAGTCGCCGCCAGTTCCCACGGTGTCGGGTAACAGCATCCGGTTTAACCAGGAGTGGATGATACCATCACCGGGGCGGAGGGCAACACCGCCACGAGAGGCAAAGAAGTCGGGGAGTTCGTGATGAGTTTGGATGTCTACTGGTTTGGGATAAGCAGCAGTGTGGCAAAAACTCTGAATCACTAAGTCTGCACTGAAACCAAGACAGGCGAGTTCTTTCAATTCGTCGCGGGTCATCGGGCCTGTGGTATCCTGAGAACCAACAGTAGTGATGATGGGTTCGCAAGATGTGCTGGGACGCACACCAGGTAATCCGCAAGCTTTACCCACCATTTTCTGGGCTAGGGTGTAGCCTTTGCCTGTATCAAAGGCTTGCTGGGGACGGGTAAACACTGTGCTGGGTTCTAAACCAAGTGCTTGACGGGTTTTGTCGGTGAGGGTACGTCCGATAAGTAGGGGGATGCGTCCACCTGCGCGGACTTCATCAAGGATGGTATCAGGTTTGAGGGCAAATGTGGAAATAACTTCGCCTGCTTCATTAGTGATTTCGCCTTTGTAGGGATGGATGGTAATTACCATGCCGGTTTCTAGTTGGGCGACATCGCACTGAATAGGCAAAGCACCGGCATCTTCTGCTGTGTTAAAGAAGATAGGCGCGATCGCACCACCTAAAACATAACCCCCAGCGCGTTTGTTTGGTACAAAAGGTATATTATTTCCCATGTGCCACAATACCGAATTGATGGCAGATTTACGCGAGGAACCTGTACCAACTACATCCCCCACGTAAGCTACAGGATGCCCTTTTTTCTTCAGTTCGGCAATGGTTGCCAAGCTTCCCGGTTGCCGTGACTCTAACATCACTAAGGCGTGTAAGGGAATATCTGGGCGAGTGGTGGCGCTTTGGGCGGGGGATAAGTCGTCAGTATTGGTTTCGCCAGGAACTTTAAAAACGGTGACAGTGATAGCTTCTGGTACTGTGGGACGCATGGTAAACCATTCAGCTTCTGCCCAGGAGTCAATTACCCGCTTGGCGAAAGGATTGGTTTTTGATAACTCCAAAACATCGTGAAAGGCGTCGTACACCAAGAGAATTCTGCTTAAGGCGTTAGCGGCGTAGGCGGCGATGGGTTCCTTTCCTTGTCCGCCCATCACTAGAGGTGTTTCAGAAGAGTCTGAGAGGGATACGGTGGGCCATTGCAGCAAATCGATTAAAGATTGCACATTGTAACCACCTACCATCGTCCCCAGCAATTGCACCGCTTCTATGCGCGAAATCAAGGGACTGGTGATTTCCTTTTTGGCAATGGCGGTGAGAAATCCAGCTTTGACATAAGCTGCTGGATCAACACCAGGAGAAACGCGATCGCTCAATAGATGTAATAATATCTCCTCTTGACCCTTTGGCGGATTTTTCAGTAATTCACATAATTCTGAGGTTTGCTTCGCATCCAATGGCAAAGGGGGAATACCGAGTGCTGCTCTTTCAGCAACGTGTTTACGATATGATTCCAGCATTTTTATGTTCTCCATTGGGATTTTCTCCCTTTAATTATGAAATACTTTTAGGCAATACTTGGCTATAAAAGTTTAGCTTACTTTTCTTACTGAAAGCCTTTCTGGTAATCGGTTATTAGCAAGTTTTTTTATACTGAAAGTTTGAAAAGTATTGGGCGAATGGAATTTGCTACTACACAAACAAAGTCCACCTCCGTGGAGTAAGAGGAAATGAAGGGTTTTAACCCAGGTTGGTGGGTTTTGTATTTCTACTCCGGCTCAACACAAGTCTGTATAGCTGCGACTTTTAGTCGCAAGGTGTAGTAATAATGAATTAGATTGATTGTTGGTTTAACCAAGTTTCTAAATCAGCAACGCTAGAAAAGTCTAGCAATGCTTCTCCTAAATTCCACAATTGCTGTCCGCAATGCATCGGGGAGAAAATGTACTCCCGACAACCAACCGTCTTTTTGCATAGTTCCAAAGCTAGCAGGACTTACGCAACAATAACGTAATTTCGTCATTGCGACCGTTCGCTTTTAGCGTTCCCGCAGGGTAGTGAAGCAATTGCAAAGCCTTATTTTTTCGTCATAAGTGCGTAAGTCCTAGCTAGATAATCCAGTTTCAGATATGGTTGGTGTAAGAACTGACAATTTGGGAATTTCTGAGTTTTGAAGTTTGGTTTTATTAGCTTTAGATTCCCGTCGCAAAAAAGCCTTAACTTGTAATAATTTGAGAATTCGGTCATCCAATTTTAAGATTGCGGAAGTTCTGGGTTAATGAAAGTTTTATTATATATAGGAATCCTATTTGAGTTTTGAACAAGCTCCGTACATCTGAAGAGTGGCAAAGTCAAA
>NZ_JAQYWQ010000076.1 GCF_029379315.1 Nostoc sp. S13
GCATTGGGCATTGGGCATTGGGCATTGGGCATTGGGCATTGGGCATTGGGCATTGATTATTCCCCTTGTCCCCGTTGTCCCCCTTGTCCCCCTTGTCTCTCTATTCACCATGCCCCATGCCCCATCTATTTATTCTATGCGTTGTAAACTGCCAGAGTGCTTTAACTGATACAAGGTGGCGTTGCCAGTGCAAAATAAAACTGTGGTGATTTCAGCGATTAATACCTCAGCCAGTTCGGAAACTGCTGTCTCTGATGTTGCTGCTGCTTGCAAGAAAGGCATTGCTAAACCAGCTATATCTGCTCCCAAGGCGATCGCAGCTGCGACATCCAATCCATGACGCAAACCTCCCGAAGCAATTAAGGGCACATATGGAGCGATCTCTCTAATAGTTGTAATGCACTCTGCTGTCGGTAAACCCCAATCGGCAAACGTCCTGCCTAAGCGACGTTGTAAGGGACTTTCTGCTCGTTCACTTTCTACTTTTGCCCAAGAAGTACCCCCCGCACCAGCCACATCAATTGCTGCTACCCCAGCAGCAATGAGTTTCTCGGCGATCGCTGCTGAAATGCCGTTACCAACTTCCTTGGCAATCACTGGCACTGGAAGATTAACACATAATTTTGATATTTTGTCAAGCAAACTGCGAAAATTAGTATCACCTTTGGATTGAATGCACTCTTGTAGAGGGTTAAAGTGTAAAATCAGGGCATCAGCCTCTAAGATATCAACTACCCGCAAACATTCATCTAAGCCGTACTTATAGTTAAGTTGCACAGCCCCCAAGTTTGCAAATAGCAGCACATCGGGGGCATACTTACGGATAGCAAAAGTATCAGCCACCTGAGATTTTTCCACCGCTACCCGTTGGGAACCGACACCCATTGCAATTTTGTAGTGTTGCGCGACTTGGGCCAAACGTTGGTTAATGATTCCGGCTTGTTCTGTTCCTCCAGTCATGGAAGAAATTAACAAGGGTGCGCCCAGGTGTTTCCCCAGAAAAGTTGTACTGATATCAATATCGTTGTGGTTTAGTTCGGGTAAGCAACAATGGGTGAAGCGATAACGTTCCAGTCCATTGGTGATTTGCTCACACTGAACATCTTCCTCTAAGCAGATCCGAATGTGATCCGCTTTGCGATTCTGAGTTTGTGCAGAGGTATTGGTAGGGGCGTTCACTAGTGGGTATGGCTAAAAGTATTTGCGATCGCTATTGTTACATTGTCTGCAACCGTCTCTTTAACTAATAGACTTATCCGGAAATGAGAACTTTATTTGGCTGAAACCTAGCTCTGGAGAGGGTTTTAGAGGTTCCTGTTTTATATAAGCTAAAAAGCCAGCTATGTAAGGGTTTCAGCTATTTTGAGGTTTATTTGTGGATAAGTCTAATATCTATCTGGCTTTTGGTAATTTGGCGTCACTGATAGCGCCACTGAGAGCGAGTCAGACGCTACGCACAGTCGCTAACGCTTTGCTATCGAGCGTCACAGTCCGTCGTAGATATCGCTCGGTGCTAAACATCGTTGAAATATCCAAATATATAGTAATTATGTACTATAAATATTCAACTTAAGAATCAAAGCAACCTTGATTCTTTAAAAGTTTGTTGTGCTTCATTGTTTCATGATCAACTAAATATTATGTATACTTACTGACATCAGTATTTATACGAGAGTTTTGTATTTGACACTCAAGTTCATAAACAAATTAATAAAAATAATCTTTGTAAGAAAACTTAGTAAACATATTCGTTTTCTCATTGCGGATTTCTACGTAGGAAATTAAAGTTTAGAAGTGACAGAAAAAAAATTAAACCCTAAGATTTTTAATTTAGTTTCTTTGGTTTAAGTGTCAACCTGATATGTAACCTCTTTAACAAGTAATTATGAAATTATCTCTCAAAACCTTATCAATTAGTGCAGCGTTCATTGCTCTTTCGTGCGTAGGTATCAGCCCAGTAGTAGCAGCTTCCCCGAACCTACTCGTTAATGGCAGTTTTGAAGATACAACTTTGTCTAATAATAGTTGGGCAACCTATTCCACTATCAACGGTTGGACTGCAACACCAAACGGCCAAATTGAAATTCAACGTAATGTAGCTGGCTCTCCTTATGATGGTTTTAACCTAGTTGAGTTGGATAGTCATAATTATGATGCAAGCAAATTTAATGCACAAAACCCCTTAGGTTTATACCAAGACGTTACAACTGTAGCAGGACAAGACTACACTTTATCTTTTGCCTACTCTGCTCGTCCATATACAGCCGCCGGAGAGAATATCTTTAATATCTTGGTTGGTGATGCCAGCAATAGTGGTAACATACTCACACAGAGCATTTCTGATGGTGCTGGTAGCTCAAATACTGTTTGGTCAATCTTTACTACGACTTTTAAGGCTACCAGTGCACTATCACGGGTGCAATTTAACTATACCGGGCCATTAGATACTTACGGTTCTTATATTGATGATGTGAAGCTGGTAACTGCTGTTCCAGAACCCACTGCAATTACCGGAATCGTTTTAGCTGGTCTGGGATTAGTTACTTTCAAAAAGCGCAATACTTCTAAGAAATCACTAGTGGCATGACTAGGATAAATACTATCCATACTCATAGTTTTAGATTGCTAAATTAATGTCCATTTTGGCAAATTTATATCAATATTTTCCCCGATATGAAATTGTCAAGTGACCAGATAAATTTGACATACAACAGCCGCCGCAGCCATCTTAGTGGCTGCGGCGGCTGCATCATGTCCACTTGCTTAGGAAACGCTCTATAAATCAAACCCTACTTCCGGGTATAACGATGTTTCACCGAATTTGAGATTTTAAGTTTTGGATTTTGGATTGAAGATTAAGGTCAATCTAAAATCTAAAATTGCTTGACCCCAATGAGGAAATATTCAGAATCACCCATTAGCGCCTCTAGGATATCAACTAACCGCAAACATTAGACCTCTTGCAATAAGTCCCTAAGACCCCACCCCCAACCCTTAAGAGCTTGCTCTTTGGGATCGGCTTTGCGATTCTGAGTTTTTGCAGAGATATTGGTAGGGACCTTCACTGGTGGGTATGGTTAAAAGTATTTGCGATCGCTATTGTTACATTGTCTGCAACCGTCTTTTGATAACAAAAATATTTATTTTCGCTATCTTTAGGGTACGTTACGCTATTGATAACAGAACCATTTTCTCATTTTGTGGTTAATTAAGTATGGTTTTACAAACTGGGAAAGTCGTTATAGATGATTGCAGTGGTTAAGGCGATCGCCAAGCAATAGGCATCATTTACGGTGCAATGATGCCTACTTGTTATTTGTTACGCCGTTTGTGTAAAAGCCGCTTTTGAGTCAAGCCCCTCTCTGCAAGCAAAGAGGGGCTTGTGATATTATTTATCCTTAGAAAGGCGATGTCTGGGTAACAGGCTCTTTTTCTGTTCTTCTTGAAAACTGCTGGCTTGTTTCAGGACTGGGATAGACTGGTTAATCATCCACATTAAAACCTCGATTGGTGAGTCTCCTTGCTGAAGGCGGTTTTCGGCATTTATGCCAATTAATATTGTTTGCAAAATTAGCAAGAAAGCAATCGCTCTTTGACTTGCACTTTTACCGCGTTTTTGAGATGACATCTGAATTCACCTTGTTTTTAAGCTTACAAGGTCAATTATTTTTTTGGGTATTTCCCCACACACATCCCCCACGCAGCGTCTATAATGCTTGTATAATCAGGTTTTACGGTTTGGGGAAGCTTGTTTGTTTGGGTAATTACAAATTGTTTCAATTTTCTTTATATTTGACTGATGTCAAGAAATCTTCGCAAAGATGAATCAGCTTTAGAAAATGTACTTAGTCTAGTAGAAGCATTGCTGCAACTGTTGCAAAAGCAGGAGTGTGAGTCAAAACCTCCACTTTGCGTTGTCTGGAATGCTGAGAAACTGCGAATTACCGGATATAAAAGCGAACATACAAGAGGAAACAGAAGCAAGACACCTGAAGTTGGTACAAAGAAAGAATATTTACTCCAACAGATTAAAAATGCTGGCAAAACTTTAAAACTTCCCCCGCAAAAAGCAGAATCTAACGTTTCTCAGAATGAAAGAGAATTAGACGAGCTTCAAACTGCACTTGACTGGTTGAAAAATTTGGAAGTGCGAGAAGACGAACGAGCTAGAAAGAATCAAGGTTATTGGAAATTTACCCTGACGCTAAAACATCAGACAGCGACGATAAAAGATAATCTGGAGGTGGTTAAGCAGAAGTGGAAGGAATACCAAAAGGCGAATTTAAAAGAAACATCCCAAGTACAAATAACAGATAATAGCTTCGATTGGCAAGAAATCTGCGGCGCTATGCTGGAAAAGCACAAGCGTCTCACCACAAATGAGTTGCTGTTTGCTGATGATGAGATGAAATTTGAGCTAAAGGAAATTCATGTCCCTTTAGCATTGGTGGAGCGTAACAGACCGAACAAGTGCCGTGAGGATATTTCCGCAGAAAAAGGTTCGCGACTTTACGAACCGAGTTATGAAGAGAAGCAGCGATTTGAACCTGAGGCTTTTTTAGAGAAAATTATCGGTGATGGTGTTGGTAAAACTCAAGGACAGCGTATCGCTTTAATTGGGGAACCGGGTGCGGGAAAAACTACTCAGTTGCAAACTATAGCTTTTTGGATATTAAACAACAATCTGGGTTTACCAATTTGGATTTCTTTGGCAGACTTGCAAGGAAAGAGTGTAGAAAATTATCTGTTGCAAGATTGGCTGAAGAATGCTTTAGAAGTGGTGCGTGTAACAGAAGAACAGGAAAACACTTTCGCAGATTTATTCAAGAATAATCGTGTGTGGTTGTTGTTGGATGCAGCAGATGAAATGTCCTCACTCCAACCATTAACTGATATTTCTCATGAGTTGATGGGATGGGTGAAAAATGCGCGGGTTGTGCTGACTTGTCGGGTGAATGTTTGGGAAGCAAACGCCAACGCTTTAGAAAATTTCGAGACGTATCGGTTACTCAATTTTGAATATCCGCAACAAGTACAAAAGTTTATTCAGCGTTGGTTTCACAACAAGGATGCAGACAAAGGGGAAATATTATGGCAGGAATTAGATAAACCTGAAGCTCAGCGTATCCAAGATTTAGTGAAAAATCCTTTGCGGTTAGCGCTGTTGTGTAGCACTTGGCAAAGTTCTGATAAAGGTTTACCGAAAACTAAAGCCGGACTTTATCAGCAGTTTGTGGAAGAGGTTTACAACTGGAAAGAAAACCGCTTTCCTACCACCGAAGATCAGCAAGAGGAATTAAACACTGCGTTGGGACGTTTAGCAAAACGGGCAATTGATCAAGAAACGTCACGGTTTCGGCTACGACATAAGTTTGTGCGTGAGGAATTAAGAGATGCAAAACAGCAAAATTCTTTATTTTGGTTAGCGTTAAAGTTGGGATGGCTAAATGAAGTTGGAGTGGCTGCGGGTTCCCGACAACCCCAGGCAAGGCATTTATCGCATTTTTGCCCCGCAGTGGAAAGAGGTAATTTTGCTGTGGTTGGGACGTGAGGATGTGAGGAGTAAGGAGAAGGAAAAGTTTATTCAGGCGTTAGTCGAATTTAATGATGGGTGCGGAGAATGCAGAGCTATTGATAGAGTAAGAAGGGGATTTTACGAGTTTCGCGCTTATTTTCTCGCGGCGGCGGCTGTTGATGAGTGGAAAAATTCTTGCAACGCAGATGCGATTGTGGCAGAAATCGTTAAATGGCGCTTTGGTAAGTTCAACATAGATAAATGGGTGTTTCATGAATTCAAGATTGAACAACAGAAATGGGAAAGATTTCCTGAACCAATTGAACAGGGAGCAAACACAGCGCTGCTACAGACCGAGCGCACAAAAGCGATTCATGCATTGGTGCAGTTAATCTGTAATTGTCAGGATAAATTTGCCTGTATGCAAGCAGCATCTAGCTTAGGGCAAATTGGCTTAGGTAGCCAAACGGCGATTGATGCATTGGTGCAGTTAATCTGTAATTCTCAAAATGAATTCATCCGTAGGTATGCAGCATCTAGCTTAGGACAAATTGGCTTAGGCAACCAAAAAGAGATTGATGCATTGGTACAATTAATCTATAATTCTCAGTCTAAAACCACCCGTGGGCAAGCGGTATCTAGCTTAGGGCAAATTGGCTTAGGCAATCAAGCGGCGATTGATGCGTTGGTAGAGTTAATCAATAATTCTGAATATGAATTTCTTCGTATGCGAGCGGCATCTAGCTTAGGACAAATTAATCCTAGGAACCGAACTGCTATTGATGCCTTGGAGCAGTTAATTAATAATTCTCTGGATAAATTGATTACTAGGCAAGCGGCATCTATCTTAAAACAACTTGAGCTAGACAATCAAAAAGAGATTGATGCTTTGGCACAGTCAATTACTAATTATCAGTACGAACATAACTGTATGCAAGCAACACCTACCTTAAAGCAAATTGAGCTAGACAATCAAAGAGAGATTGATGCATTGGTGCAAACATGTAATTCTGAGGATGAATTTACTTGTATGGAAGTGATATCTAGCTTAGGACAAATTGGCTTAGGCAACCAAACAGCGATTGATGTATTGGTGGAATTAATCTATAATTCTCCGTCTGAAATGATCCATAGTCAAGCCGCAGAAACCTTATGGACAATTCTGGCAGAGGAGAAACAGATGGCGGGTGTTGTCACCGCTTTGAAGGATTACTTATCAGATGAAACTTACGAAAATGACTTTTGGCGATTGCATAAATTCCACAATTGTTACAACCTTATCTGGAAGTGCGCCGAAAACATGACATACCCCACTTTTTATCAAGCTTGGCATCAACAAGAGAAAGTGAAAGATGGAGAGTAAAAAAGAAAAATACTTCATCGAGCCAAAACATAAGCAAAATGTAGAAGCAGCAATGCCTTATAAAGACGCGATTCATCGCATCTCGTAAGCATCTCGTAAATCTATCGCGTCCGCTCTTTCCGCAATCCAGGGAATGCGATCGCCCCTAGTAAAACAGATATTGTAAACAGAATGGGAATGCGATCGCAAAAACGATCGCCCCTTGTAGAGACGCGATTCATCGCGTCTTCTTCCTTCCCATCATTTACATAGCGCGAATAATTCCGAGTTTTTTGGGTTGGCAATTACATCAATGCAAAGCAATAATTGCATAAATTTTTGTATCAACCAAAGATATAATCATGAATAATGACGAGCCTCAACCAAAAAACAACAAACCTAAATACAAAGGTAAATATCGAATTGATTCAACCCGTTTACCAGCATGGAGTTATGCTAGTAATGGCGGATATTTCGTTACTATTTGCACCGACGTTAAAAAATGCTTTTTTGGTGAGGTTGTGCAAGGTGAAATGCAGCGCTCGCCAATTGGAGAAATTGCTCATAAATTGTGGTACGAGATTCCTAATCATTTTTCTAATTGCCGGATAGATTCGTTTTGCGTCATGCCTAATCATATTCATGGGATTTTGATTATTAATCAAATACGAGAAGAAGACGCGATGAATCTACGAACACAGGAAGAAGACGCGATGAATCTACGAACACAGGAAGAAGACGCGATGAATCTACGAACACAGGAAGAAGACGCGATGAATCGCGTCTCTACAAGGGGGGATGGGGAACGGGGTGGGGTTACTGGGTTATTTAACCCGATGTTGTCTAAAAATTCCCTTTCTAAAATTATTAGATGGTACAAAGGACGATGTACATTTGAAATTAATCAAATATATGAAGGTTTTGGATGGCAAGAAAGGTTCCATGACAACATAATTCGTAATGAATTTGCCCTCGATCAAATTAGACAATATATTATCAATAACCCAATCAATTGGGAACGCGATCGCGAACAACCACCCCATCCCCCCTTGTAGAGACGCGATTCATCGCGTCTTCTTCCTGATTCATCGCGTCTTCTACTATTGACGGGTATAACGATGTTTCACCCCAATGGGGAAATATTCAGCATCACCCATTGGTGCTAATGTAACTTGTGGCGTTTGATATTCTGCCGGAACATAATTAGCAAACTCGCTATTTAGACGTAGTAGTTGTGAAAGAATAGAAGATGCGATCGCTTCTCTTCGATCTTCACTACCCTCTACCCCTGGTGCTAATTCCACTACTACAGATAAAAATCGATTCTTATCTGCATCTTCCTTCACCTGCAATACGAATTTACCTGTCACCCATTCTTGAATTATTGGTTGCTCTAATCCCACCGTCACATTTTCTGGATAGATATTTGCGCCAAAGTAGGAAACCGTAAAGTTAGAACGGCCGAAGACATAAACGAAAGGTAGCTGATGAATACCTCTAGGTGAGTGTTCAGTGTCAGAACGGAGATTTTCAAGCGGGTTAAATCCCCATTCTGCTAAAAATTGCAGCATGGCATCATAACTAATTATCCCGCCAGTATCCAAGATGTCATAACGTACTAAGGGAATACCGTTGTCTCCAGAAAATAGCAACCCGCCATCTTCAACTTCAAAAAAGCGACTGCAAGGATCATATTGTACTAGTGTGGGTAAACGCGATTCCCCAAATAAAGCTCTAGCCGCATCGGGATTTTTTGCCAAAAAACGGCGAATGCAGATACTTAACGGTGTTTCATTACCCAAAACTCCCGCATCCGCAGTGCCGTAAAGTGATGCAAAATCATAACAAGGATTTTGTGAACCAACTCTTTCACCAACTAAACTCCGCCATTCTTCACTAAATACTTCTCCCGCCATTACTAATTTAATCTGATATTGCTGCCACTCCACACCACGGGCGATACCAGTATCAATTACATCTTTTAAAAATGGCGGGTATCCTAATAGCACCACTTGCTGAAATGCTGAACCTAGTTCTTGGACAACTCGCAAGATTTCTTCTTTGTTGTTACCAGGAGTAATTACAGTGATGGGATAACCTTTGCTAGCAAGATAACGACAACAATTAGTGGTGAATATTCCACCTACCCAAGTGCCCAAAGTGAAACAAATCACTGCTAGGGTACGTCTGGTATCTGTATAGAAACTATCGTGAAAAATCTGTTCAAAGCGTGTGGCGATTTGGAGTTCATCTGTGAAAAAACGAGGCCAAAATGTCGGTTTACCACTGGAACCGGAAGAAGCAGCTATCATATCGCACGCTTGGAGTTGTCCGTTGCGACACAAGTCAGCTAAAGGATAACGCAGGATATAATTTTGTTTAGCGATCGCTGGTAGTTTTTGAAACTCCTCCAAGCTTTGAATAGTCGCGGGATTAATTTCCCTTTCTGCTAAAAAAGCCTTGTAAGCTGGTACATTAGCCGCCACATCGTGAAATAAACTCAAAGCTACCGAAGTTTGAGTGTTGAGATGCCGTTGCAGTAGCGTTTCTAGGGGGGTAGACAAAAAATCTTCAAATGCTTTAATTACTTGCTGCTGTCGTGATTTGCAGTTCATGACGCTTGTTGTTTATCCTAAAGTAGAACCAACACCGTTAAAGTAATTCGTAATTCGTAATTCTTAATTCGTAGGATATCCGAAAATGAGGGTATGCGGGTTGTAGTTATTCAATAAAACCTTAATTTATCCTTGGGCACCATGCAGCTCTATTGCAGTAAACAACACACAAATAATGATAGTAACCGCTTTTGTACCCATTGTGGTGAACCATTACCTCTTGCTGTGGGGGAGATTGTGGATAATCGCTATCAAATTATCCGTCATTTAGGGCAGGGCGGCTTTGGACGCACCTATTTGGCGGAAGATAGAGATAAATCTCATCAAACGTGTGTGCTGAAGGAATTTGCACCCCAAGTACAAGAACAGCAAGATTTACAAAAAGCTAAAGAGTTGTTTGAGCGAGAAGCAAATGTTCTGAAAAAACTCCAGCATCCGCAAATTCCGCGTTTTCACGCCTCGCTACAAGTTAAGATAGGCACTAAAGATTTTTTCTTTCTCGTGCAAGATTATGTGGATGGTGACAATTATTACCAATTATTAGAAGAACGCGAAAGTCAAGGAAAAACCTTCAGTGAAGAGGAAGTAATCACCCTACTGCAACAGATTTTACCCGTGTTATCCTACATCCACTCACAAGATGTAGTTCACCGCGATATCACTCCTGATAATTTGATTTGGCGGCGTTCTGATCATCTGCCAGTACTGATTGATTTTGGCGGTGTCAAGCAATTGCCAGCTTCGGAAGGTTTTTGGCGCACTAAGTTGGTTGGAAATAACACTTTACTGGGTAAAAAGGGCTACGCTCCAGAGGAACAGCTACGCCAGGGGAAAGTATTTTTAAGTAGTGATTTATATTCTTTGGCGGTGACAACATTGGTGTTGCTCACGGGTAAAGAACCACAAAAATTATACGATAGCTATCAGGGAATTTGGGGATGGGGAAAGGAAATTCAAGTTAGTCCCCAACTGGAAGCGGTGTTAAAAAAGATGCTAGCTTATAAACCGAGCGATCGCTACCAACGAGCCGAACAAATCCTCAAAGATTTACCATCGCCAACTGCGACTAAATCCCCAAGTAATTATATTACCACCAAGATCAAGACGATGGTAGTTGCTCCGGGAAGACAACGCGCCAGTGCTGTTATTAGTAGATTGCAGAGCAAAACGCAAGCGATTGCTAAACCGATATCTTGGCCTGTTTGGATTCGCCCTTTTGTGATCAGTTTAGGGGGAACAGCTTTAGTTGGATTAACTTTGGCGGCGGGAAATGCAGTCATTCGGACTGTAACTTCAATCACTATTCCATCAATTTCATTACCGCAAATTCCCCAGTTTCCCAATCCGAGCGGTAAACCAGTCAGCGACAAAGGAAAAAATCGTGAACTCCAGGAAATTTTCAGTCGTCGTCAACAGCTAGAAATTACTGAAGGATTTTTTATTATCTTTGTAGATAATTTATTTTATACAAAAAAACCAGAATTAAAGGGACGTAGCTTGACATCTAAACCTGAAGATGCTGGTTTACGAGATGAATGGTCTGGTGTCGCTAACGATTTATTGAATAAACTAGAACAGGCTAACCTCAGTACAGCAGCTCGTCGGAAATTGGGTAAATATACTCCACAAGATTACGAAACATGGAGACGACAAGCGCGATCCGGGCAGTTTGGGAATTATACAATTGATCAACTGAACAAAGACACAAATGAAAAATTTGATCGGTTGTTTCCTGGTCAGGAGCGTGGGAAACTGAATCAACAGACTTTCGGTCAAATTTGGTATGCGATCGCAGCTGATCAACTCAGTAAAGTACAATCTGGCAAGTAAGCGGACTGGGGAAGAGTCGCTAATAACAAATCAGAAAGCGCAAAGTCTGATCGGAGGTTTCCTCCAATCAGAACTTTGTAAGAGAGGACAAATGACAAAATTATATTGTGTTAAAGGACATGAAAATTCCCCAGGTAGTCGCTTTTGTCTCCAGTGTGGTGAAAATTTGTTGGATAGGCCCATGAGTTATAGTATCGAACCGGGACTAACTTTAGGCGATCGCTATCTAATTGTGCGTCAAATTGGTCAAGGTGGCTTTGGACGCACTTATTTAGCTGAAGATATCAATCGTTTCCGCGAACTTTGTGTTTTAAAAGAATTTTCACCCCAAGTTCAAACCGCTTACGTTGTTCAAAAAGCTGAAGAACTGTTTGAGAGAGAAGCGAGCGTTCTTTATAAGCTGCAACATCCCCAAATTCCCCGCTTCCGGGAACTGCTGAGGATGAATTTAGGGGGCAAAGAATATCTGTTTTTGGTGCAAGATTATGTCGAAGGTGAAACTTACAACTCCTTGTTAAATGCCCGAATACAACGGGGTTTGCGCTTTACAGAAGCGGAAGTACGCCAATTGTTGCTTTCAATTTTGCCAGTGTTGGAATACATCCACTCACTAGGAGTAATTCATCGAGATATTTCTCCAGATAACTTAATGCTTCGCACTGTTGACCAACTACCAGTATTAATTGATTTTGGCGGTGTCAAACAAGTAGTAGCAACCGTTGCTTCCCAATATTACCAACCCGGCGCAGTTGCACCTCCCCCAGCACTAACCCTATTGGGTAAAATAGGATTTGCTCCCCCAGAACAGATGCAAACTGGGATGGTATCTCCCCATAGCGACTTGTATGCAATGGCCGCAACAATGTTAGTTTTACTGACAGGGAAACAACCCCAAGAATTAATTGATACCTACACTCTTAGTTGGCAGTGGCGACGGGAAGTTAGCCTGAGTCAAACTTTGGCACAGGTATTAGATAAAATGCTCTCTACCAGACCAAGCGATCGCTATCAATCAGCCCGTCAAGTACTCCAAGCCCTCAACCTACCCCCAGCTAACTATCCCCCAACTCAATACCCCACCCCACCACAACCTACATCCGCCACCGTTGCCATCTCTCCCCCATCCCCCTCATCCCCCTTATCCCCCTCATCCCCCCCTCCCCCCTGGTGGACACCTACAAAAACCTTCCTTGCGGCGGCGGCGGTAGCTGGTACTGTTGGATTAATTTGGTGGGGAGTGAATAGCAGCCGCGATGTAGTGGAAGTCAAACCTACACCCACAGCCACCCAAATTCCAACTCAAGAACCAACCGATCCCTTAGCGCAATATTCACCAGCAGAACGGGAACGCAAAGAAAGATTAAGCGATCGCCGTCAACAACTGGGTATTGATGAGAAGTTCTACATTAACTTGGTAAATCAAGTTTTTTGGGACAGAAATCCCAGTTTACGGGGACGCACTCTCAGCAACGGTACTGAAGATGAGAGTTTGCGGGCAGAATGGGATAAAACAGCCTCAGAATTGCTAGAAAAGCTAGCACCACTGAGTAATAAAGCACGTCAAAAACTGGGAACTTATACAACTGCTGATCGCGATCGTCAGAAAGTACAAGTCAACAAAATCAACGTTGGGAGTCGTTCTTTGTCTGATTTGGGAAATGCTGCCTTTTTCAGTGTATTCCCTGAACAGCGTGGTAAAGATTTCCTGACTCAGCCCATTGGACAAGTTTGGTACGGTTTTGTTAGCGATCGACTCAGTGCTATCCTCGACGGTAGCGCTTTCGAGAAACTTCTATTTGATCCGGGCGCTACTGGCAAAATAGTCAGTGGTACTCTTCAACCTGGAGGTGGTAAAGTATTCATTGCTGGACTTGCCAAAGAGCAATCTCTGGAGTTGAAGCTACAAGCAAATTCTCAAGTTTTGTTATCAGTGTATTCACCGTCTGGCAAAATTCGACTTTTAGAAGATTCTACCCAGCGTAGTTTGTCAACTAAATTACCAGAAAAGGGATTTTACGAGTTTGTCGTGGTTTCCACAGCATCGAAACCAGTAGATTATCAACTCAACATTACAGTGGAAAATCCCACTCCTCCCCCATTGCCAACACCAACGCCCACGGAAACACCCACAACTATACCAAAGCCAACGCCAACGCCAACGCCAACGCCAACCCCAACCCCAACCCATACATTAACTCCTACACAAACCGCCACACCTGAACCGACACCGACGCAAGAGACAACGCCTAAGTAGAGAGTTATTTATTTTTGAATTTTGTTAGCGCAGCGTTAGCGAGTAATCGAGCGTCCGCAGGAGCGTCACTTTTCAAGATAGACATCGCTAATTTTCCGAACCCAAATAACTATGATCGGAATCCGGTTTAATTTTTGAACAAGGTTAGGTATTGTAGGGTGCGTTAGGATGAAATCCGTAACGCACCAAACCCTTCAGAATGATGCGTTACGCTGTCGCTAAAACAATGCCAGTCCGCTCAAGTCGGGAAACCCGCCCAGACGGCTGGCTCCCCTGCGTATCTTTTCAAAAATAAAATAGTAGTCCTATATAAAATTTATGTAAAGCCTAAGTGTTATTAAGCGCAAAAATTTCGGGATTAATATATTAATTAAACTTATATACTTTTCAATGTATTTCTTTAATAAAAAATTATTTTCTTTAAGAAAAAAATATATATTCTACCAAAAAATCTGATATTGAAACTTAACTTAACAACGATACCGTGTTCATCTGAAAGATATCACAATGTTCACCAAAAAAATCAGTAGTTTTCAACAAGATTTCATTAAAGCTTATATATATTATTACATATATATCAATGTATTATAAATCAGATATATTGATATTTTTAAGATTTGGTAAATAAGTTGATGTAACCTTGTACTTCATGATAATTAAGTAGTTACAACGTCGGTTCAAAAAAATTGGGAAAAAGAACCAAAACATTTGACCTAATTATTTACAAAGAAAGTCCGAAGGGCAGAAGGAAAGAAGTATTAATGAAAACTTTAGTTTTGGGTCATTGCTCACTAGTATAAAAAGATTTGTATTAAGTGGAAAGTGCCATGATATACTAGGCATTCTTGCTTTAATTCCATGCTTTTAAGCATGGGAACATAGCTGCCTTCTGAACATTTTGGTAATCAATATAAGGGATTTTCAGGAAATAAATTATCTAATTTTGTAAGGTAGGCGTCTTGCTCGTCCCTAACCAAAGATGGGCTTTTCGGTTCAGCCCACAATCAGTAGTTGGATTTTTTTTATTTAGAAGTTCCTAACCAAATAATTAATGTTTTCTTCCCTTAGATTACGCAAATAGCAAGTAATCTACATGAACTGATGAATAGTTCTTTGACTAAGGCTGAACTTACGTATTAGTGAGAAATTCAGGAGAGATAATATGGCATTTATTTTCGGCACTACAAATTCTGACACGATAAATGGGACTTTGGGAAATGACACGATAGTTGGTTGGGCTAGTGGTGGTAATGCAAATAGTACCTCTGGTAACGATACCTTGAATGGTTTGGCTGGTAACGATTCCCTCGCCGGTGGGACGGCGAACGACAGTCTAATCGGTGGAGATGGTAATGACACACTTGATGGCGGCACAGAAAA
Organism: Nostoc sp. S13; assembly: GCF_029379315.1. Lineage (GTDB taxonomy): Bacteria > Cyanobacteriota > Cyanobacteriia > Cyanobacteriales > Nostocaceae > Nostoc. Next base: position 14,937 of record NZ_JAQYWQ010000076.1, read on the forward strand.
CGACACTCTAATAGGTGGTGCGGGCAGTGACACCTTCAAAGGCAGTCAGGGTAACGACAGCATTAATGGCGGAGATGGCATTGATACCGCAGACTACAGTCAACTAGGTCAAACCATTACCTTATCAGGTGTCGGAACCATTCAAAAAGCTGGGGGATTCGGGCAAGACCAACTCTTTAAAATAGAAAAGATTATTGCGAATCCTAATGTTGCCAACAACACCATAAATGCATCCCAATCTTCGCCTGGGGTATCTATCACCGTTAACCTGCAAACCCAAAGTTTGTCTGCCAATAAGATTCCTGGTTTGGGAACATTGTCATTTACTGCGGTCAACTTTGATAATGTCATCGGCACAAATGCAAATGACAGCATTGTTGGCGACAACCAAAATAATCAATTATCCGGTAATAATGGCAATGACACGCTTGATGGGGGCTTAGGTACTGACACTTTGAATGGGGGAGCAGGCAACGACACTTACATTATTGACGGTGCTGTTGACACGATTACAGAGGCCGCTAATTTAGATATAGATACCGTCCGGTCTTCTATCAGCTACACACTGGTTGCCAATGTGGAGAATCTGAGGCTGACGGGAACTAGTGCCATTGAGGGGACAGGTAACAGTCTTGACAACTTCCTCTTTGGTAATACTGTTAACAACACTCTGAATGGCGGAGGAGGCAATGACACACTAGATGGTAATTTCGGCAATGATATCCTCAATGCTGGCAACGGCAATGATAGTCTACAGGGCGGACCCGGCAATGACGTACTCAATGGGGGGTCTGGAAACGATATCCTCATCGGTGTTTTCCCCGGTAGTCCGCTTCCACCTGGATTAGGGGAAATTGATAACTTGACTGGTGGGGCTGGGGCAGATAGATTTATCCTGGGGGACGCTGCAAATGTTTTCTACGACGATAACAACACTACTACTCCTGGTTTTGGGGACTTGGCTATTATTATTGACTTCGACTCTAGCCAAGATCGAATTGAACTCAAAGGATCTCCACAGGACTACCTCCTGCAAGTTGTTGGAAACAATACACGAATATTCTTAGACAAACTGGGAGGAGAGCAAAATGAGGCCATAGGCATTGTGCAGGGGGTAGTGGGTCTCAGCCTTGATAGTGACAACTTCACTTTTCTATGAACGACGCAGAAATTATTACAACGGCAATCTGCGCGGCGATGTTTTTTAATGGTAATCATAGTAAAGCTTGTAGTTGGCATTATATTGAAACCGTGTTTAGTAGTATCACTTGTGTTTTCCCAAAATCAATTATGAAGGGTTGTTACTTAAGCTACAAGCATTCATTTTTCTTTTACTCTTCAACAAGCTTTTATTGAATAAGTAATTTCTATATTTTCGTAATCTAGAGCTATTTAATCAAAGTCAGTCGGTAAATCTGGTTGGCGATAATGCTGGAAAAGTCGCGTGATTTGCGCTGGTATCACACGTCCAAGAGAAAGTTCTGGTAACGCATTTTCAGGAAAAAAACCTACTTCTTCAGTTTCAATACTTGATGATGGAGAACCACCGATTATTTCGCAGTGGAAAAATAGCTTATAGATATAAAACGGCAACGGTGGATGTCCCTGTTTGTCTCTGTCATAGACTGCTAGTAGTTTAATAGCGCGGGCTTGATATCCAGATTCTTCATATATTTCTTTCACAACTACCTGACTGGGCGACTCGCCGACATCAGCCCATCCACCAGGTAAAGTCCAACAGCCGTCAGATCGTTCCTTGACTAACAATATAGTATCATCCCGAAAAATCGCTGCCCGCACATCAACTTTGGGAGTTGCATAGCCTAGTTCACGGCTAAATAAATCGAGGACATAGCTGTGTTCTACATTCGAGTAAGTCGCCATGATTTCTGTGGCGATCGCTCGTAATTGTTTGTAGCGTTCGATGTCAAAAGGCCCTTCAGAATAGGTTAGACCATTTTGAGCGATCGCTTGTAACTTTTGCGCCCATTCCAGCCATTTAGTTTCCACAGTTTTTTCCCTATTTAATGTAGAGACGTTACATGTAACGTCTCTACATAATTCTAAAGATGGCTATTAAGCATCATCTAAAGCTGCAATTCCAGGCAATACCTTGCCTTCAAGTAACTCCAAGCTAGCGCCGCCGCCGGTGGAGATGTGGCTCATTTGCTCGGCTAAACCAACCTTTTCCACAGCCGCTACTGAGTCGCCGCCGCCGATAATGGTGGTTGTGCCAGTTTTGCTAATTTCGGCGAGGGTATGAGCGATCGCTTCCGTACCTACCGCAAACTTATCAAACTCAAACACACCCATCGGCCCGTTCCAAATTACCGTTTTGGTATCTGCAAGGGCATCTTGGAAAACTTTCACCGAGTCTGGGCCAATATCCAAACCCATCCAACCATCTGGGATATTCTCAATGCTAACGGTTTGAGAATTGGCATCTGGGGCAAAGTTATCTGCCACTACCACATCTGTGGGAAGCAATAAAGCAACGCCCCGTTCTTTAGCCTTAGCTTCCAAAGACTTCGCTAGTTCTAGCTTGTCTTCTTCCACCAACGACTTACCGACATTCAAACCACGGGCTTTGTAGAAGGTGAAAATCATCCCACCGCCGATGATCAGCTTGTCGCACTTCTCCAGCAACGTTTCAATCACGCCAATTTTACTGGAAACTTTGGAACCGCCAATGATTGCCGCCAACGGACGTTGGGGATTTTCAATGGCGTTTTGCAGATATTGCAATTCCTTCTCAACCAAATATCCAGCCACAGAAGGACTCAGGAATTTAGTCACACCTTCAGTAGAAGCATGGGCGCGGTGTGCAGTACCAAAAGCATCATTTACATAAAAATCAGCATTAGCTGCCAATTTTTTCGCAAATTCTGGGTCGTTTTTCTCTTCTTCTTTGTAAAAACGGACATTTTCCAGTAACAGCACTTGGCCATTTTGCAACGCGCCAACTTTAGCTGCAACTTCATCGCCAATGGAGTCATCAGTTTTAATCACTTCTTGCCCCAGCAACTCTGAGAGACGCTTGGCAACGGGAGTTAGGCGTAATTTGTCATCTACACCTTTGGGACGACCAAAATGGCTTGCGAGAACGACCTTAGCACCCTTCTGCGTCAAATCTCTAATGGTTGGTAGAGCGGCGCGAATGCGAGTATCGTCGGTAATATTGCCTTGATCATCGACAGGCACGTTAAAGTCAACCCGCACTAAGGCGCGTTTCCCAGAAATATCAGCCGCAGATAAACTTGCTAAACTTTTTTTGGACACACCAAACTCTCCTGATTACCTTTTTGTTATTGTTTTGAAAGTAGAACCATCCAGATTTTACCGGAGTCAGGGGTGCCCAGGTGAGTGAGATGTTTAAGACAGTACTATTTCCTATTGATCAAAGTCGAGAAACGCGGGAAGCTGCTGACGTTGTTACCAACGTAGTCAAAAAGTACGGCAGTAGCTTGGTGCTGCTGTCTGTGGTAGAAGAACTACGACAAGATGCGCCTAGCGCAGATCCGATGGTGTCACCAGAGGTAGTTGCCAAACTGCTGGAAAATGCCCAATCTTTATTTTCTGGGCAAGGAATTCAATCCCAAATCCTGGAAAGGCGAGGCAAACCAGCTTTTACTATCTGCGATGTCGCTGATGAAATCGGGGCCGATTTAATTATCATGGGCTGTCGGGGACTAGGCTTGACTGAAGAGGGAGTAACTGATAGTGTTACCACTCGCGTAATTAACCTTTCTCCTTGCCCAGTGCTAATTGTACCTTAGCAGTGGACAGTGCTGAGGAGCTAGTGTGTTGTTGAATACTAATAATTTTGTCGCGATCGCCCATAAAAATTTCTGGGGTTCTTGCAACAACGCAACTAGGGAAAGTTGCGCTAGATTAGGTGCTGCTAGGTACGAGCATCAAAATCCACTTCTCTGTTTGTCATTTGTATTTACACAATAGACATCTGGTGAAATTAAATATGCGTTATCGAGAACTTTTGTAGAGACGTAGCATTGCTACGTCTCTACATTCTTTTTCACGCCTATGTCTATAAAACTTATGCAAAACTATACGCGCTTTAGAGCAATTCATGAATTACCCCTAAGAAGAAAATCAGGATTTGGCCTATTATTTGCGTAAGTCCTGGTCTAAGGGACTTCCAACAAATAAATTATCCAATCTTGTGGGGTGGACATCTTGTCATTGGTGTCAACTTAAGGTGAAAGTTAGTCTAGAAGCAGCATTTAGAGATTATCTCGTATCTCGTTCCCAGTCAGAGACTATTGGTGACAACTTAAGAAAAAGGTAAGCTTGTCAACAGGTGGATCAAGGAAAAAAAACGATGGGAAATCCAAGAGTCGGAAACCCAGATCACAAGCGGGATAGAAACATGCCAGCGCCGCGCGGATGGAGGAGCTATTAACACCACTGGTATACAATCAACTGTCATATTACCAACAGCTAGGACTACGCGACCGGATTCTGGGTTTTGAGCTTTATTTTCTAACATTATCGCTAAAATCATCTCTTTTACCTGAAGGTTAAACCAGCGTCGCTACCCGATGCGCCAAGGTTTCTAAATTTCAATAGCGTTAAGCTAGAAGAAATCCATTTTAATATTAGTGATGCCTAATATTCAAGAACACGTAAACACTCTCGTTACAAAATTTGTTCCTGGTTATAGATTTATTCGTTTACAAGAACTCACAATTGATAAAAATAATTCACTCCAAACAAAAATTAATAGTAAATCAATTAAAGTTCTCAGTTGGAATATTGCTAAACAAAACTATAATAAAAGTTGGATTAAAGATTTTTCAAAAATAATTGAAACTTATCAACCAAACCTCATATTTTTACAAGAATTTTCTCTAAGGTTAGAAGCAGATGAATGCTTAGAATCGCTGAAAATGAATTGGAATTTTGCTCCTAACTTTGTAGATATTCATCATCAAAGCTATTCGGGAATTTTCACAGCAGCTACAATTAGTCCACTCACCAAAAAAGTTATAACTACTAAACATTATGAGCCGATTGTTAGAACTCCTAAAATTTCTTTAATTACTGAGTATTTGCTATCTGAACAAAGCACAACTCTCCTAACAATCAATAGTCATCTGATCAATTTTGTAGATTTAAATAAATTTAAAATACAACTAAATGAATTAGAGCTAGCATTATCTACACATCGTGGCCCACTAATATTTTCAGGAGATTTCAATACTTGGAGTCAAAAAAGAGCAGTTATCCTCAATCAAGTAATAACTAAATTGGGATTAACGCCAGTAATTTTTGCACCTGATGAGAAGGAGAAAATTAAACGCTTCCTGTTATCACCCCCTTTAGATCATATCTTTTATGGAAATCTCAGTGCGAAGAAAGCCAGTGCTAAGGTGCTAGACAAAATTTGTTCATCCGATCACAAGCCATTGCTGGCAGAATTTACATATATCAATACTCAATAAAAACTAAGATGCTTGTAGATGCTGGTGTTCTAGCTATTTTTAGCACAGCTACAGTTGTTGTCCATCTCGTGGGAGTCGCACATGCAGCCCATGCAGTGATGAATGTGCGTTCTTCCCAAGGGGCAATTGCCTGGAGCATTTCTCTAATTACCTTCCCCTGGTTAGCTATTCCGTTGTATTGGATTTTAGGAAGAACTAAATTTCATGGATATGGTGAAACACTCCGTTCAGTCTATGCACAACACTACAAGCTTGTTCATCAGACTTATAGTGAAGTTATTAAATTTCAGGTTACGCCACCAGATAATCTAGCCAAGTTGCAACCATTAGCGAAGGCTTTTACAGAAATTCCTTTCACATCAGGCAATGCTGCCGAATTACTGATTGATGGTCAGCAAACCTTTGAAGCGATGCTGAAAAAGATTGCATTAGCGACAAATTATATTTTGTTCCAATTCTATACTGTTAACGATGACCAAGCAGGTAATGAGTTTAAAGAAGCATTGATTGCTAAAGCCAAGCAAGGAATAAACATCTACTTTCTCTACGATGAAATTGGTTCCAAGAAACTATCTCGCCCTTATATCCAGTCTCTACAACAGCATGGAATTGCAGTAAGTGCATTTAACACCACCCAAGGTCAGGGTAATCGGCTCCAATATAATTTTCGCAATCATCGGAAAATTCTGGTGGTCGATGGAGAAATAGCATTTGTAGGTGGACTGAATATTGGTGACGAATATTTAGGAAAAAATCCTCGCTTGAGTCCCTGGCGCGACACCCACATGATGCTCGAAGGGCCAACTGTACAAAGCCTACAAAACTCTTTTTTGCGAGATTGGTATTGGGCAACTCGAAAACTTCTTGAAGTTAACTGGCAGGTAAAAATTAATCGAGAAACTAATCAAACTGCATTCATTCTTCCTACAGGCCCAGCAGATCAGCTCCCAGCTTGTAAGCTTTTTTTTGTCGAACTAATTAATCAAGCTCAAACTCATCTCTGGATTGCTAGTCCATATTTTGTACCGGACGAGGCAACATTGTCAGCCTTAAAACTGGCAGCAATGCGAGGTGTAGATGTGCGAATTCTCTTGCCAAATCGACCTGATCACTTATTTGTTTATTTGTGTTCCTTCTCTTACTACACCGAAATGGAAAAAATCGGTATCAAATTGTATCGTTACAAAAATGGGTTTATGCACCAGAAAGTTATAGTCATTGATCAGAATATAGCAGGGGTAGGAACTGTTAACTTGGATAGTCGCTCTTTTTCCCTAAACTTTGAAGTTATGGGTTTTATTACCGAGCCTCGGTTTGTCCAAAGTGTAAAAAAGATGTTAGAGGATGATTTAGCTGTCTGTGTTGCTGTTAATCTCGATGAGTATGATAAAAAACCTTTTTGGTTCAAGTTAGCTGTGAGAGTATCTCGATTGCTGACTCCTTTACTTTAATCACTAAACTTAAAGAAGTCCTGCTAATTCATATAATCGTTTGAGCATTGCGGAAATCTTCGTACTATAATCCAAATCTGCTGACCATCGCCCTGATAGCTGATCAATTAATGGCGCAATCCCGCGTGTGACAAAGCGAAACCTGGGATCTACTACTTCTTGTACCAAAGGTTCTAAACTGGCGTAAGCTTTCAAATGTTGGATATGCGCTCTCACTCCAATTCTGGCACTTGCAAAAGATGCAGCCTCCGAACCTCCACCGATCGCACCTAAGCCAGCAAAGTTATTTTGCTCAGGTTTAACATCACCACCAAACCGTAAAAATCCAGTTTCTACACACATTTGGCAAAAGGCAATATCATAGTTTACTCCCTCTATACCTGCTTCTTCCCGATAAAGTTTTGGGATGTCAGGAAACTTGACCAAAGCATTTTCATTATTGTTTTTGAGGAATAATTGTAACTGTACTTCTGAAGTATTACCGTTTGACATCACTCGGTCAAATTGACCAGGGCAAACCGTTAAATTCGAGCGTAAGCTGACAGTAGTAGTTGCAGCATCCCAACTAACTGCAATCTTAAAATCTCGCAGTTCGATCGCTTTGACATAAACTACTTTGTGATAGGTAATTCGATTGACATTAGTTACTTTTGAAAGGTCAATCCGTAGAAGGTCTACTAAATCAATGGGGATGTAAGCATTACCATTAACTAAAACCCCTTGCTCTGAGTAACTTTGCCCATTAATATTAATATTAATTGGCGGATAATTTGGTTCTGCCGTAGTTCCAGGAGTGGGGTCAATCACACGACTCAAAGTTACCAGTCCATCGACAATTCCCAAAGCAAAATCGCGGCGACGAGTTTGCAGCAAAGCCCGATCTTCTGGATTGCTGAGAAACCCCACTTGGATCACCAAAGCCGGAAGCGTTGTCTGGCGACAGAATGCTAAACTACCTAATCCACTATCTGTATCTGGCTTGACTCCCCGATTCGGTAATTGGGGTACGCGGCGCAACAACCCCACTAGCAACTGTTGAGCATTACTCTTGCGATCGCTATTATTAGCAATGTAGAAGACGCTAGCCCCACGCACAGAAGGGCTGTTAGCCGCATTAGATTCAATTTCTAGGGCGATATCACCCCGGCGGCCGCGGGAATTGATCCAGGCGATAGTTTGGGCGGCACTCAAGTCATCAGGAACCGCCAAAATTTCCAAATTCCGCGCCCTCAGTTCCGTGACAATCAAATCCCGCAGCAAAATCATTTCTTTAGCTTCACTTGTACCACCTGCGATCGCACCGGAATCAATTCCTCCCGCTTCTTTGCCTCCATGAGCTGCTGATATAAAAATACGTCCCATTTTCAGTATTTCCTCTGATAAAATTAAGTCTCAGCAATTCTATACATTATTCTTGGTCTAACAACAAGAATATAATAGCGATCAGAAGTCTTTTGTCATTTGTCCTTTGGTATTTCTCCAAAGTTCATGACCAATGACCAATGACCAATACTTCGACTACCCTCAGTACAAGTGACTAATGACAAAGCCATGCAAATCCCCCGCTTGCACCCAGACACAATTGAGGAAGTTAAACTACGGGCTGACATTGTAGATGTCGTCTCGGAATACGTAGTTTTACGCAAACGTGGAAAGGATTTTGTCGGTTTGTGTCCCTTCCATGATGAAAAATCTCCTAGCTTCACAGTCAGTCAGACCAAGCAAATGTACTATTGCTTCGGCTGTCAAGCTGCGGGAAATGCCATTAAGTTTGTGATGGAGTTGGGAAAGCGTTCTTTTCCTGACGTGGTGCTAGATTTAGCACGGCGTTATCAAGTACCTGTACAAACTCTCGAACCCGAACAACGCCAAGAATTACAGCGTCAACTATCTTTGCGTGAGCAGTTGTATGAAGTTCTCGCTTCGTCAGCACAGTTTTATCAACACGCCCTCAGACAATCCCCAGGGCAAAAGGCACTTCAATATTTGCAATCTAACCGGAAACTCAAAGAAGAAACTATACAGCAATTTGGTTTAGGTTATGCCCCCGCAGGGTGGGAAACTCTCCATCGCTATCTAGTGGAAGATAAACATTACCCAGCGCAAATACTGGAAAAAGCGGGATTGATTAAGCCACGCAAGGAAGGGGGCGGTTATTATGATGTATTCCGCGATCGCTTAATGATTCCCATCCGTGATGTCCAAGGGCGCGTCATTGCCTTTGGTGGTAGAACCCTGACTGATGAGCAGCCTAAATATTTGAATTCACCAGAAACCGAGCTTTTTAGTAAAGGTAAAACATTATTTGCCCTCGATCAAGCTAAAGCTGGGATTTCTCAAGTCGATCAAGCGGTGGTGGTAGAGGGATATTTTGATGCGATCGCTCTCCACGCTGCTGGTATTAATAACGCCGTCGCCTCTCTCGGTACTGCCTTAAGCTTAGAACAAGTGCGGCTAATATTACGCTACACCGAATCGAAACAATTAGTACTCAACTTTGATGCTGATAAAGCCGGAACCAATGCCGCCGAACGTGCGATCGGTGAAATTGCCGAACTAGCATACAAGGGCGAAGTTCAATTAAAGATTCTCAATTTACCCGATGGTAAAGATGCTGATGAATATTTGTATAACCACACTCCAGAAGATTATGGAGAACTGCTAAAAAATGCGCCACTTTGGTTAAATTGGCAGATTCAGCAAATTATTCAAGACCGTGACTTAAGACAGGCTACTGATTTTCAGCAAGTAACTCAGCAATTAGTCAAGTTACTTAAAAATATAGCGAACAGCGATACACTAAATTATTACGTTTCTTATTGTGCAGAAATACTCAGCTTGGGAGATACCAGACTTATACCCCTACGAGTCGAAAATCTGTTAACTCAAATTGCTCCGGTTGCGGCTACATACTTTAAGCCCGTGTCAGCGAAGAAAGCATGGGGAGGTGGCAAAGTTTCGGACTCCCCACTCCCCACAGAACGCAGCCTTTTAGGACATGCAGAGGCGTTATTACTACGAATTTACTTGCATTGTCCTGAACAGCGTCAAGCGATTATTGAGGAACTAGAGGAGCGAGATTTGCAATTTAGCCTTTCCCACCACCGATTTTTATGGCAACAGATTTTAGATACGGCAGTGGAACAGGTAGATTTAATTTCAAATCTGGAAAATATATATTTAGAATTATCAGAAGACTTGGGATTAGTGTCGCATCTATTTCATCTGAACGAGAAATGGAAGATAGAAATACCTCGGACTCCGCAAGTGGTTCAAGCTGCGATCGCTTGCATGGATTTGGTAATGCTTGAAAAACGCTATCGCCACTTTTTGGAATTATGGCAACAAACTGATCCCGAAGTTGAACCAGAACGCTATCAATCTTATTATCAGGCTTTCTACGCCGAAAAAATCAAGCTTCAGAAAATAGACCGACAACGGTTATTTTCCATCACAGAATTGATGTAGTGTCGGACTCACGCCCAACCTAACTCTTGATATGTCGCAGAGGTATCCCGGCATGACTCATTGCCGTCAAGCACGTCCACTTAAAAGTCACCATAATGTTGTACAAGCGGCATTTTATGGTATTTTGCTGATTTGTTTTTATAGGAGATTTTATATATTATGGTCGATAGTAAGGATATTCCCGAAGTCCCTTTACGCCTTCTTGTCTGGATGGGGAACTCTCGCAAGAATATCCGTGAATTTCCTTTAGAAGTACAAAAAGCAGTAGGCTATGCCCTGCAATTAGTGCAGGCAGGGGAAACACCGCTAGATGCCAAGCCTTTTAAAGGGGTAGGAAGCAGCGTGTATGAAATCGTCAAATGTTACAATACCGACACTTACAAGGCGGTTTACGCAGTCAATATTGGGGAAAAAATTTATGTCTTGCACGCTTTTAAGAAGAAATCAAAGAAAGATATCAAAAGCCCACAGACTGATGTTGACCTGATTAAATAACGCTTTGACACTCCCCTTATCTATTGACACGGGGATTCTTGATTCATCGACTCGCCGTTAGACAACAGGTTTGCACCAATTGCCCAAGCGTAAGTTCCCGTGTGCCCCACGGTACTGAGTCCTAATTTGAGGATGTTGTTGGCGGCGTTTACGTCCCTGTCTGCCACGTATCCACAATCTGGACAAACGTGAGTTCTCGTAGACAAGGATTTTTGAACTTTCTTGCCACAGTTAGAACAGTCTTGGGATGTGTTATGAGCAGGGACAGCAACTATCCCCCTCAGAGAATACATTCGGTTTTACGCATCACGTCTCATAAAGTCAAGTTCAAGAGCAGGTTGAAAGTGATTTAAACCTCTTGGTAATCTCTAAGAACGAAGATCAGCGATCGCGTTTAGCAGAACGGCGCGATCTGGACGAACCAGCACGAGGCTGATCGCCATTCGTGACAGGTGGTGCTGCCTTACGTTTAGTTGATGTCTGTGGTGAGGGAGTAGAGCCTGGACGCTTCTTGTCACCTGCGGGTTTGGGTCTTTGTTGGCGCCCATTTGGGATTGGTACTGGCTCAATGTCGGGGTTGGGGCTAAAGCCAGCGACCACTTCCTTCGGCAAGCGCTGCTCGATCAGTTTTTCAATATCTGTTAATAGATGCTGTTCATCGACGCACACCAGCGATACAGCTTCACCTGAGGCGCCAGCGCGACCAGTGCGACCAATGCGATGAACATAATCCTCCGGTACATTGGGCAGATCGAAATTGACTACATGCGGCAATTCGCTGATGTCAAGACCCCTAGCAGCAATGTCCGTCGCCACCAGTACCTGTAAGCTGCCATTCTTGAACTTTGCCAGAGCGTTGGTACGCGCTGGCTGGCTCTTATTACCGTGGATTGCCAGTGCTTGAATCCGGTCTTCGCCCAACTGCTTAACCAATCGGTCAGCACCATACTTAGTGCGAGTGAACACTAGCACTTGATACCAACTATCTCGCCGAATTAGGTGAGCAAGTAACTGGCGTTTCTTGTCACGGTCTACCTGGTAAACTTTCTGGGCGATCGTGTCGGCAGTAATGTTGCGGCGTGCTACCTCAATCATCGTCGGGTGATTCAGCAGTCCGGCGGCGAGTGCCTTAATTTTGTCAGAGAAAGTCGCAAAGAATAGCAAGTTTTGTCGCTGTTTGGGCAGAAGCGACAGAATGCGGCGAATATCATTAATAAAGCCCATGTCCAGCATCCGATCTGCTTCATCCAGCACCAAAACCTCAATCTGCGACAGGTTCACTGTACCCTGGTGTACGTGGTCTAGCAGTCGCCCTGGAGTAGCGACCAAGATATCCACTCGGCCTTTCAAACGCTGTTTTTGCAGATGAATACTGACTCCGCCAAATATCACTATCGAGTTGAGCTTCAAGTACTTGCCGTACTCGCGCACGCTTTCTTCCACTTGGGCAGCGAGTTCACGAGTCGGAGTGAGAATCAGCGCCCGGATCGGCGGGTATCCATTAGAAGTACCTTTGCTCTTGTCGGACGACAACCGATGCAGCAATGGCAAGGTAAAACTAGCGGTCTTTCCAGTGCCAGTTTGTGCCCCAGCGAGTAAATCCTTACCCGACAAGACGGCAGGAATCGCCTGCACCTGAATTGGCGTAGGTTCGGTATACCCTCGCTCGGTAACGGCACGGATAATTTCATTGGACAAGCCGAGAGTAGAAAAAGACATAAAACTCCAAAAATAATATCGGCCTGTCGCCAATCACGGCGTCAGTCTTAGGCGAACGGATAAAAAATCATTGAAAGGCTGGATGGGCAGTAGCGCCAAGACTGAGAGCGTGTGCCGCAGTTCTGCATTCTAACAGATTGCAGTCCATTGTGTCGTTAAAGTTGCTCTGATTCAGTGTTGTGTTAAATTAGCAATAGCATTACTTGCTTGCAAAGTAAAGTGTTGAAGAATTAGGAGAAATTCATTATCGCAATCCAAAAGCAACTGATTAATTCGCAAATCAAGTCACCTCATGTGTTCTTGATTGACCATGAGAATAACAATCGTGGTCTGATCGACACCAATGAGGCGCTACAGCTAGCCGAAAGCTTAGAGCTTGACTTAGTTGTAGTCTCCGAAGGCAAAGACGCTCCAATTGCCAAGATTCTTAACTATGGCAAGCTTCAGTATCAAAAGAAAAAACGTCAGAGCCAGAGTGCTAGACCCACGGTAAAAGAAGTTCGGTTCGGTTTAAACGTGGGTGTGGCTGATTACAATTTACGTATTGAAAAAGCAGTTCAGTGGTTGAGTAAAGGCGATTCGGTAAAGTTTGCCATTCGTTTACGAGGCCGAGAACATCAATATCGTGATCAAGCAGGAGAACTGCTAGACCGAATTGCAAATGATCTCAGTCAAGTAGGTAAAATCCAGTCGCTGGATAAACGCTCACTAATTGTTCAAGTTATTCCTGCCTAGTTAATCTAGCGATTGCAGGAGGATGTATTTGACCAAATAATTACTAATTCGTAATGACGCTCTCTACGAGACGCTAAAAGCGAACGTGGACTCGCTACCGCTACGAAGACAGTAATTCGTAATTAAAGACGCTGTACAGCAGCCCACACTAAATAAAAAATTTTGTGGTCAACAAGACAGTGGAGAGTAGTGAGCTACCACTGATGGCGGAGCGGTAGCAAGTCCGCGAGCGTCTTGTAATTATGAATTATTAATTATCAATTATCAATTATTTTGACCTTCCGACTGAACAAGCGCCAAGCGCCGATATATAACCAATTAATCGGCGCAATTAGTGATTAGGTGTATCAAAGCATCAATCAGGCGATCGCTTTCCATTGGAATAATATCCTTCCCGTGCATTACATTTTGAGTAATATGAAAATACACCAATGTACCTAAGAGAATCCTCGCTGTTGCCTCTGGGTCAGGTATATTTAGTTCAGGAGCCGCCAAGTAGTGAGTGAGAGTTTCTGCTACTGGCTTAATCATCGCCCGAATACAAATTTGAGCTAACTCAGGAAAACGCCCAGATTCCCCTATTAGTACTCGCATAAATGCACTATGTTCTTTGTCGTTAAGCATCTGATCTAATGCTTTGGTTGCTACCTGGTGCAGTATGACGTCTGGTTCTCCCTCAATCGGTTCTGTGCCAAAAATAGAGTTGTTCTTTTTGCTTGTCAGTTGCTCTAACAGTACTTTAAAAAGTCCTTCTTTATCTTGAAAGTGGCTGTAGACTGTCGCTTTAGAAACACCTGCTGCTACCGCTACCCGATCCATGCTTGTACCAGCATAGCCATGTTGGAGGAACTCTTGCATTGCCCCTTGCAGAATTTGTTCGACTTTATCAATGGAATTGTCTCGATCCACTTCGCCAGCTTTGATGCGTACCATTTATTAATCATCCTTTCTTATAAACAATATTAATAGGTGCTGCAAAATGCCCCAGTACAAAATGGCGAAAATAAACATACCCTTCGATAAAGCTCAAAAGCCTCTATTGTCAGCTTTCCTCTGTTCTACTTTCTTGTAGTAGACAATTAATCCCAACTGTAAATAACATTCATCTGCATAATGCCGAGCATAATTGATTGACAAGTTTATAAGACTTACGCATAAGAGATCCCCCAACCGCAATAAATTGCGGGTTTTTTAGATCCCTTCCAATTTATCAAGGAGCCAGCGCAAGAACAGGGGTCTCCCCAAGTGGAGCGACTGGCGTGGGTTAGGGGGATCGAGGTTTCAGGTTTTGAGTGCGTAAGTCCTAGTTTAGTTGTATTATGTTGACTAAACTAGTCCGTTTAGTTTAGCATAAATTGAACTGGACAGTTTAGTACAAGTTGCTACTGGTGGTAAGGGGAAAATAGTATGGAGCAAAACAGGAATTCAGAGGGTTTAAGGTCTTCTCAGAATCTTTTGCGATCGCCTCTTCTACTTACAATAATTGCATCTTTTGCCATAGGTGGGTTCAGTGTTTATACAGTAATGAAGCTTCAGGGTACAGGTAATGAAAAGCAAAAAGCACCAGTAGCAGTTCAGCCTGTGGTAAAAACAGTAACAGCATTAGGCCGGTTGGAACCAAAGGGAGAGGTAATAAAACTGTCAGCGCCTTCTTCAAATGGTGAAGGAAATCGGGTGGAGCAACTATTGGTGAAAGAAGGCGATCGCGTCAAAGCTGGGCAGGTAGTTGCGATTATGGACAACCGCGATCGCCTACAAGCTACTTTAGGTGAAGCACAAAAACAAGTTGAAGTTGCCAAATCCCGCCTTAATCAGGTAAAAGCTGGAGCCAAACAGGGAGAAATTGGAGCGCGTCAAGCTACGGTGAATCGTGTACAAGTAGAACTACAAGGAAACATTAAAACTCAGCAAGCCACAATTAATCGTCTAGAAGCAGAACTGCAAGGGCAACAACGGAGCTTGCAAGCAACAGTCGCTCGCGTAGCAGCCGAGAAAAGTAATGCCCAAGCTGACGTGCAGCGCTACGAGACTTTATACAAAGCAGGAGCAATTTCTAGCCAGGAAGTTGATAAAAGACGCCTAAGCGCCGAAACTTCTACTCAAGCCTTAATTGAAAGCCAAGCCACCCAGACAAGAACTGTAGCGACCCTACAACAACAGCTTAACGAAGCAAAAGCCAACCAGGATCAAACCCTTGCCAGCTTGCAACAGCAGATTAACGAAGCAAAAGCTAACTTGAATCAAACCACTGAAGTTCGTCCCACAGATATAGCAAATGCACAGGCAGAGATAAACAGTGCTCAAGCCACTGTAGACAAAATTAGAGCAGAACTGGCAGAGGCATACGTTGTGGCTCCTAAAGCCGGTCGAATTTTGGAGATTAATACACGAGCCGGAGAAACTGTTGGCAATGAAGGAATTGTGGCTTTAGGTCAAACCGACCAGATGTATGCAGTAGTAGAAGTTTACCAAAGTGATATCCAGAGAGTGCGTCCGGGACAACCGGTGTTGGTAAGCAGTGATTCCCTCCGCAATCAATTAGGGGGAAGAGTCGATTGGATTGGTATGCAGGTAAAGCGGCAAAATCTGATCAATGCTGACCCCTCTAGCAATATTGATGCCAGAGTAGTGGAAGTGCATGTGCAACTAAATAAACTATCCAGCCAAAATGCTTCTAACTTAACTAATTTACAAGTCAAGGCGGTAATTGAACTGTGATTGGATTTATCCAGCAACTGCGGCGGCGAACGCCTTTAGGATGGCTGCAACTGAGTCATGAAAAAGGTCGTCTTTTGGTGGCATTGTCAGGTATTGCCTTTGCCGATGTTTTGATGTTCATGCAGCTAGGGTTTCAGAATGCCCTGTTTGAAAGTAACACAATGCTGCATCGCAGTATGCAGGCTGATATGTTTGTCATCAGCCCCCAAGCACGTAACCTAGCATATATGTCTAGCTTTACGCGGCGGCGGCTGTATCAAGCAATGGATGTACCAGGTGTAAAGTCGGCAGAAGGAATGTATGTCAACATTGTTGATTGGAAAAATCCCCAAACACATCAGAAAACAACAATATTAGTTATGGGGTTCAATCCCGATCGGCAAGTGTTGAACTTAGCGGATGTGAATCGCCAGATAGATGCTATTAAGCTACCAGATACTGTTCTGTTCGATCGCGCCTCTAGAGGAGATTATAACGAAGCGATCGCCAAAATTGACCAAGGTAAACCTGTTACAACCGAAATAGAACGGCGGACAATTACTGTTGGCGGCTTATTTTCAGTCGGGGCTTCCTTCATAGCCGATGGTACTTTAATCACCAGCGACCAGAACTTTCTGCGACTATTTCCCAGACAAGAAGCAAGCAGTGTCAGTCTCGGTTTGGTGCAGCTGCAACCAGGCTATGACCCAAAACAGATGAAAACAGCTTTAAAATCTCATTTAGATGATGATGTTAAAGTTTTAACCAAAGCAGAATTTCTCGAATTTGAAATAAATTACTGGAAAACAAATACGGCGATCGGGTTTATCTTCAGCCTGGGTGTAGCAATGGGGTTTCTGGTGGGCGTGATTATCGTCTATCAAGTTCTTTCTACAGATGTGAATTCCCACATGAAAGAATACGCCACTTTCAAAGCAATGGGATATAACAATCTCTATTTATTAGGTGTGGTGTTTGAAGAGGCGATAATTTTGGCAGTCTTGGGCTTTATCCCAGGAGCGATCGCACCTTTAGGACTTTATCATTTAACTCGTAATGCCACCAATTTGCCAGTTTACATGACCGTAGCACGGGCCTTGACGGTATTAACACTGACTATGATTATGTGCATAATTTCTGGTGCGATCGCCACCCGTAAATTACAATCTGCCGACCCCGCAGATATGTTTTAGAAAATGGGCATTGGGCATTGGGCATGGGGCATTGGGCATTGGGCATGGGGCATTGGGCATAAAGATAATTACCTAATTCCCCATCTAAAATCCAAAATCTAAAATCTAAAATCTAAAATTGGTATGCCTCCTGTAATCTCTGTAAAAAATCTCGACCACTATTTTGGTCATGGTCAACTCTGCAAGCAAGTTCTCTTTGATATCAACCTGGATATTTACGCCGGCGAAATTATTATTATGACAGGGCCTTCTGGTTCTGGTAAAACTACACTTCTCACCTTAGTCGGTGGCTTGCGTTCTGCCCAATCCGGCAGTTTGCAAATATTGGAACAAGAACTGTGTGGCGCTAAAAAAGGACAACTTACCCAAGCGCGACGCAGTAACGGTTATATTTTCCAAGCGCACAACTTGCACGGTAGCCTGACAGTACTCCAGAACGTCAGAATGGGCTTGGAAGTACATAATAATATTTCGTCGGCAGAAATGAAAACCCGGTCAGCCCAAATGTTAGAGGAGGTAGGATTAGGAGATCGCCTGAATTATTATCCTGATGATTTATCTGGGGGACAAAAACAAAGAGTAGCGATCGCTCGTGCTTTAGTTGGTCGTCCTAAAATTGTCTTAGCAGATGAACCCACCGCCGCCCTTGACAGTAAATCGGGACGAGATGTGGTCAGCTTGATGCAAAAACTAGCTAAAGAACAGGATTGTACGATTCTCTTGGTTACTCATGACAATCGGATTCTCGATATTGCCGATCGCATCGTCTACATGGAAGATGGTAAGTTAATAAATGACCGCGCTGTTGTTGCAGCCAGTTAGGAGATTCAATTGTAAAATAGTCAGCGTATCTTGCTTGATCCAGGCGATCGCTTTATGGCCATTACAAAACGGCGGCTGCCGACATTTTTACAGTTTGGCAAAACTTCCAATCTTTCCCAAAAACTCATGCTCATCGGGTTAGCCATTACCCTATTTTTCATCTTCCTGGCATTCTTCGCTCCCGTATTCCAGGCTTGGGGATGGCTGCAAAACCCTAAAGATTTTCTCTCTAATCCAATTCACGAGCCACCCTCAGCTAAACATTGGTATGGTACTAGTCGCCTGGGTTATGATGTGTTCTCCCGGACATTGTTCGGCGCTCAAGCTGCTTTGCTAGTGGTGATTTTGGCAACATCGCTGAGTATGATTATCGGTGTACCTTTGGGGATGTTGAGTGGTTATCTGGGCGGTAAATTGGATAAAGTGTTGCTGTTTATAATGGATAGCATTTATACTCTACCGGGCCTACTGCTGTCTGTGACGCTGGCGTTTGTGGTGGGGCGGGGGATATTAAATGCAGCGATCGCGATTAGTATTGCTTACATCCCTCAATATTACCGCGTTGTTCGCAACCATACTGTTAGCGTGAAAACTGAAGTATTCATCGAAGCTGCTCAAGCAATGGGCGCTTCTACTTGGGTTGTGCTTTCTCGTTATCTGTTTTTCAACGTCATTCAAAGCGTACCCGTCCTATTTACGCTCAACGCTGCTGATGCGATTTTGGTGTTGGGCGGTTTGGGTTTTTTGGGGCTAGGACTTCCCGAAGAAGTGCCAGAATGGGGACATGATTTAAAACAAGCCTTAGAAGCTCTACCTACTGGCATTTGGTGGACTACGCTTTTCCCTGGTTTAACGATGACATTTATGGTAGTAGGGTTATCACTACTTGGTGAAGGGTTAAATGAATTTGTCAATCCCCGATTACGGAGAGAAAATAGAATCCAAAAGTAGTCAATTGTCAGTGGTTAATCGCAAAAAACCATTTAGAAATCACAAATAACAATAGAGAGATTTGTATGAAAGATAACCTAACGTTAATTGCTGCCGCTACTGGCGGGTTTATCCTTTCCGTTGCTCTTGCTGGCATTTTAAGAGGTGCGCCAATTACAGCTTGGCATGAGCAATCGAGTTTCCGCACCACGAATGTTGCTAATTTACAGAAATCGGAGTTGAAAGCCCCGCGTTTTCTCCCAACGGCAGACGCTGCGCGAACAGATCGGGGATGAAAACGACTCGCACCCAATAATAGGGAATAGGGAATAGGGAATAGGGAATAGCTGTTCACCAATGCCCAATACCCAATGCCCAATGCCCAATACCCAATGCCCAATGCCCAATGCCCAATGCCCAATGCCCAATGCCCAATGCCCAATGCCCAATACCCAATGCCCAATACCCAATACCCAATGCCCAATGACAAATGACAAATGACAAAATTCAAGTAATTGGGATTGATGTGGGGGGAACAGCGATTAAGCTGGGGCGTTTTACAGCGGATGGTACTTGTCTGCAATCTTTGACTGTGGCAGCTCCCCAACCGACAACACCAACGGCTGTGCTGGCGGTGATAATAGATGCGATCGCTCAAATTGATCCAGATAATCAAACTGTTGCTATTGGTGTTGGTACTCCTGGCCCAGCCGATGCAACAGGACGCATTGCTAAAATTGCCATTAACTTACCTGGATGGCGCGATGTGCCTTTAGCAGACTGGCTAGAAACCAAAATTGGTAAGCCGACTGCGATCGCTAACGATGCTAATTGCGCTCTTTTGGGAGAAGCTTGGCTGGGAGCTGGCCGCCACTTTCAAAATCTAATTCTGCTAACTTTAGGAACTGGGGTTGGTGGCGCAATTATCCTCGATGGCAAATTATTTGTTGGACATCAAGGCGCAGCTGGGGAATTGGGTTTAATTTCATTGAACCCTGATGGCCCAATTTGTAATAGCGGCAATCAAGGCTCTTTGGAACAATACGCCTGTGGTACTGCAATTCGCCGCCGCACTCTCAAGGAACCCGCCGAATTGGGTTTTCTTGCCCAACAAGGAGATCAAGGAGCATTGACTTTTTGGCAAGAATATGGTAGGAATTTGGGAATTGGTTTGACGAGTTTGATTTATGTACTCACACCGCAAGCGATCGTCATTGGTGGTGGTATAAGTGGCAGTTTTGAGTTTTTCTTACCAGGTGTGAAGGCAGAAATTGAGAAGCGAGTGCAGCCTTTATCACGGGTGGGTTTAGAAATATTGCCAGCAGAGTTAGGCAATTTTGCTGGGATAGTAGGTGCAGCAAAGTTGGCATGGCAACACTATTCAGGATTTTAGCTAAAACAAAAACAAGCCCCACGCTCCCCTGACGGATGAGACGTGGGGCTTCTTTTTGTGTTGAATGTGGCTTTCAGCTAAGTGGATACTACCGAAAGCTATTCAGAGCAATACTTTTAGGCTACTTGTTATACCATTTCACGAAATGCCTGATACAAATGATTGGTCTCTAATTCTTTCCCCATGCTGCCTATTCATATCAATCTTAGAGGGTGTTTGAAAAGTTTTGAGAAGTCAAATATTATGCCAAACGCCTCAGCAT
>NZ_JAQYWQ010000077.1 GCF_029379315.1 Nostoc sp. S13
GCCCAATGCCCAATGCCCAATGCCCAATGCCCAATGCCCAATGCCCAATGCCCAAAAAAATGCTTTAATCTATCGGTTCAGGGTAAATAATAGAGATATCTAAGTGGGATAAAACGAAAATCTATGGCACTAATTACCACTGGCAACGGTTTAATCCGCGATCTGGAAAAATTTGGCGCTCTTGGGGTGTATGTACCTCTGGAAGGGGGTTATGAAGGTCGATATCAGCGCCGATTACGGGCCGCTGGCTATACTACCCTTCACATTACGGCTAAAGGACTAGGCGACGTAGCTGCCTATCTCACAAGAGTTCATGGAATCAGACCTCCTCATCTTGGGAAAAAAAGTACTGGTAGTGGTGCGGCAGTAGGTTATGTATACTATGTGCCACCAATTATCGGTTCTCACTTAGAACAGTTACCACCAAAGTCAAAGGGGCTGGTCTTGTGGATTATTGAAGGGCATATTCTTTCCAATGAGGAACTTGAGTATTTAGCGAATTTGCCTCAGCTAGAGCCACGAGTAAGAGTAGTCATTGAGAGAGGAGGCGATCGCGCCTTCCGTTGGACTTCTCTAGAAAAGACTTTGTTAGCTAGCTAACACTTATAAAAGTTAGGAGTGAGAAGTGAGGAGCGAGGAGTTTTAAATTTTTAACTCCTAACTCCTGCACAGACGCGATTAATCGCGTCTCTACTCCTAACTCATAACTCTCTCAGCATTTCAATAATGCTGAGTCGAAAACCACAAGATGCAAATAAACGCCGTGAAGCCTCGTTAGCAACTGCTGTATCTAGACGAATTTGCTTGATGCCCATCTGATGAAAGCGTTCAACACTTAGCATTACCATCTGCCGTGCAATTCCGTTTTGATGATATTCCGGCTCAACCCAGATATCATGAATAAAAGCAAATTCCTCTAACCGATAAATTGGTATTTCTCGCTCAACTGTTGCTACCAGAAAAGCTACAAGTTGACCTTCATTTTCTGATACTAGAAATACACTGCGATCGCTAGTTGCCAAACGCGTCAACCATCGTTCATAACGCTGTTCTGGATGCGCCAGAAAACCATACTTGGCGGAATCCCAAGACTCATGCAAAGCACAAATTTTGGCAACCATTGGTAAAACTGCGGGTACGTCAGTTGTTGTGGCGGGGCGGATCAGCATAAGCTCTGAAGCAGAAAAAGCAGAAAGAAGAAAGAATGCCTTGCAGTAAGATATTGCTTTTTATCGGAAATTAAAGGGTTTAAGATCCCTACGTCTACACTTAGCATTGTTTTCAGTCAGGCGAAGAGTCACCGAATGTAAATGTCTTTAATCCATGAATTTTTAATGCGTCAATTGTTAACCACTTACCCAGCCAGATTATCGTTTTGTTGACCTTGAGCGAGATAAACTTTAGAAAACTTTGTTTCTAGCATTGAGGAAGGGCTGGCTTTGTTAGAACAGCGTCATGTCTAGGTAGATGTCTAAAATGGTTATAAGGTTTAGAGACTATAGCAAACGACTTTCTGATTTTGAGGAAGAAATTTTAGTACGTTGTCCCCAATGCGATTCCTACGGCGGGCTGCGCCTACGCACTGCCAAGATATTGACTGTAAACTCTAAGCAATCAAGTCTGGGTTCAATTAAAAGGATTACCTGTCAGCATTGTAGCTATACAAAACAACTGTCAAATGCTGCCAAAGGAAAACCTGCACTGTTATTGTGGCAAAACAATTACATAGCTCAAAGAAATTCCCGCTATGGAATATTAGACAATTTTTTTGGCTTGCCCTTGTGGCTACAAACCTCTTGTTACGGTCAGGTGCTTTGGGCGTATAATGAAGCACATTTAAATTTCCTAGAAAGCTATGTTCAATCAAGGTTGCGAGAACGTTTGCCAGATGACATATTAGGCTGGCACAATGGCAGTCTTGCCAGTCGCCTACCCCGATGGATCAAGCTGATGCAGCATCGGGAAAAAGTTTTACAGAAAATTCAACAGTTAAAGCACAGGTTGTAATCAAGGCTTTAACTAATTACGAATTACTTTAATCTTGTTGGTGAGCAAACTTATAACCACCCCACAGAGAAAGAGCGATCGCGCTCACCAGCAAAATCGGTATGCTATACCAAGGAAACTGGGACAAGGGTAAATGGGCAGCTGCACGCAATCCAATGCTGGCGTAGGTCAAGGGCAACAGGTAAACTACGACTTTGAGGGCAACTGGTAATGTAGCAGGGTCAAAGAAGGTCGCTCCTAAGAATGACATGGGGATAATTATAAAATTGTTGTAGAGTCCGACTGATTCTAGCGATCGCACACTCAACCCCACAATTACCCCTAACCCAGCAAATACCGAACAATTCAGCACCACCAACAGTAGAAATAGTGGGTTGAGAAAATTCCAGTTTCCAGTCAACAGCAGCGCTACCAAAATCACGGAACCTGATGTCATCAACCCCCGCACGACTCCCGCCAACATTTTACCGATGTGCAACGCTAAGGGGTGTATGGGAGTTAACAACAATTCCTCGAAGGTTTTGGTAAATAATCTGTCTCCACAAATTGAAAATGTCGTTCCACCAAAGCTAATCGTCATCGACGATAGCGCCACCATCCCTGGTAAGATGAATTCTAAATAGTTATTATAGTTACCACTAATTCCTGAGCCTGGTTTGATGGAACTACCCAAACCGAAGCCAAAAGCTAAAATATATATCAGTGGAGAGATTAAGCCTGATGCAGCAACTTGTACAATTCTCACACGTAAATCTAACCAATCTCCCCAAAAAATAGTCAGGCTATCAGCTAGGAGGATTTGAAGTTGCGAAGTTTTTAACCTCTTGCCCGAAAATAACGCTCTTTTAAATGTCATGTGCTTTCAATTACTTATCAAAATTTCATTAAATGTTAATTTACATTGTTTGACACATGGATTAATAGGGGTAAAAAAATATCTCATCCTAAAAATTGAAAAATAACAACAAAAAGTAGATAATCTAAGCATTCTGAGGGGATTAATTGTGAAAGTTCAATTAAGAATATCTGAGAACAATCAAAAAGATGGTATAATCCATAAATACAACCCATAAGTAACTAACAAGTCAAGCAGCAAAAAGGTCATAACTAATAACAATTGGTTAATGAGCAAATAAATAAAAAATACTCCCCAATTATTCCAGATAAAACAATACGCGACTAATAAGGCTAGGCATAAATTCAGCTATCATTTCAGTTACCCAGACAAGTTGCTCAGAGTAACTGGTTAAATATAGGCAAGCTTTCGCCAGAATGTACTATGTTAAAATTCTGTTTAGATTCTAGATAAGTTGCTATTTTTCTTATTTCAACAAGAATATCCCAGAGAAAGTCACAGGCAATTACAGTCAAGACTAGGCATACTGAAAAGAGGGAGAAAACTTTAGACGACTCCCTCCCAAGTCGGCGTGAAGGTGATTAAACAACAATGAGACGTAAACCCACTGGTAAATCGACTACTACTTCTAAACCCTCTATTTTCCAATCCCCAATGTTTAACCTCTTCACCATCGCAATTATGGGAGGGGTGTTGATTTTGGGAATTGGGATTGGCATTGCTTTTAGTTCTACAACCACGTTGGCCCCATCAAATGTGGCTTCCCGTGAATTTATTGACACCAAAGCACCAAATCCTGAAATTTGCGTGCAGTACGGAGCCAGCGCAATGGTGATGGACGCTAGACTGTTCGTCACTCTCAACCCTTTCAATGTTTATGTTGCCCAGCCCAGTATGCGTCCTGGATGCGTGATCCGACAAAATAACTGGGCGCTTTTAGAGCAACGTAAGTTGGTGACATCTGATCAGGTAAATGAATGCAAAAATCGCCTGAACACCTTTGGCTTCACAGGTAACTTAGACAGTGACAAACCTGATATTAGGTGCATATATCAGAATGAAGCGGCTCAAAACTTCTTTACGGCTCAACCAGGAGCAGTTGGAACACCTCAAGAAACGGACAGATTTTAGATTTGGGAATTGGGCATTGGGCATTGGGCATTGGGCATGGGGCATGGGGCATGGGGCATGGGGCATTGGGCATTAGTTATTCTTTCTTTCCCTGCTCCTCCTGCTCCTTCTGCTCCTTATTCGTACTCATCACGTATAATAGTTAAACCTAAAGCTTTGTAAGCACTCAGCATATTATTAGATACTGTAGGTGCAGTTACTAAGTAAGTCAGGGCACGAATGGACTCCACTAGATAAGGAGCAGCCGTGTCCAATTTTTCTGCTGTTACTAATCCTACTACCTCAGCCGATCCAGCAATCATAGCTCGTTTAACATGGGCTTCGTCTAGGTTAGGTACACTAATTCCAATCTCTGGATGCAAACTGCAAACCCCCAACAGGCATAAATCTGCACGAATCATCCGTAATGTCTCAATCGTGACAGTACCCACGTTTACCAAGGCTTTTTTGTAGAGTTGTCCACCTAACATCACAACCTCTATATAGGGATGTTCTGCTAAGGCAACGGCGATTGGCGGACTATTTGTGATTACTGTCGCTCGCAAATCTAGGGGCAAATGACGGGTTACTTGGAGAGTTGTCGTACCTCCATCTAAAATTACCACCTGTCCTGTACAAACTAATTTTGCTGCTGTCCGAGCGATCGCTTCCTTTTCTTTTGGCGCTTGCTTTTGGCGATCGGCATAACTGGCGGTGGCTGGAGATTTCAGGAGTGCTCCCCCATGAACGCGTTGCAATAGTCCGGTTTCTGCCAGTTCTCGCAAGTCCCGGCGAATCGTATCCTCAGAAACTTTGAGAACAGCACTAAGTTCTGTCGAAAGTACCTTTTTATCACGACGCAGAATTTCTAAAATGAATTGTCGTCGTTCAGCAGTTAGCATAATTAATTTTCCTGAAATTGCGTTTTTGGACTTGAAATTGCACGTTTGTGAGTTTATACTTATTGATATGCAAGTCTCTGTACGGTAATCCGTAACTTCAATTGAATTCAAGCACATTCATGCACAATTGCATGTATTGATTTTGGCATTTGATGAAACTACATGGTTCCACAATGGTTCCGAGTGGTTGACTTTAGCTCAGGAAATGCTTGGATAATTGTTGCCCAATCTGGGTTTTAACAATTTTTTTAGTGCGGTGATGCGTGCCGTCTGTTCAAATTGCTTTTTATTCAATCAAGAAACCATGACTATTACGAATTCCCAATTTCCAATTGATCTCGGTGCTTACAAACCTTTAGCGCTCAATCCCGCAAATTCCAGCCTCACCGCTGAACAACGAGATACTCTCAAAGCGAATATTCAACTCTGCCGAGATGCGATCGTCTTTTTTACAGCGACTGGCGCTGCTAGTGGAGTGGGTGGTCATACTGGTGGGCCATACGATACAGTGCCGGAGGTGATGATCCTTGATGCCTTTTTCCGGGGAGCATCGGAGCAATTTGTGCAGATTTTCTTTGATGAAGCAGGACATCGAGTTGCCACTCAATATCTGATGGCAACATTGCATGGTGATTTACCTGCCGAGCAACTTTTACGTTATCGGCAAGCACATTCCAATTTACCGGGACACCCGGAACTAAAACTAACTCCTGGTGTAAAATTTAGTTCTGGGCGCTTGGGTCATATTTGGCCTTACATCAATGGTGTGGCAATGGCGAATCCAGGCAAGGCTGTTTTCTGTCTCGGTTCTGATGGCTCACAGCAGGAAGGTAACGATGCTGAAGCTGCTCGCTTGGCTGTTGCTCAACATCTCAACGTTAAACTGATCATTGATGACAATGATGTCACGATCGCTGGACATCCTTCTAAATATTTACCTGGTTTCAGTGTCGCCAAAACCTTAGAAGGTCACGGCTTGAAGGTACTTCAGGGAAACGGGGAAGATTTAGACGATTTATACCATCGCCTGAGCGAAGCTGTGAATACTCCTGGAGCGATCGCTCTGATCAATAAACGCCCGATGTGTCCTGGTATTGAAGGTTTAGAAGGTTCAATTCATGGCCATGATGTAATTCCTCTAGATTTAGCAGTTAAGTATCTAGAATCTCGCGGACAAACTGCGGCTGTCGAATACCTTAAAAGTATTGAGAAACCCAAACAAACATATACGTTTCTGGGTTCCAGTGACAAATGGGGCGCTAACCGTAGTGTGTTTGGTGAATCCGTGGTGGGTGTCCTCAGTCGCATGAGTGAAGTGGAGCGTAAAGAAAAAGTCAAAGTTATTGATAGCGACCTAGAAGGCTCCTGCGGTTTGAAGATAATTCATGAAACATACCCAGAAATATTTATTTCTTCCGGCATTATGGAACGGAGCAACTTCTCTGCTATGGCCGGATTCGGGATGGACAAGGGCAAGCAAGGTATTTTTGCGACCTTCAGCGCCTTCTTAGAAATGTGTATCTCAGAAATCACGATGGCACGGCTGAACTATTCCAATGTTCTGTGTCATTTTTCCCATGCGGGTATAGATGACATGGCAGATAACAGCTGCCACTTTGGTTTGAACAATATGTTTGCCGATAATGGCTTGGATGATGGCTACCCAACACAGTTGTACTTCCCGGCAGATAATAATCAAATGACAGCTTGTGTAGAAGCTGTGTTCTTTGAGCCGGGACTGCGGTTTATTTTCTCCACCCGTTCCAAAGTGCCCAATATTCAGGACAGCAACGGCAATGATTTCTTTGGAAGTGATTACAAATTTGTTCCTGGT
Source organism: Nostoc sp. S13 (assembly GCF_029379315.1). Taxonomy (GTDB): domain Bacteria; phylum Cyanobacteriota; class Cyanobacteriia; order Cyanobacteriales; family Nostocaceae; genus Nostoc. Next base: position 6,710 of record NZ_JAQYWQ010000077.1, read on the forward strand.
AAAGATGAGGTTATACGAGAAGGGACGCAAGGCTACATTATCAGTTTTGGCGATGCTCTCTACCGTGCCGTTGATGCTGTAGAGCGTCTTAAGCAAGAAGGGTTAGACGTTGGTTTGATTAGCAAAACAACTTTAAACACCATTGATGAAGAAATAATTACCAAAGTTGGTAATGCTCCTTTTGTGCTTGTAGTAGAACCCTTCAACCGTCGCACTGGCTTAGGCAGCCGTTTCGGCTCTTGGCTACTAGAGCGGGGGTTGACTCCCAAATATGCCCATCTTGGAACTTATAAAGAAGGTTGCGGCGGTTTGTGGGAACAGTACCCATATCAAGGTATCGATCCAGTCGGCATCATCAACAAGGTAAAAGAATTAATTGGAGGAAGGTAATATTATTTTGCTTTCATCAAGCTACATATAGCGGTTCTCAGTTGAGTCTAATACAGACCTAACCCCTAGCCCCTTCCCTTGTAGGGAAGGGGAGTAAGATTCAATAGACTTATCCACAAATAAACCTCAAAATAGCTGAAACCCTTACATAGCTGGCTTTTTAGCTTATATAAAACAGGAACCTCTAAAACCCTCTCCAGAGCTAGGTTTCAGCCAAATAAAGTTCTCATTTCCGGATAAGTCTAATGGACATGGCGCATAGCGGATGGGGCATTGATTCGATTTTCCATACCCAATCCCCAATGCCCCATGCCCTATTTGAATTGGGTTTTGGGTAAAGGTTGACCAAACTCGATCACCTGGGGATCGGGAACATTGGGGACTGTTGGAACTGGAAAGTCAGACCTAACCAAAGGAGGAACGCTATTCAAATTACCTGATTGATTTGGGAAAGTAGCAGGGGGAAGAATTGAATCAGTTTGTTGAGAGGGTGTATTCGGAGTTAGGGGAGGTACAGTCACAAAAGGCTGTCCTGAGTTAGTAGTAATTGTTGAAGGCAGTTCATTGGATGGAGGCGGAACTGTGAGTAAGGGCGGTTGTGCATTAGTAGTGGTTACAGGTAGGTTACTAGGCAGCTGTGATTTATAGGGTGTTTGAGGCTGTTTTTTGGGTGAAGATGGGGAATTTTCTGGTTTCACGGCAGTAGTTTTACCAGAAATAACCGGACGTAACACCCAGCGAGTCGAGTTTTTTCGGGAAACGGGTTGCAGTTGTACTTGTTTGGGATTAAAAACAGTCCCTGGTGCTAAATCTAGGACAATGCGTGTGGCGTTTGCGTTCAGTTGAGAAACGCGAATGCTTTTGATTGCTCCAGAATAATTTTGTTGGGTGGTAACTTTGCCTAACTTAGTATTCGGTAAATCTACAACCAGACGAGAGGGTTGGGCCAGGTAGAAATAACGGGGGGTTGTGCCTGCGGAGAGGGTGATTTCAAGTTGCTGTGTTTTGGGGGAAAAACGCCAATTATCTAGCAATGCCACTGGTGTAGCGGCAGTGCTGCAAGTTTCGAGGGCGATCGCTGCATAAAAGCCAAGTAAGCTGAAGCTAAACAGCTGCTTGCACTGTTGGAAAAATTGCCTAGTCTCTAGTCTCTGATTCATTCTTTTTATCTGCTCCATAAAACCCATACAATGCTGAACATTGCTGTTTACTTCGCCCTTTGAATTGCTATCCCCACTCCCTACTCCCTACTCCCTACTCCCCACTCCCCAATTCAATGATTGTTAGACTTCTGAGATTTTTCCTCAACTTTTTGTGGCACAGCCGTAAATTTTAGAGTTTGGGGAATGCCAATAACGGTTAATTGCCCTGTCATACTACCTTTGTCTACAAGTTGCATTTGAATTGTGACTGAGTTTAGAGGATCATTTTGGGGGCGAGGAATATTACAAAGGATTGATCTGCCAACTTTTCCAGATAAATTTAATTGTTGATTTCTGAAGATGCCTGTGAGCGAGTGCTTTTCGTCAATATCGGCGTTGGCCATCGCTGGTAATACAGAGGCATTTAAGTAAATACCCGATTGCTCAATGTTTAAAATTAGGGTATCCGATTTTTCACAGTTCGGCAAATTTTCCGCTAAGGTTAGACGATACCGGCCGTTAACTGGAGGAGGAGCCTTGAGATTGTTTTCCCCATAAACGCTGACAGTTTTAAACAACAGTAGCACTGAAATTATTGCTACTCCGTAAAAACCTAGAGATTTGAAGTTGAAATGATTCATAATCTCAACTCCTCAATGTTGACTCTTGACTATTAACCTCAGTAAGTACGGAAGCCAGATGAGCGCTGACTTGACTGTAGCGGCGGGTAATCAGCAGGGAGGAGCAACATTGGATAGCTAGTTGATCTGTATATCTTCCCAAGGTTTGACGCTCGATACCCCAAGTGCGGCTGGTACCAGCAATTGTCAAGTCTACACTTTTTGAGGCTTCCACTACAGCTTGGATTGGCTCTGGAGCTTGGACAATTTTAATTTCTATGCGATCGCGTACACTACTCGGTAATTGCTTGATCATCGTGTCCAGTTCATAACTCAATTCATCCTTGAGGCGATTTTGCGGTAAAATCTGTAATACCTGCAACATACAAGTTTCATGATTGATTAGCAATCTCAGAGCCAGTATAAGGGCCAAATCATCATGGATATTTGCAGAATAAGGCACTAACAAGCTTTCTAAGCGATCGCTTCCCCGATCTACAAATACTGCGACATCCACTGGTGCAGTGGTGAGAAGTTGACCGACTCTTCCACCTAAGCGATTGCTACTAAAAGCTGGGCGATGCCATCCCACGAGAATTAAATCAACTTGTTTGAGTGTGGCAATCTGTACTGTTTCCTGTGCAACATTGCTGGATATGCGAACGATGGGATGCACATGAGAGCGTGTTTCTATTGGTTCGAGAGTTTTAATCAATTCTTCTAGCTGCTGGCGGCGCTGGGCGATTAATCGGTCTGCTTCAACTGGCGTACTTTCAAAGGCATAATCTTCTTCAAATTCAATCAGGCTAAGAGGGTTAACAACGGCGGGATGTCGGTAGTTGAGAGCGATGCTTACTGCCAACTGTACCAAACCTTTTTGGCTACTCGGATTAGCCACTGGCACTAAAATTCGGTAGGGACGAACGTAAGTTTCACTTCCAGCAGTGGCATCTGTATCTGCTGCCGACTCGGATTCCACGACATCTAATCTGATCAATTTCTTCGGATATGTCCATTCCAGTAGTGGCGAGGTCATGAATGTAGTCACCAATGCCATAATTACCAGCATGGTAAATATTAAGGGGGAAATTACCCCTAACTCTAGACCAATGTTTAGCACTATCAGTTCGGTCAAGCCGCGAGTATTCATTAACCAACCGAGTGCCGAGGCTTCTCGTTTACTAATACCACTGACACGGGCTGCTACATAAGTGCCAATATATTTGCCTGCGATCGCTACTCCTAAAACCAACGCACATAAAAGCCACAATTCGGGACGGTTGAGCAAGCCAATCTGCGTTTTTAAACCACTGTAGGCAAAAAATATTGGCAGCAAGAAAATCAGGACAAAATCTTCCGTTTTTACTGCCAATTCTCGCACTAAATCTTCATTTTTGGGCATGGCTGCACCCAGTAAAAATGCCCCAAAAATTAAGTGAATACCAATTAATTCGGTGATTAGTGCCGACGCAACTACTGCCATATAAATCCCAGCTAGTAGCAATTGGCTGAGGCGTCCTGCCCGCAGGTAGTGTTTGGCAAGGCGTTGGAGGAACCAACGACCGACAGTTAACATCAAGCCGATGTAGATTATGCTGGTAAGAATTGTGGGTATAGCACCAGCAAAGTCGCCAGTTCGAGCCACAGCGATCGCTACTGCCAAGAGACACCAAGCTGTCACATCATCCACCGCTGCACAAGTTAACGCCAATGTTCCTAAACGCGTTCCTTGTAAATTGTTTTCAGTAATGATTCGCGCCAACACTGGAAAGGCAGTAATCGACATCGCCGCCCCCAAAAACAAAGCAAAGGCGGTAAAAGATACACTAGCGTTGGAAACTAGGGGATAAAGTAGTACCGCTAGCAATGTTCCTAAGGAAAACGGGATCAAAATGCTGACATGAGAAGTTAAAACTGCTACTTCTAATTGTCCGCTCAGATATTTGGGATTTAGTTCTAGCCCAATCAGAAACATGAAAAATATTAATCCCACCTGAGACAAAACATTTAGAAAAGGAAAAGTTTCTGGGGGAAATAAGGTAACTGCTAGATGGGGAGCAACTAAACCAAATAATGATGGGCCGAGCATAATCCCGGCGACAATCTCACCAATTACTAGAGGTTGCTTAATAGAACGGAATCCTAGCCCTACTAGCCTTGAAAGTCCAATAACAATCAGCACCTCAACCAGAACGAGAATAACTATGTGCATGGTTTCCTCAAAATTAACTATCTGGTTTCTCTAAGATGATTCTTTAAAAGACTCAAAAATGTCAAGTTTTTTAGATACAGCCAAGGTTAATTTGTGCTTTGCTGTCATGTCAATTATTATTACGATGCAATTGCAGCCGTGAAACATGAATTCTGATGACTTTAGTAGCTCAATCTAGAAGAACGCCGAATTAACGGTAGCAAGAAAATTAGATAATAGGTCAATACAGTTAAGTTAAACATTTCTTTCTTCTGTTCCTTTACGTCCTTCTCTATGAGATGCTACGCGTAGCTTGCTTCTCCGTAGGAGTATGAAGTAGCCTACGGCAAGCGAATAAAGTTGGAGTAATTATACCTTGTTCAAGACCAATAATTGAGAATGATTAACTCCATCAAACCACGGGCATTCATCAGAGCGCCGATAGTTGCTGATTCACGCCAATTTTCCCCTGCCAGTTTTGTAGCCAACATACAAGTAATATCTTTGCCAAGAATTGCGATCGCAATAATTAACTAGGGGTGTTTACCAATCCAATTTGAGTGTTCAGTCCAGAGAAGACAAAAAATATTGGTAACAAAAAAGAAGTAGTTAAAAACTCCGTATATTGGCGAATTTGCCCAGCGAACTCCCCGCGTTGTGTCACTGCTCCTAGCACAAAAGCACCGAATATTGCATAGATGCCTGTAATATCGGTAAACCATGCACAAAACATCAAAATTATCAATATTAAAATCAGGGTTTGTCTGTTGACACCTGCATCGCGTTTTGTCATGCGTGTGAACGCTCTCAGTAGAAGTTGTCCGATAAAAATCGCAAATAGCACGTAGCAAATGCCACCACCAATTGCTAATATGGCAATGCTTAGGAGTTTTTCACGCTAGCAAGCACGATCGCCACCAAACACCAAGCAACTGCATCATCTATTGATGCTGCACTATAAGCCAAAGTACCGAAGCGGGTTTGTGCAAGACCGCGTTCGTAAAGAATGCGAGCTAACATCGCAAAAGCCCTAATTGTCATCGATGCATCTAGATACAAAGCGGCTAACCAAGGCATAACTTTTGGTTAAAAGAAATCGCCATTGTGATAAAACCAAAAAGAGGCGATCGCTCCTAAAATAAAGGAATTAATAATCCCGGCAGCAGATAACAAACTTGCACTTTTGATATGATGTTTTAAGAGTTTGGTATTGAACTCTAGACCAATTAAAAACATATAAATTACCAACCCAATCTGGCTAATAGCAGATAAATTGGACATTGATGGGTTGGGAATTTTGTCTCCTACAGCAGTTAAAATCGGAAGCTTCAAAAACAACTATTGCTATTTATCATTTAAGTTTTAGCCAGCCCTTGCGGTAGAAGTAAAACAGCATACAGCCAGCAATACTCAACATAATCAGCCAAAGGAGAGGGTATCCCCAATGCCACTCCAACTCAGGCATGAATTTAAAGTTCATCCCATAGACACCAACAATAAATGTCAGGGGTAAAAAGATTGTTGAAAATACAGTCAGGAAACGCATATTCTCATTCATGTGGTTGCTCATTGAGGAGAGATAAACCTCCATTAAGCTAGAAGCAAGCTCCCGATAAGTCTCTACCATATCGACCACCTGCACTGCGTGGTTATAACAATCGCGCAAGCAGACGCGCACCTCATTCCCAATCAGATCTGAATCTTCTCGCATCAGCCGATCAATAGCATCGCGCTGAGGCCAAATTGCTCGCCGTAGCATGAGCAACTCGCGTTTCATCTCGTAGATTCTCTCTAGGGTGTGGCGATTAGGAGAAAGGACGACCTCATGTTCAAGTTCTTCGAGTCGTTCGCCATAGTCTTCTAGCACTGGGAAAAAACCAGAAATCATCACATCAATTAGACAGTAAAGTAGGTAATCTGCTCCTTGTTTACGGATAGCCCCTTTGTCACGACAGATGCGATCGCGTAATGGATTAAAGCAAGTATCGTGGTCAAACCCTTCCTGAATTGTGAGTACATAGTTTGATCCTAAGACAAGGCTTACCTGCTGACGGTCAAAGCCCTTACCCTGATCATCAGCTTTGACCATGCGGCAAATTATTAATAGCTGGTCATCATAATCCTCAAATCTAGGACGCTGAGGCACGTTCATGATATCTTCGAGGAGTGAACGATGAAGGTTAAACTTTTCTCCAAATTGTTGTAGGATATCTTCGCGCCCCAACCCCTGTATATTGACCCAACTCACCGATTCTGCCGTTAGATAAGGCATACATTCCTCTGGTGTATTGGGTCTGTGGCGAACCGCTTCTTCCGACTGACTGTACTTAATCAGCCCAATCTCTGTCGTCAATGAGCATGTTAATGGGCGATTCTGCGTCCTCAGTAATCTTGAGGGGTTCGGATGAACCAACCGATTGACTATAGCCATAGCTGTTTAAGTAATTCTTTTTCTTTATTATTTCTTAACTTAGGTATTACTCACTACTTTATTTTTTTAAATCTATTTATCGTAAATAAAAGGGCTTAAGACCCCTACGTCTACAGGTCGCGCGGAGTCGGAGCCACTTTACCTGCGATCAGTTTCAGTCGTGGTTTAAATCCACGTCTGAAAATGCCTTTAATTTTGAATTTTGAATTGTTAATCAGGTTCCTTCTTTGCTTTTTCATAACCACTCCCCACCCCGGAAACGCCAACGGGGAAAGATAATTCGCATCAGACTTTGTGAACTAATAAAAACTGCTAGCCACACGATGCTATAGTGCAATAAAAAAATTGCTAACGGTAGTTCTTCTTTAGGTAAAGGTATTGGTAAAAAACCAAATAGTTTTACTCCACAGAACACAAATATTAATTCCCATATACCAGCTAAGAGTTGATAGGCTGCGGGCCAATCCCTGTCCCATCGGGATTTTTGCAGATAGTTATAAAGCACATCCCAACCTAAGCCAAAAACGGCGAGATAACCAAGTATCCAAAAATAAACCGAGTTAGCACTAAAACCAATCCAACCAATTAAAAAGGGCAAAGATACGAGTACGCCCACAGTTGCAAGTAATAATAATCGAGTTTGCCAACGACCAAATAAAGTTAATGTCATAAGAGTGCTGAGTACATACGCGATTAATCGCGTCTGTGCAGGAGTTAGGAGTAATGAAGAATAGAGAAATTAGAATTTTTATAAATAAATTTTGACTCGTTTTCATTGAAAATTCAGCAAGATTGTGGTGCTTTTGCGAGGATGGGAAATACCAGAATATCGGCTAATCCCAAAGCACCAACACATCTATATTATTACGATCGCTTAAGGTGGTAATCAAATTTAGAATGGTAAGTTGCAATAGCATTCCAATTGATCACATCTTCTAACAAAGCTTGATAACCTAGTGTATTGGGATGAAGTCCATCTTCACTCAAACGTTTGAGCCGCCAACTTTCACCGCGTTCCATCCATTGCTCAAAAATATCCAAATAAGGAATCTGCCGTTTAGTGCAAGCAATTCGAGTTGCTTCTTTGTAGCGGTACTGGTCGGCATAATTATAGTAAAAACAATCTAAAAATGGCATCTTGGCTTCATCCACTGGCACCATGCCCACAAATAACACAGGACATAGTTGCTGTGCTAAATCTAGCAGAGAAGCAATTTCTTTTTCAAACAATGTAAAATCTGTATAACTTCGCCCATCGGGACGCGCCAACCGTGCTGAGTCATTCACGCCTACTGATAAAATAATCAAGTCGGGAACACGATTTCGCAGTTCACCCCGGTGGCGAAATTCAACTTCTAGCCTTTGTGCTACTTGTTGCGTGCGATCGCCTCTTACCCCTAAATTATAAAGAACATGACCAGCACTATCCGGCAACATCCACCATCGCCGTAGTTGCTCAATCCAGCCTCCTTTTTCCGGATCACCGAATCCATAAATTAAGCTATCCCCCAGTGCGACAATCTTCATAGGCTGAAAGTGATTTGGTAGTACAGACACCTGCATTGAGGAAGAAGCTAGAAATGTGTGCATTTAACAACTATATTTTATATTTTTACAAGATTCTATACATTTCTATACCATAGATAGCTATCTTTAGTTTGCAAGTATATATGGGGTTTGTACTTGTTAATATTGCCGCAGTTGAGCTTCTGAAGGTGAACGTTGAGCCTTTGAGGGTGAAGGTTGAGCTTCTGAGGGTGAACGTTGAGCTTCTGAGGGTGAATGTTGAGCCTTTGAGGGTAAATGTTGAGCTTCTGAGGGTGAATGTTGAGCTTCTGAGGGTAAATGTTGCAGCTTTGATGCTGAAAATTGCGCCTTTGAGCTTGAAAGTTGCACCTTTGATGCTGAAAGTTGCGGTTTAAAAGCTCAAGTTGGGAGTTTGGTACTGAAAATATCTATGCGATGTTTAAGACCGGCTACGCCTACGCACCATGTTTCATTTTATTTTAGGTATAGGTGAGTGCTTATACTGCGCTAAATAAGTCTGAGAATCGAACCGCAGAGGCACAGAGGACGCTGAGGAAGAGAGAAGAGGGAGCGTTAGCGTAGCTTATCGTACTTTTACTCTTAAGCAAGCTACGCGTCGCGTTCCATTGGCGCAACCTCTCGTAGAGAAGCAAAGGTATCGCTATTATATAACTGTATATTTGCTTAATTTTAGCATCTGTCGTTAAGATAGCTTATAGGTGTAAAAGTTATATCTACTACTAGCAAAGATGAATATTGACCCTGTAGTTAATGCACTTAAGAGTATTGCTAAACCTGTGGCTTCTCTAGTTATTAATCAAGCTCAACGCAATGAAACTGTAGTTAGAACCTTAAAACAATTCAATTTTGACCCGGTACAACCACCTAAAGATGTTGATGGTGTTTATGTTTATTCTTTAATTGAGTATGGTGTGGATAAGCAGGAAGTACTGCTGAATCTTTTTCGAGAAAGAGAAATTAAAAATGCTTTTTGGAGTGCTTATACTTCAAAGAATCCCTTGGGTTTCTACAAGGAAGTAGAAAAGTTTTTGCAGGGGAAGGATTCAGAATTTGATATCCGATTGATGAAAATTGAACTGCGATCAGAGTTAGAGGAGTTTGGAGAAATATTTATTAAGGTTGCCAAAAAAAGCAAATCGAAAGACTTTGAGCGTTTCCCGGAATGGAATTTAGACGAGTATCCAACAGAATTTAAGTCATTAATTCAAGAAAAAAGTCGCTCGGTTTGTGGTCGTGAGTTTGTTTTTGACGCACTTAAGCAATTTTGCAATAAAAATCGCAGTGGTTATTTTACAGTAGTGGGTGATGCGGGGATGGGGAAGAGTACCATTGCTGCTAAATACGTCTGGGAGAATAAATCACCATGCTATTTTAATATTCGCTCCGATGGTCGCAATCGACCGGAGCTATTTCTTGAAAGTATTCGCAAACAATTAATTAAGCGTTACCAGTTGCAGAATGCCCAGAAGGCTAATTTAGCAGATTTACTAGAACAGGTTAGCAAAAAACTACCTGCTAATGAACATCTAGTAATTGTGGTTGATGCGCTGGATGAAGTCGAACAAGAAACAGGGGGGAATCTTTTAGATTTACCGCCGTCGCTTCCTGAAGGTGTTTATTTTCTGCTGACTAGACGACCATATACCATAGATAAAAAACGCTTGTCTGCACCAGATGTCCCGGTAGAGGAGCTAGATTTAAGCGCAACTAAGTATGTTGATTTGAGTCGTGAAGACATTAAGAAGTATATTCGGTTCTTTTTAAATGACGATGAAGACTATAAGAAGGCACTTAGACAATGGATTCAAGACCGCAAAATTGATGAGAATGACTTTGTTGAGCAAATAGCAACTAAGAGTGAAAATAATTTCATGTACCTGCGTTATCTTTTGCCAGGAGTTGTTAAAGGTGACTATAAAGACCTGAGTTTAACGCAATTACCCGATGGTCTTCAGGATTATTATCAAGTTCATTGGGGACGTATGGGGATGGATGCAAAGCCCCAAGAAGTAAAAGTATTTATCCTGTTTATTTTAGTGGAGATTGGCACACCAATTACTTGTGAGATGATAGGGGCTATTGCCGAACAAGAGGAATATGATGTGCAATCAGTTTTAGAAGAGTGGGTTGAATATTTGAAGAAGCAGGATATAAAAGGAGAAATCTGCCACAGCATCTATCATGCAAGTTTTTTGGACTTCTTGAAAACAAAAGGCGTTTTGGGTTCCAAACGGAAGCTATTTCAAGAGGTTAATCAACGCATTGCGGACTACCTTAGCAGGGAAATGGCGTGAAATGGGAGAATTTGCTGACAAGTTAGCGAAACGAAGTCCTGCTTTTCAACGTGCTTACTTGGGTAGTTTAGCGCCAAGCTTGGTGAAGTCGGGGAATTTAGAGAAGTATTACAAAACCCTGACTGATTTTGATTTCATCACTGCCAAGATTAACCATCCTGAGTTTGGGGTACAGCCGCTAATTGAAGATTATGATTTGATTGATCATAGGGAGATGTCTAATAACTCAGAATACAACTTTAAAAAAGGCACAAGTCTGAAATTGATTCAAGGTGCATTGAGACTGTCAGCGCATATTTTAGTCGCTGATAAGCGGCAATTAGCGAGTCAATGGCACGGACGGTTACTAAATCAGAAAATGCCAGAGGAAATTCAGGCATTATTGGCACAAATAAAGCAAAGGACAACTACCCCTTGGCTGTGTCCCTTGACCCCTAGCTTAACCCCACCAGGAGGACGCTTACTCCGCACCCTCAATGGTCATAGTGACTCGGTAAATGCCGTCGCCGTCACCCCCAATGGGCAACAGGTGATTTCTGCTTCCTTTGACAACACCCTGAAAGTCTGGAATCTGGCAACAGGGGAGGAACAATTCACCCTCAATGGTCATAGTAACTCGGTAAATGCCGTCGCCGTCACCCCCAATGGGCAACAGGTGATTTCTGCTTCCTTTGACAACACCCTGAAAGTCTGGAATCTGGCAACAGGGGAGGAACAATTCACCCTCAATGGTCATAGTAACTCGGTAAATGCCGTCGCCGTCACCCCCAATGGGCAACAGGTGATTTCTGCTTCCTTTGACAACACCCTGAAAGTCTGGAATCTGGCAACAGGGGAGGAACAATTCACCCTCAATGGTCATAGTAACTCGGTAAATGCCGTCGCCGTCACCCCCAATGGGCAACAGGTGATTTCTGCCTCTGATGACAACACCCTGAAAGTCTGGAATCTGGCAACTGAGAAGGTCATTGCCACCTTCACAGGGGACAGTTCCATTTATTGCTGTGCAGTTGCACCAGACGGCATGACAATTGTGGCAGGAGATGCTTCAGGTAGGGTGCATTTTTTGCGTCTTCAAGGGATGAGAGAGGAATGAGGAGAGAAGTAATTTTATCTGCCAAAGATTTCATTGACGGTAATGTTTACACCAGAGAAACCTGGAATTGATAAAGTTTGACCGCTAGTGAACTTTTGCATCAGCTGATATCCTGCGGCTGTTGGCTGTTGATAAACTTCCACAATTTGCTCGTTAATATCTACTAACCAAACTTCAATTATGTTTGCTTGTGCATATAAAGGAATTTTCTCTTCCCGGTCATACATTACAGTCGAATCAGATACTTCAATTAGTAAAAAAATATCCTGGGGTTGGGGGTGTGCAGTGGCGTAGAAATCATCACGGGGCTTAAGTAATGCCACATCTGGCTGAGGTTCTGAGTTATCGTTCAGTTCCACAGGGTCTTGAATAGCAATGAGAACTCTATCCCATAACTTCTGAGACAAGAGTTTGTTTAACCGTTTCACACAAGCAGCGTGTTTTGTCCCAATCGGCGACATCTCAATAATCTCTCCCCGAATCAATTCCACTCGGTCATCTTCTGTGAGAATCCCCGAATCAACCATCTTATGATATTGCTCAACTGTGAATTTCCGTCTTAGCAATTGTACAGACATCGCCACCTCCACTGTTGCCTTATCTTTTAATTATTGTCCAAAATTATGAATTCACAACCCAAACCACCCACTGCAATCAATTCCAGAGGACATCCAACGGAGTTTGAGCAAATCATTCAAGAAAAAAGCCAGAATTTTGTCGGTCGTGAATTTGTCTTCACGGCTATTAACAACTTTCTCCACCCCCATAACCAGGGTTACTTCACCATCATTGGCGCACCCGGTAGCGGTAAAAGTGCCATCCTCGCCAAATATGTGACAAACAATCCTCAAGTTATTTATTACAATGCCGAACTTGAGGGTAAAAATCGTGCTGACGAATTTCTCATAAATATCTGCACGCAACTGATTAATCAATACTCGCTTAATTACACCTCCCTCCCTGATAACGCCACAGAAGGAAGTTGGTTTTTCTCTAATCTTCTCCAGCAAATCAGTGATGAGTTAGAACCTCATCAAAAACTGATAATTGCCATTGATGCGTTGAATTGGATTGACCCTAACAGCCAACCACCTGGTACAAATCTGTTTTATCTCCCCCGCTATCTCCCGGATGGGGTCTATTTCCTCCTCACTCGTAGACCTTTTTTGCGGGAGAAATCGGGTTTATTAATTGAAACGCCGTCGCAAAGTCTTGATTTAGCAGATTATCCAGAACAAAATTGGCAAGATATTCAAGCATATATTCAAAATTACCTAACCCCCCTAACCCCCCTTCCCTACGAGGGAAGGGGGGGACAAGATTACTCCCCTCCCCTTGTAGGGGAGGGGTTGGGGGAGAGGTCAAATCTTAAATCTTGGCTGAGTAATCACCAGATTAATGAGCAAGAATTCTGCGTAGATGCGGAGCAGCTTGCCGTTAGGCATCGCCTCACCACTTTAAGCGAAAATAATTTCATGTATCTCAGTCAGGTAATAAGTGCGATGTCTGCGACGGGCTACGCCTACACAGAAAATTTCTACCCAGAACCTTTCGAGTCCAATCAACTCCCGCCTGGTTTAGAAGCATATTATCAGCAGCATTTACACAAAATGATTCCACTCGAACAAGGTACGGAACATAGCACAGATGTGTTAAATGTCTTAATACAGCAGCGAAAAGTAATATCAGTGGCAGCGATCGCTCGTATTATTGATAATGATGAGTATGAAGTTGAGGAAGTGCTAGAAAATTGGCTGGAGTTTTTACAGCAACAACGAATCGCTTCAGAAACCCATTACAGTCTCTATCATTCCAACTTTCGAGACTGGCTAGGTAGACAAGCATTTAAAACCCTCTAAAAAATTTCCCTAACCCTCTCCATTAACAGAGAAGATTAGGGTGTGAAGAATGGAGCTAAGCGGATTCGAACCGCTGACCCCCTCAATGCCATTGAGGTGCGCTACCAACTGCGCTATAACCCCTTAAAATCCATTATAGATAATCACTTAATTAATAGTAGTTTGTCAAGCTTTTTGTAGAAACTAAATTTTAAATATCTTTTCTAACACTCAGTACTCTCTATGACACTCGCAACAAATAGGTCATACAGTGCCCCATCAAAAAGTAAACTACCAACATGGCAGCAGCAGCCAGAGCAACCAATGTACCAGCCAACATGAGAGAAAATTCTTTACTCTCGTAGGCTCTTTCCATTAAGTGTAGTGACCACGCCACGAGGGCGACATCAAAAAGTAAAATAGGAAGCAACATATTTTTTAATATTTGTTAATACTTGTAAAATAATATTAACACCCTTTTAAGGAAGTGTGTCTAACCTAAGATGGATGCCATTGATTAATAAATAACCGTTTAGGATAATAAGCGTACTGGCACATTGCGATCGCGCAAATAATTTTTGATTTCTGCTACGCTTAATTGTCCGTAATGTAACAAGGATGCGAGTAATGCTGCTTCAGCTTTGCCTTCAGTTAGAGCTGTGTAGATATGTTCACAATTACCTGCACCACCAGAAGCAATGACGGGAATTTCTACAGCATCGGCAATTGCCCGTGTAATCTCGATGTCATACCCGGCTTGGGTTCCATCAGCATCCATACTTGTGACTAACAATTCTCCGGCCCCCCGTTTTTCAACTTCTTGTGCCCAAAGTAGGGCATCTAAGCCTGTATTTTCCCTGCCACCCCGCACATACACATCCCAACCGGGATTCTCCGGGTTATTTCTGCGTCTGGCATCAATTGCAACAACTATGCACTGATTACCAAAGCGATCGCTGGCGCGATTAATCAAGTCTGGTTCCCGCACTGCCGCAGAATTAATACTAACCTTATCTGCGCCTGCTCGTAACAAAGCTTTAACATTTTCTAAGGATTGAATGCCACCACCCACAGTCAATGGAATGAAGACCTGTTCAGCAGTCCGGTAGACCACATCTAAAATTGTAGCTCGGTCTTCATGAGTAGCTGTAATATCCAGAAATACTAACTCATCAGCACCGGCTTCATTGTAAACCTTGGCCAGTTCTACCGGATCGCCTGCATCTTGGAGATTGACAAAGTTAACTCCTTTTACAACCCGTCCCGCCTTCACATCTAAGCACGGTAAGATTCTTTTAGATAACATAATAACTTTTGTACTTCTGAGTAATTGACCGGAATTTAAATTTTAAATTGGCGCGGGTATTCTCAAACTAAAATTTTCACAGGCATTAGGTATGGGGCATTGGGCATTGGGCATTGGGCATTAACTCCTAACTGCTGATTCCTAACTCCTGACTCCTAACTCCCCACTCCCCACTCCCCACTCCCCACTCCCCACTCCCCACCTCTAGTCCCTTAAAAGATAGCTGAATTATGGCGATAATCTCCTCGAAAAAACAGCCTCCAGAACCCAACGGAGAACCAAAGCAGCGTCGAGAGTCGGCGAAAGCACCATCCACAGACAATATTTTGCAGCCTGAAGCTGCTATTGATGAACAAGAACAGCAGGAAGAGGGTATTCGTCCGCACCGATTTGCCGATTATATTGGGCAAAAAGATTTAAAGGATGTGCTAGATATTGCCATCAAAGCAGCCAAGTCTCGTGGTGAGGTGTTGGATCACTTGCTGCTGTATGGGCCACCGGGATTGGGTAAAACCACAATGGCCATGATTTTAGCATCGGAAATGGGGGTAAATTACAAAATTACCAGTGCGCCAGCGCTAGAACGTCCACGGGATATTGTCGGGCTACTGGTGAACATGAAACCAGGGGATATTTTATTTGTGGATGAAATTCATCGCCTCTCGCGGATGACCGAGGAAATTCTCTATCCGGCAATGGAAGATTATCGTTTAGATATTACTATTGGTAAGGGTTCCAGCGCTCGCATCAGAAGTTTGCCGTTGTCAAAGTTTACCCTAGTAGGGGCTACAACCCGTGTAGGTGCTTTAACTTCACCACTGCGCGATCGCTTCGGTTTAATTCAAAAACTCCGATTTTACGAAGTTGACGAACTGACTAAAATTGTACTGCGAACCGCTCAATTACTCAAAACTCCCGTTACAGAAGATGGTGCCACAGAAATTGCCCGTCGTTCACGCGGAACACCACGTATTGCTAACAGATTACTTAGACGAGTACGTGATTATGCGGAGGTTAAAATATCTGGTGAGATTAATGAAAGCATTGCATCTGAGGCATTGCAACTATTCCAAGTAGATCCCTGCGGTTTAGATTGGACAGACCGCCAGATGCTGAGTGTAATAATTGAACAATTTAACGGCGGGCCAGTGGGGTTGGAAACAATGGCAGCAGCGACGGGTGAAGATACCCAAACAATTGAAGAGGTGTACGAACCTTACCTGATGCAAATTGGGTATTTAACTAGAAGTCATCGCGGAAGAATGGCGACAAAGGCTGCATACAAACATTTGGGATTCACGCCGCCTAATGAACAGTTGTCATTATTGTAATTATGGGCATTGGGCATTGGGCATTGGGCATTGGGCATTGGGGATGAGTCTTTAATACTCATTCACGAGTCTTTGATACTCGTGAATGAGTCTTTGATATTCGTCAACGAGTCTTTGATACTCGTGAATGAGTCTTTGAACTCCGTTAATGAGTCTTTGACCTCCACTCCTCTGCCCCATGCCCAATGCCCCATGCCCAATGCCCCATGCCCAATGCCCAATGCCCAATGCCCAATGCCCCATCTTCAAGATAAACAGGTAAACCTAAATGATTAAGTTGATTAGTATTTTTCTCAGTCTGTTACTTATATTTGGCTGGGGTACTCCAGTCATGGCACAATCTCAACCGCCCATTACTCAAGAACAGTTAAAACAAGGTGATGAGTGGGCAAATCAAGCGTTTACAGCGACGAATCAAGGTGATTTTGCTACGGCTGAAACTTACTGGACAAAGATTATTGAGCAATTTCCTACTAATGCGGGGGCGTGGAGTAATCGGGGAAATTCGCGGGTGAGTCAGAATAAATTGCCAGAGGCGTTGAAAGATTATAACAAAGCCATAGAACTAGCGCCGAATGTCACCGATCCATATTTGAATCGGGGTGCGGCGTTGGAAGGATTGGGAAAATGGTCAGATGCGATCGCAGATTATAATCATGTCTTAGAACTCGATCCTAATGATGCGATGGCGTATAATAATCGCGGTAATGCCACAGCTGGTTTAGGGAAATGGTCAGATGCGATCGCAGACTACAAAAAATCTAATGAGATAGCTCCAAATTTTGCCTTCGCCCGTGCTAACTATGCCCTCGCCCTTTATGAAACAGGTCAAAAAGAGCAAGCAATCCGGGAAATGCGGAATATTGTCCGTAAATACCCCCAATTTGCTGATGTGCGTGCTGCCCTCACAGCTGCATATTGGGTAAATGGAGAACAAGGTGAAGCCGAAAGTAACTGGGTAGCAGCTTATGGACTTGATAGCCGTTACAAGGACATTAACTGGGTAACAAATATCCGCCGTTGGCCGCCCAGCCTAGTTACAGCTTTAGATAAGTTCTTGAAAATCAAGTAAAGGCATTAACTATGACTCATTTTGGCATCATCTGTCCTGGTGCAACAAATGGCCCCCTCAACACTATGCTTCCCTTGGGGCAGGAACTTCAACGGCGTGGGCATCGCGTCACCCTCTTCGGAACACTCGATACTCAACCTAAAGCACTGGCAGCAGGAATAGAATTCCAATCAATTGGTGAAAAAGATTTTCCCTATGGCTCAACAGCAGAATTTTTTACCAAGTTGGGGCAACTGCGTGGATTGGCTGCATTTCGACATACTATTGAATTGCTGAAGCGTATTTCATCTGTGACACTGCAAGAGGCTCCAGCATCACTGAAAGCCGCAGGTGTAGAAGCGTTGCTAGTAAACCAAAGTTCATTAGAGGGAGGGACAATTGCCGAGTTTCTCGGAATTCCTTTCATCACTGTATGCAGCGCTGTGGTGCTGAATCGAGAACCTAGCATTCCTCCTTTTATCACAACTTGGAACTATAACCCAGCTGCATGGGCACGCTTACGCAACCAAATAGCTTACACACTACTTAATAGCGTCGTCAAATCACTTGAAAATTTGATTAATGAATATCGTCGAGAGTGGAAATTACCTTTATACTCTAATCTTAAAGATAGCTACTCTCCACTGGCTCAAATAAGTAATGCACCTGCTGAGTTTGAATTTCCCAGAGAAGAATTAGCTCCTTGGTTCCATTTCACGGGAAGTTATCATACTTCAGCCAGTCGAGTCCCTGTTTCTTTCCCCTATGAAAAATTGACGGGTAAACCGTTAATTTACGCTTCGATGGGAACATTGCAAAATCGTCTGATTTGGGTTTTTCGGACTATTGCTTCAGCTTGTGAAGATTTGGATGCTCAGTTAGTGATTTCTCTGGGAGGTTCTGCTAAACCAGAATCACTGCCAGACTTAGCAGGAAATCCTTTAGTAGTTGAGTATGCACCTCAATTAGAAGTGTTGGAAAAAGCCACTCTCATGATTACTCATGCGGGAATGAATACAACAATGGAATGTGTGAAAAAAGGAGTGCCAATGGTGGCGATTCCAGTTGCCAATGACCAGCCAGGAGTAGCAGCGCGTATCGCTTGGACAGGTGCGGGTGAGCTTATCACTCTCAAGAAACTGAATGTTCCCACATTGAAAAATGCGATCAAGCGAGTGTTGACAGAAGAATCTTATAAACAGAATGCCCTCAGATTACAAGCAGCGACTCTCCGTGCTGGAGGAGTAAGTCGAGCCGCCGATATTATTGAACAGGCTGTTTCTACAGGTAAGCCTGTCTTGGCTGAAACACAATAGTAAGTAATGAAATATTATGCATATATAGCAATCCGATTTGATTCCTGAATCACTCGTAGAGAGAGGGAACTCTAGAGGTTGTTTGAAAAGTGTTTCGCTGTGACTTTAGGCACTTTTAGATCCCCCCTAACCCACGCCAGGTGCTTCAAGTCGGCGGAGCCGCCCAACGCACTGGCTCCCCTTAAAAAAGAGGGGAACCGGAATCAAAGTCCCCGTTTTTGAGGGGGCTTTCGAGGGATCTAGAACTTTTAATACCGACAAGAGAACTTTTCAAACATCCTCTTAACAGGGAAGAATAAATAAAGGTGTAGTGAGTTTTTTTCAAAAATCAAATAGGAGTCCTATATTTTATTTATGCCAACTTTAATCCCAGAAAATACGCTTCCTAATGGCATGAAAATATTTTGCATCCGCAAAGAGGAAGTACCGATTATTTATGGGCAAATCCAGGAGTATTTCCAATTCGGGATTGAGTTACACGAAGGTGACACCGTGTTTGATGTGGGTGCGAATATTGGTTTATTCACATTATGGGTATTTGATCTGTGTAAAACAAATGTGAATGTTTATGCATTCGAGCCTATTCCTGCCATTTTTGATGTTCTACAAGCTAATGCCCAACGCTTTGAACCAGAACAAATAAAAGTGTTTCCCTGTGGACTTTCACAGGAATCTAAAACAATGAAGTTTGCTTATTATCCTAACGCTACAGCATTGTCTAGCGCTTATCCTGATGGTTCAAAGCAGCAACGAGATAAGTTTAAGAATGCTATTCTACGCAATAATCTCAAAGATGCACCAAGTCAAGTCCGTTGGCTTCGTTGGTTGCCGTCGTTTTTGCGATCGCTTATTATCGATAACAAATTGGAGAAAGTTTTTCAAATGGAACAAGTCACTTGCCAATTGAGAACTGTATCAGAGATTATCCGCGAGTATAATGTTCAGCAAATTGACTTGCTGAAAGTGGATGTGGAGCGAAGTGAGTTAGATGTGCTTTTAGGTATTCAAGAGCAAGATTGGCCGAAGATTAAGCAAGTCGTTGTAGAAGTACACGATTTGGATAATCGAGTTAAAAGAATTACAGAGCTACTTAAAAAATACGGTTTGAGCAAGGTTTCAGTGAGGCAAGAACCCTTTAAAGAGGGTTCTGACACTTTCAACTTATATGCCTTACGGGAGTCATCTAAGGCATTCTAAAACTCTTTAAACGGAGCTAGAGCTAGTCTGAAGGATGGGCTGATTTTGAAGATGCCTCCCCTTTACCACCATCCTCACACCACCGGCTGGGCTAAATAGCAAACCCTTACGTACTGCCTGCACTGGTTTATTATCAGCCAGTTCCATTTGCCAGTGAGATAGCACTGTTGCCAACACCAGTTTCATCTCAAACAAGGCAAATGCCATACCAATACAGCGACGGTTCCCACCACCAAAGGGTAAATACTCATAGGGGGAAAATTGCCGTTCCAGAAAACGCTCTGGCTTAAATTGTTTCGACTCAGGATATAAATCTTCTCGATGATGGGTCAAATAAATAGAGGGAATTAGCAAAGTCCCAGGCTCAAACTTGTATTCCCCAATTTGTAGCGGTGATTTGACCAGTCGACTTAGTCCCGATATCGCGACTGGGTAAAGGCGTAGCGTCTCAGAACAGACAGCATTCAAATAAGGCAATCGGAAAATAGCGTTTGGATCTGGTTGTTCACCCAACTTATCTAGTTCTTGTAGCAGTTTTTCACGCACCTGCGGCAGATGATGAATCCAGTACAGCGCCCATGATAAAGAAGTTGCAGTAGTTTCGTGACCCGCCACTAATAGGGTCATCAACTCATCACGTAATTCCAAGTCTGTCATCGGCTCTCCCGCTTCATCACGAGCAGCCATCATCAAAGATAGAATATCAGTTCGAGATGAATCGGGTTGTGCTTTGCGATCGCTAATCTCGGCGTAGATAAGTTGATCAATTTGCTGCCGTAAACGCAAGTATTTTCCCCAATGACTCCACGCTCCTAAATCTTGACGCAGTGATGGGAAAATAAGCAGAATTGTTCTAATTATAGGGAATTTGGGATTCAGGATTGCAATCAAGAGTTCCTTAAGTTTCTCGTAACGTGGCCCATCTTCTAAACCAAATACAGCCTTCAAAATTACTTGGAAAGAGATTGCTTGCATAGATGGCAGAACTGTAAAGGTTTCTCCAATCTGCCATTGACTAATCACTTGCTCTGTGATCTTACGGATTAACTCACCATAAGCTAGCATTCGTTCCCCATGTAGGGGTGGTGTCAACAGCTTTCGTTGTCGCTGATGAGGCTTTCCTTCCAGCGCTAGTAATGATTGCCGTCCTAATAAAGGCGATTTAATCCCTGCTGGCTCACCAGAGTCCAACTGTTTTGGATCTGTAGTAAAAATCTGCTGAATCGCCTGGGGATTGCTAATGAAAACTTGAGGAGCAAAATTTTGTCCGAGATTAAGGGTGAAGATATCACCATAGCGTTTAGCACAGGCTTCGATGTATTCTAAGGGATTAGTCAGCCACTGATACATCTGTACCCAAGGGTGAGTTTGAGGGCCATTAGGCAGTTTAAGTGCAGACATTTTGATTAATCTCCCAATGATTAAAACTAGATTGTTATCAGCTAGTTGCCATGTGCGACTTTCTCTGAAACCTAACCCCCAACCCCTTCCCTACTAGCGTTGGGGAGCAAAAATTAAAGCCTCTCGACCCTTGCCTAACGGCAGGCTGCCGCCAACGGGGAGAAAAATGGAAGCGGGGTTCCAAGAATAAGTTGCACATCGCTGTTAGTTATTCATGCACGGGTCGCTTGATTTATCTTAGAACACAGATCGGGCAGATCAACTCATCAATTTTTGAATCTGCCTTGGGGTCAATTCCTGGACATTATTCAAAACTACTGCTGCTCCTGCTTTCTGTAGTGTCTGACTGTAGGCATCACGCCGCGCTGCTGTTTCCTGCACATGGGGCGGTAAAACTCCAACACCAATCCATGTGCGAGCAGAATCTAGACCTCGCGCTTTCGCTATTGTGTACATATCTGCTACCGTATCTCCTACATACACGATCGCTAATTTTTGCTCAATTCCATTATCTAACTGACGAACTGTGGCAAAAAGTCCAGTGGGGTCAGGTTTACCTGGTGCATCTTCCATCGCAATCAACACTGGAGATTCCAAGCACAACCGTTTTTCCAATACATAGTTAGCAGAAGCACGAGTTGCACCACTGAAAAATCCCCAAACAATACCCGCTTGAGTAAGTTGCTCTAAATAGCTAGGTTGTAATAATAAGGGTTCATTACAGATATACCCAGTAAAATTATTTGGGTCTGAGCCTCGGTAGCGGGATTGAAAAAAACCAACGATCGCATTGTAATCTAGTTGCAGTTGTTCGCGGGTCTGTTTTTGGGTTTCAAAGTAGCGATAAATTAATTCCTGCGATGCTTCCCAATCGTTATTCCACACGCCTTCAGACTTCAGTTGGTCAATATCTAGTGGGGTTGGACGATATGCTTGGGTAGTAAAATATTCTACCGTATCTGCGATCGCTCGGCGATAGGAACCGCTAACATCGCGCACAACGCCATCAATATCGAAAACAACGATTGCTTTTGCAGAAGTTTGTTGAGTCATGGGTAGGGAGGAAAAGAGTTTTATAGAACCCATTTGATATTTTTTAGGCGAACAAGTAGAATCGACACAAAGAGGTGAATTCAAACAGGTAAGGGGTGAAAATCGGGTATTCAGGAGATTTATCTCCAGATTATCACCAAAATCCAATTTGAACTCTCAGCCAAACCATCAAAAACTGAAAAAGAAGCTACTGGAAAATCTGGCTTTGTGCCTGTTGCTGCTAGATCGGTTATTGAAAGGTCAAACGCTTGGGTAAAGCGATGTAAAAGTTTTGTCAAAAATTTTGACCGAACACTCGCTCGTGCCAATGCCAAGCTCAAGCTTTGTTTTATCTAGATTGATGCTCAAAAGACTAGCTGCCAGCTAAAAAAGATATCAAATGGGTTCTATAAACACCCTCTAAGTATTCATTCGTTCATAAATAGCAGAACCCGCAGCCGAGAATTGCGTGAAATAGGTAAAGATCCAAAACTTTCTGCACGTACTCCACCAGGGTTTTGGTTTGATTGGGTGCATAGGTAATCTTGCCACCATTAAAATATTTGTCTTCCAGCGCTTTAATATTCTGCGCCGCTTTATAAGCTGCTTCTAGAACCTGAAGCTGCCTACGATTCAACCATTGATTCCATTGATTAAGATTGAGTCGCTTGAAATTCATATTGTTTAGTTTGAAATTATTAATCATTGTTTGATGGGCTCCTGTGAAACAACGGTTAGATTTTCTAACGGCAGTATGAAGAGAAAGAGCAAGCAAATGGCAGGTTGACTGAGCGTACCGCGTCTTGGCTTAGTGATGGATTCTGAAAGGACTGAAAACAATAAAAGTAAGCGCAATTTCGACACCTGGGTTGGTAGTTGTTTTGAGCGTTTAGGCGGCGTTTGACGGTCGCAGCGAGATTATATTGGGCTAAACTCTTAATCTAATTCTGTTAGTAAAATCTCAGTGGCTTTAGAGAAAGAGAGTGTCAAAGCATCGTGTGAATGAGTAATTTGAATCACAAACAGACTCGTGTCTTGTAAAGCACGGGCAGTACTTGTATAGAAATGGTATTGGAAGTCAAGCTTGAGAGCGATCGCAATACGCTTGGGTTAAGGCTAAAACTCTTTGTCAAAGTCAATTTTTTTAACGAACCGCAAAGGAGAGGCAGCGCGTTGCGGTGAATCCAGCGCTGTAGGCGGGTTTCCCGCCGTAGGCGACTGGTGAACCCGAAGGGGGGTTCCAAGAGTTGTAGCGACTGCCGTCGCAAAGGAAGAGAAGGAAGAGAAGCAAGAAATGCTTAACTCAACTGTATTGAGAGCGATCGCATCCTAATCACTTTCAAGAAACAAATTAGAAGGAAAAAGGATTTGACTTGTTTGTTTCATTCCTAGGCTGTGGTGCGCCGCTCTCAAGTAGTTAAGCAGGGGCATCTCCTTGAAACTTGACGACTGTTCCTTGACTTTTTCCATTCAAAGAGGCTAATTCCCCAGCAGGAGTAGGTTCAGGCGATTGGGGTGGCTTGGGAGGTTTACCTTTAGAAGCAAAGTCTGTGAGATTTTTGACCACCACATAAAGGACGGGCACTAAGAGTAGGCTGAAAATGACGGAGACCAATAAGCCGCCAAACACCGCCGTCCCGAGCGACGTCCGGCTGGCTGCACCCGCGCCGGATGACAGTAGTAAAGGAAGGAACCCACATAGGGAGGCAATTGTGGTCATTAAAATCGGGCGGAACCGTTGTTCAACTGCATGGAGTGCAGCCTGAGCGATGGTCATTCCTTTCTCCCGCGATTGATTGGCAAATTCTACAATCAAAATTGCGTTCTTACTCGCCAAACCAATCAACATCACCAGTGCCACCTGACAATATAAATCGTTGACCAACCCGCGCACTGAGACGAATAACAACGCGCCTAAAATCGCAAACGGTACGGTCAGTAGGATGATGATTGGGTCGATGTAATTTTCATACTGCGCTGCCAAGATGAGAAACACAGCCACGATACCAAGACCAAAGAGCAGAATCGTTTGTCCGCCAGACCTGGCTTCTTCTCTGGAAATCCCTGTCCAGTCGTAACCCAAACCGGGTTGCTCAATCTCCTTAAACGTCTGTTGCATCGCCTCAATTGCTTGCCCAGAACTGTAACCTGGGGCAGCAGTGCCTTGAATCTTGATCGAGCCGAATAAGTTGAAGTGGCTGATGGTTTGCGGCCCTGTAATCGGAGTCACTTTGGCGACTTCATTCAGTAGCACCAGATTGCCAGATCTGGAACGGACATTAATTTGACCAATATTGTCTGGAGAGTTCCGAAACTGTTCATCTGCTTGGATGTATACGCGGTAGTTGCGCTGGGAGAAGGTAAAATCGTTGACATACTGCCCGCCCATGTAAGCGCCCAGAGTATTCATTGCCTGACTAAAATCGACATTGAGGGCTTCTAAGCGATCGCGGTCAATGTTAATCTCGTACTGGGGAGTGCTGGCGGTAAATTGAGTGAAGACTTGGCGCAAGGCGGGGTTCTGATTGGCTTTGGCAATCATCTGTTGCGCGATCGCCAGAAACTGATCGATACTCAGTTGTCCGTTGGTGCGGTCTTGCAGCTGGAATTCAAAGCCGCCTGTCACGCCATAGCCAGAGACGGCGGGTAGGTTAGAAGTGAAGATCATTGCATCCTGATTTTGGGCGAAGATGCCATTCAGCCGTTGCACGATCGCCTTAACCGCATGTTTGTCACCCTGGCGATCTTTCCACTCTTTCAGGTTAAAGAAAAACGTCCCCTGATTCGGTCCATTGCCGCTTAGACCAAAGCCGCCAATGACCAGAGACGCTGCCATCTCAGGCACTTCTTTTTTCAGGGTTTGATACACAGTCTGCGTCACTTTTTCGGTGGAGGCGAGTGAGACACCATCGGGAGCCTGAATCAGACCGACGATGATGCCTTGATCCTCATCTGGTACAAATCCACTGGGGACGGACATATAGATAAATACCGTAGCAGCAAGTCCGAGGATAAATACCCCGACTACGAACATACGGATGCGGATCAGGAACTTGCTCAGACGCTCGTATTGCTTCAGTACCCAGCTAAAGCCCCGGTTAAACTGACGAAAGAACCAGCCCAGTGGCCCTCGCCCTTCACCCTCAGCATGATGCAGGAACAGTCCAGACATACTAGGGGTGAAACTCAGGGCATTGAATAAAGAAATGCCGATGGAAAAGATAATGATTAGTGCGAACTGCCGATACATAATACCGGTCGCGCCCGGAAAAAAGGACACCGGGATAAATACCGTCATCAACACCAAAGAGGTGGCAATCACCGCGCCGGAAAGCTCCTCCATCGCCTCAAAAGCAGCTTGCCGTCGGTCTAAGCCTTGTTCCATCTTGGCAGCAATCCCCTCGACGACGATGATCGCATCGTCTACCACCAGACCCGTTGCCAGTACCAATCCGAACATAGTCAAGGTGTTGAGCGAGAAGCCCAGGACATAAGCAAACGCCAATGCACCAACCAAGGATACAGGAACAGCGATCGCCGGAATGATCGTTGCTCGCCAATCTTGCAAAAAGACGAAAATCACCAGCACCACTAGGGCGATGGCTTCCATCAGCGTCTTGACCACTTCTTCAATTGAGACTTCCACAAACTTGGTGGTGTCGTAGCAGATGACGGCTTTCAAACCGGGGGGAAAGTTTTTCTCTAACTCTGCAATCTTGGCTTCCACGGCTTTGGCAGTATCCAGGGCATTGCTGCCCGGAAGTTGATAGATCAACATGCCAGCACCCGCTTTGCCTTGTACTAGTGCCGAAGTTGTATAGTCCTGCGCTCCTAACTCGGCTCGTCCCACATCCTTGAGTTTAACCAGCGTCCCGTCGGTTTGGGACTTAATCACCAGGTTCTCAAATTCCTTGATATCTTTTAATCTACTATTGATGCGGAGGGGGAAATTCGAGTTCTGATTTGCCTTCGTGGGCGCTTGACCGATTGACCCTGCGCCCACCTGAACATTCTGAGAAGTTAGGGCACTGCTGACATCCGTTGCCGTCAAGCCCCGACTGGCTAAAGCGTTTGGGTCTAGCCACAGCCGCATCGCATATTGGCGTTCCCCAACCAGTCTGGTATCTCCTACACCAGGGACGCGCTTGATGGCATCAGTGATGTACAGGTCAACATAGTTACTCAAAAAGATGTTGTCGTACTCGCTATTTTCGGCATAGAAGCCATAAACTAGCAGAATGCTGTTGGAACGTGCTAAGGTGGTGACTCCAGTTTGCCGCACCGAAGCGGGTAAGGTCGGTTCGGCGATCGCAGCTCGATTCTGCACGTTAACTTGGTTAATGTTACGGTTACTCGTTGGGTCAAACTGAGTTGAAATGGTGCTGGAGCCGTCATTACCACTGCTTGAAGTCATGTACTGCATCCCCTCAACCCCGTTCACTTGCCGCTCAATCACGGTTGATACGGTATTTTCAACGGTTTGGGCATCTGCGCCAATAAAGACGCTGCTGGTTTGCACTTGAATGGGGGCAATTTCCGGTAAGTTGTTAATCGGCAATAAAGGAATACAGATGCCACCGATTAGCAAGATTAGTATGGTGCAAACCGTTGATAAGACAGGTCGCTTGATAAAGGTGTCTGCGATCGACATGATAATTATACCATTTTAGATTTTGGACTTCGACTACGCTCAGTCGAACGATTTTAGATTTTGGTGAAGCAGCGCGGTCTTCCCCCAAAGGGAGAGGCTAACGCCAAGGGGGTCTCCCCCATGAGTGACTGCACCAAGCTGTTCGCGCAGCGGCTCCCCTTGGGAGAAGGGATTAAGAAAGTCTTACTTAGAATGACTTTCACGTAACTATGTATCGCATTCTTTTTTCAAATTGGGATTAACTTCTAAGGTTGTGGTTGGATGGGTGCGCCATCGCGCAGTTTAAGAATGTTAGACACCGCTATGCGATCGCCTGCTTTAATTCCCTCTAAAATCGGATAGCGATCGTTCTGCACCTCACCCAACTTCACAGGTTTTTGATGTACAACGAATTGCGGTTTTTGTTTTGACTTGTCTCCTTCCACCACTTTTTCCTTTGACTTGTCTGCTTCTACCACCTTTTCCTTTGACTTGTTTTCTTCCACCACATAGACAAAACTCTGTCCGCCAATCCGATTCACCACTTGAGTCGGAATCAAAATTCCCGGCTGCTGGTTCCAAATAATTCGGGCGCGAACATATTGCCCATCCCGCAATTTGCCATTTGAATTAGTAAATCGAGCTTTCACTAAAATAGATTGACCAGATGTATTCACTTGCGGTGAAATAAAGTTAATACTGCCGGTGGTTAAACGCTTACTTGTGTTAGCATCCAATAGCTCTACAGCTAATCCCCGACGCAATTGGGCAGCATTGTTGGACGGCACCGAAATTCGCATATCCAGGAGATCATTTTTGGTAATTGTGGTCAAGTTGCCGCCAGTATTCACATAATCGCCCACTTTGACGGAGAAATCGCCAACGATACCATCAAGTGGTGCAACTATCTGCTTCTGGTTCTGATTAACTTGACTTGAGGCAACTTGAGCCTGGGCTTGCTGCACGTTCGACTGCGCCTGATTGATGCTAGCTTGTCCGGCATTTACCTGCTTTTGGGCAGCATTTAGGGTAGCGAGCGCTGCATCTAGGTTATTTTTAGCAATATCGAGTTCTTGCCTTGCCTGTGCGCCTTCAGTTACAAGCATCTGGGTTCGCTTGAACTGCACTTGCTGTAATTTCACATCTGCGGCGGCTTTCGCTTGATCGGCTCGTTTTGATTCCAGTTGTGCCTGAGCGGTTGCTACAGCTGCCCGATTGGAGTTAACCGTAGCAATGGCGCTGGAGACATTGGCTGTAGTTTGATCCAAACTTAGAGACAGAATCGGCGTTCCTTGGGTGACGCGATCGCCACTGGCTACAAATATGCGTTCGATTCGCCCCTGAGTTTGCGGTTGAAGCGAAACGCGCTGCTGGGCTTCTAATGTGCCGACAAATTCGGAGGTAGATTGAACTTGACTTGATTCAACAGTCTGCACCTTCACCGGAAGAAAAGGTGGCGCTTGTGGTGGCGGGGCTTCTCGCTTGCCTAACAATCGCCAAGCCACAAAGCCCCCGCCCCCAATCACAAGAATAGCAAGTATTGCCAAAAGCCATGCTTTCCGCTTTCTGGGAGGTTTAGTAGAGGTTTCTTCAGTAGAATTCGGCTCTGTAGAGACTGAAGCTGCGACCGAACCAGAGATGTTTGTAGCACTGTTCTTCAAATCATGAGTTTGATCGGAAGATGCAGATGTAATTGGGTGATCGAATGACATAAAAGACTTAACTCCGTCAGACAATTTTGGATTTTGGATACTTCGACTTCTCTACGAGACGCTACGCGAACGCTCAGTACAAGTTTTGGATTTTGGATTGACTATCAAGGAATCATTGATCAAGATTTGTAATTCAGATTAAATCTGGGTTTCCAGGTTTAATCTGTCGTCAACATTTTTAAAATTGGTTTGAAGAAGAATACATTCGTCAGAATCAAGACGCTCTCTACGAGACGCTAAAAGCGAACGCGGAC
>NZ_JAQYWQ010000199.1 GCF_029379315.1 Nostoc sp. S13
TTTGACTTTGCCACTCTTCAGATGTACGGAGCTTGTTCAAAACTCAAATAGGATTCCTATAGTCTGCAAGCTGTTACATACCATTTCCCAAAATTTTTGACTGAATAGGTTAATAATATCTATAAATAGATTGACTCAATTGCTTGGCTTTTGCCATTGTACCATCGGCTTAGTCAAAGGTGAAATTAGTTGTTGTATTGTTTAACGAGTCTTGCCAAACTACCCTCTATAGTCGCAGTTTTAACTTTAAATCCATCTGCAATAGGTAATAAATTTAGTATTTTTCCCTTTGACTGAGCTAATTTACCAGTGCCCATCTCCGATCATAATCCTCGATTGTGGAAATGGGAGCCTTTCAGGTTGTTGAAGATTATCTAAGGGGGGATTTTCCCGCAACAGCAAAGTAGCAATCCCAAAGTCAATTATTTTCGTTTGTTGAGTTGTGGGATTGAAAAGAATATTGGCAGGATTAATGTCTTTATGAATAATCTGTTGCTGATGAATTTCTTCTAAAGCTGCTGTTACTTGCATAGCCAATTGCAAAAAACTTTGTAGCGGTAGAGGCGATTGATTGAGTAACCCACGCAGAGGTTGTCCACCAAAATCCTCTAAAACTAACATTAAGCTGTTTTGATATTTTTTCAAGTCGTAGGCTGAGATAATTCCAGGTGCTTGAAAGCGACGTGTGAGATCATATTCAAGTTTAAACCGGGCGATCGCTTCTGGGGGTGGGTATTCTTGCCGCAGAACTTTCAATACTACTGGTTGTTGTCGTTTTGCGTCCAACTCTTGGAGACGCACTCGCGTTTGCGGTAGCCTGCGGCAAGCCCTCCGGGTGACGCTCGTTCGCCCTTGGTGTCTCCCCTTCTCTACGAGACGCTACGCGAAGGGAGAAGACTCGTTCTCCGTGGCGCTAACAGCAGTCGCTCATGGGGAGCCACTGCGTTGGACGGGTTTCCCGGCTTAAAGGAGCCAGCCGCTATGCACGGGTCTCCCGACTTGAGCGGACTGGGGTCAAGTGGCGTGGAAACCCCCCCGCGCTGCTTCACCGCTTTGCGTCTACGTTTTTCATTAGCTGTGCGTAAGTCCTATCTATTCCCAATGAATCTCTTTAGAACGAAAAGCTCTATCCCAATCGTTAGCAATCACTTCCATGATATTAATCATGCCTTCATAGCCAAAATATGGCTTGTCTACATAAGTTTCTCTGTTAGTAGGGCTAAAGACATCAAAAGCAATTTTTATTCCCAATTCCTCTGCCATGTATTTTTCCCATGCCGAGCCAATTACAGCATCAACATCAAATTCTTCTAAGGTTTGTTTTACCTGATAGCCATCTGCCGAAAATACTATATGGGAAGTAAGACCGAGGCTGTACAGTTCTCGCTCCAAAATTGAACGAGAATCAGGCATCGCCGAACGAAATAATAAGACTTCTGGAATCATCTCCAATTCTTCAAAGAGCATTCTCACCAGTCCAATACCAAGCGTCCCATCCGCAGATACGGCAATTCTACAGTTACGATATCGGGGAATAATCATCAATGCTCGTTTGCGAAGTGTATCTACGACCATTTCTTCGCCTTGTTTAATAATTGGCTCCACTTTTTCATCTATCTTGAAATGTGCCGCCAATGCCTTCAACCACCGAGTAGTGTTGTTTACACCTATTGGTAAAGGTATATCATCAAGGATCAAAGGGATGTCATGGGTCTGTTGCATTTTCCGAGCAAACTTATACCCAACATCATGACTGAGAACAATATTGGCGGTTGCTTCACCAGCTTGCTCTAGTTCTTCAAAGGAGGTATTATGAGAGAAGACCGTCTGTACTTTAATCCTTAAAGATTTTAACGTCTGCTTTACCCATTCCAAATCAGCCCACCAAGTAGGATTAAGATTTGCCTGTGGCGCAATGATATTTACAATCCTTGGCTTTTTACCCCTTCTCTTGGTCTGCCTTTTTTTTATAAAAGGAAGTAAAGCTTCCAAACCCATTTCCAAGCCATCGTAAGCATTGCCTCGAAACCCACCAGCCATTAAAGGAACGAGTTTGGCTTTGATATCTGGCTGAAGCTGGTTGCACAATCCCGCAATATCTTCACCAATGATGTCTGCCGCGCAAGTCCCAACGACAAACATCACCTTAGAATCAAAAGATTGATCCGCTTCTTTAATCATCCCTTTGAGTTTCTCAGACGCTCCCATCACAATGTCTGACTCAAAAAGACGAGTACAACCTACTTTCCGCTTGGTGAAATCAACCTCATGAGCATCATACCCAGCTGCGACAGTGGACGCGCAACCCTGTGGAGACTGAATCACAATACTGACATCTTTGATGCCAGCAACTGTAGTTGCAATACCTTCAAGGGCACAGCCAACTACTGGGTCTTTACTATGGTTACAATTGTCAAAAGTTGTTTCAGCAGACATTTATTCCTCCTGTTTCTTTAAAGCTTGACTATGTAAACGCGTTTCACGCAGCCTGTAGCGACTTCTGCTTTGGCGTTTCCGTGTTTTGTGCAGCCTGTAACGGCTTCTGTCTTCCTTGTAAGAGCTTCTGCCTTGACGTTTCCGTGTTTCGCGCAGCCTGTAACAGCTTCTGCCTTCCCTGTAGCAACTTCTGCCTTGACATTTCCGTGTTTTGCGCAGCCTGGAACAGCTTCTGCCTTGACATTTTTGGCTTAAGCCTTGTCCGTATCAGTCTACGTAGGTTGGGTTGAGGAACAAAATTCAACATTTCCGAAGAGTTTGTTGGGTAACACTAAAGTTCTACCCAACCTACAATTTTCTGTTTGAGACAAATCCATACTTTTATTTAGCAAAGTCACATTTCATTTATTACTCGTTCATACATTTTCCCCGTCTCTTCTCTGCATATACGGTACAATCAGGCATGTCTTGAGCTAATTTTCCGCTTAGTGATTGAACAGATGCTAACCCGGAATCTTTAGGGAATACCATTTGCTTGGT
This sequence comes from Nostoc sp. S13, assembly GCF_029379315.1. Lineage (GTDB taxonomy): Bacteria > Cyanobacteriota > Cyanobacteriia > Cyanobacteriales > Nostocaceae > Nostoc. The sequence continues at coordinate 2,977 of NZ_JAQYWQ010000199.1, forward strand.
TAAAGCACTCCGAGGTCTAAAGGCATATTGGAGTGCTGTTTCAATACACCTTGCGACCTTTAAGGCTCCGCGATAGCCAAATCTGGGACGATTTAAGATAGCATTTAAATCGACTACGGGAATATGGGGGAAACTCAAGGAAGAACCAAAATAAACTACCGATTCTGCATCAAGACCACCAATAAAATCTAGTAATTCATCTTCGGTTTGTTTCATGGACTCGTACTTGCCAAAGGCCAGCGTCCCTTTCGTAATCAATATTTCCGGGTCTAACCCTGTTTCCAATAGGTAGTCTACACTGGTTTCTCGTGCTTCTGTACTCCAGGGATGGAAGTTATAGATTACTACACGCATCCCAAAATCACGATCCAACATGTGAGCAAGGGATAAGCACTTGATAGCATCATGTCCTTCGATAATCGCTAACTTCCCTTCTATATAACCCTTAGCTGCTTCAAATTCAGTCTTGATTGCGGCATATTCCTTTTCCATTAGGGCAGCCGCTTGTTCTTCCATGCCTAAATATTTTGCCGCCCCTTCGAGCCATTTTTCTGTAGCGCTGATTCCATAGGGAAGGATAGTAGAATTTAAAGGCGTACCAAACTTGTCTGACATGGCTTTGCCAATGGTATAGCCAAGATCCAAACATAAAGTACAGTTGACTGCCGCACTTGGTGCTTGCTTGAGTTCTTCTAAAGTACAGTCACCAGCGATCACACTGTGAACTCGTGCCCCCATTCCTTCTATCAATCGCACCAGTTCTTTAACATCAGTTTCGACTTCTGTTCTTTCAGGGCCCATCTTTGCGCCCACAATATTGACAGCATCGGCTAGTTGTGCCTTCCGCTCTGGAGTTGGCGGCTCCATAAAGTCTACGATTTGCCGAAATACGATATCAAATCCACTGCGATATTCCCCGGCAAATCCTTCACAATGTATCGTCATGATTTCAGACTGGATTTCGCCACGCGCCTTATTCACGACGTCATCAACACAGTCCCCAATAATACCAGACGCACAACTAGTGGCAACAACGATCGCATCAGGATGGTATTTTTCATCTACTTCTCGAATCGCGCCTGCTAATTCTTTTTCTCCACCAAAAATTACCGCTTTCTCACTCATGTTCGTAGTCACCACGGGTTCATAAGGTGAACCACTATTGCGGCTATTGGTCAGCTTGTATGCCCGCTTTACACCATAAGCACAGCCACTTGGCCCGTGAGAAATGACGATCGCATTTTTAATCCCACTTAAAATCTTCGTTGCAGTCCAAAATTTACAGGGACGGGTATGACTACCTTGTAAAGTGGTCTTAATCTTACCCTCTTTTGCCAAGCGATACAGTTCGCTCAAATTTCCGTAAAATACGACATTCTTATCTATACTTGTTGCAGTCATGATCACTCTCCAGTCTTTTAATAGCTTCTGTAGCAATACCCTGTGAGTCGTAAACCAGGCTACTGAGCCGCCCTCTGACTAATCAGTTAAACGGGTGCTGCCTGGTTTACAATTGATGTAGGATTGCTAAGTATCGTAAAATTCAGATGGAAATACCATCTAATGATTTGGCGAGACAGTTGGGGGTGGATGACAGAAATACCACTGTAGATAGATGCCATCCCCCATACATATCATCCTTTTACCAAACGTTTAAGAGCCACTCGCGCTCGTGCTTGTTCTCCATATCTGCAAACATGGCGTTGGCAATATTGTCTGCTAGCCATTCTGCTCCTTTATAGCCAATCACGGGGTATTTCCACAGACCTGCGCGGTCAAAGCTGGGGAAGCCTACCCGAACCATCGGAATTTTGTTATCGATAGAAATATATCGACCCTTGGAATGACCTAGAATCAAGTCGATTTCGAGGGATTTATCTTTGATGCGGCGCTCTAGTTCCCAGAGGTCTGCATTCCAGATGACTTCGATATCACAAGCTGCTTGCTTCTCCAACTGGGCAATTCTTGGGTCTTTAGTGCAAGCTCTGTTGTCGTCTCCCAACAACATCAGCACTGGCTCTAACTCAACTTCTAAGCAGAACTCTGCTAGACCAATTACTAAATCGGGATCTCCGTAAATAGCAACCTTCTTGTTGGCGAAGAACATGTGAGCGAGGTCGGCGATCGCATCAATAGCTTTACCACGTTCTCTGACTAAAGATTCTGGTATTGCTTTGCCAGTCAATTTGCTGATATTTTGCAGCCAGATGTCGGTATTCTTGATACCAATTGGTGTTGGGCCGATGATTGCAGGAACCTTAAACTTCTCTTCTAAGAATTCAGCTGCGCTGCCTCCTTCATATTTGCATAAGGCAATAGTTCCCAACGCATTAGCAGAATCAGCAATTTCTTCAATGGTTGAATTCCCAAAGGCAAAACTTGTCTTATCGGGCATGGTGGGCGCATCGAAGGATTCTGTATCCAGTAAGATATTCCCTGGAACGTCCATCTCTTTTAAGATGCGCTTAACTTCAATGACATCTCCAGGGTTAAGCCACCCAGTGATGATGTTCAACTTGCCAGTTGGTTCGCCTTTTTTTGCTAGGCTAGAAATAATTGCATGTACGCCGACATTATAGCCTGTGACTTGACTGCCTTTGTAACTGGGGGTATGTACAGGAACAAGGATAACCTTGCGATCGGGATAGTCTTTCTTTAACTGGCCGTTGAGCTTGTTAATGGTTCCTTCGATATCGTCCCCAATCGTCTCAGTTGAACAAGTCGTAATAATTGGGATAATCCGTAAATCGGGATATCGTGCTACTAAAGTGTGTACGGCTTCCTCAATGCGTGGCTGTCCTCCAAGAACAGCGCTATTTTCATGGAGTGAAGAAGAAGCAATGTCAAAATTTTCCTTCAAATGCTGGGCAAACAGAAGACGAACGAACATACTACACCCCTGTCCTCCATGCACCAGGGGAATACAATCTTTTATTCCGATGGAAGCATATTCAGCCCCAGCAGGCTGACAGGTAAATATAGGATTGATGATTCCCTTGCGTTCTTTCTGTTTTACGACTAAAGACATTCTCTTGACTCCTATGTGGTAAAAAGTTGCGTGATTTTGTTTAGCGTTGTTCAACGAAGATATGAATTGTCATTTTGAGGTTAAGAAAGTAGAGCGATGCCCGCCGCAGGCATCGCTAATGCTGCATCCAACCAAGAAGCAAGCTACCCATAGCATCGATTACAGAAGAAAACTAGAATTGAATTTCTGGAAAATCTTGAAAACTAGATCAGATGCTTCTGTAATCAGACACTATGTGGACAGTACGCTTCTTGGGAATGCTTTTAGCGTCACCGAACAGCCCGTCGTAGCGATCGCTCTCTACCCTGTAAGAAAATTTCTGCACAAACACTAACAGGATGACAAGACTCTAATTCATACTCCAATTGAGCAACGCCGTTCGTTCGTTTGGTTGAATTACCGATCTAATTGCTTTAATAAAGCGAATAATGCAATTCACCATTCTTCGACTTGGTTATTACAATATCGACCAGCATTGCTTTAACAGATTCCAGTACTGCCTTCTTTTGCGAGTTTTCCATGTTATTTAACCATGAAAACCTAATTTCCAGGTCAGCCGAAAGGATCTTCGCATCTGCATAAAAACCCCTGTGGATCAAGGTTTCCAGAACCACCTTTTCTCCAGTCAAGATTTGGGCGGCCATATTGAGAACACCATTGATGTTTTCTTCCCGATCCCATGCACGCGAGTGAAACTGCCACAGACACCGTTCTTGAATTAATTTCGTGACTTCCGCAGCTCGCTCTTGAATGTATAACGCGATTTCCTTAGCTTGCGCTTGAACCTGTGGTGCAGCTTCCTTAGCTGGCTGTTGAACCTGTGGCGCAGCTTCCTTAGCTGGCTGTTGAACCTGTGGCGCAGCTTCCTTAGCTTGCTGTTTGGCCTGTGGTGCAGCTTCCTTAGCTGGCTGTTGAACCTGTGGCGCAGCTTCCTTAACTAGCTGTTTGACCTCTGAAGTGGTTTCCTTAACTAGCTGTTTGACCTCTGAAGTGGCTTCCTTAACTAGCTGTTTGACCTCTGAAGTGGTTTCCTTAACTAGCTGTTTGGCCTGTGGCGCAGTTTCTTTAGCTGGCTGTTGAACCTGTGGCGCAGC
>NZ_JAQYWQ010000078.1 GCF_029379315.1 Nostoc sp. S13
TTGCACCCCCACCAAATTTTCTTGTTTTGTGGTCAACTTTCGTAGTCGCGGGTCTTAATCCCCGACTGATAGCGCCACGGAGAGCGAGTCCGCGTTCGCTTTTAGCGTCTCGTAGAGAGCGTCTTGATTCTGACTCCTGAATTCTGACTTCTGAATTCTTCTTCAATTTCTCCTTGTCTCCCTTGTCCCCCTCATCCCCCTCACTCCCCCACTCCCCCAAATGATGATTGAGAGGAGCTTGAACGACACGAGGAGCATTCTGAAGAAATTCTCCGTGTCTTTGCATCCCATTGCGCTCCCTTTTCTCGTGCGATATTGTATTAAAATTAAGTTAACTTTGATTAAGATTCTTGTTGGCATCGCCATAATGCGCCGATCGCTCTATGGGAGTGCATATAAGAGGTCAAATTAAACAAAATGGATTTATAAACATCCGTTTAACAGCCCAAAGTGACAGAGTGATCAACATTTGGTTGCTAAGGCTGATGAGTTGTATAGGCATCTAGAGGCAAATTAACATGAAATTCTCTTGGAAAGTCCTAGTACTCTGGACGTTGCCAGCTTTGGTAATTGGCTTTTTCTTCTGGCAAGGGGCCTTTGCAGGCGCTCCTGCTGACGCGAGTAAGAATACAGCCAATACCCGCATGACCTATGGTCGCTTTCTAGAATACTTGGACGGCGATCGCGTCAGCAGCGTGGATCTGTACGAAGGCGGTAGGACAGCAATTATAGAAGCCCGCGATCCAGATATCGAAAATCGCGTCCAAAGGTGGCGGGTGGATTTGCCTATTAACGCTCCTGAGTTAATTAGCAAGCTCAAAGAAAAAGACATCAGTTTTGATGCTCACCCCATGCGGAATGATGGGGCAATTTGGGGATTGTTGGGCAATCTCGTGTTTCCAGTTTTATTGATTACCGGGCTGTTCTTTTTGTTCCGGCGTTCTAGCAATCTCCCCGGCGGGCCAGGTCAAGCGATGAACTTCGGCAAATCCCGCGCCCGCTTCCAAATGGAAGCAAAAACTGGGGTCAAATTTGACGATGTAGCCGGGATCGAAGAAGCTAAGGAAGAACTGCAAGAAGTCGTTACCTTCCTGAAGCAGCCAGAAAGATTTACCGCAGTAGGCGCACGCATTCCCAAGGGAGTGCTGTTAGTTGGGCCTCCTGGAACTGGTAAAACTTTACTAGCAAAAGCGATCGCTGGCGAAGCAGGCGTACCTTTCTTCAGTATTTCCGGTTCGGAATTTGTAGAAATGTTCGTTGGTGTGGGTGCATCCCGCGTCCGTGATTTGTTCAAGAAAGCTAAAGATAACGCCCCTTGTATCATCTTCATTGATGAAATCGACGCCGTTGGACGCCAACGGGGTGCTGGTATCGGTGGCGGTAATGATGAGAGAGAGCAAACCCTCAACCAATTGCTCACCGAAATGGACGGGTTTGAAGGTAATACAGGTATCATTATTATTGCTGCTACCAACCGTCCTGACGTACTAGACTCAGCCTTGCTGCGTCCCGGTCGCTTTGACCGACAAGTAACAGTCGATCCGCCTGATATCAAAGGGCGTTTGGAAATCTTGCAAGTCCATGCGCGGAATAAGAAACTAGACACTAGCGTATCTTTGGATGCGATCGCTCGCCGCACTCCTGGATTCACTGGTGCTGACTTAGCCAACTTACTCAACGAAGCGGCAATTCTCACTGCTAGAAGACGCAAAGAAGCGATCACCCTCCGCGAAATTGATGATGCGGTGGATCGGGTAGTTGCGGGGATGGAAGGCACTCCTTTGGTAGATAGCAAGAGCAAGCGCTTAATTGCCTACCATGAAATTGGACACGCCTTAGTTGGGACTTTATTAAAAGACCATGACCCAGTGCAGAAAGTCACGCTGATCCCACGAGGACAAGCGCAGGGTTTGACTTGGTTTACTCCCGACGAAGAACAAGGATTAATTTCCCGTTCTCAACTCAAAGCCAGAATTACTGGTGCTTTAGGCGGTCGCGCTGCCGAAGAGGTGATTTTTGGGGCTGCGGAAGTTACCACTGGTGCAGGTGGAGATTTACAACAGTTGTCGGGAATGGCACGGCAAATGGTGACACGGTTCGGGATGTCAAACTTAGGCCCACTTTCCTTAGAAAGCCAACAGGGAGAAGTATTTTTGGGTCGTGACTGGACAACCCGATCTGAGTATTCCGAATCCATTGCCTCGCGCATCGATGCTCAAGTTCGGGAAATTGTTGAACAGTGCTACGACAATGCTAAAAAGCTGATCCGTGATCATCGCACTGTCACCGATCGCTTAGTCGATTTGCTCATCGAAAAAGAAACCATTGACGGCGAAGAATTCCGCCAGATTGTGGCTGAGTACGCTGAAGTCCCTGAGAAGCAGCAGTACGTACCGCAACTGTAAGCTCTTAAGGAAAAATCTTCAGCTATTGCTCAATTTCAATGGGGATGGTGTTAACTGTCCCCATTATTTTATCTAAAATTTATAATACAATTATACTACATAAATTTTTTAGCCCAGGAGTAAATTGTGGCAACAACAAAAGAGACTCGCCTCCTTTGCGCTCAAAACTCCCTTGAGGGTCTATCGGTGGGTGATGCTTTTGGAGAGCGATTTTTTCTCCATCCAGATGTGGCAGAAAGTCTAATTGTCGCCCGTGCCATCCCAGCATCACCTTGGTACTATACCGACGACACCCAAATGGCGCTTTCGATTGTGAGAATTCTTCAAGAATATGGGGAAATTAACCAAGACAGGCTGGTAGAAAGCTTTGCCAAAGAATACGACAGCGAACGGGGTTATGGTGCAGCAATGCACGGGCTGCTAACGCGAATACGGGATGGCGAACCTTGGCAGAAGGTGGCGAGTAGTCTGTTTGGTGGACAGGGTTCCTATGGTAATGGAGCGGCGATGCGAGTTGCACCCATAGGGGCGTTTTTCGCTGAGGATCTAGATTTGGTTGTCAGTCAAGCTCGTTCTAGTGCCGAAGTAACTCACACCCATCCAGAAGCGATCGCCGGTGCAATTGCCGTAGCAGTTGCTACTGCATGGGCGGCGAGATTACAAGGTTCTATGCCCAGTAAACAAGAGTTTCTTAACCTTGTCTTACCTTATGTTCCAGAAAGTGAGGTAAGTTCAAAAATCCGCCTTGCTTGTGATTTGTCGGAGACAATACCAGTGCAATTAGCAGCTACTCTGCTGGGAAATGGTGCTCATGTCTCAGCACAAGATACAGTCCCCTTTGCACTATGGTGTGCTGCCCAGCACCTTAATAACTACGAAGAAGCACTGTGGTTAACTGTCAATGGCTTGGGAGATAGAGATACTACTTGTGCGATCGCGGGTGGTATTGTGGCAATATCTACAGGTGTAGAAGGTATTCCCACGGCATGGCTACAAGCACGAGAACCTTTGCCCAAGGGTGATAGAGAAACAATCACACTCTTCCGTCCCACTGGGCCAAAAGAACTGGCTTTGATTAAAGAAAGTGGCGATCGCGAATTCCCTCCTCGACTACCTGAACAGCCTATTTTCTACCCGGTACTTAATGAAGAATACGCCGCACAAATTGCCCGTAACTGGAATGCAGCAAGTACTGACACAGGATACATCGGCTATGTGACACGTTTTCAGGTGCGTGCAGAGTTTTTAAGTCGCTACTCCGTAAAAACTGTAGGCGGTTCTATACATCAGGAATATTGGATACCTGCGGAAGATTTACCTGAATTCAACCGTAATATCGTTGGTTTGATCGAAGTAATCTCAGAATTTCGCCAATCAAAAACTTGAAAATCCGAAATTGACAGCACAGGTACTGTATAGAATAATCTAGGCACATTTATTCGCACAATTTATGAATAATAAAGTTAAATTATTGACTCTTGCTTCCTTAACGTTGGCAGTTTCTTTTCTAACTGTCGGCACAGTTGTAGCACAGGCGAAACTGACAAATCAATCGAAATTGTTTATCAATGGTATCGGTCAAGTTCGAGTTGGCATGAGTGTCTCCCAAGCGGCAAAAGCTGCTGGTACTAAGCTAATTGGTGATTCGGCGAATAACAGTTGCTACTACGTCAAGCCAGAAAACGAACCCAAAAATCTTTTCTTTATGGTTACAAAAGGTCGCATTTCTAGAGTAGATGTACGGCAGAATACCCAGATTACTACCCTCAAAGGTGCAAAAATTGGCGACACTGAAGCGCAAATCAAGTCTCTCTACTCAGGACAAATTAAAGTTACACCTCATAAATATGTTCAAGGCGGACACTACTTGACATTTATCCCGCAAGACCATGTTAACCAGAACTATCGTGTGGTTTTCGAGACTGACGGTAAGCGTGTTACTCAGTTTCGCTCAGGTAAACTGCCGGAAGTTGAATTTGTTGAGGGCTGTTCTTGATTTAGGAACTTTCTGTTATTGCTCCTAGTGCTATAAGTGACGCTGAGATTTCGCCAAACTAACGATACTTGTAATATTCATGCTTTTATAGGGTCTGGGAGTTCGGAGAATTTTCAGATATTCACCTATTTCGACATTCCATAAGCGGATGGTCTGGTCTTCAATGCTGCTGGCAAGAATTGGACTTTTAACCGGAGAATGGATTTTTGCGATCGCAAAAATCCATCTTGTATGATCTGTCAGTATTCTCAAGCACTCTCCAGTTTTCATTGAAAGCGGCGGGAAACTCCATCCCAAGAGTGGGTGGAGAGGGATAGTCGCCCCAACCCTTGGGGCATAGGGCATGGGCCAAACAGGTAACTTCTTCCCCATGCCCTATGCCCCATTCCCCATTCCCCATGCCCAAAAACTCTATCCCCTTGTGGGTGGAGTTTTTCATTCATATCCCAAATTATTACGGTTTGGTCGGTTGCTCCACTTGCCAGTACACAATCATCGGGACTGACAACACTAATTACAGCGCGAGTATGTCCTTCAAAGGTTCTCAGACATTGGTAAGTCTCGAAATCCCAAATTTTGATGGTTGTATCTTCACTGCTACTCAGCAAGGTTTGCTCATCTGGAGCGAATTTAGCTGACCTGACACCGTTTGTCTGCCCACCAAAATTTTCATGTATTCCCCTGTAGCGACATCCCAAGCTCGAATTAGGGAATCTGCACAGCGACTAATCGCTAGATGCCTTCTCCGCATTTACTTGTAGCAATCCGATTTGATTCTTGAATTTATTTGCGTAGGCAGGGAGTAGGGAGTAGGGAATGGGGAATCAGCCCTTTCGAGTTGTACGGAGTTTTTTCAAAAATCAAATAGGAGTCCTATATCATCATTTAGGTTGGTTGTTTACGCTTATTTACCAAACAGAATAAAGGAGTCAGGAGCCAGAATTCACTTGGGTATTTTGTGCGACTGGTGGATGAATAAACGCCGTTTAAGACCCCCACAAAACAAGAAAATTTGGTGGTCAACTTTCGTAGTGGCGGGTCTGAATCCCCCACTGATTGCATTCTGACTCCTGAATTCTGACTTCTGAATTCTTCTTCAATTAGTACTTTAGTTGGAGCAAACCTTCCATTTTGAGATGGATAGATTTATCAATCATTCTATTGTAAAAAAGTTTCAACTTTGAGTGGACGATTTCTTGGAGTCAATTGGCTATATTAGACTCGTCCAAACATTGATAACAATTTAGATGTCATATAGCGGTTATCGATTACATGAGAACACCAAAATCCTTGCTGTTAAATCATTTCAGCAAAGTTTTTGTATCTCACTCAACTATACACCGCTACATCTAAATTAAAATTTTTTAGAGATCAGGGATATTCATCAGTATTATTCAAGGAACCACCCAGACCAATATCTGCGTTCATGGTTGCATCTAAGTTCAATATCTCTACTTTCATTACCACTATTAAGTAATTCCGAGTAGAAGCCAGCTTTACCATAAGGCGTGTTTACTGTTAATTGGAGGCTATTTAATCAATGAAAAGCTTTTTTGCCCTAGCTACAGCACAGGTAGCGACTAGTTTAGCACTCTGTACGACTTGCATCATTGCTTCTACTAATCTGGCTCAAGCTGTTAATTTAACATTTGACTGGAAGGGTGATGCTGGTTATTCGGCTTCTGGCTTGTTCAGCTACGATGAAACCATTTCCCCAGCCATAATTTCCGAAAGTGGTGGGGGAGCTACAAAAGCCTTGCAGTCACTATCTATTTCTTTTTTCAATCCATCACAGGAATTGATTGTAACTAAAAACGAAGTTGCTAATGGTGTATCAAACAATCAGTTTTTTGAGTTTAACTTTGACACGACTACAGGCAATTTGTTTGGGGCTTTTGATGTAGGTACTGGTACTGGCATAGGTGATGTTTTTCTCAGCAATGTTGAGGCTCCCGGCCGTATCTTCATCTCTCCGGGAGCGACCTATTATCTTTACCAAAATATTACAGCAGACTATAGTCAATTACTCGATTCGAGTACGAATCGAATCAAAATATCTGCGGTTCCTGAATCCGCAACTGTTTTGGGAACCTTGCTAGTTGGCATGTTGGGTGTAGCACTCAGGAACAGAACCAGGGCAAAGGCATCTAAATATTGACGAGCGGTTCTATATCATTCCCACAGTCATTGCACCCCACCCCCAGCCCCTTACCAAGGGGAGGGGTTGGGGGTGGGGTTCTTGGGGTTTAGTAAGTAATCAAGCGGACATGATCTTGCATGAATCTTTGCCCTCACCTAAATCCCTCTCCCAGATTGGGAAAGGGATTTTGAAATTAGATCCCCTCCTCCCCCTTTTTTATCGTTCCACTTCATCGACTGCTTTGGGAACTCCCGCAGTTAACACCTCATGTCCCCCAAGTGTAACTAACACATTATCCTCAATACGAATACCAATGCCAACCCATCGACGATCAGTCTCTGGTTGGTCTTCTGCTAGTTTGGTATCTGGCACAATATATAGTCCCGGTTCCACTGTCAGAATTTGACCTGGTTGCAAAATTTGCGGTTTATCTTCACCGTGCTGATAAACCCCGACATCATGGACATCCAACCCTAACCAATGACTGGTGCGATGCATATAATATGGCTTATATTTCTCTTCTTCAATTAACTTATCAATTTCGCCTTTGAGGATGCCAAGTTCGAGTAAACCTTGCGTAAGGACGCGCACTGCTGTATCGTGAACTAATTTGAAGGGATTACCTGGTTGCACTTGAGCGATCGCTTGTTTTTGCGCCTCCAAAACAATCTCATACAGCGTCTTTTGTTCGGGCGTAAATTTCCCTCCGACAGGAAATGTCCGGGTAATATCCGAGTTGTAATAACCATAGGCACAACCGGCATCAATTAGCAGTAATTCTCCATCCTGCATTTGACGATTATTTTCAATGTAGTGGAGTACGCAAGCATTCACGCCGGAAGCCACAATCGAAGGATAAGCTGGGCCTAACCCACCTCGGACTCGAAAGATGCGTTCCATCTCCGCCTGTATTTCGTACTCATAACGTCCGGGTGCGGCGATTTCTTGGGCGTAATTGTGTGCTTCAGTTGCGATCGCAACTGCTTGACGCATCAATTCCAACTCAGCTTCACTTTTGATCAATCTCATGCTATTGAGGACAGGGCCAGTATCTTCAATAGCGATCGGCCCTGTACCGCGTTTAGGATAAGTCCGTAGTAAGCTTTGATAATGTCCCAAGATTTGGTCATTAAAAGTGCGATCGCGTCCTAAGTGATAGTAAATGCGGCTGGCTTTTTCCAAATACTGCGGTAACTTTTCATCTAACTCGCTAATCGGGTAGGCTTCATCAGCACCATAAATTTCCTTGGCTGCATCTACCCCAGAAAGATAACCAGTCCATACTTCCTTTTCACGATCTTTCGGTTGGACAAACAGCACAAACCGATGTTCTGAATGATGTGGCGCTAACACTGCAACTGCCTGTGGTTCGTTAAAACCAGTCAGGTAGAAAAAATCACTGTCTTGGCGATAAACATACTCGACATCGTTGTGCATTACTGCCATTGGCGCACTGCGAAAAATAGCTGTGCCATCACCAATTTTTGCCATTAACTGCTCGCGACGCTGCCGATATTCTGCTTGCATAGCTGATATATCTATTAAAGTATTGTGTTATTTTACACTTTGGACAACTAGATGATGCACAGATCATGCTTCTCTCTAGTTGTTAATCTAAGTTATTCTAGCCAATATTTGTTTCAACTCAAGTCATAAATTATTAGACATCTCCAGAAATTAAATATGCATTATCCATAAGTCTTAGACATTTCCAGAAATTAATTATACGATATACCTGAAATCCTTGTGGAGGGAGCATCCCAATGCAAGCAAATTTATCAAGATGATAGATTGTCATTGCGAATGTTGGCGCAGCCTAAGAAGAGAAGCGTTCGTGGTAGCCTCTCCTAGAGAAGCAATCGCAAAGTCTAGATGTTGCGATTGCTTCACTCCATTTCATTACTCTCGCAATGACAGCTAATGTTTTTACACATTTGGGATGCTCTTGGAGAGACGAAATTTCTTTTACATCTCTACATTTTTCGGAGATGTCTTATGTAATCACATCAGGATTACATAATGGAAATATTTTTATGTAACTGAGTAACAATTATATAAATCTGTATGTTTGAATTCAACATTTTTAATGTTCAATCAGATTATATAATTTTATCTATAAATAATCCCATATATAAAGCACAAAAAATGTTTTTTAATTGCTTGTATAGAACTTGAAAACTTAAGAATAATCGTTTAAAAGAACAGATATTTATCTTTAAAGAATGACATTAATAAAGAAAAAATAGTTATAAAGAAATCTTGAACCCCTGGTAAATGTTATTTCGTTACAGAAAGAGATTGCCAAAAAAAGTTAAAAAAATATGACAACCAATAATAAAAATAAACCATGCCTGAAAGTACAAAATCCTCACCCTTATCTTTGAATATATCTGGATGGGCATCAGACTCTTTTGCAAAATCAAAAATCTTGACATCTTCTTTTGAGAATTTAAATTATGATTTGGGATTTACGGGTAAGAGTTCCTCATCCTCACTAGGACTAGATAGTGAACCGTTTACCCAGCCTGTCAAAATCTCAGCAAATCCCAATCCTAATCCTTACTTAACTAGTGCAGCGATTACTCCTGACTTTAACGGTGATGGCAAAACGGATAAAGTTTGGGTCAATTCTACAACGGGTGAGATTATCATTCGGTTGATGGATGGAACAAAAGTTCTCGAACAAGGTTCTCTAGGTAATTTCGACCTATCTGCCTATGATTACAAAATTGCTGACTTCAATGGTGATGGCAAAACCGACTTCTTATTACGCAATAAGACAACCGGCGAGAATAGCATTGTGCTGATGGATGGAACCAAAGTTGCTAATGCGGCTGCTCTAAGCAGCGTTGACCCAGCCTGGACTCCTCAGATTGGAGATTTCAACGGCGATCGCAAAACTGATATCTTCTGGCACAATGGCACAACTGGTGAGAACGCTATTTGGGAGATGGATGGTACAACAGTTCTGAATGCAACTGTTTTGGATAAAACAGATCCAGCACTAACTCCTACCATTGTTGATTTCGACGGCAATGGCAAGAGTGACATCTTCTGGCGCAATGCGACAACCGGCGATAACACCGCTTGGTTTATGGATGGTACGCAAAAGACTGAACTTGCCCTGCAATCACAAGATGCCGCCTGGACTCCTACCCTTGGTGATTTCAACGGCGACTATAAGACTGACATTCTGTGGAGAAACGCTCAAACAGGTGAAAATAAGGTTTGGACGATGAATGGGATCTTAGTCACAGAGGGTGCTCTGGGGACACTTGACCCAGCCTGGACTTCTAAAATTGGCGATTTCAACGGCGATGGCAAGACCGACATTTTCTGGCACAATGGCACAACTGGTGAGAACACTGCTTGGTTGATGGATGGTACAACTGTTGCTACTCAGGCTTTCTTACCAGCTAATAACGCAGCCTTGACACCATCCCTTGGCGATTTCAACGGCGATGGTAAAACCGATATCTACTGGCGCGATCAGACAGCAGGTGCAGACAAAATTTGGACTCTAGATGGGACAACAGCCACTGAGAATCCGATTAGCGATGCCGATAAGCTTACCCCAGAGTGGTATACGTTCTAAATTTAGAATTCAGAAGTTAGCAGTTTGGAGTTAAGAATTCTTGCCCTGCTTCCCCTGCTCCTCAAAACTTGTAACTCAAAACCTCAATCACACTATTTTCTGGTAAATCTTTAGGGCTAATGGAAATACTATCTCCGTTGCTACGCCGCACAGTCATACCTTTCATCAAGGTGAGAAAATTATCGAGTGGCGAAAGATTGCAGGTAGCAGCATCAGCGGCCTGTGTCCGATAATGGGTCGGAATTACCAACTTGGGATTTAACACTTGAACAGCCTGCTTTGCTTCCTCAGCATTGTAGGCTTTTGCACTGCCTCCCACTGGAATAAATGCCACATCGGGACGTCCCATCAGGATTTTTTGCTCAATGGAAATGGGTGCAGCAGCTCCCCCTAAATGTAAAATATTAATTCCGCCTTGCTTCCAACTCCAAGCAGTATTTGAGCCAAACTGCCTACCACCTTTGCGATCGTGGTCTATGGCAATTCCTTGGAACTTAATGCCTTTGAACTCGTAAACTCCTGGTTCGTAGATGAGTTTTGCATTTCCCGGTAGTACATCCACAGCACCTTCATCCAGCAGTTGGCTGCTAATTAGTACCAAATCTGCTGCAACTTTCGGTGGACGATACCCAGCAGTACAGCCGACCGCCCGAAATGGATTGACGAGAATTTTCGCACCGCCACCAGTAAAAAGAAAGCAAGTATGACCCAACCACTGAACTGATAAACCGCTAGATTGTGCGTCAGCTTGAGATTCAGAACCCAAGTTAGTAACTAAAGCTGTTACTAACCCCGCCCCAGCATAGCCCATCAACTGTCGTCGTTTCATTAATTATGCTCTTGACTGTAACTGTTCCAGAAAATTTCGCAATAACTGTTTTCCTGAAGATGTCAGGACACTCTCTGGGTGAAACTGGACGCCCTGAATGTGAGGATAGTTCCGGTGTCGGACTCCCATAATGGTGTTATCTTCAACCCAAGCGGTGATTTCTAACACATCTGGGCAAGTCTCACGTTCTATCACCAAACTATGATACCTGGTGGCGGTGAGAGGATTTTCTAATCCCCGGAAAACACCCACACCACTATGAGACACCTGAGAGGTTTTGCCATGCATCAACTCTGGAGCAGAAATTATTTTACCACCGAACACTTGACCGATGCTTTGATGTCCCAAACAGACACCCAAAATTGGCAACTCTTGTCCTAGCTGTTCAATCAATTCTAAAGAAATGCCAGCATCTTCCGGGCGACCAGGCCCAGGAGAAATAACTACGGCTTCCGGCTTTAATGCCCGAATCTCGTCTATGGATATCTTGTCGTTACGAAAAACTTTAATATCATCTGCCACTGGGAATTCTGCTGCCAATTCTCCCAGATACTGCACTAAATTATATGTAAAACTGTCGTAATTGTCGATAACTATAATCAAAGCTCATCACTCCTGGTTCTTACCACTCATCACTTGCAAAAAGCATAAACAAATATTTCATGCTATTTGTTTGCTAAGGATAAAAATAACGCTAACGTTGATGCGTAAATCTTAAGCAGCTACTCTACCATAAGCCACTTCCTAAAGATTACCAAGTAACCCTTTAGCCAGGATGCTTGGCACCGCAGCTACGCCCGCACTTCGACAAAGCTCAGTGACCATCGTAGACATCGCATTACTTAAATTTGGAATTGCTTATAATATGTTCTCCAAAAGGGAGCGGACAGAGTGTGATCTTCTTACCGAGTCACTTGGCGATGCCTACGGCAGCCCGTGAGGCAAGGGACACGAACAGCGTGTCGCAGACAAGACTCGCTAACGCTTCTCTATCGGTGATAGAAATCACATCTATAAAGCCGATATAATTAACCTTACCAGAGGAGGGAGTAATAGCGTACCAGCTACCAGCACCGCTACCAAAGCAGAGATCAGGACTGCACCAGCCGCACAATCTTTAGCAATTTTTGCCAAATCATGGTATGTCTGCTTAACGGTTAAGTCCACAAGAGACTCGATCGCGGTATTAAGTAACTCTAGTGCCAAAACTAAACCGCTAGTTATGCCAATTACCGCTATTTCCACCGCTTGCAGATGCAAAAAAACGCTTAAACCGATCGCTAAAGCGCAAACACTTACGTGGATGCGAAAATTACGTTGAGTTTGAAAACTATAGCTGATTCCAGCCCAGGCATATTTAAAACTAACAAATAAATTAGAGGCTACCTTCCAGGAGAACTCCCGTTCATTAGACACGAGTGTTTGTAACGAGGTGGGCGTTGGTGATGAAGAAATTTTTTGGGACATAGACTTAAAAACACAAGAACAGAGTTGCTACAGTGGGAATATTCGCCGATCTTAATAGCGGAATTAACTTTGAGGCAATATTTAAGCAATTTTCCCCAGAAGTATTATAAAAGTATTGCTCAAAATTGGCACTAAGTGATACACATACTGCTATTCTATGTCAATAGCAATACCTATTGTATTCAGCAATATCACTTGCTGTTCTAACATTCGCCCCAAACTTTCTTCATCAGGATGATCCCAGCCCAACAGGTGTAATAAACCGTGAGCAGCTAACCAGGCTAGCTCTGTTGGTAAGCTATGTTCCTGCTGTTGAGCTTGACGTTGTGCTGTATCTACAGACACAATAATATCACCTAAATATAATGGTACAGAAGCAAGCATTTCTTTACTTTGAGGAAAATCTACCTCCAAAGCAGCAAATGCTAAAACGTCTGTGGGCTTATTTTGTTGACGATATTGGGCATTCAGTTCTTGAATTTGCGAGTCATCTGTCAAACGCAGCCCGATCTCATAACTTGGCGCTGGCGGAATATGAGGGTGAAGTATTTCCAACCAGCGATTAAACCACTTTTCCCAAGTTTCAGGAGTAATTCGGGGATGAGTGTCCCCAATCTTTACAGATATTGTCGGGGACAACTCGTAAAAATACTCCTCCACATATAGTTCAACTCTCAGGGGCACACACTCTCCTAGTCTGAGGTTTACGGTTTGTCGTTAGTGAGTTAGGTAAGCAAGACCAACAAGGAGAGCTAGAAGCCCTACGGCAGTCAAGGCAAAATGTTTCAGGGAAGTTCCACCCTTCCGCACCATGTTTCGCATGGCGAGTTTTACATAGCTAGGTTGAGGTTCTGTTGAAGGAGAGTTGCTCATAGTTATTTGTCCACAGACTCTTTTATAACTGTAACAGTTGGTCTGAGATAGAATTGCGATCGCCTGTATGTTGCTAAGGATTTCTTTGAAAAGGTATCAATCATATGGGGTGCTATGGGATGTCTACGACGGGCTATTCGGTGACGCGCTGATCTCAAATACGAGAAAATTAATCATCGATACTAAGTAATAACCGAAGTTGCTAATTACTCTTTTGGGCGATACCTGCGGTTTTTGCTAGCCTACGCATGGGGTGAAGCTCCCATTTAATTTACTATTGGTGATAATTTTACACATTGTGCCCAAACTATGTATTCAAATTAAAACCTTCAATTTACCAGAGTTTTAAGAAATTGGTTCATAAACCATTTGGGGAATCAACACTTGGTCTTGTAATTGCCCAATACCTAAAAAGCGAGTTTCTTGATCATAAACTCGCACTATTTCAGAAACATTAAAAGTTAGACAAATTCGCTGACCTTGACACCATTTTTGAGCAGATGTTGCTGGTAAAGTCACAGATGACAGATGTTTCAAGGCTGCATCAGATACAAAAGGTTGAAATGTCCCGGTTTGTAGTTTAGTTTCTAAGTCTGTCAAGGTGAGACTATCTGTTAAATCGAAACCACTGCTTTGAGTGCGGATCAAAGCCGCAAGAGTACCACCAGTTTCTAAGATTGCACCTAAGTCACGAGCGATCGCTCTAATATATGTACCAGAACCACAGGCGATCGCAACATCCAATTCCGGGAAATCTCCTTCTCTCCAGCCCAAAATATCTATCTGAAAAATTTCCACTGTTCGCACTGGAACTTCCACCGTTTTCCCTTGGCGTGCTAAGTCGTAGAGACGTTTACCATCCACTTGGATTGCACTGTAATTCGGTGGTATTTGCTCAATCCTGCCTTCAAATTGCGCCAGTGCAGTTTTAACTTCTGCTAAACTCAATCCAGCACAAGGTTGAGAAGTGATGATTTCGCCTTGTAAATCATCGGTTGTGGTACGCACACCCAGCCGAATCGTAGCTTTGTAAGCTTTGTTTTCTGGCAGATATTGCAATAATCTTGTGGCTTTACCAAGTGCGATCGGTAACACCCCGGTAGCTGCTGGATCTAAGGTTCCCGCATGTCCTACACGTTTGAGGTGCAACAGTTTTCGCACCCGCGCTACGCAGTCGTGGGAAGTCCAGCCGAATGGTTTGTTTAAGTTGAGAAAACCTTGAAATAACACAAAATCAATAGTTACAGCTTCTAAATTCTATTAAATACTCATTTAATGCTTAAAGCATTAATATTTAGCAATTCTGGCTTAAATAAGCATTATTTTATACACTTTAAGCCAATACAGTTCAGTTAAGCATTTATTTCTTCTCTTCGAGAGGCTTCGCCAACGCGATCGCGTCTACCTAAAAAATTGCTAATCTTCAAAGTGCTAATCTTGGAAATGCAAACCTTGATGACACCAGCTTTAAAGACGCTGACTTACGTAGAGCAAAATTTATCACTAATGATCAAGTTTGAGAGGTGGAAATGACGCAAGATGCAATCTTCAGCCCCTTTTTTGCCACAGTGTTTCTAACACTCATAGTCTGGGTGTATATGTACATCCGTCGTATCAGTTTCATCACAAGTATAAAGATCAGCCCGAAAGACCTTGCTGTAACTGGCACACTGGCGGAACTCTCGCCACCAAACGTATCCAATCCATCAGATAACCTAAAGAATCTGTTCGAGATTCCGGTAATTTTCTATGCGCTTGTGCTATATCTTTTTATCACAAATCAGGTGGATTCGGTGTATGTGAATGCTGCATGGGTCTTCGTTGTGTTTCGCGGATTGCATAGCGCTGTTCATTGCACATTCAATCTAATCATGCTTCGGTTCTACCTCTACCTATTTGCCACGCTTGCAGTGTGGTTTATGGCAATCCGTGCAGCCCTTATCCACTTCAGTGCGTAAGTATGCTGATCTGAGAAACGCTAATCTTCAAAGTGCTAATCTTGAAAATGCAAACCTTGATAAAAAACTCCACCCACTCTTGGGTTGGAGTTTTTGGGCATGGGGAATGGGGCATGGGGAATGGGGCATGGGGAATGGGGCATGGGGCATGGGGCATGGGGCATGGGGCATGGGGCATGGGGAAGAAGTTACCTGTTTGGCCAATGCCCAATGCCCCAAGCGACGGGGCGACTATCCCTCTCCACCCACTCTTGGGTTGGAGTTTCCCGTCGCTTTCAATGACACCAGCTTTAAAGACGCTGACTTACGTAGAGCAATATTTATCGATGCATTAGACATCTCCGAAAAAGAATGTAGAGACGCGAAATTTCGCGTCTCTACAAGGGTTCTAGATAACGCATATTTAATTTATGGAGATGTCTATTACATAAATTTGACATTTGTATTACCTTTTGGGCAACATTTATCAATGAAACTAAAATAAATTTTCAATACATTAAGTGAATGTTACCGAATTAATCAAGATTTCAATTATTCTCCTGCTCGTTGCCACTGGTGTAGCCCTGCTATCCCGTCGGTTACGCGTCCCTTATGTCACGGGTTTAGTGTTGGCTGGTCTGCCAATCACTGAGTTATTGTCTCGTCGCATTGGTTTAGACCCATCCCTGGTTTTGAATCTTTTCCTGCCAATTCTACTCTTTGAAGCTGGCATCAATACAGATGTCAGCCGCCTACGCAGCACGTTTAAACCAATTGCTCTCTTGGCTGGCCCTGGAGCTGTGCTTTCCAGTGCTATTATTGCCGTTTTGTTGAAATTTTTGCTGGGGCTGACTTGGATACCTGCTTTATTTGTAGGAGTAATGCTGGCAAATACTGATACAGTTTCCATAATTGCCCTATTTAAGGAAATACCAGTGCCCTCGCGGCTTTCTACCATCGTTGAAGGAGAAACCCTATTCAACGATGGCGCTGCCCTAGTTGCATTTAACCTGATTTTGCAAGTATATTCGACAGGTTCGCTGACGTTACTAGATGGAATTCAACAACTGCTATTGATAGCTCTAGGAGGCTGCCTCGTGGGGTTAGTCTTGGGTTACTTGAGCATACCTGTATTCGCCCGTTTAGATGATCCCCTTAGCAGTCTCTTACTGACGGTCGCAGTTGCATTAGCAACTTTTCAGGTTGGGGAATTTCTAGATGTATCAGGCGCTGTAGCTGTAGTTGTAGCTGGATTAATTTTTGGGAATTTTGGGCTGTCTGGCAATACTTCTGCTTCTAGTCGCATCACCTTGTTGAGTTTCTGGGAATATGCCAGTTTTACTGTCAACACCTTTATTTTTCTGCTGATTGGTGCAGAAATAAACCCAGTGACGCTCTGGAGGACTTTACCTGCTGTTCTTCTTGCAGTTTTAGCTTATCAAGCAGGGCGAATTCTTACGGTCTATCCGCTGCTGGCAGTGGTTCGTTGGTTTGACCGCCCAATTCCGCTGCGCTGGCAACATTTACTTTTTTTAGGTAACATCAAGGGTTCACTCTCGATGGCTCTGGTTTTGAGTTTACCCACCACATTACCAGGGCGAGAATTCCTGATTACTTTAGTCTTCGGTAGTGTGCTGGTGTCATTAGTCGGACAAGGTTTAAGCTTACCTTGGTTGGTAAAACGCTTAAAATTATCTCAATTTTCAGAGACTCAGCACCAAGTTGAAGAATTGCAAGCTCAACTGATGACAGGTAAAGCAGCACAGGATGAATTAGATAGCTTGTTGAAGTCAGGGGTATTACCAAAAGCTATCTATGAAGAAATGCGCTCAACTTATCAGGTGCGAATAGCAGGGGCAGAAAAGGCGCTACGAGAATTTTATAATCGCCGTCCTGATGAGTTTGAAGCTAAAAGTGGTGGGGGCATTAAACTTGATGCTATTCGCCGTCGTTTACTGTTAGCCGAAAAAGGAGCGCTCAACGAAGCAATACGTAAACGAATTCTCTCGGAAGATATTGTGCGAGGGCGGATACAAATCATTGATGAACAGTTGCTCAAACTTGATGATGATTAATATAGGAATCGTATTTGATTTTTGAAATTATCTACGTAGGCGGGGAGTGGGGAGTAGGGAGTAGGGAATAGGGAATAATGAATTAGGCTTTTCGAGTTGTACCGAGCTTTTTCAAAAATAAAATATTAATCCTATAGCTGTTCAAGACCCTTGTTTCGGCAATGAAGGTTTATTGTTTTGACTTTTAATCACCTTACCACGACTGGTAAAAGAAATTCCTTGCTGAAAGTCAGTACCAATCATGATTGCCTCTACTATCGGTTCAGCTATTTCTGTTTGAGATACCCACTCGACAATAAAGTTTGCGCCTAAGCCACCACTGGTATCATTCGTATTAATAAAATAATCTGTGGAAGCTAGCGCATCTAGTTGAATAGGATGCTCTAAATACTGCTTAACTAACTTCCCAGCTGAGTCATAATAGCGCACAGAACTAATAATGATCGGATTAACTAAATCTGTATTCCGAATACTGAGCGTAGCCGCTAAATTAAAAATCTCCTGTCGATTATAATGATAAATATGAGAATAGACAGGTACATAAATGGTTTGACCCATTGCTATCTTGAAGTTACTATCTAAAGTCACTATCTTGTTAGATGGGGTTGCTTGGCTATTAACTGGTTGTGACTTTGGTGAATTTTGAATTGGTTTACAAGATGCAAGCAGAATAACTGCAATTACTAAATAAATATGTGGATACAGCTTCATCAAAACTATTTACAACCTTCAAGAAAATCAATAACTTGATGTAAAGACCCTGGTTTGGTCACAATCAGTAGAGTCGAACCCGGTTTTATTACTGTACTGCCATTAGGAATCATTAAATCCTCGTGAGGGTGAGGTTGATAGCCGATAATCAGAGAACCACTAGGAAACTGAGAATCTTGAGCAATTTCGGCAACGCTACGATTAGCTACATAACAACTATTGGGAATAGAAAGTTTTAAAACCTCAATCTGTCCCTGCTCAAAATGCATCATTGATTCTACCAGTGGATACTCAATAGCATTCACCATTGTGGAAACTGCCAGTTCAACGGTACTAATAATATGGTTGGCTCCTGCTATACGCAGTGGCTCGGCAAAATCGGGGTGGCGCATTCGACTCACAGTATGGCTAACACCGTAGTGTTTAGCGAGAGTTACCATTGCTAAGTTGAGGGCATCACTTCTGAGGACAGCTGCTAGAGCGTTGGCTTTACGAATTCCAGCTTCTAATAATACTTCTGTACTCACAGCACTCCCTTCAAAAGCCATCGCGCCGACTTGTTCACGGGCATATCGGCAAGCAGTAGGGTCAATATCAATGACGGCAACCGTATGCCCTAGTTCTACCAATTTTTGAGCCAAAGTAAGCCCCACTAAGCCTGCTCCACCAATTAGCACGTACATGGCTGCTCCTAATACTTAAAGACTTCTTATTTTACTTTAATTAACAAGTTAGCAAGCTGGTGAAGGTGTAGCTTAACAGGCTTGTTTGATATTTATGAGAAATAGTCAGGTAACTTCTGCCGTCACCAAGGGCATTTAGCCGCGATCGAGGAAGGAAGTTTCCCGATCGCACCTAGCTATAAGCTTGATAAATACGGCGCTTTGAGCGAGTCAGAAATTTTATTTTAGTGTTTGCTTGTTTATTTTAAGTAATTCACACATTCATTTTAGTGTATCTTTGAGTCGAAAGCTGGCGATCGCGCTTCTTATACTACCGGCACTGAATTAGTTTATGACTTACTAAATTCGCTTGTTTGCCTCGACGTGCAGCAAGTTCAAGTTCAATTTCGTCAACGTTTACGAAGTTGTAATCCAGCAGCGATCGCTCGTTGTCGGATTGACCATAATTTTTTGGCTAAGGGTGTTTGTGGCACAAAATCAGATTCGGGGGGTGTTGTTTCTGATTCAGATTTAAGTAGTTCAACAAACTCCAAAACTTTTTGTTGCTTTTGGGGTGTGAGTTCTCGCCAGTGTTCAAGTAGTTCAACTTCATTACCCATAAGTACTTCGCTATTGAACTCTCTGCGGCAGTATCGCGACGTGATGCAGGTATCGACTAGCTACTTAATCCAAGTTGTAGACTTGTATACTCCTCCATCTTGCCAAACTTCGATTAAATCAGTAAAACCATCCTTATTAACATCTCCTGCTAAATATTGGGTGTTATTTCTATAACCACCTACATTATTGGTGATGGTTCCAATATTAAATAAACCTTGTCCATTATTAATCCAAGTTGTAGACTTGTATACTCCTCCATCTTGCCAAACTTCGATTAAATCAGTAAAACCATCCTTATTAACATCTCCTGCTAAATATTGGGTGTTATTTCTATAACCACCTACATTATTGGTGATGGTTCCAATATTAAATAAACCTTGTCCATTATTAATCCAAGTTGTAGACTTGTATACTCCTCCATCTTGCCAAACTTCGATTAAATCAGTAAAACCATCCTTATTAACATCTCCTGCTAAATATTGGGTGTTATTTCTATAACCACCTACATTATTGGTGATGGTTCCAATATTAAATGAATCGGCAGAAGCTTTTTGATTTGGTAGGATTACAAATGTCATACCAACAAATAAAGCTGCAAGAGTTGCACTTTTTGTGCAATAATTTAAAATAATTCTTAATAGCATATAAAAACACCCAAGTTAGTTAAGAAACAAGTACAGAACCCTTGAGGAATATTACGATTTACGTTACAAAATATGCGTCAAGTTCAGCTAAAGAGTGCAGATACTAGTACGAACTAAAACAGTGTTCACGGAAAGGTGATAATATCTACGTTCTGAATGCTAACGAGTTAATTTTGATGTTAAATTGCTTACCCCAAGCTACCACAAAGTCAAAAAAGTAAGGATTTTACCAATCTTTTAGGAGGTGGTATAGATAATTAGCTATTAAACCAATTCGCAATTACGTTTTATAACTTGGATTTAACCCTTGCTGCCTGTAGAGGCAGGGGACTTAAACTTTCACCATTTGTTAAAAAACTTGATAAAATCGATAATAGAACGTTTTATAATTCTTTTATTGAAGAATTAAATAACTTAACTATTGACAATAATTAATGCGATGATCTGGGTTGCGAATAGACATCTCGGCAGTCAGTCGCTTCGCTCGAAGTCAAAAGTCAGTGTGGAGTTTTGGGTCGTCAAAGAGCCACCACAGTAGAATATGGGTGTCGATGAGGTAGCTCATTCCCATTGCTGGAGTTCATCTTCTGGCAGTGGTTCAAAGAAAGCATCGCCGAGTTGTCCTTTCAATAAACCAGGGGTGCGGGGTTGTGTGTGTTCCTGACTTAAACCTAACCGAAAGTAGTGAATTAGGTCATAAAGTTCTGCTAGTTTGTCTTCAGGGATGTCTTGCAATTCTTGGACAATCTTCTGGATCAGCATAAGTCAAACTCTTCGGTGGTTGTTAATCAGTAAGTTAGGAATATGCGACTACTTTGTTGCTCAATTGAGGAATAAAATATTTTTTCTCGCTTTGGGCTTTGGCGCGAAACTTTCATCCCGTTAATCAGCAACGCTGGATTACTATTCCTGTAAAACGGTCTTTGATACAATCCTAGTTTTCTTAAGGTCTGCTTCCGAAAGTTCTTCCCCAGCTTGCAGGCGGGTGGCAGAAGTTTGCAACACTGTCGCCGCACCTTTATCTCCGATTTGTAAAGCGGTTTTAGCAGCCGTTTGTAACATCGTTGCTGCACCAGTGCGATCGCCTTGTTGCAATTTCACCTCAGCTAACTGGGTTTGGCGATACTTGGCTAATGCTAAAATAGATTGTTGTACCTGGGGAATTAACACTGGTTGATACGCCCGCACCACATCTGCATATACAGGCACAAGGGGCGAAAGTAAACCTTGCTCATTAACCAATGGGTCATCATAACGGATTTGCACATGCCCGATCGCTTGTTTACCTTCTGGCAACTGTCCCAAATAAATGTTAGCCAAAACTACCCGTTCTACATCCTGCATCAAATCTCCCAAACGCACAGCAAAGCTACCATCAGCTTCGGGTTCCACTGGTAACTCGATTGTGTCTGGAGCAACTTGGGCAATGGGTTTAAATTCTGCTAATCGGACATTGGGCACTAGAGATAACAGCAAGTAGGCATTAGTTAGCCCAATAGACTCAATCCGTCCAAATAGTCGGCTAAATTGCTCCACAGCTTGTTCAGGATGTTCAATATAGGCTAAAGTCCCACCACCGACATCGGCAATTTTTTCCAGCAAATCCTGATTCCAGCTGTTGCCAAATCCGAAAGTGTTAATAGTTAGGTTGAGCTTGGCAGCTTTTTGTGCGAGTTGAAGACAGCGCTTGTTGTCATCTCGCCCAATATCCCACTTCCAAATCCGCAAAGCGCTATCACCATGCCCATCTGTAAGCAGAAACGCCTGGGAAACAGCGCCTCTTGTGCCCTTCATCAGTTCTGTAATTCCCAGTTCCAAACCCTCAGCGATTATAGTACCGCCGCTAGCGCTGAGTTTGCTTTTAATTTGAGATTTGATGCTTTCGGGGTCTTGGATCACTTGGTTAGGGATAATCACTTCCGCAGAACCAGAAAAAGCCACAACTGAGATGCGATCGCCTACTTTCAACCGATCGATTAATCTTTCCACTGCCTGGATCACCGTTTTAATTGGTTGTCCATGCATGGAACCACTCTTATCCAAAATCAAGCAGAGGTTAAGGGGGAGATTTTTGTCAAATTCACCAGCGATTGCAAAAATCGTCATTGCTAGTTGACGTTGGCTACTAGTTTGAGCCACATCAACATTATTGTCATTTAACGCCGATAGCAATTTAACTTTCATTGCGGAGGGGTATCTTGCAAAACTGTTTTGGAGACCATTCTAGTTTTCTTGCGATCGCTTTCAGATAAGTCTTGTCCAGCTTGCAACTGGGTGGCAGAAGTTTGTAACACCGTCGCCGCCCCTTGATCTCCCATTTGCAGGGCAGTTTTAGCAGCCGTTTGTAGCATTGTCGCTGCACCACTGCGATCGCCCTGTTGCAATTTCGTTTCGGCTAACTGGGTTTGGCGATACTTCGCTAATGCCAAAATAGAGTGTTGCACCTGGGGATTCGGGTCTGCTTGGTAATTTTTGACTACATGGGCATAAACTGGGATATTTGGTGTAAATAAACCTACCTGGTTGGCGGCTGGGTCATCGTAGCGGACTTGTACATTAGCGATCGCTTGTTCACCTGTTGGCAATTGTCCCAAATAAATATTAGCTAAAATCACCCGTTCCGCATCTTTCATTAAATCTCCCAACCGCACAGCGAAACGTCCATCAGCTTCTTGTTGCAGTGGTAACTCAATTGTGTCTGGGGAAACTTGGGCAATGGGTTTGAGTTCCGCTAGCCGGACATTGGGCATCAGGGAGAATAACAGATAAGCATTAGTCAATCCTACCGTTTGAATGCGGCTGAACAGGCGATTAAACTCATCGACTGCATCTTCGGGTTTTTGAATGTAAGATAAAGTACCTAAACCAGCATCAGCAATTTTTTCTAAAACATCTTGGTTCCAATTGTCACCAAATCCCAAAGTGTTCAAAGTCAAATTATAGCTAGCCGCCAATTGGGCGAATTTCAAACAGCGATTGTTATCACCGTGTTCATTTTCGCCATCGGTTAATAGGAAGGCTTGGGAAACAGTATCTTTTTTTCCCTTTGCCAACTCCTCAATCCCCAAGCGCAATCCTTCATCAATTGCAGTTCCACCATCGGCAGCTAGACGATTAATTTGCTGTTTGATTTTCTCTGGATCTGCGATACTTTGACTGGGTACTAAGACTTTGGCACGGTGATCGAAAACTACAACACTGAGGCGATCGCCACTTTTGAGTCTATCTACCAGACGAATCGCTGCTTTTTTGACCGTTTCTAGCGATCGCCCATTCATCGAACCACTATGATCGAGAATTAAACATAAATTTAGTGGCACATTGCGGTCTAGAGACTCTGCGATCGCTGAAATCGAAATTCCCAACTGGCGTTGACTATTCAGTTGATTCGCGTCCAAATTACCATCATTCAAGGCAGGCTGCAAACTAACCTTCATAACTCAAAGTCCCTATTCAGGATATACATATTAATAAATAACTTCAAAGCAGTACTTTAGCTCTACGGAAAACTTATCCAACACAAATACACTAATATAATCAGAATATCTTAGAAGCCAAGCATTGGCAGATGTTAAGCCACCTTAGGCATTAGGGAGAAATCCGCACCTTGAGGAAAGCTAGCATCGCGCTAGGATGTATTACAGTTAACGGCATAGTTTCAGGCGATCAGTTGCTATGGACATTTCCCCAATCAAGGCTGTTCAAGCCCCTTATTACGGCGATAACTTCTACCGGACACCACCGCCAGATTTACCTTCCCTCTTATTGAAGGAGCGAATTGTCTATATTGGGATGCCACTGGTGCCTGCTGTCACCGAATTGATCGTGGCCGAGTTGTTGTTTTTGCAGTCCGACGACCCCGAAAAGCCGATTAAAATCTACATAAACTCCACCGGCACTTCCGGTTACAGTGGCGAACCGATTGGCTTTGAAACCGAAGCCTTCGCCATCTTTGACACCATGAAATATATCAAACCTCCTATCCACACCATCTGCGTCGGTTCCGCGATGGGTATGGCAGCGATGCTCCTCAGTGCTGGTACAAAAGGTTGCCGCGCTAGTTTGCCTCACTCCTCGATTATCCTGCATCAGCCCAAGAGCTACGCCCAAGGTCAAGCAACGGATATTCAAATTCGCGCTAGGGAAGTTTTGGTAAATAAAGGGGCGTTAGTTGATATTTTGCATCGCACCACCGGACAGCCTCCAGAAAAAATTATTAAAGATATGGATCGGCTGTTATATTTGACACCCTACGAAGCGAAAGAATACGGACTAATTGACCGAGTTTTTGAGAAAGAAGAACTCGCAAATCCCCCACTTCCTGCTAGTGTCCTTTAATTTGTCCTTTGTCCTTTGTCCTTTGTCATTCGTCCTTTGTTAATAAGCAAAAATTATTAATGACCAATGACCAATACTTCTCTACGAGAGGCTACGCCAACGACAAGGCTCAGTACAAGTGACCAATGACTAATGACTAATGACTAATTAATAACGGAGTAACGAAAATGCCTATAGGCGTTCCTAAAGTTCCTTACCGGATGCCCGGAGGACAATATACAGATTGGATTAGCATCTACGATCGCCTTTACCGGGAACGAATTATATTCTTGGGGCGAGATATTGATGATGAAATTGCCAATCAAATCATTGCTGTAATGCTGTATCTGGACTCAGATGATCCAGGTAAAGATATTTATTTATACATCAATTCCCCAGGTGGGATGGTTACATCTGGCATGGCTATTTTTGACACCATGCAACATATCAAATCAGATGTAGTGACTATCTGTGTAGGTTTAGCTGCTTCAATGGGGTCTTTCCTATTAACAGCCGGCACAAAAGGCAAACGCCTAGCATTGCCTCACTCACGGATTATGATTCACCAGCCTTCGGGTGGCACCCGTGGGCAAGCAACCGACATCGAAATTGAAGCTAGAGAGATTCTGCGGATTCGTCACCAGCTTAATGGTATTTATGCCGATAAAACAGGTCAGACCATAGCAAAAATTGAAAAAGATATGGATCGGGACTTTTTCATGTCAGCCGAAGAGGCGAAAGAATACGGTTTAATAGACCGTGTGATTGAAGAACGAACCTCTGTATTAGTAGGGGAGTAGGGAGTAGGGAGTAGGGAGTAGGAGGAGATGAGGGAGATAAGGGGGATGAGAGAGAAATAACTCCTAACTCTTAACTGCTAACTTCCAAATCCCCACTCCCCACTCCCTTCCCCAAACAAACTGTCAATATTGAACTTTAAAATAGCAAATTAGCCCTTATTATTGATAGTTCAGGCTTAAAGCAGATAGCTAATAGCCCCAAACTGGATATTCGATAGCTCATAGCTCAAGATGGATCTTGGAGATTGCTACCGTTTATTGGGTTTGAGGTCGGGGGCCTCTTTTGCCGACATCAAAGCGTCTTATCGACGACTGGCGCAGCAATATCATCCCGATATCAACCCAGATGACAACAAAGCCAAAGATAAGTTTATTGCCTTGACAGAGGCTTATAAACTCCTGCTGACGGTAGTACTGCCAGAGGAAACAGTTGTACATTCTAATCAGGTGTCAACTGGGCCTGATGATGCCAAGGCAACGCAGTGGCATAAAACACCAGTAACAAGGGTGACAAGCCAGCAATCAGGGAAACTAAAGCCGCCTAATCTGTTAGAAATAGAAGAACGGCTGAAGTGGAAGACTTATGAGCAATTGCAGCGATTTTTGCAAGAAAGACGATTTCCTCAAGCGATCGCACTGGCGGAAGCTTTAGCAGATCGTTTGTCAACAGATGCAGAAGTCCGCCAATGGCTAGCGATCGCTTATCAAATTTGGGGACGGGCACTAATTACCGAAAACCAACTGCTCAAAGCCAGAATTTATCTTAAAAAAGCTTTGAAAACAGACCCGCATAATAAAAGTCTCTGGTATGAAGTGCAGCGCGATTTCCAACGTTTAGAACAAATTTTATAAATTACCCCTGGCTACAACGTTATCGCCAGGGTTTCTACAGCTCCTACCTTTCAAAGGGCATTCCCAGTCTCCAACTGGGAACGAGGTACGAATTACGAATTACGAATTACCTGGTCATCGTTGCCATCCATGCAACACTGCTCCTAATGTAGCGATTCCCTCAACAATCTTCTGTGTTGGTTGAAAGCTAAAAGCTAACCTAATAGCATCATCTCCCTGTTTATTGGCGTAGCAGCGAGTCCCTTGCAGAAAGCTGATGCCATGTTCATTGGCAGCAGTTAAGAGTGCTTTGGCGCTGATGTCTGGCGGCAATTTACACCAAACGAAGAAGCCCCCGCCTGGTCGCAAAGCAACTATATCACTGGGAAACTCCTGAGCGATCGCTTCTAACAACAAATTACACTTATGCTTATAGCAGGCGATTAGCTCCTGAATGTGATGATCTAGTTTGCCTGTAGCACAGTACCGAGCGACCACATGGCTGACAAATGGCCCCACAGGCCCTTCACTTTTGAACATTGCTAGCCGCTCAATAATTGCTGGATCGCCACAAGCCCAGCCCAGCCTTACACCAGGCGCAATAATTTTCGAGAAGGTACTCACATATAACACCCACCCGTCCTTGTCGAGGGTTGCCAAGGAGGGCACAGCTTCCCCTTGGAAGCGTAAATCGCTGTAAGCATCGTCTTCTATTACCAGCACGCCATACTCTGCCGCTAACGCTACCAGTTTTTGGCGGCGAAATAACGGCATAGTCACGCCTGTGGGATTATGAAAGGTGGGGATAGTGTAAATAAACCGGGGTCGAATGCCCTGTTTGTTCAAATCGTTCAATGTTACTTCTAGCGCATCTACATCCATCCCCAACTCATCCACAGGAATAGTAATCAGGCGTGCGCCAGCGTGGACAAATCTACTAACTACTCCCATGAAGGTTGGCCCTTCCACAATTACCACATCACCTGGTTCAACAAACACATCTGGTAGCAAGCCGAGAATCTGACTAGAACCGTAGCCAATGATCAGACGATCGCGATCGGCTGCAATTCCTTTAGCCTGCAAGCGGAGGATAATTTGCTCATATAGTTGAGATGAAGTTGGCCCGTAATTGAGGGCGATCGGAGCCTCTTCTGCCAGCACAGCCGCACTTGCAGCAGCCAAGTCAGCATGGGGAAAGAGAATTGGGTCAGCTAGACCGTAGGCAAAGCTAACAGTGATAATTTTGGTTAACTCTGTACCATAGGTTGGTGGTGTCAGATTTCTAGCTCTTTTGGCGAATAAATCATTAATTTGGTAAGCAGAAGTGGTGGGAGCCATAAGTAGTTCAAAATTGGGACTGAGAATACAGAACACACAAGAAGGCAATTAGCTAAAAGTTAGAGCAGAGGAAGCCTCTAATCTGTTAGCGATAGCGAAGAACGAGCGTCACGTTTCAAGAGAGTGGGGGTCTTAAACTTTCGTTAGTCGATTAGAATTCATCGTGGATTCTGATCGACTAACGAATGTATTCTTTCTTATAACATCATGACAAGTATCGTGAATATTGACCGATAGAACGGAATTACTAGAGTGAAATTAATTAACTTCAAGTGGCAGCAGCTAATTCTAGGCTTAGGCTGTCTGCTACTAATGATTGCCTGTAAAAGTTTCTATCCTACTACTAACTCAGATGCTAAACCTCTCAAGGTGGCGACAGACCCTACCTTTGTACCTTTTGAAATCCAAAGAGCTAGCGGGAACTTGGAAGGTTTTGATATTGATTTGATGAATGCCATCGCTAAAGTAGCAGGTTTTACAGTCCAGTTTCAAAGTCTACCCTTCGATGGCATGATCTCGACTTTGCAAGCGAAAAGAGTCGATGCCGCAATCAGTGGGATTACAATTACCACCGAACGCCTGAAAACAATTGCTTTTTCACGACCTTATTTTAAAGCCGGACTAGCGATCGCTGTACGCGAAGACAACCAAAATATTAAAGACTTCAAAAGTCTCCAGGGGAAAAAAATTGCTGTACAAATTGGTTCAACTGGGGCAGATTTTGCCAAAACCATCCCCAACGCCAAAATTAGTACTTTTAATTCTGGACCAGAATTTTTCCAAGACTTGCTCAATGGCAACGTTGATGCTGTGATTAGCGATGCTTTCGCTACTTTGTACGCGATTAAAAATGGCAAACTCAAAGGCATCAAAGTTGTTGCCGATCTGCTCACCCAAGAATACTACGGGATTGCTACACCTAAAAACTCCCCGCATTTAGATGCAATTAACAAAGGTATAGGGACTTTGTTATCCAATGGCACTTACAAGCAAATTTATCAAAAATGGTTTAACGCTGAACCTCCGCAATTACCAGACTCTTGACAATTGGGCATTGGGCATTGGGCATTGGGCATTGGGCACTTGTACTGAGCGTTCGCGTAGCGTCTCGTAGAGAAGCCGAAGTATTGGGCATTGTTATTCTTTCTTCCCTGACTCCCTGACTCCCTCATCTTCCCCATGCCCCATGCCCCATGCCCAATGCCCCATTCGCCATTTATAAGGAATTGGCTGCCAATATATTAAATATTTCTCTAATATGCGTCACAATTAATACTGCCACCAAAATTCATTGATAAACTACAATCTCTTGTAGGTCTACTGTAGTCAAGGGCAGCCAATTGTGGCATCTTGAATCTTAGTGCCTAGAAGCACCTTGGAACGGGAATTAAGGAACTTCCACTATGCTGATTTGCCCTCAGTGTAAATTTCAAAACCCCAATAGCAACAAATTCTGTCAAAACTGTGGCACATCTCTGACTCACAAAGTCTGTCCTGAATGCAGTACCGATGATGTACCAGTGAATGCACTACGTTGTCATAACTGTGGCACGGAATGTGGAACAGTGTTTTGGGCAATTATTGCTAAGGAAACGACTGGGGAAGCTTTGGGAGTAGAGGGGGATAACAAAGACGTGAGAATAGAGAAAGATGAGGGAAATGTGGGAATAGAGGGAGCAATATCTTCCTCATATCCTCTATCCCCTAGTTCTCAGATTGCATTAGGCTCCTATTTAGACTCCCAAGAGCGCTATCAATTGTTAGATCCGATACCTGCCCAAACGGAAACTGCTACCATTATTGATGTAGGTGTGAGAGTTCTAGACTGCCAGCCGTATGAAATATCACCTATTGCGGCAATACTAGCAAGTCAGCAATCAGATTTAGTAACGCCATCAGTGGAAGCAAGTGGAATTCCTCGCCTTGCTAAACTTTATATTGCTTTACAATCCCAAGACCAGCAAGGGATACCCCCGATTCATGATGCTTGGCAGCAGGGGGATATGCAGATAGTAATAATCGAAGATCGCTCTCATTGGCAGCTTTTACTCGACCTCTGGCAAGAAGAAACAACAAGTTCGTTAAAAATTTTACACTGGTGTTATCAAATGACCCAACTTTGGGCAGTATTGGAACCAGTAAATTGTCGTCAAAGCCTTTTAGATTTGTCCAATTTGCGATTGGATGAAGACCAAACACTGACGCTGCAAAGGTTGTATGTGGAATCATCGAATTCTCAGCCCACCACTGAGCCGTCAGAAGACGCCCAAGCCCAAACATCTGCTATTCTAGAGCAACCGTTAACTATCCAAGCTTTGGGGCGGGTTTGGCAAGCGCTATTTAAGCAGTCGCAACGTACTCAATTTGGCTCTGTAGTCCAGATGTTGGGGGATTTAGATGCAGGTAAGATTCACACGATCGCACAGTTGCGATCGCGTTTGGAGGAAATCTCTATTGAACTGGAAGCACTAGGAACGGCAACTTTGCCCCCAATAAAGGAGAAAAATACTGCTGTGCCCACTATCCCGCAATCAGATGAGCCAGAAGATATCATTAGCAAAATTGATGATATGCCAACTGTTGTGCTAACGATGCAGTTAAGTAGCTTGGAAGATGTAGGACGCACAGATGTGGGGCGTCAACGTCATCATAATGAAGACTACTTTGGCATTGAAACCAAAATCAATAAACTGGAGTTGCCTAAAAGCCAAGTTCTGCAAGGGCATGGTTTGTATATTCTCTGTGATGGTATGGGTGGACACGCTGGTGGTGAGATAGCCAGTGAATTAGCAGTCAACACCCTACGGCAATACTTTCAAGAACACTGGATTGCCAACCAACTACCAACAGAAGATAGTATTCGTGAGGCAGTGTATTTAGCTAATGAGGCGATTTACAAGCTCAATCAACATGATGCCCGTTCTGGAGTGGGGCGCATGGGTACAACTTTGGTAATGCTCTTAATTCAAGATACTCAAGTGGCAGTTGCCCATGTGGGAGATAGCCGTCTCTATCGCTTGACGCGCAAGCGGGGACTAGAACAAGTCACAGTAGATCACGAAGTTGGGCAACGGGAAATTTCGCGCGGAGTGGAAGCAAGCATAGCTTATGCCCGCCCGGATGCCTACCAACTCACTCAAGCTTTGGGGCCTCGTGACGAAAACTCGATTAATCCTGATGTCGGCTTTTTCGAGATCAATGAAGATACTCTTCTGCTGTTGGCATCGGACGGTCTATCAGATAATGATTTACTAGAAACCCATTGGCAGACTCACTTAGAACCCTTACTTAGTTCTGGCGTTAACTTAGAACGGGGTGTTACAGACTTAATTGATTTGGCGAACCTACACAATGGTCACGACAACATTACTGCTATAGTTATTCGGGCAAAAGTACGCCCAAATCTGGAAAGTTAATAATCCAAGTTGCGGGTTCTCGACTGATGTGTATTTATACCTCTCAATTCATGCGATGCCTGCGCTGGGCTACGCCTACCCTTACAACAAAGTGGCGCCAACGCGCCTTAGACTTGATTGAGAATTCAGTTACTTAAATAATTTTAAGTTCTATAAATTACTCATTTAAGGAACTTCAAACAAATAAATTACTAGTACTTGTGGCGTGGGTAGCGTTCGACTGAGCGCTCACGCCGAAGTCTTGCCCGCCTTTGGCTACGGGCGGGCGAGATATCATTGGTGTCAACTTAACGTAAAAACCCTTTTCAAACCTCGTTAAGAGCCTCTGGCTGGAAATGCTCTTCAATTGCGGCTTTGCCACAAGTCAAGAGGCGGCAGCCCTCCCATTAAGTATTCCCAGTCAGAGACTCTTAACGAGACATCTCTAAAAGCTGGTTCTAGACTGGCTTTCACATTAAGTTGACACCAATGGCTTTTCGGCCCACCCCACAAGAAAAAAGTAATTGAGTATTTTTTTATTTGTCAGTCCCTAATAAAAGCCTGTTGAAGAGTAAAAAATAAATACTTGTATGATACTTTAGAAGGTAGAAAATCTAGATGTTTTGGTTGTCTCAATGGCTATTGTTAGGAACTATACTTGTTAGCTTAACTTTTAGCACACCTTTATTTGCCAGTCAATCTATGAACCAAAAAGATATCCAGATATTAATAGAAAAAGCTAAAGATGCATGGGTTACTCAAGATGTCGATGCTCTTACA
Organism: Nostoc sp. S13; assembly: GCF_029379315.1. Taxonomy (GTDB): domain Bacteria; phylum Cyanobacteriota; class Cyanobacteriia; order Cyanobacteriales; family Nostocaceae; genus Nostoc. The sequence continues at coordinate 31,417 of NZ_JAQYWQ010000078.1, forward strand.
CAGTTGTTTACGGTTGATGGCGAACTAATCGTGCCTGGTCAATGCTGGCGGGGGCAAGAAAGAATTCGAGAAGAAGTTACCCATTTTAAACAACAGTATTCAGATGTCAAAATAGACATCAAGCGGATTATCGCTGGAGCAAATCAGGCAGCAGTAGAATGGTACTACGAAGATACGGAAAAAGCGACAGGCCATCGTAATAAAGCTGATGATGTAATTGTCGTAGATTTCAGAGATAATCAAATTAGCCGTTGGCGTGAATATTTTGACACACAAACGCCAGCTAACAGATAGTTGCATAAGCCGTAAGACTCCAATCTCCTTAGTTCAAAATAAATTAAGGAGATTGATTAGAGTGTAATAATTAACGCCGTGTGCAACTTTCTCTCAAACCTAACCCCCAACCCCTTACGCCAGGTGCTACAAGTCGGCGGAGCCGCCCAAGGCACTGGCTCCCCTACTAGCGTTGGGGAGCAAGAATCAAAGCCTCTCTCCCTCTGGGGGAGAGGAATGGAAGCGGGGTTATAAGGATAAGTTGCACATCGCGTTAATTGACTTGTAAAGTAAAAAATACCAAACGTTTATCACTTTAGACCGCTCTGATGAAGGGTTTAACCTTCCCTTAGTGATAATAAAGTGGAGGAAGCGACAAAAACTCCACACCGTCAAGCACTTTCATTAACACTGTTCAAACATCTGTGATCGCTCTCCTTCGATGTCTGATAATGGGTCACAGCGGCATAACACCCATACAGTATTGTTTGTTTTCATTCACAAGAATAGCTAAATGTTGAGTGACAAACCCTCACTCTAGAGTAGGAATACTAAGTAGCCGAGAGTGAGACTTGTATTGGTTATACAAGCCTATCTAAAGTAAGATTTTGACAAACAGAAGTTCGAGCGCCGGCTTCCGGCGATCAAAACTTCGGAGAGTCAGGAGGAGGTAGTTGCTCTACTTGGGGACACCCCAAGTAGAGCAACTACCGTTCAGAATTCAGAATGAGTTTCAGTCCTTTCCTGCGGGACGCTACGCGTAGCAAGATCCCGAAGGGTACGACAAGTGAGCTTGCCGAACTGCTCAGGAACCATCGGGGTTTAAATAAGAGTCTGAAACTCTCTTCTCTACGAGATCAAGGCGAACAATGCCTGAATTTTGAATTGTTACCTGCTCATTTGACGCTTTTCAACTACTTTTTGGCGATCGCAGGACGAAGATATCAAAGAGGCGTGGTAGAGTGGCGATCTCTACGCTCCTTCACTCATCCACGCTTAAGCGGCGACTAATCTAGCCTTCTATTTACGTGCTAGGTTGAGCAGTTCTTTAGGAGAAGCAAGTAAGTCAATCGCTACAAAGAAGATTTTGCCTTGAGGATCGAGCAAAAACCGCCATGCAATATTCATACCGACGCTGGCACCGAACCAAGGGCTTTGAACTTTACCTGTGACTTTAACTTGTGTATACCCATCTTCCACTGGCTCAGATACACCCCGCTCTGGGATCATTCTCAAACCTTGGCATTCTTCACGCATATAAGCGCGGATTGCCTCTTGACCAATAATCGGTCTTTCAAACGGAGGTTGCAAGGCACCTTCAGAGGTAAACAAACTAACAGATGCATCAAAGTCATTGGCATTCATGTTGTTGATATAGCCCAGCACCGTAGGATTGTTGATGCCTTCGATAGTGACTTTAGTCCGAAATGCTTGTGCAGTCGGAGGAGACACCGGCTCTGAGACTTTTTTGTAACTACCGGGAGCGTTCGGGTCAAATCCCATGCTAATTACGGTATTGCGTAGGATGGTAATTTGTTGACCGGAATCAGCATTGCGGATGGCTTGCAACACGTCGGCAGCTTTCGGAGAAAGCTTGTAACCTTCTGGGATGGGAGCAACGATTCCCTGGGCCATCCATTCTCCTAACTGATACCAAAAGCCCAACTTGATGTTCACGGTGAAGGATGCATAGGAACGGCAGAGGGGAGTGTCAGAACGGTTAGCCAAATCGTACATGACTTGCGTTTGAGCTTCAAAAGGCATCTGCTTAATTTGTTCGAGTAAGCCTTGCGCCAGGATCATGTTAGCTGCCCCAGGAGCAGCAACCGTAATACTTCTACCCATTTCGGTATAGGCAAACCAAAGTAATGCTAGTTGATCTTCAGCATTGAGCTGAGAGAATGATTCGACAACAGTTGGCACAACGTCAGCAACTAAGGTGCCGGGAAAGATGCTTTGAGCCGACTTGATGGTAAAAGACATAGCAGAAATTCCCAAAAGAAAATTACAGTTCTATCGAATGTGAAAAATCAAATGTGCAAAGAGGGAGGGAAAATGCGTTTAGCTGTTAACAAAGGCACTCAGCAGTTTTTGTGATTGCTTTACCAAAGGGCATAGCGATTCTGTTGCCGTTGAGTTTGGATACTCGGCAAAGCACATTGCAGGCTTAACTGCATAGTTATTTAGAAAGCCTTAATCAACAGTGGTTTAACGCATTTATTTCGCTTAGTATCTTTATGTAAAGAAACATAACAACTTTGTTACAAATAAGCAATCCTTTCTCAGCTATACACTAATAATTTTTGCTTATGATAATGATAAGTTTTACTGAAGTTAGATTACATACAATTGATACCTTTGTGTGTAAGGCACATCTCTAGACGGATCAAACTTTCAGAAACAATCCTTAATTGAACCTATAGCGGCTCTCAGTTGGATGCAATACGCCCGCTTATTGGGAAATCACAAGCCAGAATTCAGCTAAGGATCGCTATATTGCAATGCCTACCTTCTCGCACAAATCCAAAATACCCTAGTTGCTTAGTACGGATTGTACTAGCTTTATCTTGATGTCAAGTACTTGCAAAAAATATTTACAATAGTTTATATTGATTTACAGATAACAAAAATCGGGAGTAAAAAATGACAAATAGAGGCTTTACGATTAACGAACGCGGTCAACTCAACAGATTTGCGATCGAACCCAAGGTTTATATTGATCAAACCTCACGGACAGGCTTCACCGAATATGCCGAAAAAGTTAATGGCCGTTTGGCAATGATTGGTTTTGTCTGACTCATCGCTTTGGAAGTTCTCACCGGACATGGTTTGATTAGATGGCTAACCAGCCTTTAGATAGGACACTTCAGATTTACGACTTTTCCTTACTTGACAAATAAAACAATTTAGAGAGAAACTATGAAAACTGATTTTGATTACCCCAAAAAAGATTTAATTAGGCCTGTTGTTTTTAGACCTGATTTCAACAACTTTGAAATTATCAATGCAAATCAAGCCTGGTCATTGTTTTTCACAGTCGGTCAAGACGACAAGGGACTGGGACAAGAAATTGAATTCGGCAGGTTTTTTACTAACCTTTTAATTGCTATTGGAGTAACTGGAATTATTTGGGCGATTTACTTCAGCCAATTGTGATGAGCAAGTTTCTTCACTTCTAGTGTGTAGTAACTTCAATGGAGGTCTTGGATTTGGATACCAGGACTTATTTTAACTTTTCAATAAATCTAAAAAAACTCTGTTTAGCTTTGGAAAAAGGTTGATGTTGATTGGATTTATAAAGCTTCCTAATTTGTCACGCTATTGTGGATACGTGGGCTTAGAAATAGCACAAATTGTTTCTAAACATCTGGCATTTCAAAGTAAAACCTATGTAATTCAAAACAGAAGGTTATTAGTACATCAACTTTTAAAATCTGGTCTGGATTCTCATACAGCAAATCGAACTGTTACTATGCTTATATCAAGCCAGGTTTTAGAATTAACTAACAAAAACCAGTGTGCAATTAATTATACGCGAAAGTAACTAGACATCTCCGAAAAAGAATGTAGAGACGCGAAATTTCGCGTCTCTACAAGGGT
>NZ_JAQYWQ010000200.1 GCF_029379315.1 Nostoc sp. S13
TTTCTACTCCACCTTTTTATTATCTCATGCTATTTATATTAAGGATAAGTCTTTTAGTAATTAGTGAATGATTTTTTGTTCTTATAGTTGCTCTACCTGATGAATAGGGGCGCACGTTTGTGCGCCCCTAAAATCTAAAATATTTCTAAAATCTGGGAGTAATCGCTAATTAGCTTCCGTTAATGCCCGACTCAAGCGTGACTTATCTAAACCAATCTGATTTAGTAGTAACCAAGATTGGATTAAGTCTGGGCCATGAACATCTCCAGTTAAGGCTGCTCGGAGCGATCGCATAACCAAACCTTTTTTGACTTTTTGCTCTTTCACCACTTGTTTAATAATATCCTGGGCGGTGGCTTCCGATAGTTGCGGCTGATTTTCCAAAGCTGTGACAATCCCTTCAAGGACAGCAACAGAACCTTCTTGCTTGAGTTGTGTACTAGCTTCCTCGCTAAATTCAACTGTGTCGCTAAAAAACAGTTGGCTTTGAGCTACTCCATCTACTAAACGAGTCAAGCTTTGGCTAATTAAAGTCACTAGCTGTTCTAACCAGGGGCGTTCTCTTCCACCATCAAATTTATACCCAGCCGCTTGCCAATAGGGTATGAGTAAATCTGTGAGTTTATCTACTGGCGTATTGTGGATATACTGACTGTTCAACCAATCGAGTTTTGCCCAGTCAAACTTTGCACCTGCTTTATTTACACGTTCAAAGCCAAACTCTTTGGCTGCTGTTTCTAAGGTAAATATTTCTTGAGTTGAATCTGGTGGCGACCAACCCAGCAATGTCATGTAATTTACCAAGCCTTCAGCAGTAAAGCCCATTTGCTGAAACTCAGAAATGGAAGTGACGCCATCTCGCTTAGAAAGCTTGCGTCCTTCCAAATTTAAAATTAGCGGCGTGTGAGCAAACTCTGGGATTTTTGTACCCATTGCTTCATACAGTAAAATTTGCTTGGCGGTGTTGGCGATGTGGTCTTCTCCCCGGATGACATGGGTGATTTGCATATCAATGTCATCCACTACAACTACAAAGTTGTATAAAGGTTGACCGCTACCCTCTTCTGAGGCGCGGGCGATGACCATATCACCACCTAAATCGCTACCTCGCCAAGACATCTTTCCCCTTACTAGGTCATTCCAGACAATTTCCTGCTCATCTTCGATTTTGAAGCGAATCACAGAGGAGCGACCTTCTGCTTCAAATCCGGCGCGTTGTTCTGGCGTGAGGTTGCGGTGACGGTTGTCATAGCGAGGAGCTTCGCCTCTAGCTTTTTGGGCTTCTCTTAGCGCCTCTAGTTCTTCAGAAGTGGTGTAGCAGCGATAGGCTAATCCTTGATCTAGCAGTTTTTGTACTGCTTCTTTATAAAGATCCAGGCGTTGGGATTGGAAAAATGGCCCTTCATCCCAGTTAAGTCCCAGCCAACGCAGTCCTTCAAGAATATTCTCGGTGTATTCGGGACGCGATCGCTCTAAATCTGTGTCTTCAATTCGCACTATAAATTTCCCGCCGTGGTGGCGGGCAAATAGCCAGTTAAATACAGCCGTTCTAGCTGTACCAATATGTAAATTTCCGGTTGGACTCGGCGCAATACGGACTCTGACAGTCACAGTTGATTCTCTCTTTCGCAAAGCATGATAAATGTAGCTTATATTTAAACCCTGAATCCTGAGTCAAGGAAATGCAGACTGAGAAACTGCCTAATAACCAATGCTCAATTCCTATATTACTTAGGACTCAGCTAGATGTTGGAAAGGCAGTTTCTGCCGTTAGCGTCACGCTTTATCGTGTCCGCAAGGGTCTCTGAACTTCTGGGACTCACTACTCATAAATTTAGAACGGGACTGACGGGGCTCGAACCCGCAACTTCCGCCGTGACAGGGCGGTGCTCTAACCAATTGAACTACAGTCCCTTGTTTGGCAACTTTGCTATTATCGCTATTTATTTTCTACTTGTCAAGTGTTTTGGAGTTAGGAATTAGGAATTATTTTTGTCTCGTCTCTCCAAGGTGCGAATTTTTGGTTAAATAGAGCCTGATAATACAACCTGTGGCTCTGATTCCAGATGCTGCAATATCCGGGATTGCATTTGTTTATACTGCTGCTTTAATAGCTGTTTGCTCAATTGGAGTTGAGAAGTGGGTGGTAGACTATGACTCTGTTGCACCCAGGTTTTTAACATTTGCCGCTGAGTTGGCTCGATGTGACTGGTGAGAACGTTGGTGCAGGAATGTGGTGCTTCTAGGCTAAAGAAAATCAAAGGGTAGCGTTCATTTTCAGCCAGGAAACTTACCAGCCGAAGATTTTGGAGATTTTGCATATCTAAATAGCACGGTAGCCACTTAGGAGCCAATTGCCGATTGTAGAGTACAGTCACCCACAAGAGCATTGGATGAGGGGATATCATGAAGATAAATTGGTTGTAACGAGTAGAAAGGGCATAGTTTTTGATTTCTTGATTAGGCAACATTAACCATAGTGCTGTCATACATCCTTGTGCGGTGTCTAGAAGCTGGGGAAAAACAATTTCTTGAATTGGTTTATTTTCAGGCCACAAAAGTTGCTGGCAGCTTTGTTCTACTGTGATTGATAATCCAGAATATAAGGGATGGCTAAGGATGGAGCTAGGATCTAAAATTGCTGGTAAACTGGGATAAGTGGACTGTTCTAAACTGTTTATAACTTGCAGAATTTGAGCGATATTTTCTGGGCGATCGCTTGCTTTTTTAGCAAGACAAGCCATAATTAAATTATTTAGCTTCTGAGGTAATTTGAGAGTCGGTTTAACATTTGCGATCGCTCTTGGTTCTTCAAAGTGATGTGCTTTATACCAAGCACCAAAGTAATCAGTTTCTGGTTCCCAAGGTTTTTTGCCTGTGAGCATCTCAAACATCATCACACCCAGGCTATAAATATCAGAGCAACTATCTAATTTTTCCCCATCTAGCTGTTCTGGAGAACAGTAGGGTAAAGTGCCATTAAATCCCTTACTTATACTAGCTGTTGATGTATAATTCAAAAATCTAGCAATACCAAAATCAAGAATTTTAACTAACTGACCCAATATCGGATCGGGAATAACTAATATATTGGCAGGCTTAATATCTCTATGAACTAACGGATAAATTTTCCCATCAATGTTAATACCTTGATGAGCGCACTGTAAGCCCAAACAAATTTGGCGGCAGAGAGTCAAAAACATGGGCAGGGGTAAGGGAATTAAATCTTTTAAACTCTTGCCGCTTAGATATTCCATAACGTAGTATGGTTTTCCTTTCTCATTTACACCATAATCATACGCTCGTACTATATGTACACTCCTTTGACTCAAAGCTGCACTCATTAAAGCTTCACGAGCAAAGTCTTCTTGCATCTTAGTATCGACAACAGTCTGAGTCAAAAACTTGATAGCAACTGGTATACCTCCTAACAAAACATCACTTGCTAAAAAAACTTCACCCATGCCACCGCTGCCAATTAATTGCTGGAGTTGATAACGATTGGCAAGCAAGCCCGTACTACTTGGAGATGTAAATGGGCTTTGATTCACTTTAATCACCTTTGCTGCTGAGTCCATTTAAAGTTAGCAATACACACATAAGAATATAATTAGGTAATGCTGGCAAGGTTTTTGATAACGAACTTTCAATTACATGAGAAAAGTTTTAAAAAAATCTTCAAAAATTTAGCCATCCAATTTTTTGAACTTTCTTTTTCAGGTTTTTGAGCTACGGATAACTTTTCTAAGATATCTAATTTCAGTTTTTCATACTCTGTTTTTAGAAGATTTTTGGCTTGATTAGGCAAAGTTATTTCATTTGACTGTTGACTCATCTCTAAGCAATCTACAAGTTGCTGGCGCTGGTTAGCCGTGAGGCTTAAAGTCGTTACATAAGAGCAACGGTTTGGTTCTTCTAGTGCAAAAAGTAGTAGATGATAGTAGCCTACTTCTGCTAAACTACGCACTATTTTCTGCCCTTTATTATCTTTCAAATCTAAAAAATAAGGTAGCCACTTAGTCAGAGCCGGCTGGGCATTGTATAGGACTGTCACCCATAATAGCATTGGGTATACATTCATTTGACTAATAAATTCGGTGCTATGTATTTTATCTAAAAAGTTTGTAATCTCTTGTTCGGGCAACATTGCCCAAAAAGTTGGTATAAGTCTTTGGGGAGTATGTAGTAAATGGGGAAATCCAATTGGCGCAATTGGTTTATTTTTAGGCCAACTTTTCTGCAAACACTCTTGTTCTGACAAGAATGTTGCAGGTACTAATTGGATCGGACATGAGGGGTTAATAATGTCATTGCTATTGTTATGACTAACTTGATTAATTTGAATATTAACCTTTTCTAAATCTTCTAATATTTGGTTAATATTTTGAGGGCGATCGCTTACTTCTTTAGCTAAACAACTCATCAACATTTTTTCTAATATTTGCGGGATTTTGACTTGCGGATTTACTTGCTCAACTGTAGGTGGCATTTGAAAGCGATGAGCTTGATACCAAGTACCAAAGGAGTTACTTTTTGTTTGAAATGGATGCTTTCCTGTCAGCATCTCAAACATTAATACTCCCAAACTGTAAATGTCAGAGCGGACATCTAGCAATTTGCGCCCTTCCATATGTTCTGGAGAACAGTAAGGCAAACTGCCAATAAAAGAATCTGTCAGGGTCATCCCACCTCGCTCTGTTAAAAACTTGGCAATCCCAAAATCTAGTATTTTAACAATTTCTCCTTGTTTACTATCTTCACTAATGAATATATTTTCTGGTTTAATATCCCTGTGAACAATAGGATAAATCTCTCCTTTGAGGCTGATACCTTGGTGGGCACATTGTAAGCCTAAACAAATTTGATTAGAAATCTCCAAAAACTTCGATATTGTTAAGGGCTGAATTTTGAGAATTTGTTTGAGATTTTTTCCTTGGAGGTATTCCATTACATAAAACGGAGTTTTATCATCAGTAACTCCGTAACTTAAAATGCGAACAATATGTTTACTTTTACGACCCAATTGAGCGCCAATAAAAATCTCTCTGGCAAAGCGTTGGGACATTTGCTGATTTGCTAAACTCAGTGATAATATTTTAATTGCGATCAACATACCACCTTTAGCAGTATCTTCTGCTAAATAAACTCTACCCATCCCTCCTTTGCCAATCAAATCTCTGATTAAATAGCGATTATTTAAAAATTGTCCAATGTAATTGTCTATCTCTGCTTTTTGCCCTACCATATTATCAATTTTATCTTGTAGCATAAAAATCATTTATAAATAAGGATTACTGGCAAAATACTTTAATAAGTCTAACTAATTATTAAATTTAAATCTAAAAAATATCATAAATTTGATGAAATTAATTATATGGTGTAATCATAGTTAATCTTTCTGCAAAATTTCCTAAATATTCTATAACATATTCATTAATGAATACGGTTGAGAAATTACACGTAAACTACAAATAGGCTAGAAAAAGCTGCCTAGTAGATTCCGTGAATACACAGGAATAAGTTTCAAATAAGTAAATAGTAGTAAAGGCGCGATGTCTATGATGAGCACTGAGGTTGCCATACCCCTACAGCAAGCTACGCGCAGCGTCTGGTAGAGAAGTGGGGGCGTAGCTACGGCGCCTTATCCTCCCTACAGCTAATGGCTGAGATTCGGGAGTAAACGGCGTAATAATCTGATTAGTGGTGTTTCAATTTTAATTTGAAAGGCTAGTATCTGGGTGCGTTGCAGGGAGTTGAAATTGTTGTCACTGATGAGAATTAATGATTGTTGTCCATTGGGTAATTTAGCTCCAATAGTTAAGCCTTCGATGTTATCTAGTAATACATCTAGGGTTCTCAAATCTAACAGTAGTTTTTTGTTAACTGGTTTAATATTCTTAGAGTCAACTGCTAAAAGGCTATCAATCTGATGAATATCATCAGATCCTTCTAAAGAAACCTGATATAGGAAAATAGCAAATCCTAAACCTGTAAAAGACCGTTCTAAACTTAGGAAGTGTCCTTGATTATCGAGAGCAAGTAAATCAGGTAATCCACTAGCGAATTTGCCAATCAGATTCAAAAATGGTGCAACTGGTTCAGTTTGATAAAGAAATTCCTTTTCTGGCTGGTTGTTGAGCAAGTTGTATTGCAAAATTCGGCAAGGACTACCGATGTTAGGTTTAGCTGCCACACCATCTTGAATTAGAGCATTTTCGGTAGCTGTGAATAGATGCTTTTTATCGGAGGTGATCGTGAGGCTTTCAAAAGCCAAATTGTTACGGATACCTTTTTTACTAGTTTTATCTGGCAAAAATTTGTTTGGGATGGGAAGTGTTTTAATTTCCCTACCCGAAGATAGGGAGAAATCTTTAATAAAAGGATTAATTAATTTTCCAGCATCGCCTTCAGAAGAAATAAATACAGTTGCTTGATTAGTTAAGGCAATACCTTCTGTGTCAGTTTCACCAGGGCGAAATGTTTGACCATTTTCATTTAATAATGTGGTAACACTAATGGGGATAACTCCACCTTTTTGTAGGGAACCTTTGCTCAAGTCGATTTTCAGGGTGTAGAAACGGGCGGCAGCTTTTTGTCCACGGTCATCGGAGATAGCATAATAAAGGTTGTTTTTTGGATCATAGGTAATTCCAGATAAACCTCCGACTTCAGTTTTTTTAAAGATTAAGCCCTTCGGTAAAGTGGCTTCCCCGATAAACTCTATGCTACTGACTTCAACAGCATTTGACAGTAAATGTGTGAAGAATAAAATGATAGTTATAATCAGGATAAAGAAGTAAATAATTCGTGGGATTGCGAAGATTTTTTTAATTAGCTGCATATATTTTTTTGTGAAAGTGTGAAAAAGCTAACGCGCAACCTAACCCCTTAGCCCCCTTCCCTAATAGGGAAGGGAGAGAATTCAAAGGCTCTCTCCTTGCAAAAGAGAGGTTTTCAGAACAATAGACTTATCCGGAAATGAGAACTTTATTTGGCTGAAACCTAGCTCTGG
>NZ_JAQYWQ010000201.1 GCF_029379315.1 Nostoc sp. S13
TTTGACTTTGCCACTCTTCAGATGTACGGAGCTTGTTCAAAACTCAAATAGGATTCCTATAACTAGATCAATATTAGCTTACTGCATAGTTTTTAGTTCATATGCAGTAGCAACGATATCTAATACACTAATTACACTATTAGAATCTTGATTAAGACTCTTGAAAACATCTGGATAATCAAAGATTAGCGGAATCTCTGTATTCAAAAAATTCAATATGGAAATAGCTGGTTTTGAAATTGACTGAAATTTATTAACTTGCTCCTTTAGAAGTTTGCTAAAAAAATCGCCTGAGTCAAAACTCACAGAAAATTTAACTATTCTTGATGCATCAGTTATTTGTGTCGCACTAATCCCTAGTTTTTGACTAACTCCAACTTGATTGAGTATTTCATTGATATTTGCAACTTGAGTGAATTGAGCGTTTGCCATCTTTGCTCTTATTCCTAATTATCTTATCTGAATGACGTTTAGATTTAAAGTATGTCTATAAGAAAATGGATAATGATATATCACTCACTGCTTCCTTGTAAAAATTATCCAAGCTACACAATGCGATCGCCCTTCCCGCACCCTGAAAATTTAAGTTCAATTAAATTAAAATTCCAAGGTATGAATTTCTCCTTACAACTGAAAAAATGTTTAGACAAAACTAGCTAACGAATAAACATCGTCGCTCATAGATGTCACCATACAAACAGATCAAAAACTTACTGCATTTGCCTGCAAGAGACAACCTTGATATTGTTTCAGTAGTTATACTGCTTCTATATAAAAAATAATATTTACATAATGAAGTATCAATGTGTAATCATCAAAAGGATGTGAACCTTATGTGAAATAATAATATTGATAAACTTTACATTTTGACGAGTTTTGAAAAGTCGCTGTATGTCTAAATCTATGGTTTCATTTGAAGGATATCGAATTTTGCAAGATATCTACTTATGATCATGAATGTTGCACCCGCCATTGTAGTACTAGGTCAAAATAGCGTCGCAATAGCACGCAAAATAATTACTGTCCTACCAGGGGCGACACTATACGGTCTAGTGGGTCGCACATCTGGAGTTGATGTCAGCTTTACGAATTTTGGCGAGACGTTGCGCAAGTTATTTATCCAGGGAACGCCGTTGATTGGCATTTGTGCCGCCGGTATTTTAATTAGGACGCTAGCTCCCGTACTCTCAGATAAACGACAGGAACCACCAGTGCTAGCCGTGGCTGAAGATGGTAGCGCTGTTGTCCCACTCTTGGGCGGACTTGGTGGGGTAAACGATTTGGCACGCCGCATTGCCGAAGCCCTTGATGTCAAGCCGGCAATTACGACCACAGGCGATTTACGTTTGGGCACAACGCTGTTGTCTCCTCCCCCTGGATACCATTTAGCAAACCCAGATGATGCGAAGAAATTTATCTCAGATTTGCTAGCCGGGGCACAAGTCAAACTAAAAGGCATCGCACCTTGGTTGAGCGATCGCAAACTACCTATAGATTCAAATGGAGAGTTGACCATCAAAATTACCGAACATTTGGTGACTCCTACACCCAACTGCCTTGTCTACCACCCAGCAACGATCGCGATCGCAATTAGTGGCATGATTCATGATGCAGTAGCTTTAGTACAGCAGCTACTAGCTGATGCCAAACTAGAAAAAGCATCAGTCGCTGGGATATTTGCACCCATCACCGCCGCAGCCGATCCCGCAATCGACACCGTAGCTAGCGCCTTGGGAGTACCTGCCCGCTTTTTTACCCCAAATCAGCTAGAAAGCCTGCTTTCACAAGGTTATAGCCCCGCGCAAGCCGCAGCGATCGCCGCTACAGGCAAATCCCCCATTACTCCCGCATCTCCCCAGATTGCGATCGCTATTGCCCCTCTACCAATTGACCTCAACATCACAGGTCAGCCACGCGGCCGATTAGCGATTGTTGGTACAGGCCCTGGTGGATCGCAGTGGATGTCTCCAGAAGTGAAGGAGATACTCAAATCGGCAACTGACCTAGTGGGTTACAAAACTTATTTAGATTTAATCGGTTCTCTAGCTGATGGCAAGCAACGGCATGAGTCCGACAACCGCGAAGAAGAAGCACGGGCAACGATGGCGCTTGATTTGGCAGCATCTGGGCGATATGTAGCTGTAGTTTCATCTGGTGATCCGGGTATCTATGCAATGGCAACAGCAGTTTTTGAAGTGTGCGATCGCTATGCCAAACCCGAATGGGACAGTATCGACATTCATGTGGCCCCAGGCATCTCTGCTATGCAGGCAGCAGCAGCAGCGATTGGTGCGCCCCTTGGGCATGACTTCTGTGCTATTTCCCTATCTGACATCTTGAAACCTTGGTCTGCGATCGCGCAACGAATTACTGCTGCTGCTGAGGCTGATTTCGTCATTGCTTTCTACAATCCTGTTTCCAAAGAGCGTACCTGGCAACTGGCAGAAGCAAGAAATATTTTGCTGCGACATAGAAGACCGGATACACCAGTAGTGTTGGCACGGAATCTCGGCAGACCAGGACAGACGGTGAAAGCGATCGCACTTGATGATTTAGCACCAGCAAACGCCGATATGCGGACAATTATTCTCGTTGGTTCCACAAAAACCCGAACCATCAGGCGCCGCGATGGTAATATCTGGGTTTATACGCCGCGTCGGTATACTGACTAATAAGTATATTGTATTACTTGCCTTTGCTATCTATCCCCTAGAGTAGCGATATTTTGCGTAACGAACAGGAGACATCTATATCTTGGCTGGAGATGAAAATGGTATTCTAATTAACCCTAATGGTGAATGGAGATACGACGAATGACCAAGCCCAAGTTTGCATCAATGAGTAAAATAGAGTTAAAACGTTATTTATTAGAAAATCGTAATGATACAGAAGCTTTTCACGCTTTAATGGATAAAATTAACGCTGAACCTAACCCGAAGTTTTATACCATAGATGAAATTGGTGAACTGGAAAAACTAATAGAAGCAAAACGGACACGAGAAAATCATTGAAGAAGAATTCAGAATTCAGGAGTCAGAATTCAGGAGTCAGAATCAATCAGTCGGGGATTCAGACCCGCGACTGCGAAAGTTGACCACAAAACAAGAAAATTTGGTGGGGGTGCAAAAACGCCGATTATTCATCCACCAGTCGTACAAAATTCATTCTGAATTCTGACGACTGGCACCTTTATTCTGTTCGATAAAAACTGTATGGGCATTCTAAATATATTTTGCCAAAGTGGTGATGGAAGAAGAGAAGGGAGAGGGAGAAACAATTAAAATTTATTCCCCTACTCCCCATTCCCCACTCCCCACTCCCCACTCCCCACTATTTTTAATTCGCTTGCAACGGGGCGTTTAAGACTTTCTCAATGCGATCGCGCGTTTCTAATAAGTGCGCTTTGGTATATTCATCATCGGAATTAACATGTTTAAGTTTCTCATCCAATTGTTTGAGTTTATACCACGCCATAGTGCGAGCATCTTCTGGAACATACTCTTTCCGTAACACCATAGCCGTCAAAATGTTCAGGTATTCACGCTGCAAGCCTCGCCGCAAACTGGAAATCTTCGTTGATTTACCTTTTGGTTTGATTACTTCCGTCCAAATATCTAACTGCAAAGTGTCAAATAATTCTGGAAGAGTCAGTGCTTTTTCGGCTGGAGTTTTGAGTTCGATATCCTTAAGGCGAGAGAGGCGATCGCCTGAAAGTAAATCCCGCAACACAGAACTTTGCATGAGTAGTACCAAGTCATGAATTGGAAAATCCAAACGGCCAACTTGCGGATCACTACCCCAATGTCGCCAACGGGAAGGTGCTAATTTATTTAATAGTTCTGGTGAAAAACTCAGGGCATCTTCTGCAAACACATACTTTTGCAGCGTCTGTAAAGCTTGGCGTTGTTGTTCAACAGGTACTGGTTCAAATGGTAATCGGTGTTGGTGGACTCCAGAGACCTTATCGGTAGGTATCTCGCTAGGGTGAATGCGATAGAAAGACTGTCCCCCGATGTATTTTGTGGTGTAATATATTTGCTGGAAATAGTTACCCAATACTGTGCTAAAATGTTCGCTCACATCGGTGTAACTATCACCAGTCAGTGGGTAACGCTTATCTAGACGTTCCCACATCAGCCGCGAATTATTCAACTGCCACTGAGAATAAAGCAGCACATTGCTGCTGTTATCCCAAGCATCGGCTGTGGGGTCAAGATCATACACATCTTCATCTGTGGAATAACTCAACTCTGGCTTGTAAGATTGTGCAGCAATTTTCTCCAAAATTGGCTTTTCTGCTATGGGAGTTGATGTCTGAATTAATATGTAGCCGTACTTAATCGCCCATTCATCATAAGGCCCTACCATGCTGGGAAAATAATCTCCCTGCTTTGTACCTTGAGGAGCGATGTTTGGGGGAATGTAGTCCATCACGGAAGATGTCAGACCTTTAGTTTTGGTAATTTCGGTATTATTCATCTCCTGTGGTGGTAGCAGTGTACTACCACGGAAGTTATGGCGTAAACCAAGAGTATGTCCAACTTCGTGAGCGATGATTAAACGTATATATTGATTGATATATTCTTTCATCTGATCAGCAGTGGTCATGGTATCAGGTAGCAGTGACATCGCTAATGAACCAAAGGCAAACTGGTTAGCAGCTTCCATCCCATAGCATAAATCGTACTCGCCTGCCATTTTTGATAAACGACTCAACAACCCCTGTTGTTCTTGCATCTGCTGAGGGACACCATTGTTTTTCGCATCTAAACCATTGGCGCAAAGTAGACGATTTTGCATCAAAGCTGATAAAGTAGTGCGATTTTGGGTTTGGCTGGGTTGGACGATTTTGCGATAATCATTCTTGAGTGCCCGCACAAAGCTGGCATCTACGAGAATGTCTGCATCCAAAATTTCCCCAGTCAATGGGTTAACGCGAGATGGCCCCATTGCAAAATAACCATCGACTGTGTTAATCCAGCGAATCGTGTTGTAACGAATATCTGCTGGGTCCCATGTGGCGTCATCCGGCATTTGGCGGACTTCAATTGCATCTTTGAATCCCGCTTTCAGAAAAGCTTTGTTCCACATGATAACGCCTTCTTTGATCGGATCGCGGTACTCTAAGGGCACAGCGTTATCAATCCAGAAGACAATCGGTTTTTTTGGACGAGAAATTACTGCTTTCGGGTCTTGTTTTTCCAAATGCCAGCGATTGATGTAGCGGACAAAAGAATCGCCGCCATCGTCTTTGGATAAATCTTGGTAGGCAGTGATGAAATAGCCGATGCGATCGTCAGCAAGGCGCGGTCGATAATCTTGATCGGGTAGTTGGGAGAGACTGTAATGGACGCGCAGGGTAAAACCACGGTTGTCAGCTAGCGACGCAAAGTTTGGTATTTGATTCTCGTGACCAGCACCACCAGAAAAATTCAAAACTGACTCAATTTCTAAGTTTTGGGGAAAAGCTTTAGCAGTACCAAAATAGGACTGGTCTGTGCTTTTTGGTACTCCTAAACTTACAGATAATCCAGCTAAGTCTGTCAGTAACAAATCGCCCAAGTCGATCAGAATAGTTTTGCGTTGTGGATGAATGCTTTTAATCGGAATGGTGTAGAGAACAGAGTCACTAAAAGACCGGGCTAGCGATCGCACCTGGGGATCTCCCTCACGAGTACGAAAATTCACATTGCGAATCACAAAGTTTAATTTATTATCCACCCGTTGGAAATAAAATAAAAAATCTTGCAAAGGCATACCACTGTAAATACCCCGTTCGCCAATACCTGATTCTAAGGTTGTGGTACTTAAGTAATTTTTATTAAGTTGCTCTGGCTTAATTTCTAGATAAATTTTATTCTTTTCTTTATTGCGATAAAGGGTGAACAATCCCCCTAACTTTTGGGTGCCTTTGATTACTTCGTCAAACACCTCTAAACCTTCCTTTGCTGGTGGTTTAGCACTAGGATTAGGCTTTGCATTCGGTTTCTCTGGTGTTTTTATAGCTTGCAAAAATGGTTGTAGTCCTGATTTTTTAAGGTCTTTTACTACCCAAATAAATGGTTGAGGCTCTACGTGTTTATTTTGATTAACTACCCAAACTTGCCCTGACGGTAGCCTCTGTTTCGGGGGAATATTCATACCCTTTGCCGATAACGCTAAGATTTTAGTTGAAGAAGTTTCTGTTGTTAACTGACTATTAGATTTTTCTCTACTTCTTTTCGTAACCACGGCTTCTACAACTCGTACAGCCTGATGGTTAGCGGACAAATCTGTATCAACTCTGTTAACAGATGGTAACTTGGCGCTAGCCGTTGCTATTCCTAAAAAAAAACTATGTAACAAAATCATATAAAAGGTTAATCTGTGGTTCATGCCATCTATACCTGATAATTATCCCGGAGTTAATTTTTAACTTTTGCAAAGCTATATAGCCTGCTTTTTGTCGATTCTTTTGGCTGTTTTAGATAAAATAGCAAACTTGAGACTTTAATTTTAGTTGGCATTTTTCACCTTTATCAGAAATTAAAGGGTTTAAGACGGAACGTCAACACGTAGCTTGGAGGCAGGGCAGAGTGGCTCCGACTCCGCTGCCGCGCCACAACGGGGAGGCAGTCTGTTGGGCGGGCAAATGCCCGACTTGTACCCCTTAAAAACAAGCTACGCGCAGCGTCTTTGAGACCAGAAGGAACTGCCGTGGGAAAATACGCAAGGCGCTACCTGACAATTCAGCTCATGTGGAAAGGGCCACGAAAAACCTAACCCCCTTCCCAACTCGACTTGTGTATACACGGTAGCCTTTTAGGAGAGAGATAAAGAAGAGAGGTTTTGCAGATACCGTGAAAAGTCAGAGGCGCTACTCTCCTTCTGTTAGCGTCGGAACAAGCGTCACTTTTCAAGACAGGCATCAGAATTTTCCAAGACGAATTTTCAATTGTTATCGAACAGAATAAAGGTGCCAGTCGTCAGAATACAGGAAAGGTATTCTGTACGACTGGTGGATGAATAATC
>NZ_JAQYWQ010000202.1 GCF_029379315.1 Nostoc sp. S13
TAATCTTTTTGAGACATCTCATCAAGATGAATTTTCGTGCAAAGCAGTTTAAAAGCTGTAAATAAAATTACTTAGTACTCAGATTTGATTTTTAGCGATCGCACTTTTTTTTCCAGACCTCACAAAATCGCATTGCTCCCAGCAAAAGTGTGCCGTAAGTCATGAATACGAATTTCTTGGAGTTCAGGACTATCTCCAATGAACTTAGTCCAAGATTTATGCGCCATGCGGTAAGAAAGGCGGGATACTTCTAAAGTTTTTGGCTGTTGAGCAGTAAACAGTGCTGGATGCTTAGGATGTCTATAATATTCAATGTAGTTATTTAGACTCTTGATTGCTACTTCACTGTAAAAACACCACCGTTGTTGCCTTTGCCAACAACCTGAAATTTCCGGGCTTTGAGGTCTATGTCATCTAAATTTAGAGCCAGTACCTCAGCAATCCTAGCGCCACTGGTATGCAACAAACGCACCAATGCAGACAAACGAATATCTTTTTTGATGACACCATACAGGATACTTAATTGGTATGGAGTAAGGTAACGCACTGCCTCATCAGTAGCGTGTTCTCCTTGTTCTCGACTGGGTTTACGTCTTGTGAGTCCCGCAGCCGGATTGGATTTGAGATATCCCATATCAACAGCAAAACTGAACAAAGCCGTGATTATAGCTTGATGACGGTGGTGGGTCGTATAGGAAACATCAGTTAAATGATTGAGATATTCCATCAAAACTTGTCTGTCGATGATTTCTATTGACCATCGACCGTACTCCTTGAGCAAGGGGATAATCGTAGACTGATATGAACGCAGAGTACTTTTGGCTAGTCCTGGACGTTCTAAAAACTTGGTGGCTAAAGCTGCTAAAGTCATCATTACTTTAGAGGAGCTTTTTACAATTTATTTAAATAAAGGTTTAGATATTAACTTATCATTAACAAATATATTTTCAGATATATTTTGATGATTGTAACAGAACATTCAACGCGACCATTGGGAGAAGAAGGGCTTGCTAATTACGTCCAGAGATTGCGAGGTCAGCTTTCTTTAACCCAAAAAGAGTTGAGTTTCAAAGCGGGAATACATATCCAGACCATCCGCAAAATTGAGGGTGGACAAACGAATAGACTCAATCAAAAGGCTAAAGGTGGTCTAGCTGCGGCGTTGGGAATACCACCGGAGTACCTAGATGCGGCAGCGAAGAAAGTCTCCCCAGAAACAATAACTACGTTAAAATTTTGTCCTAAATGTTGGACTCCAGGAACTACTCCTGACCCAATGTGGACAGACTTACGGTCGAAGTATTGCTTTGCTTGTGGTACAGCTTTACTGAATCGCTGTGTTAATTGCAATGAACCAATTATGTCATTGAAATTTAAATTCTGCCCTTACTGTGGCGCGAATTATAAACAAAATCAAACTACTTCTTAAAAACTGAATATACAGGTATCTAATTGGCAACGCGCGAACTTTTATCTCCGACACAACGACTTCAATTTACTGAAATCCCCGATTCTATCACGACAAGAGATATAGCTCGCTACTATACTTTTAGTAATGACGAACTCAAAGTTATCAAAGAGCGTCGTAGACCACACAATCGTCTTGGTTTCGCCGTACAGTTATCTTACCTACGCTTTCCAGGTCGTGTTTGGAGTTTAGGAGAAATAGTACCAGAATCTGTACTATTTTATATTGCATCTCAATTAAAACTTGACCCGACAATCATCACTGAATATTCCCAAAGGGATACAACTCGACGCGAACATCTGGCAGAAATTCAAAACAATTTCGGATTTCATACTTTTAATACATCTACATACAAGCAATTCTCAAAATGGTTATTACCTTTTGCAATATCATCAGATAAAGGGATGGCACTTGTGGGAGCGTTGATTGATGAGATGCGCTTGCGCCAAATTATTATTCCAGCTATTTCTACGATAGAGCGTTTAGCCTGGGAGGTCAGACATCGCGCTCAAAAATTAGTATGTCTTGAGTTGACTAAAAGTTTGACAACATTACAAAAGACGACGCTAGATAAGTTATTAATTGTAGAGCCTGATAAAAAACTGACTGATTTAATTTGGCTACGTCAACCACCAGGTCAGGCTAATCCAAGAAACTTTTTAAAAGTGGTGGAACGACTGGAGTTTATTCGCCATCTCAATCTCGACTCTGGATGCTTGAAACGAGTACACCAAAATCGTCTGTTGCAATTTACTAGAACTGGCGCGAAGTCTACACCTGCTCACCTATCTAGGTTAGATGAATTGAGACGCTATGCTATTTTAGTTGCTTTTCTCATTGAATGGAGTGCGTCATTAGTCGATTATGCCATAGAAATGCACGATAAAATGATGGGTAAATTGTTTAACAAAAGTGAGCACCAGCATGGGGATAAGTTTCAACATGATGGCAAAGCAATTAATGAAAAAGTCCGATTGTATGCTCAAGTAGGTAAGGCGTTGATTGCTGCTAGAGATCAGTCAATTGATGCTTATGAAGCGATTGAATCAGTCTTAAATTGGGAAAAGTTTATTAGTAGTGTTGCCGAAGCTGAAAAGCTAGCCAGACCAGCAGATTTTGATTATCTTGAACTGCTTGATAATCGTTATTCACAATTGAGAAGGTATACACCAAAATTGTTGTCAGCGTTTGAATTTAAAGCTACTGGAGCCAGTTTACCGATTCTAAAAGCTTTGTCAGTCATTAAAGAATTAAATATATCTGGTGGTTGAAAAGTACCAGAATCTGCGGATATTAGTTTCGTTAAACCTCGTTGGTTAAAACACGTAGTTAAGGGCGATACTATTGACCGTCACTACTATGAGATGTGTGCTTTGGCTGAATTACGCAGTGGCTTGCGTTCTGGGGATATTTGGATAGCAGGCTCGAAGCAGTTCCAAGATTTTGAGGATTATCTGTTACCAGATAGCTCATGGCAGTCAATGTGTTCTTCTCAAACGATACCTGTGGCAGTAACGACGGATTTCACTACTTATATTGAACAATGCTCACTTGAATTGTCTGAACAATTAGCGCTTGTTTCTTCTTTAATGGCAGAAAAGAAACTGGTTGATGTCAGGATAGAGAACGAACAGTTAATTATCACTCCTCTTAACAATGCTGTCCCAAAAGAGGTTGATGGATTTAGCAGAACAGTTCATAGTTTACTGCCAAAAATTAAGTTGACTGATTTGTTAGTAGAAGTTGATTCTTGGACACAGTTTACCAAACATTTTACGCATTTACATTCAGGAGAACAAGTATCTGATAAAGTTGTTTTGTTAAGTGCCTTACTTGCTGATGGGATTAATTTAGGTTTAACACGAATGGCAGACGCAACTCAAGGGATGTCCTTTGAGCGTTTAGCTTGGGTGGCAGATTGGTATATTCGTGATGAAACTTATTCCAAAGCAATGGCTGAGGTGGTAAATTTCCATACACAAGTGCCTTTTGCTGCTTATTGGGGTGATGGAACAACATCTTCTTCTGATGGACAACGGTTCAAAGCGGCTGGACATCATAGTTTTAATGAAGAGATCAATGCCAAATATGGTAAAGATAGAAGCGTGATTTTTTACACGCATATTTCCGACCAGTATGCTCCGTTTCACGTTAAGGTAATTAACGCCACGATTAGGGATGCAACTCACGTTTTGGATGGTTTGTTGTATCACGAGAGTGATTTACAGATTCAGGAGCATTATACGGATACAAGTGGCTATACCGAGCATGTCTTCGCAATGTGCCACCTGCTGGGATTTAGATTTGCACCTCGAATGCGCGATTTACCTGATAAGAAATTGTATACTTTTGAACCTAGTTCTCCTGATTCGGCTTTAGCACCCCTGCTAGGTGACAAGATTAATGTGAAATTGATTCAGGAATCTTGGGATGAGATTCTACGCCTTGCTAGTTCAATTCGGACGGGGACGGTGACTGCTTCTTTGATGTTGAGGAAATTAGCTTCTTATCCTCGGCAAAATCGTTTAGCTTTAGCTTTGCGGGAGTTGGGAAGGATTAGACTTATCCGGAAATGAGAACTTTATTTGGCTGAAACCTAGCTCTGGAGAGGGTTTTAGAGGTTCCTGTTTTATATAAGCTAAAAAGCCAGCTATGTAAGGGTTTCAGCTATTTTGAGGTTTATTTGTGGATAAGTCTATTGAGCGGACTTTGTTTACCCTGGATCCACCCAGCTTCAGAAAGTTGACAACCAAGCCGCAGCCCAAGCCGAATTCGACCACTTCATCGCCGGCCAAGCCCAAGCGCTTGCTCCCGAACCATTAACAACTGTAGAAATCAACTCCAACCACTACGAGATTTACTGTGGTAAACAACTCATCGCCTACATCGCTTACGACCACGGCGAATTCGTAACCCAACCGTGGCTGGTTATGAGCAACGGTGAAGAAAAATTCCGCGACACTACAGTTGCCAGATGCCAGCGCTTCATCGAATGGCATCATAATGACGGCACACTCAACCCATTTGCACTAACTGAAGTCCCAGAAGTTCCCAAGATTTCAGAACTCTCATTTTATGATCAAGAAGCGTTTGTTAATCGGGAACTGGTAGCCAGCATCTTTTACGACCATGATAATTTCCAAGACCTCTACTGGCGTGTAATCATCAACGGCAAAGAGATTTTCCGAGACACCACATCGGCTAGATGCCACAGCTATGTCAAACAGCAGTACCAGCAAGGCACGCTGCCACTGCAAGAACCATTCCTTGAAGAAGCAGAGGAGCTATTAGCAGGGAGCAAGGGAGAAGAAATTTCCCCCCTGCACCCCGCACCCTGCTTCTTGTCCTTTTCTACCACTGATAACGAAATCATGGCGCAGATTTTCAACGAATGTGAGAAGTACGGGTTTGAAATCCTCGACGATGGGATTTACCAGAACGATGTGAAACTGGGCGAGGTTGGCTGTACTGATGGCGGCTGGTGGGTGATGCGTACTGGAAAATGTCAGCAACTACTTTGTAGATGTGCAGTGGAAGCAGTTCAATCGCTGTCGATGGTGGATGTGTCTAGTGATGGTAAATCCATTTTTGATGAATATTTTTTAGAGCAACCCTTAGAACAGCTAACTGGCGGTAAATTGCAACGGCTGCTGGAGAGAACGGAGGGGAGCAACGCGAAAAAGTGAGATCGGGGTTTAGTTCTCAATTACACCTCTATATTCTCAACAAAACTTGGTTTTTTAGTTGCGATCGCATCCTGAAACAAGCTATATACGTCCCAGGTTTCAGCACCTCACAAAATCGCGTTGCTCCCATCACGGACTATATCTAATCGTTTCTCACTAGTCGGTGAAAAAAGTTTGGTGCGCGTAAATGTCTAATTCTCTTTACTCAACAACAAAAA
The DNA here is from genome assembly GCF_029379315.1 of Nostoc sp. S13. Taxonomy (GTDB): domain Bacteria; phylum Cyanobacteriota; class Cyanobacteriia; order Cyanobacteriales; family Nostocaceae; genus Nostoc. Next base: position 5,373 of record NZ_JAQYWQ010000202.1, read on the forward strand.
ATTATCACCCAACTAAAATTATGTCACAAATCGAAGTAGCTCAAATTATCGACCAGATAAAGCAAGAAATCACTGTTGACTCTAATGGACAAGGTAAGGCTAGTCTTCGTGCAACTGCAAGGCTGGCAGATGTACAAGATTCTTCGCTTCGTCGTGCGTTACTAAGTGCGGCACTGGAACCCTCTGCATTAGCCCAAAGCCTTATAAAACAAGGCTTTAACCCTGCGGCACTGGAAACCTGGAATGAGGGAATACCTGATATGGGTGTTGCTGCCGTTATTGAATATTACGCTTTTGATGCTGGGCGGTATTGCAAACAGCAAGCCAGACTTGTATGCAAAGCTTTTAACCGGATCGGTGTTCGCGCCTGGATGCAAGACATCATGGGCTGGACAAAACCCGCTACTCAACCGCAAGAACAACTGACTACACCAGCCCTCCCCCCAGTTGAACAGCGATTGCATACTCTTGTCCTGGCAATGAAGACTTTAGCTGAGTTAACTGGTGGCAGACTCAACCCGTACACCGAACAGCAATTTAAAGACTATGCCGCTAATCTGCTGACTGAACATAACAGGAAATTGCTAACCCCTTCAGAAGAACGCTGGTTGGGGGTTGTGAACTTTGCAGAGAGCGAACTTGGAAAGAAAGTCCCCCTGAGTGGCGCTCACTACCGGGGACATCTTGGGACATGGGTTCGCACGTTTTACCCACAATTAGGCGATCGCCAAGAAACACGATTGGTTAATGGGGTTCAACAGCCCATTTATGTCTACGCTTGTCACGAGCCGACTGTTGCGGCTGGGTTGACCAAAGCTGTAGAAGAGTTCTTCGCTCATCCTAGCCCTGGTACAGCGCTAAGGCAGGCAGGTGCTTTCGCTAGCAAGAAAGCTGTAGTTACAGCTTGATGGTCATCGGTCATTGGTCATTGGTCATTGGTCATTGGTCATTGGTCATTGGTCATTAGTCATCAGTCATCGGTCAAGCAGAGCGATCGCCCAGTAATCAAGAATTAAAACTTTTACAACAAAGGCAAATTCTACCTTGAGGGGAAAGGATATGGAACTTGGAATTTTTCAAAAAGACGTACTCATTGAAAAACTAGCTAAGAAATTCTACGCGCTTCTTGGCTATGTAGTCCCCGAAGATTATCGGATGCAATCAGCTACGCATCCAGCAGAAAGAGCGTGTGTGGCTTTAGCGAAGCGGTAGCGAGTCATCGAGCGTCTGGCTATTTTTGCAATCGAAGAATTTGAATTAATAAATGATTCATCAGAAGGGTATGAGGATGATGACGAATATGAAACTGATTGTTTATTCCCTGAAGAACGTTTGTTGCCAGGGGTTTAATTGAAGCGCGAGTAATACACCAAGGAAATATTTTCTTACAAAATACAAGATGGGTAAGCGGATATGAAAGCCATAGTTACAGTAGTTGAAAAAATCTCATCTGAAGCTCACATTGATATTCCTGAAGGTTTAGCAGAACCAGGTATTAAACAGCACGTTGTAGACCATTACAACAGTGGCGAAATGCTTCCCTTGCTAAACATTTTCCACGTTAATTTTGAATCTATAGGACTCCTATTTGATTTCTGAACAAGACTAAGAGAGAATACGGAGAGGTTT
>NZ_JAQYWQ010000079.1 GCF_029379315.1 Nostoc sp. S13
TTTGACTTTGCCACTCTTCAGATGTACGGAGCTTGTTCAAAACTCAAATAGGATTCCTATAGCTCTGGAGATGGAGATGATATTGATGTTTGGATAGGTAGCTTGTCTAGTCAAACAGTAACTGCCGTCATTTGTAGTGTTGATTTGGAAAAGCGAGATACAGAAATCAAGATACTTCTGGGTTGTACATCAGGGGAAAGTCGAACCATTTTCGATATCCACAATACAGGCTCTCAATCAGCAATGTTATTGGTTCGCAAGTAAATTACTTAGATTTTTGAGGGTAACTTTGTATGAGCTTAGAACTAAAACTATCAGGTAAAATAGCGATTGTTACAGGAGGAAGTGCGGGAATTGGTTTAGCCACTGCCAAAGCCCTCTATAGTGAAGGTGTGAATGTAGCGATCGCAGCCCGCAATCAAGAACGCTTAGATCAGGCAGTAGCTGACATCCAATCCTTACCGACGCCTGGCGCGAAAGTGATTGCCATCAGCGCCGATTTCACAAAAGCTGAGGATATTGAGAAAGTTGTTTCAACCACCTTGACCCAGTTTGGTCAGATTGATATCTTGATTAATAATGCTGGTTCAGCCCGTGCTGGGTCTTTCCTAGAATCCACTGATGATTTATTTTTGGATGCTTGGAACTTAAAATTATTGGGCTATATCCGCCTAGTTAGAGCCGTCGTCCCCCATCAAAAAAGTCGCGGTGATGGCCGGATTGTGAATATAGTCGGCGGTGCAGGACGTACACCTCGTCCTAACTTCCTAGCTGGTGGCACAAGCAATGCGGCTCTGCTCAACTTCACAAAGGGCATTTCTAAAGAGTTGGCTGAGTATAAAATTCGGATTAATGCCATATCGCCCGGTGCTACAGCTACTGAGCGTGCTGAACGTTTAGCCCAGCAGAACGCCCAAGCGCAAGGGATCACCGTTGAGGAAGTAAAGGCACAAAACATCCAAAGTATTCCTTTAAAAAGAATCGCCCAGCCAGAAGAAATTGCGGCGCTGGCGTTATTTTTAGTGTCTGATCTAGCTGCATCAATTACAGGAACAGAGATTATCGTTGATGGCGGCTCTACCCCTGGTGTTTAGCAGATAAAAGGAATCATTCAATTTTAGATTTTGGATTTTGGATTTTGGATTTAAAGAAAAATCTAAAATCCAAAATTTAATGACTGCTGACGACCTAAGTAAAAACATTAGTCCTTTCAAAATGACTTGTAAAATCTCTTTTTTCTCTCTGCGTCGCGCCAGTTGCTTCTCCTATTCGGAGACGCTACGCGAACAAGTCGGGGAACCCGCCCAACGCACTGGCTTCTTTGCGTCTCTGCGGTTAAAAAATCTTTTATTTTAACCTTATTAGGCACAGAGAACATCAAGTCAAAAGGTTAAAGAAGAGTTTCTTGAGCAAAATTTTTACCCACCTTGAAAGGGCTAGTAAACATAAACTTCTTGGAGATAAAAAACATGGGTTCTCAACACTTTGACATTAAACCAGTTGCAGGACGTATCGGTGCTGAAATTATTGGTGTTAATCTGAGTTCTAACCTCAGCGATCACATCATCAGCGATATTCGCAAGACTCTAGTCAAATACAAAGTGATCTTTTTCCGTGGTCAGCAACAACTCGATGCTGATGGACAGGTCGCTTTTGCTCGTCGTTTCGGTGAACTGACTACAGCCCACCCCACCGTACCATCGCTGCCAGAAAATCCAGAAATCTTAGACCTGAATTATGGTCGCACCACTTCCCGCGCCAATACCTGGCATACCGATGTGACATTTGTAGACCGTCCTCCTCTCGGCTCTATCTTACGAGCGCTTGACATTCCCCCAACCGGAGGCGATACAATTTGGGCAAATTCCGTGACTGCCTACCAAGATTTACCTACCCCTGTGCGTAATCTCGCAGACCAACTCTGGGCAGTACACAGCAACAAATTCGACTATGCAACTGCATTTGACCTACCTGAAGATGCCAAGGCTTACCGGGCTGTCTTCACCTCGACTGTATACGAGACTCTGCATCCAGTTGTACGCATCCATCCCGAATCCGGTGAACATGGGCTATTCATCGGCGGATTTGTGCGCCAGTTCCGTGGCTTATCAACAACTGAATCAGATGACATTCTCCGACTGTTGCAAGCATACATCACACGTCCTGAGAACACAGTCCGGTGGCGTTGGCAAGTTGGTGACGTCGCCTTTTGGGATAACCGGGCTACTCAACATTATGCGATCGCAGATTACGGCGACCAGCCCCGCCGCGTTCAACGAGTCACAATTGTCGGCGACCTCCCAGTTGGCATTGATGGTAAACAAAGTGAGGCGATCAAAGGAGACGCTTCTGAGTACAATCGACGTGAGGCGGTGACTGCGTAAGGGACTTGCGTAAAAATAAAATACCAGCTAGACAATCTCTATGAAGTAGAAGATTCTAAACTTTCGTTGGTAGTAAACCGCAAGTCCCATACTTGGGTAGAGGAGCGATGCATGGGTGATACACGCGCTACTGTTTTGGAAACAATAGCGGAGACTTTAGTCGAGCGTGCTGAGGCTCTGCTTTCTCGTGTTCTGCAAGTAGCGGTGACAGGCATTACTGCTAGTGGCAAATCCACTTTGGCACAGGAACTAGCGCAGATATTAACCAGACGTGGAAGAAGTTCTGTTCACATTGCAGTGGATGATTTCCATAACCCACGTTACCTGCGCCATCGCCGAGGTCGTGAGTCGGCTGAAGGCTACTATTTTGATGCCTACAACTATCCGCTCCTCAAAAAGCTTGTGCTTGAACCACTCGGGCCTGGGGGTAATTTAATCTACCAGGCACGTGGGTTCGACTTGGAAACAGATGCTCCAGTGGAAGAGGCACTTAATAAAGCCAATCCTGGAGATATTTTTCTTTTTGCTGCCAGTTTTCTGCTACGACCAGAGATTGTCTCTTACTTTGACTATCGTATCTATATAGATACAGATTTTGAGGTGGCCGAGCAGCGTGGGGTAGACAGGGATGCAGCACGGCTTGGGTCTTGGGAAAACGCAGTTCGTCTATATCGTCAGCGATATCATGCCGCACAACGAATCTACTTTGCAGAATCTAATCCTGTGCAGTATGCCGATGCTTTATTGAAAAACAATAATTTGGCAGAACCGATTCTGTTCTTCAGAGCAAATCATCCTAATTCGTAATTGTTAAAACGATAGACATTTGAACCCAGTATCTAATGACGATCGCGGTTTTTATGAAACTCTTCTATACACCTAACTCACCTTATGCACGCATTGCACGGATAGTAACATTAGAACTGAATCTGTGCGATCGCATCGAAACCCAAAAAGTCATTGCACGAGATCCGAACAGCGAGCTACTGAATTACAACCCTACAGGTAAAGTTCCAACGCTAGCGACTGACGACGGATTTATCTTGAGTGAAACACGTATAATATGCGCCTATCTGAATCACTTAAATCCTGAGATCAAACTAGTTGCTGACATTTCTAATGGCTTTTTACAGCAACTTGAAGGTATGACTGGTGGGTTCATAGATGGTATTGCTGTCTGGGTACGGGAGTTAAGGCGTCCCCACAGTGAGCAGTCTTTTGGGGTGATCGAGTTTGAGCAAAAGCGGGCGTTGAGAATTTTGGACTACTTCGAGAAGATATCAGATAACCTCGACCAAACTCCTAAACTTGCTCATATAACCCTCGCCTCTGCACTTGGACTAGAGATCCGTCTTCCTGATTTGCAATGGCGACAGAAATATCCAAAGCTTGCCCATTGGTACGATGAATTCTCTAAACGACCCTCCATACAAGCAACAATACCAGAGTCCTAATAACTAACACTTTCGCCGTTGCAAACAAAAGAACGAAAAAAGCATAAGTACGCCCTCGCAGATAGAAATATGAGTACGAAAAAACAACTTAAACTCGGAGCATTTTTACCCGGTAGTGGTCATCACGTCGCAGCATGGCGGCATCCCAACGCCCAGGCTGACGGAGGTTTGAACTTCCAACATTACAAGCAGCTGGCACAGACGGCTGAACGGGGCAAATTTGATATGCTTTTCCTCGCAGATGGTTTAGCCGTCTGGGATCGAGGGCAAGGGGCTGAGGCTTTTAGCCGTTCAGGACAATTCAGTGTCCACTTTGAACCTTTAACCTTGTTGTCGGCTCTGTCTGCGGTGACAGAACATATCGGGTTGGTGGCGACATTATCAACGACCTATGATGAACCTTTTCATCTCGCTCGCAAGTTTGCGTCACTGGATTATCTGAGCGGTGGTCGGGCTGGATGGAATCTTGTAACTTCTGCTGCTGAAGCCGCAGCGCAGAATTTCAGCCAAGAAAACCACTTAGAACACTCGCTGCGCTATGAACGGGCGAGGGAATTTGTGGATGTTGTCACCAAACTTTGGGACAGTTGGGAAGACGATGCTTTCCTCCACAATAAGGAGTCAGGTATTTACTTCGATGCAGAAAAGTTGCATATTCCCCACCACAAGGGTAAATATTTCTCGGTGCGCGGGCCGCTGAATGTGGCGCGTCCACCGCAGGGGTATCCAGTAATCGTACAAGCTGGATCTTCCGAGGCTGGACAGGATTTGGCTGCCCAAACAGCAGAGGCGATCTTCACTGCACAGCAGACACTGGCAGAAGCTCAAGCGTTTTATGCCAACGTCAAGGGGAGATTGGCTAAATACGGACGTTCCCCTGACCATCTGAAGATTATGCCAGGAGTATTCCCGGTAATTGGTAAGACTGAGCAGGAAGCTAAGGATAAATATGAGCAACTTCAGGAGTTGATCCATCCCCTGGTAGGATTAGGGCTGCTCTCTGGGCTATTGGGTGGCCATGATTTGTCTAAGTATCCCCTAGACGGGCCTTTACCTGATCTGCCAGATACCAACGGTGGCAAAAGCCGCTTGCAGCTGATCACCGATCTGGCCCGCAGAGAGAATTTAACAATCCGGCAACTGTATTTGTGGATTGCAGGAGCGCGAGGACATCGAACGATTCTCGGAACACCAGAACACATTGCCGATCAGTTAGAAGATTGGTTTGTCAATGGTGGGGCTGATGGATTCAATATCATGCCGCCCTGGTTGCCTGGAGGTTTAGATGAATTTGTGGACTTGGTAATTCCAGAACTGCAACGCCGAGGAATATTTCGTACTGAGTATGAAGGGCGAACCCTGCGCGAAAATCTTGGTTTGCCCCGTCCGGTGAACCAGTTCAGCATAAATCCGACTGCTTCTGAACCTGTGAGCGCCGGTTCCTTTGTATAGTAGTAGTCTGTCAATAAATAATTGATGGATAAATTAAGAGTAGAGACGGCGATTTATCGCGTCTCTTTAACCGTCTGGCAGTGTTTTTGAAGCGACGGCTTTGATTTCCTCAAACTTCATCTGGTTTGTTATTCCAGTGGTTTTAACAATACAATCAAGTCGTCTCTAAGGAAACTTTTTATCGTGTTGGGCATCTTGACGGTTCTTCTATCCTCCTTTGTTTTGACGTTTCACAACGTTACTGTCCGAGTTTTGTTTTCAGAACATCTCGTACTAGGTTTATTTTTACTCGGTGGATACGTTAAACCGGATTTGCAGAATTCATTCTTGCTGATGTTCATGCGAATGCTGCTCGTGGTTCCACTCATGGCATCTCTATCATTCAAGCTATATCCATCTGCTTCGACAGAATTAAAAGACTTGTTCACCCGCAAGCGCAGGGATGTTTTAATCCAAGCTCTTGGCTGTGGAGTGCTGATGTTTGTCTATATTGCCTCACTCTACGTTGCTATTGGCTTGATTCCCACAGGCATTGCCTTGACCCTCTTCTTTACCTATCCAGTGTTTACAGCGCTGCTGTCTTGGAGGTTTTTTGGCGATCGCCCCACATTGTTCCGTTGGCTGGTGATGGGTATTATCCTGGTAGGAAGCGCTCTCACCATTCCCCAATCTTCTGCCACTTACAGCAGTCATACCATTGCGATCGGCATTTTTGCCAGTTTTGGCGCTGGGATCATTTACGCCTTTTATTGCATCATTGCTCAAAAATGTTTAGAAAAATTCCATCCAGTTCCCTTTACCTGGATCAGTTTTGCCTCCACTCTACTGCTTTCTGGTATTAGCTTACTGTTTTGGCCAGCTGCTCCCGCCCAACTTGACTGGACACCCCTATGGATTGGCAGCATTTTTTCGGGTCTAGTCAGCTTTGTCGGACACACTCTAAACAATGTGGGGATTCGGATGGTTGGCGCATCTACCGCCTCCATAATCGGTTCTAGCAGTCCAGCATTGACGGCGCTAGTTGCATGGATAACCATTAGCGAAACTTTAAACGTGATTCAGATCGTGGGGATTGGTGTTGTCACATTGGGGATCGCGTTGCTTAGTGCCGAAGGCTTTGTTAAATCGCTCAAAATTAGGAGTTAAATTGGGCATTGGGCATTGGGCATTGGGCATTGGGCATTGGGCATTGGGCATTGGGCACTTGTACTGAGCTTTGTTGTTGGCGCAGCCTCTCGTAGAGAAGTATTGGGCATTGGGAATTGGGATTTTAGAATACTTTACAGCACTTCTCAGTTGAGTCCAATATATACATACCTAACCCCCAGCCCCTTCCCTTGTAGCAGGGCTGTTTCGTTCCCTAAAAAGCTTTAAAAATCAAGGGTTATAGCAATTAAAAATTAGTTATTTTGTTACCAGCGTGCCGATAAAATGAACTATCTTACTGATATTTAAGTGCTTAAATGTTCATCTCAGGGTCACTTTTACTTACAATTTTCTCGCTAACCATCTTGACAAATCCTGTTTGAAATGGAATCAAACAGCCCTGCTTCCCTTGTAGGGAAGGGGAGTAAGATTCAATACAGTTGAGTTAAGCATTTCTTCCTTCTCTTTGCGTTCTTCTCTACGAGACGCTACGCGAATGCGTCCTTAGCGGTACCCTGCGGGAAGCCGCTTTGCGTCTACGTTAAAAAAATTGACTTTAACAAGCAGCAACAGCTTTACCCTTAACCAAGCGTATTGGAGTAAGATTCAAAGCCTCTCTCCTTTTAGGAGAGAGGTTTGGAGAGAGGTCAAAATCTATTGCATATAAACGAAAACCGCTTTATGTAATACCAATCATCCTAAATAAAGCTAGAGATACAGACCTATAAACCCAGATTAAAATTGACTTTCTTAATTACGAATTAGTATAAAACATGCTTTCCTCCGCTATCCTTTTTGATTTAGATGGGACGTTGACAGATCCTAAACTTGGGATCACTGGCTGCATTCAATATGCTCTATCTGAACTCGGTTACAAACCACCGGATGCTGATCAATTGCATTGGTGTATTGGCCCACCACTGAAAGACAGCTTTTCGCAGTTACTCAAGACCTTAGATGACACAGTAATTGAACAGGCCATTTCACTGTATCGTCGTCGCTTTGCCACCATTGGATTATTTGAAAACTTCCTTTATCCCCAGATTCCAGAAATCCTAAAAGCTATTCGTTTTGCTGGTTATAAAACTTTTGTTGCAACTTCTAAACCATACATTTATGCTCGGCAGATTATTGAATATTTTGGCTTATCGTTGCTTTTTGATGATGTTTATGGTAGTGAACTTAACGGAACGCGGAGCCTTAAAGGCGACTTAATTTACCATATTTTATTAACAGAAAAACTTTTAGCCTCCACTGTGGTGATGGTAGGCGATCGCTCTCATGACATCATTGGAGCCAAGCACAATTACATTGCTTCAATTGGCGTTACCTATGGCTATGGAACTGAGGAGGAATTGAAAGCTCATGGTGCTGACTTCATTGCCCATTCTCCAAGTGATATTCCGAGATTAATAATTCGTAATTTGTAATTAAAAATAATGCCGCCATCTTTAACACTTTTCCATAGTTTACTTCTGTTTAGTACCGCTTTCATTGCAGGCGGGTTAAACGCTGTAGCGGGTGGTGGAAGCTTTATCACCTTTCCAACTCTCATATTTACCGGTGTACCGCCGATCGCAGCTAATGCCACGAATAATACAGCTATATGGGTGGCGGCTCTAGCCAGTGCTGGAGCATATCGTCAAGATTTAGGCATCGAGCGGCGAGATTTTTTAGTTCTATGTGGTGTCAGTTTAGTTGGTGGGATGATTGGCTCCATAGCTTTGTTATATACATCGCCAGATGTATTTCAAAAGCTGATTCCCTATCTATTGCTGCTAGCAACCCTAGTGTTTACCTTTGGTGAACCTTTCAAAAAGTGGTTGCAGCGTCAAAGCCAGAATACATCACCGGAATCTGTACCCTTATTTAATTTGGTACTGGCTCAACTAGCGATCGCAATCTATGGCGGTTTCTTCGGCGCAGGTTTAGGGATTTTAATGCTGGCAACTCTAACATTTTTAGGCATCAAAAGTATTCACAAAATGAATGCTTTTAAGACATTTTTAGGGAGTTGTATCAATGGGATTGCGATCGTTCCATTTATTTTTGCAGGTGTGATTGCTTGGCATCAAGCTATTTTGATGGCAGTAGGTGGCTCTCTTGGTGGTTACTTAAGCGCCCATTATGCTCGTAAACTTGAACCCCACTTAATTCGGAAATTTGTGATGATTGTTGCTTTCAGTATGACTGCCTACTTTTTTATTCACGGTTAAGAACTGAGAACTACTCAGGGGTGATATATGGAAGCATCAAGAAAATCGCAGATTATGCTTCGTGCTTTTAGTTCCAGAAATTTTCGCCTGTACTACATAGGTCAGGCAATTTCTCTGATTGGTACGTCAATGACTCAAGTGGCTACTAGTTGGTTAGTATATCGCCTCACCGATTCCCCTTGGTTACTCGGTCTAGTGGGCTTTGCCAGCCAAATTCCCACGCTTGTGTTGATTCCTCTGGGTGGAATCGTCGCCGATCGCTGGAATCGTCACCAAATTCTACTAGTTGCCCAAGTTCTAGGAATGTTTCAGTCTTTGGCTCTAACGTGGCTAGCTCTAAGCGATACGATTAATATCGAGTACATTGCAATTCTTGGTGTGCTGCAAGGGATTATCAACGCCTTCGATATTCCGACTCGGCAGGCATTTGTTCCAGAAACGGTTGGTAAGGAAAATCTCGGTAATGCCTTTGCATTATACTCTTCCCTGGTAAGTGTGACGAGTATGCTTGGCCCTGCGATCGCAGGTTTGTTGATTGTGGCCGTGGGATCGGGGCTTTGTTTTCTGCTCGATAGTATCAGTTACATCGCCGTAATTATTGCCCTTCTTGTAATGAACCTTGTCCCCAAAAAAGCCGTCATTTCCACACGCAAACCTTTAGAAGAATTAAAAACTAGTTTTAACTATGCCTTTGGGTTTTTGCCAATTCGATCAGTCTTGATCGGTTCAGCTTTAGTCTGCTGCGTCTGGGGATTTTACTTAGCTTTGGGGCCGATTTTTGCCAAAGAGATTTTGCAGGGCGGCCCTAACACCTTCGGCTTCTTGATGACAGCTTCCAGTTTGGGAACCTTAGCTGGTGGTATCTATTTAACTAAGCATAGCAATGTACTAGAGTCGGGTAAAATTCTAGCATTGGGCATAGGTTTTATGGGGGTAAGCTTGATTGTCTTTGCCCTATCCCACGTATTTTGGCTTTCGCTGCTCTCCTTGTTGGCGGCTGGTTTCGGCTTTATTTTGCAGATAATTGCCGGACGCACTCTGCTTCAGTTGTTGGTGAGCGATGAAAATCGTGGGCAAATTACAGGTCTTTACGTTATGGCATCTACAGGCGCAGTACCTATAGGCAACTTAATAGCTGGCGCACTAGCAAGTAAAATTGGTAGTAGCAATACTGTCATCCTTGGTGCAAGTATTTGTATTGCAGGCTCAATTTTCTTTATGCAGCAAATCTCCACCTTCCGCGATCTGGTTCGGTTGAATCTACGTACTGAAGGAGTTTAAAAGAAAATATGACTTACGCAAAATATCTCTGAAACTCTGATTTCCACCGTTCGCGCAGCGTCTCCCCTTGGGAGAAGTTCAGAGACGCTCGCGGACTCGCTTTGCGTGACGCTAACGGCGGAAGCCGCCGCTCCGACTTCTCTCCGTGTCGCGCCAGTTGCTACAACGGGGGGAACCCCCGCAACGCACTGGCTTCTCAGCGCCTCTGCGGTTCGTGATTCCGTAACTCGTGCGTAAGTCCTAGAAAAATAGCTCTGACTATTTGAAAGAGTCCATCATCTAGCCATAACACTAAAAATTGGTAACAACAATGACTACTATAAATGACCTTACTGTTGTAACTGAAGTAACTGATTTGTACCTTAAGTATGAAGAAGCCCTTTCTAATAACAATTTGGAGGTGATGGATAGCTTGTTTTGGGATGCGCCCGAAGTAGTGCGGTTCGGAATTACAGAAAACCTCTATGGTGGCGATGAAGTTCGTAACTTTCGTCAGAATCGGCCAAACCCAAAAATAGAGCGAGAAATCTCGAATCTCAAGGTTGTAACCTTTGGAAAAGATGCAGCAACAGTGACTTTAGAGTTTCGCCGCAATATTAATGGTGTAGAACGTTTCGGGCGACAAAGCCAGACTTGGTACAGGTTTACTGAAGGATGGAAAGTTGTTTCAGCCCATGTTTCATTATTGCCAGTGTGAGTTTTAAAACTATGACTAGCATTACCGAAATTGCCCCAGATATCTATCGCATTTCAACCTATAGGACTCATATTTGATTTTTGAACAAATAAGCTGCCTAGAAACTTGACATACAGAGCTTTCCTTCTCAGTATACTGAGCAAGATTCAAGTAGGATTCCTATATAACCAGGAATTTGATAAATCAGTTGAAGTTATGGAAGGATTACATGAACATAATTGTAGTAATCTTAGTTTTGTAGAAGAAAAAAGTTTATTGAAACTTTAGTTGCTTTTTTCGCCAAGCCAGATGAATTAGTGATGGGACTAGAAACAGCAACACAAGCTTATCAACGTTTCCAGCAAGCTGTAGAAAATATTATTGCTAAAACCCCAAATGGTAATGTGATGATTGTGACGCACGGCACTGTTATGACGCTATTTCTTGTTGCTTGTACTGGCAAAAAACCATTTCATTTCTGGCAACAACTTGAGCATCCGATGGCTAGAGTACTACCTTTACCAGATTTAAAATCATTATAAATAATTACTTTAAAAAGTAGATAAATAGAGGTTTAAATATGGTACATTTATTTGATTGGATTGTATTAAAATCTAGACATGTAGTAAAAGATAGATGGATTTCAGTACGGTCTGATATTTGCCAAATGCCCAACGGAACAATAGTTGCTCCCTATTATGTTCTTGAATATCCAACGTGGGTAAATATTGTAGCTTTAACCAAAAATCAGGAAGTTATTTTAGTAAAGCAATATCGCCACGGTCTGAAAAAAACAATTCTAGAATTGCCTAGCGGTACTGTAGAGGCTGAAGATGTTTTACCAGTGGAAGCTGCAAAACGCGAATTATTGGAAGAGACTGGTTACACTAGTAATAATTTTATTGAAACTGGTATATTATCACCAAACCCAGCTAATCATACCAATTTAACCCATTGTTTTTTAGCAACAGATGTAGAACGTGTATCTGATTTAAAGTTAGACATTACAGAACAAATTGATGTAGTTTTATTACCCATAGAAAAGGTAATTGAAGGTATTGATAATGGTATATTGCTGCAAACATTACATATTAGTTCATTATTCTTTGCTCTAAAAAAACTTGGTAAAGTGCAATTTTATTAGTCATCTAGCTATAGTTGCCTTTTTCAATAACCATCATGAAAGGATAAAAGATATATGACTGTAACAATTTCATTTAATCGCGCTATAAACACTGAAGTGCTTACTACATACCAGGCAAAGATAAACTAGACAATGGCTAAAGGAGGATTTACCAATGATATTGGAAACCCAACGCCTATTATTGCGGGAAATGACGCTTTCTGACCTCGACGCGCTACTGCTTGTCCTGGGCGATACAGAGTCGATGCGCTACTACCCAAAGCCGTTTGACCGCGAAATGGTGCAAAAGTGGATTGACCGGCAGCGCCGCAACTATGCACAGCACGGCTTCGGGTTGTGGGCGATGGTTCTCAAGGCAACCGGCGAGGTAATCGGTGACTGTGGATTGGTTTGGCAGGAGGTAGAGGGACACCAAGAACTCGAAATTGGTTATCATGTCCGCCGTGACCAACAAATGCAAGGTTACGCAACTGAAGCCGCATTTGCTTGCCAGGAGTATGCTTTTAACGTGCTGGATAAGGCTCGCATCATTTCCCTGATTCGCCCTGAAAACATCCGCTCTCGGCGTGTAGCTGAGAAGAACGGCCTCAAAATCGTTCAGGAGACACTCTGGCGCGACATACCGCACTATATATATGCTGTGCAGCGCTCAGAAAGTGAACTTTTTACAACAAGCAATTTCTCAGAAGCATAGAAGTCAAAATTCAAGGCCTAGTCGAGGTTTTAGACCCTCTCTTCCCCACTCTCTAACAAATAAATCAACGCCTCCACTAAAGCCTGATTTTGTTCATTAGTACCAACAGTAATGCGTAATTTATTATTTAGTCCAGGCTGCTTGAAGTAGCGGATTAAAATTCCCCGTTCCTTGAGTTTTTGATATAAATATTCTGCGTTTACTTCTCTTGGCTGCGCCAACAAAAAGTTAGCTTGAGAATCCCAAATATGAAAACCTAATTGTTTTAACTCTGTTGCTAACTTAGTCCGTGATGCCTTAATCTTTGTTACACAAGCATTTTTATAAGCTTGATCGGTAATAGCAGCCGTGCCAACTGCACAAGCGATCGCATCAATGTTATAGCTATCTTTCACCTTAAACAATCCCTGCAACAGTTTGGGATTCGCCACCGCAAACCCCAGCCGCAATCCCGCCAATGAGTACCCTTTAGAAAGTGTGCGAATTACGATGACGTTTTCGTAATCCTTTACCAAAGCCAATGCATTCTCTTCGGTAAAATCGACATATGCTTCATCAATAACTAAAACTCCAGATAACTGGCTGGCTAATTTTCGCAGATCATTTGTTGCTACCACATGCCCCGATGGACTATTAGGCGACGCAATGAATGTGACAGAACCATCGACAGCAACCAGTTCTTCCAAAGGTAAACTGTAGTCCTCGCTGTAGGGAATCTCAATAATTTCCGCACCTTGCATTTCTGTTAATGTGCGATATAGCACGTAAGTTGGCATTGGATAAACTACCTTCTTTCCAGGTTCTACACAGGCTCGAATTACTACACTCAACAATTCGTCACTGCCATTCCCGACAATTATCCAATCCCTAGGAACTCCTAAAACTTTACTTGCGGCTTCCCGGAACTCTCCCCCGAAAGGTTCTGGATATCGCCGCAACCACTCGCCATCGATATTTTGTAGTACAGCCAGTGCCGTAGGGGAAGGAGGATAGGGGTTTTCGTTACTGTTGAGTTTAATAATCTGTGTACCGCGTTGGGGCTGCTCACCGTGAATGTAGCTAGCCATTGCATTAACATTGGAGCGAAAGTAGTTGTTCATAGGGCATGGAAAAAACAAATTTTTACAAGTCAGAAGTTAGAAGTTAGGAGTTAGGAGTTAGGAGTTAGGAGTTAGGAGTTAGGAGTTAGGAGTTAGGAGTTGACTAGGCATTCAATCTTTTTTATTTTTATATGATGCCTAAATCCTTGCATAATTTTGCCCAGCAAGCACTCGTTAGCCCCTATGGAAAGAAGCGAGAAGTAGGAGAATAACAATGCCCAATGCCCCATGCCCAATGCCCCATGCCCCATGCCAAACCATTACCGATATATTATTTTTTACAAACCCTATGGCGTTCTCAGCCAATTTACAAAAGATGCTGCCACACATAGCACCTTGAAAGATTATATTAATGTACCTGATGTGTATCCTGTGGGACGCTTAGACTGGGATAGTGAAGGGTTGCTGTTATTAACGAACGATGGGCAATTACAACATCGTCTCGCCCATCCGCGTTTTGGTCATAAACGTACTTATTGGGTACAGATAGAGCGAATTCCAGATGCAGATGCGATAAAAAGGTTGCAAACAGGGGTGGAAATTCAAGACTACCGCACTCAACCAGCAGAAGTTAGGCTATTACCAACAGAGCCACAGCTACCTGAACGCACCCCGCCGATTAGATTTCGCAAAAATGTACCGACAGCTTGGCTGGAAATGACCTTGACAGAGGGAAAAAACCGCCAAGTACGGCGGATGACTGCGGCTGTAGGGTTTCCGACTTTACGGCTGGTCAGGGTCAGCATAGCCCACCTACAATTAGATGACTTGCAATTGGGTCAATGGCGCGACCTCACCACATCTGAACTCCAATTTATGCATCATAATTTCAATAAATCGAAAAGTTTTCCTCCAAAGGGGAATGCTCTCTAACAGGAATTATTAAAGATTTACACAAAAGGAAATAATCTAGATTATGTTACTCAGTCGTAGCGACCTCGAAGCCGGAAATGAACAGACGAGACTCTTAGAGGCATCACACTCTGGAATCAAGCTAACTACCCTGAGTGAAGATGAGTTACAGCGATCGCTCGATGATACATTACAACACCAACCACCAAATTCTGATATCTGGATATTTGCCTACGGTTCCCTGATTTGGAATCCCTTAATCACATACGTCGAGCGCCGTGCTGGCATCATTTATGGTTGGCATCGGTGCTTTTGTACATGGATGATCCTTGGTCGCGGCACTCCAGAGAATCCCGGATTACTCTTAGGACTTGATCGGGGCGGTAGTTGTCGTGGGATTATTTATCGAATTGCTGCTGCTGATGTAGCATCCGAATTACTGCTGATTTGGCGACGGGAGATGGTGGCTGGTGTCTACGTTGCTCGTTGGGTAAAAGTGTTTGATGGTACGGAAGAATTCAAAGCGATCGCCTTTGTTGCCAATCGCCAACATCCCAGGTACGCTGATCAGATATCATTAACAACCACTGTTAATAGTATTGCCACCGCATCGGGAAAATTGGGTTCCTGCGCTGATTATCTGATGAAAACTGTCGATGGATTAATCGCAGAAGGCATTAAAGAGAGAAAATTGCTGTTATTACGGAAACAAGTGCTGGCAAAACAACAAGCGCTTTTAGTTAATAGCGATCGCTCTACTTTACCACCTATTTACGGGCAACAGCCATGATGTGAGCGCTCATCCCCAATATAGAAGATTCGGTTTCTAACCAACGAATCGCTTCTAAAAGGCGATCGCGGCGACCTAGCTCATTCCAGTGTTCCTGAAAGTTTTGTAGTAACCAGCCTGGCCCTTCAATCGCGAAAATCTTTTCAGAATGAAAACCCGCTTCTTTAACCTCTGCTCTGAGTTCTTCTGGATGATGAAAGAAGGTTTTTGTAAAGTAATTAGGATGGTTATTTGGGTTGCGGTGTTGACCATCAATCAGATCCTGTTTAACAATCTCTGCAAATTCTGGATCATCTAAATGTCCCCGAAATAATCCATCTAAGGTTGAAGCAAAGCGAGAAACTCCCACCGCGAAAGCAAAACCTCCAGTTTTTAAGATGCGATGAGCTTCACGCAAAGCAATAATCCGATCTGTGCGCTCAGTCAGATGATACAAAGACCCAAGTAAGAGAACAGCATCAACACTATTATCCGCCCGATTTAGTTGACGAGCATCTCCAACTGCGAAACTAGCTAAAGGATATTCTGGTTGAGCTTGAGACAAATGTCGGGCTTGCTCTATGTGCAAAGGCATCGCATCAATGAGATGGACTTCATAGCCCTGTTGAGCCAGCCAAAAAGAATAGATGCCAGCGCCACCGCCAACATCGAAAATCACTACGGGTGGAGGCGGTAGGTAGCGGCTAATAAGTTCTTGGCTTCGGGCTAATTCCAGCAAACCTGCACCTTTTGATAACCGCTCTTGCTCCCGACCACTCGCGTAATGGATTAACGCTTCATCTGCAAGCAGATTCTTTAATTCAGATAAATCTGACATCGGAAATCTCAACTTCAATCAAGTCATTATCTTTAAGATTATATAGTTCGCGAAGTTTAACATCGCAAGCTATCTCAATAATTGTTTTTGGATGATCTCCACTCTCAGTATTGTTTTTGTCTGTTCTTAAGATGAAAGCATCTCTTCCAAATATCTTACAGGGAACAATGCTAACAGAAACAGTCCCTCCATATTCTTCCTTTTCCAGACGAATTACATTTTTTGGAAGATGGTAAGGTTGATCTAGCTGAATATTTAAAGTTCCAGGGAAAAATTTCATTCCCGTTTTTCTCAAGTAATATTCATGGAGTTTCTCAATCCAGTAAGAAAAGTTTCCTAAACCACTGACAACTTTACCTTTCAAGATTTTCATATATCTTAATTATTGAACATAATTCAGGAGTCAGGAATCAGAATCCAGAATGAATTCTGTACGACTGGTGGATGAATAATTGGGTTTAAGACCCCCACAAAACAAGAAAATTTGGTGGTCAACAAGAAAGTCGCGGGTCTGAATCCCCGACTGATAGCGTCACGCAAAGCGAGTCCGCGTTCGCTTTTAGCGTCTCGTAGAGAGCGTCTTGATTCTGACGAATGTATTCTGACTTCTGAATTCTTCTTCATTGTCTAATTTTGCTTCTAGTTTAGAGGCTGTTTGAAAACTGAAAGGGGAGTCACACTGATACCGCGCACAAAAATATCTACACAGGTTTCAATATAGTCCTCACAGCTATAGTTGCCTTGATTGAATTTTGCACTGCGGCATAGCATTCCAGCTAACAGCATTCCTTTAAACATATCGACTGCTGGAAATGGATCAAGGTCTGCTCTGACGATGCCTCGTTTCTGACTAGATTGCAGGTAAGCTACCAGTTTTTCTCCTAAGAGCTTGGCAGCTTCTTGAATCACTTGTTTGGCTTCTTCTGGATGACGTTTAGCTTCTCCAATGAAAGTACGAATTAAGTCTTCCTGTGCCTCTAACATCGTATTATAAAGATGGGCATAGTGTCTTAAATCAATTTTTAGATCCTGCGTCCACGCTTCGGGGTGTGCAAGGGCTTCTGTCTGAAGTGCAAAGGCATTTTCGATTACTGCTGCCAGAAGTTGTTCTTTGCTAGCAAAGTGGCGAAATAAAGTTACCTCATTCACACCAGCAACACGAGCTATTTCACGGGTAGTTGCTCCTTGAACACCTAAGCTAGCAAATACCTGCGAGGCGGCTTCTATCAAACGTGTACGCGTGAGAATTGATGAACGGATGCTTTTATTCATTTATGCTGGCAAGTACTTACTTACATCATAGGTTATGTAGAAAAAGTGGTCGTAACTTGGGGAAAAATAATCTTGATAACAGCATTTTTAAAGTTGTTAAAAATCTTTACCCTCTGAAATTATTTCTATTTCAGTGCGGTAGCTAATGTTTTACTCATTTGAGTAACTGAGACAACTACCCCACTTCTTAAATAATGAGGCGCTCTTTGGATAGCAGTAAATCCCAGTCGTAAATAAAACCCTTCGGCATAAAGGCTAGCATTTGTAATTACCTTATCTATACCTTGCTCAGTTGCTTGATCGCAAAAATGTTGAACTAAAGTACGTCCAATCCCTTTACCTTGATATTTAGGATGGACATACAGCCCGATAAGTTCATCAACAATAAAACTAGCAAAACCTCTAACAAAATCTCCCTCGATCGCAACGCAGAAAGTTTCTAGTTTCATACTCTTCAAGATATTTGAACCATCGGCTTTGTCGCGGTAATTACGCCAAGCTAAAAGTTCTTTTTGGGTGTAGAAAGTTGTAGGCAAAGCTTTGATAGCAGCAATATGAATTGCACTCAGCGCCCAGGCATCTGTTTCCTGGGCAGGTCGAAGAAATATTTCGTTAGCGCTCATAGGTTCAGGGCTGGCATTCAGATTAAATACCTGTTAGATATCGCAACACATCAACTAGCTAAATTATCAACGACTTTACTGGTATTAGCCGCTTACAATTGAGTTACATAATATTGATGGGGTCTACATCAATGGTCAAGCTAACAGATTGGGGACAAAGCGATCGCACTTCTTCCCAATCTGGCAATTGTGGCAATGCCTCGGGGGCAAATTTAATCAATATCTGCCAGCGATAACGATTAGCTACTCGTAAAATACTGGCTGGTGCTGGCCCCAATATCTCGAATTCTTCTTCTGTACTCAAGGCTGTGGCAATAATTTGCGCCGTATTCTGCACTTGAATCGGATCGAGACTACTTAAACGTAACAAAATTAACCGCCCGTATGGAGGATAATTGAGTGCTTGGCGTTGCTCTAACTCAGCTTCAGAGAAAGACTGATAATCGTGCGATCGCACTGCTGCAATTACCTGATGCTCTGTAGTATAAGTCTGCACAATTACCCTACCTGGATCATCGCCTCTACCAGCACGTCCAGCTACTTGAGTCAAGGTTTGAAATGCCCGTTCACTGGCGCGGTAATCTGATAAATTTAACAATCCATCAGCAGCAACGACGCCCACAAGTGTCACCTGCGGTAAATCTAAACCTTTGGTGAGCATTTGCGTTCCTACTAATAAATCTGCTTCGCCGTTGGCAAATTGGGTAAGTAGGGTACGGTGTGAGCCTTTGTTACGGGTGGTATCGCTATCAAAGCGAATCAAACGCAATTCTGGGAATTGTCGCGCTAATTCCTGCGTTACTCGTTGAGTACCGCTACCGAAAAATTTCAGGTAAGGGGAACTACAATCAGGGCAGAATTTGGGATGCGATCGCGCATAGTTACAATAATGACAACGCAGTAATTCCGGCGCTTTTTCTTCGGTGTGGTGATACGCTAACGACACATCACAGTGCGGACATTCCAACACATATCCACAACTGCGGCAAGATACAAAAGTACTGTGTCCCCGGCGATGGATAAATAAAATCCCCTGTTGTTTTCTCTGTTGCAACTGTTGCAAAGCTGCTTGCAGCGATCTACTAAATATAGAACGATTTCCCTGCTGCAACTCTTGCCGCATATCGACTATTTCTACTGGCGGTAGAGGGCGGGAATTGATGCGTTCGGGGAGGGAGAGGTAAAGTGAGGAGTTAGGAGCGATGCCCTGAGCCTGCCGAAGTGTTAGGAATGAGGAGTTATAAGTTACGAATTCTTCCCCTGCTCCCCTGCTCCCCTGCTCCCCTGCTCCCTTGCTTCTCTGCCTCCTGACGCTTACCCAACTCTCCAAGGAAGGGGTAGCGGAACCCAACACCAAGGGACAATTTTCTAATTCTGCTCGCCACTGGGCGACGGTACGGGCGTGGTAGGTGGGTATGGGGGAGTCTTGTTTAAAGCTGCTGTCGTGTTCTTCATCTAAAATAATTAAACCCAATTTAGGCAAAGGAGCGAAAACGGCGCTGCGGGTACCAATGACAACTTGGGGTTCTCCTGTGAGCATTTGCCGCCAAGTGTCATAACGTTCACCATCTGAGAGGGCGCTGTGATAGACGCTGACTTTATTCCCAAAACGGGCGCGAAAACGATCAGTTAGCTGGGGTGTGAGTCCAATTTCTGGGACTAAGACAAGGGCGGATTTGCCAACTTTGAGGAGGGGTGCGATCGCTTGCAAATATACTTCGGTTTTTCCCGAACCTGTCACCCCATGCAACAAAACTTGAGCAAATCCATCTAATGTCTGGATTGTTTCTAAGGCGCTAGCTTGGGCTGCATTTAATGACTTTGGTTGATCTTGAGCTAATGCTGGCCCTTGTTCCCTTCGCAATACTTCCCGTTCTTCGATGACGATACAGCCCTTTTGTTCTAACCCTTTTAGAGTAGGGGTAGTTGTCTTACAAATTTGGAGGAACTCATTTAGCCACAACTCGCCCCCATAATCGCGTAGCACTTTTAAAATTTCCCGTTGACGCTTGTTTAAATCAATGTAAGATCCATCGGCAACTAAGGTGACTACTGGTTTTGTCTGGGGTTGAGAATATCTAAGTAATTCCACATAACTTTCTGCCCAATTGCGTTCGAGTAATTGCTTCTTTCCATAGTCAAATCCTTGAATCTGGCGCTTGAGGAATTTGAAACTGTAGTCCCCATCAACTTGAGATTGCAGAATTTTGAGAATTTGACGAGCTGCCGTTGAACCAAGGAATTCTACTGCACCATTGGGAATGTTTTCTCGCTTCAGCCGAATGCGATGCTGCGATCGCCCCAATAATCCAGGCGGCAACGCCATACGTATCACCTGAATCAATTGTGTGTAATAATACTGTGATACCCGTTCCAGCAGAGTCAGGTAACTATCTCCGATGAAATCCCTTTGAATAACATCTTCTACTTCCTTGATTTTTTCTAGTGCGAAATCTACTGGGGGTTTTGCCAGGAAACGAATAGCTACCCCTCCCACCTGTTGTAAACCAAATGGCACACTCAAAATGTCCCCTGGTTTTACTTCTAACTTGGCAGGTAATCGATACGTATACAGTTTTTCCCCTTTCTCTAATTCCGTTGAGGCTCCTGGACAGTCTACCAGTACTTCAACCCACCTATTAACAGTTGCATCCGAATGGTACGATTCACCAGCCTGGGCCACCACCAAAGGAGATAAATTTACGCCATTAATATACATAGTTGCTGACTTTATAGTTTAACATTTTACTCATATAGCTAGTCACAATTAACTTAGCTAACTAAACTCTATTTTTTTGCTTTTTTGGACTCAAATGGTATTTGACAATACTGTTATCCTTCATAATACTTGATAAGTTTCCTCTTATGTAATCTACTAGACAATTTTGCCTCTTCTATACGTGCAATAAATATTTTGTGCCTACCTTACAAATAAAAGCATCTCGGCTAAATCTACAAAAGTTACTCCAACTACTAAATAGGGAGTAGCCTTTTTCCGCCTATCGATAGATATTCAACCATTTCTGTATATGAGATTATTTTATACAAATAAGATCATTCCGAAATTAAGCTGCCATTATTGTAATTTGTATCATGTCGGTAACTTTAAATCGGGAATGCATAACCCCAGCACCAGGTTTTCGATGTATCCAGTGACTTTCAACGCCTACATTAAAATTATTTAGAAAAATATATGAAAGTTTAAGAAATTGGGATGGTTAGCTGAGATTTTTATATTTGTTAAGGTTGAGAAAGTTTGAGGAGGATTTGACATATTTGATAATTAAGAAAAAAATGAAGAATATATATGTTGGTTGTGAGCCTGAAAAGAAAGTTTTGTTAGGTCTCAAGTCCAGTTTAGTTATAGGTTGTATCTAACCGTAACCTATAGTTGGTAGGTAAATACGGATTTTTATTTCTGAAGACAAATTAGCAGAAGCTTGTATTTCGCTATCTAAACCGGTGCATTCGTCCATTAGGGAAAACTACCAAGCTTCAAACGAGTAGCTGTAACTAAATTATGTACCAAACAAAACAACAATCCCTAAAGGAAACTATGAATATTCTTGAATTGGGAAAAATGGAAATACTGGAGAACCCTGCTGATGGCGAAGAACCATCACTCGAAAGTTTAGATCCAGTAGCAGATGAAGAGTCTCCAATTGTAATAGAAAATCTGGAATCAGACGAACGCGATGGAGATGAGATGGGGGCGGCTCGTCCTTCGGGATATAATAAAACCGAACATGATGATGCTGTAGGCGCGTTTTTTAAGGAAATGGCGCGTTATCCGCTTCTAAAACCTGATGAAGAGGTAGAGTTAGCGCGGCGAGTCAGGTTTCTAGAAGAAATTAGGGAATTACAAGCTGCCTTACACTTAAAGCTGGGACAGGAACCTAGTAAGCTAGAAGTGGCTTCTGAGCTAGAAATGACCGAAAAGCAATTAGAAAGTCGCTTGTATCAAGGTAGAGTAGCGAAACGCAAAATGATTCGCTCGAACCTGAGATTGGTAGTTTCTATTGCCAAGCGATATCTGAATCGGGGAGTGCCCTTTCTGGATTTAATTCAGGAAGGAGCAATGGGTTTAAATCGTGCTACAGAAAAGTTTGATCCAGATAAAGGATATAAGTTTTCTACTTACGCCTATTGGTGGATTAGACAAGCGATCACCAGAGCTATAGCTAATGATGCGCGGACAATCCGGCTACCTATTCATATTGTTGAAAAGCTTAACAAGCTGAAAAAAGCACAACGGGAACTCAAACAAAAACTCTCTCGTAATCCCACCGAAGCTGAAATGGCAGAAGCTTTGGAAATTAGTGTGCAACAACTACGCCAGCTACAACAGCTACGGCGTCAAGCACTTTCTCTCAACCACCGCGTCGGTAAAGAAGAAGACACGGAATTGATGGATTTGCTAGAAGATGAAGATAACCTGTCTCCAGAAGCAAAAATGAACGAAAACATGATGCGTCAGGAGATTTGGGAAGTCTTGGGTGACGTGTTAACTCCACGGGAGAAAGATGTGATTTCTCTGCGTTATGGTTTGACAACCAGCGAACCCTGTACCTTAGAAGAAGTTGGCAACATGTTTAATCTTTCTCGTGAGCGAGTGCGACAAATTCAAAGCAAAGCCATGCGAAAATTACGGCGTCCTCACATTGCCAAACGCTTAAAAGGTTGGTTGATTTAATGAAGATAGAGATACAATACCTGATCTAATTAGCTTCATTAACGAACATAGATCGAATAAAGTGCAAAACTTTAAATTTAGTCGGGTGGCCAGTGCGTTGTATTATCGCGTAGCCAAGGGCGGACAAGATGTCCACCCCACAAGATTGGATAATTTATTTGTTGGAAGTCCCTAACGTAAGTTCGATGAACCTCTCCCGGACAGCCTCCCTCTCCGAAACGGAAAGGGAGGAGCAACGAAAAATTCAGCTTTTTGCTCCCCTCTCCGCGTCGGAGAGGGACTGCTCTTGAGAGGTCAAATAAAACTTGTCGAACTCACGTTTAGTTATTACTCAAAAAAAATTGCACAGTTGCCTATAGACTATGGACTATGAACTATCGACTATAGAATAATGACTTCGCGTGGCAATTTGATTGTGCGTTTTGCTGAACCAGCTGATTACAGCGTACTGTTTAAATTAATTCAGGGACTTGCAGAGTATGAAAAATTATCTCACGCTATTACTGGCAATGCTCTAGCACTTAAGGAGCATTTATTTGGTTCACGTAGGTATGTAGAGGCAATCTTAGCAGAATCTGCGGGTCAAGCTGTTGGTTTTGCCTTATTTTTTCATAATTATTCAACATTTTTGACTAAGCCAGGAATTTATCTGGAAGATTTATTTGTTTTACCAGAATATCGCAGGCAAGGTATTGGTAAAGCTCTCCTTACTAAAGTAGCCCAAATAGCTGTAGAACGTGATTGTGGGCGGTTAGAGTGGAGTGTGTTGGATTGGAACGAATCAGCCCAAGCGTTCTACCGTAGTATGGGAGCATCTATATTAGATGATTGGCGAATTTGTCGTGTTACAGAAGATGTGCTTATTCAGTTAGGGGCTGTCAACTAAAGAACAAAGGATGAAACGAGACAATTTTTATCTTGAATATTTCATCCTTAAATTTTTATGAATTATTGGTTGTAAAGGATTTATACTTATATAGCAATTCTGAATCTATTCGTAACAAATAAGATCCCCGACTTCTTTAAGCAGTCGGGGAGCTGCGGCTTGCAATTTTCACAAATCAAATAGGATTGCTATATACATAAATTTGTATTTTAATCATCAGTGTAGTTACGCGTAACGTTTCGTAGAAAAGTATCTTGTCGTCAAACATCGCTCTGTACTAACAACCCTAAATCTAAAATCCCGAATATTCAAAATTAAAAAAATTTTCGGGCGAAGTTTGACAGATTGTCATTTGACTATGGCAACTCCTCAACTGACAATTATAGAAGATATTGCACCGAATAAGCCGTTATTGCAGAGGGAACACAAAATGAAAAAAATTATTACAGTGATGTTGTTAGGCATAGCAATCTTCACCTTTGCCTTCAGTAGTCCAGCTTTCGCAGGAGATGTTGTTAGTGGAGCTAAAATATTTAGTGCCAATTGTGCCTCTTGTCATGCGGGAGGGAAAAATCTGGTTAATGCTGCCAAAAGCCTGAAGAAGGCGGATTTGGAAAAGTATGGTTTGTACTCAGCAGACAAGATTATTGCCCAGGTTACAAAAGGTAAAGGTGCTATGCCCGCCTTTGGCAGCCGTTTGAAGTCTGACCAAATTGAAAATGTAGCTGCCTATGTGCTTTCACAAGCAGATAAGAACTGGAAGAACTAGACTAAAATCTAACTTCAAAAATTAAAAATTAGCGGGGCTTTATGTCCCGCCAATTTTGTTACTGCTGAAATTATCAAATAGGGTGCTTATAACAATTTTGGATTAAGAGTCTTTACAAAAAGACTGTTCTAAACGTCTGAAACAATACTACTTATCCTAATTTGGTATTATGAGTGATTTGTGGCGATTATTTCTTAGTGTAATTATTGCTTTTTCTCTCACTTTTTTGATTTTGCCTGCATATTCTTCACCCATTTTAATCACCCAAATTACAGCAGGTGATTTCTTTGAATTAGGTGTAGATAAGATGCGGCGCGGTGATTACCAGGAAGCAATAGAGAATTTTAACCAGGCGATTGAACTTGAGAAAAATTATGCTGTAGCTTATAGCGATCGCTGTCTTGCTTATCTCCAATTACAAGATTACCATCAAGCTGTTACAGATTGTACTCAAGCAATAAATTTTGCACCTGATAACTTTGAGGCTTATCTGAATCGAGGACTGGCACACTATAGACAAGGGGATTATCCAGCTGCCATTGTCGATCATAATCGAGCGCTCGCACTTAAACCCTACGATTTCCGAGCTTACTATAACCGAGGGCTAGCCAGGGCTGGGGAAGGGAAAGACTTTGAGGCAATTCTCGACTTTAATTTAGCCTTAACTCAAATTAAGAGAATCAGTAGCTTACTGCTTGCAGATATCTACAATGACCGAGGTTTGGCGCATTTGGTCTTGCAAAATACCCAAGCAGCTATGCTCGACTTTAATCTCGCAATTCGTCTCAATGCTAATGATTATAGAGCGTATTTTAACCGGGGTTGTGCTTGCGGACGAAATAAAGATGACTTTGGTGCAGTGCGTGATTTTTCCCAAGTCATTAGGCTTAATCCAAGTAACGCCCAGGCTTACCTTAATCGGGGAGTAGCTCGTTATCGCTTAGGATATCATCAAGGAGCGATGTCTGATTTACAAAAAGCATCTGAATACTTTGAAAACCAAGGCAAGAGAGTTGCCTACGCAAAAACTCTAGATTTACTGAAGAGTTTGCGACAAGAAATTTCGTTTGCAACTGAAATTGCTCTTTTCTAATACCGTAAGCTCGACTTTATCCAAAATTAAGACTTGCATCTCTTTATAGAGCAAAAACCCTAGCTTTTTGGCAAAAACTTTTTCCATGTAACTGATTCACGATTAAATCCAAAAAGTAAAGCTACTGTCCCACAAAGGTTTCAGCGTCAGCTTGAGCGTTGCCAAAAAATGGATAAAGTCGAGGTAAGAGGATGTTTTAAAACTATTAGGCGAATATAATTCGCTACTACACAAACGTACTTCTTTGGAGAACCCGTACCACTTCCCTACGGGACAAGCTACGCCTAGCGTCTCTGTCAGGAGAGGGTTCAATACAGTTCGGATAAGGTTTTTTGATGACACACCCTAGATTGCAAAGACGCGATAAATCGCCGTCTTTACAATAATCAGTCCTTTGTAGAGACGGCGATTTATCGCGTCTCTTGCCTTAACCGAACCGTATTGGGAGAGGGTTAGTCTGCCTACGCGGATTAAGTTAAAATTAAGCTTTTGCCTCGTCTAGACGCGGTTTCTAACCGCCCTTTTAACCTTAAGTTGACACCAATGAACAATGTTCCATACCAACATATTTGGATCATTCTGTGAAAAATTTTGATTACAATGCAGATGTCCACTAGGCGGCGTGCTGTCTATCCACATAAATCCAGAAGATACTTAATGAGTAATCAATTAAAAGATTATAATCCTAGCGGCGTAGGTGAAGTAAATGGCAACCTCTTAGGTTTGCCCTGCGATTACGAGTCTGCAAACTTGATTGTCTTTGGTGTGCCGTGGGAAGTCACTGTTTCCTATGGCGCAGGCACTGCTAATGGCCCACAGCGAATTCTCGATGCATCAACTCAACTGGATTTGTTCGATTTTGATCACCCTGATGGTTGGAAACAGGGAATTTTTATGGTGGAAATTCCCCAGGATATTGTAGAGAATAACACATACTATCGCACCTTGGCAGCAAAAATTATTCAGCGATTAGCCCAAGGTAAACAACTCTCAGATACACCAGATTTAACACCTGTGCTGACAGAAATTAATCAGGCTTGTCAACAGGTGAATCAATGGCTGTTTAAAAATTGTCAAGAAGCAATTAATAATGGTAAGCGAGTTGCAGTCATTGGTGGGGATCACAGTTCGCCTTTAGGTTATTTCCAAGCATTAGCGGCTAACTACGCAAACTATGGTATTTTGCACATTGATGCTCACGCAGATTTACGCGATGCCTATGAGGGATTTGAGTTTTCCCATGCGTCTATTATGTTTAATGCGATGAAAATACCGCAAATTTCTAAGTTAGTGCAAGTAGCTTTGCGTGATATTAGTCATGATGAAGTGCAAATGATTGACCAATCTAGCGATCGCATTATTGCTTATTACGACCCAGCTATTAAGCAAAAGCTTTACTCTGGAACAACTTGGATTGATTTATGCCGAGAAATTATCAGTCATTTACCTGAGTATGTTTACATTAGCTTTGATGCAGATGGTCTAGATCCAAAACTCTGTCCGAGTACAGGTACTCCTGTTCCAGGTGGGTTGGAATTAGAGCAAACATTTTGTCTGTTCCGGGAATTGGTGAATAGTGGGAAAAAAATTATTGGCTTTGATATCTGCGAAGTCGGTGATGGGGAATGGGATGGTAATGTTGGGGCGCGGGTAGTTTACAAGCTGGCAAACTTGATGGATTTATCTCAGCAGAAAACATAAAGGATAAAATTTTGGCAGAGTGGCAATATAATACTGAACTCAAGGCGATGACAACAGCAATTCCTCCGTCTCTCACCCTCGAAAAATTCCTCAAACTGCCAGAAACTAAGCCTGCTAGTGAGTTTATTGACGGTCGAATTTACCAAAAACCTATGCTTACTGGCAAACACTCTCGTCTGTAACTCAAGTTTTGTGATGCTGTAAATCAAGTTGCCCAAACGTCACAAATTGCTCTCGCCTTTCCAGAATTGCGCTGTACATTTGGTGGACGTTCTATTGTTCCCGATGCTGCCGTCTTCATTTGGGAACGAATTCCTTTTGAAGCTGATGGCGAAGTACCCAATACTTTTGAAATTTATCCCGACTGGACTGTAGAAATTCTCTTACCTGAGCAGAGAGCTACTAAAGTTATTAGTAATATTTTGCACTGCCTTAAACATGGTACTCAGCTAGGATGGTTAATCGATCCAGAGGAACGACTGATTTTAGCATTTTTACCAGGACAGGAACCTATTGAGTTGACAAGTAGCGATTGTCTTCCCACACCAAAGTTTTTAACACTGGATTTGACAGTTGAGCAGGTTTTTAGGTGGCTAACACCAACTCGTAATTAGTAGTTGAAACACGAATTGTCGAGTTAAAAGCCTCATCATTGGAGTTCAGAACTCGGAAGTTGCACCTTTTTGCTCGAACTGTCAAGTTCAGAACTCGGAAGTTGTATCTTTTTGCTCGAACTATCGAGTTCAGAACCTGGAAGTTGTATCTTTTTGCTCGAACTGTCGAGTTCAGAACCTGGAAGTTGCACTTTGGAACATAAATTGTTGGGTAAAAAGGGCGATCGCTTTGTTTGCTTTGAGAATTTGCCAATAGCGATGTCTACGACGGGCTACGCCTACGCAAAATTATTAGCTTTGATATCTATAAAGTTGGTGATACTGAATGAGATAGCAATCTGGATGCGCGGCTTATTTGCAAGCTGGTGAATCTGATGGATTTATCTCAGCAACAAACCGCAGTGCGATCGCAGAGAATAAATAAATATTCTTCGTTTGGGCTTTTATTTTGGCAAAATTAACTTATAAACTCCTGTACAGCTATTTAATGAAGTAAATTCAAGAATATGTCTAATAGACTTATCCGGAAATGAGAACTTTATTTGGCTGAAACCTAGCTCTGGAGAGGGTTTTAGAGGTTCCTGTTTTATATAAGCTAAAAAGCCAGCTATGTAAGGGTTTCAGCTATTTTGAGGTTTATTTGTGGATAAGTCTAATGCAGTTAAAGTATTTTTTTCCTACTCCCACAAAGACGAAGCGTTGCGTGACGAGTTGGCAACTCATCTGAGCATGATGAAACGTCAAGGAGTTATTGAGGCTTGGCACGATCGCGAAATCAGTGCTGGGAGTGAATGGGCAAATGCCATTGATGACAATCTTGAAGTTGCAGATATCATTCTGCTGTTAGTGAGTGCTAACTTTCTGGCTTCAGATTACTGCTATGACAAAGAAATGACACGGGCAATGGAGCGACATCAAACAAGGGAAGCTCGTGTAATTCCGATTATTCTCAAGCCGTCAGACTGGAATGGTGCGCCTTTTGGTAAACTGCAAGCACTCCCCAAAAATGCTAAACCTGTCACCACCTGGCAAGACCAAGATGAGGCTTTTTTAAATGTCGCTCAAGGGATTCGCAGAGTAGTTGAAGATATTGCTAAATTAAAAACCTCTTCCTCAACTGCTTCTGAAACTACTACACCAGCGACTTCCAGCCTTCCTGCAACGAGTGGGGGTTTAACTGAGCGCCAGCGTCGCCGATTAGAGCAAGAACGGGATTCAGTGCAACAACAGTATGACCTGGCTAGCACAAAATTAGGTCGGCTGCGCCAAGCATACGGCATTGAAACCGATGTATCTACAAAGCTGAAGCTAGAAGCGCAAATTCAGGAAAGCCAAACAGAACATAGTAGATTAGATGGGCAGCTTGAGGAAATCGAGCAAAAGCTTTTGTAGTTTTCTTTTAAACCAGCCAACATCTTGCTATATTCCCTATGAAGTCTATTGAAGTTTTTATTTCTTATCACCAAAAAGATGAAGAACTGCGCGAAGAGTTAAAGATGCATCTAGCGACTTTGCTGCGGGAACAAACTATTACCAGTTGGCACAAGCGCGAAATTATCGCTGGGCAAGAGTTTGAAGATGAAATTAATAAGCACCTCAAACAGGCTGGACTAATTCTACTGTTGGTGAGTCCAGATTTTATTGCTTCAGACTATCACTGGACAGTTGAAGTTACACGAGCCTTAGAACAAAATGCAGCAGGTAAGGCTCGTGTGATCCCGGTATTGCTACGCCCTGTAGATTGGGACAATCCTCCTATTGATAAATTGTCACCCCTGCCTAGTAATCGCAAACCGATAAAAAGCTGGACTGATCGAGATGAAGCATTCTTAGAAGTTGTCAAGGGAATTCGGCAAGAGGTGGCGCGATTAGTTGCTAGCTCCAATTACTCACCTCCCAAAGACAGTTCAGCAAACCAAGAGCCAATTGCTCTAGAATCCTCAGTAGATAATGCTCCATCTCAACCTGGCAATCAAGTTGAAACTGACCTAACGCTAGAACTCCCTCTTAGCATCGCTGAATTGACCTACGGTACAGAAAAGAAGATTGCGCTGGAGGATGGCTCAATTACTGTGACTGTTCCATCTGGTTTTAGTCCTGGTAAGAAGTTGCGGATTCGAGGTAAAGGTAAACTTAACTCGATAACCAATCAACGGGGAGATTTGTATCTAAAGGTTGTCAGTGTTCAAAAGGTAGAGGTATCACTGGAGGACTATCAGCAAAAGTTGCAACGATACGAGCAAAAATTAATCGAAGTGCTGCAATTGGAATATCCACTCAGTGACTACAGCCGTGAAGGACTAAAGAATTATCAGCAGATGCTAAAACTCAGAAATGAGGATGTAACTCACCTTGAAGAGCAAGTCACTGCACAAGAGCAAGAAAAGCGCCAAGATAAAGTCACAAGCCTGATAAATGAAGCAGATCGTTTGCGCGAAGCTAAAAAGTTCGAGGAAGCAGCCGTCAAGTACAAAGCAGCCCTCCGTCTTGACCCGAACTCTATAATCGCTCACAATAACCTGGGTTTAGCACTGTACACTCAAGGAAAGTTGGAAGAAGCGATCACCGCCTACCAAAAAGCTCTGGAAATCGACCCAAACTATGCACTCGCTCACAGTAACCTGGGGGCTGCGCTGAAAAATCAAGGGAAGTTGTCAGAAGCGATCGCCGCCTACCAAAGAGCTTTGCAAATCGACCCAAACTTTGCATTCGCTCACTATAACCTGGGTTTAGCACTGTACGGTCAAGGGAAGTTGTCAGAAGCGATCGCCGCCTACCAAAGAGCTTTGCAAATCGACCCAAACTTTGCATTCGCTCACTATAACCTGGGTTTAGCACTGTACGGTCAAGGGAAGTTGTCAGAAGCGATCGCCGCCTACCAAAGAGCTTTGCAAATCGACCCAAACTTTGCATTCGCTCACAGGAACCTGGGTTTAGCACTGTACGGTCAAGGGAAGTTGGAACAAGCGATCGCCGCCTACCAAAGAGCTTTACAAATCGACCCAAACTATGCAAACGCTCACAATAACCTGGGTTTAGCACTGTACGATCAAGGAAAGTTAGAACAAGCGATCGCCGCCTACCAAAGAGCTTTGCAAATCGACCCAAACTTAGCAAGCGCTCACACTAACCTGGGTTTAGCACTGTCCAAACAAGGAAAGTTAGAACAAGCGATCGCCGCCTACCAAAGAGCTTTGCAAATCGACCCAAACTTAGCAAGCGCTCACACTAACCTGGGTTTAGCACTGTCCAAACAAGGAAAGTTAGAACAAGCGATCGCCGCCTACCAAAGAGCTTTGCAAATCGACCCAAACTTAGCAATGGCTCACAATAACCTGGGGATTGCGCTAAAAGGTCAAGGGAAGTTGGAAGAAGCGATCACCGAACTGGAAATAGCTGTTCGCCTTAACCCTACTAGCACTCTTTTTCGTAAAAACTTAGAGATTTATAGAAATGAGAAGAAGGGTTTTTGGGGGCGTTTATTTGGTGGGTAGAATATTATCAGTTTTATTTATCTCACAAATGTGCGAATGCCTCTTGTTTACAATGCGTTCATGAAGTGTGCCGAAGGTATCGCTCAACCTCAAAGCTTCATTTTTCCAGTCTGGAACACCAATTGTCGAGCAAAAAGGGCGTTGGCGCAGCCCGCCGCAGGCATCGCTCCATCTCAAAACCTCACCATTCCACCTTTGAACACGAAGCTTCCACTTTGGAACAAGAATTGTCGAGCAAAAAGGGCGATCATTTTACCTGTGAACATGAATTGTCGAGTAAAAAGGGCGATCGTTTCACCTGTGAACATAAATTGTCGAGTAAAAAGGGCGATCGCTTGACCTTTTATCCTCGAAGTTGCACCTTTTATCCTCGAAGTTGCACCTTTTATCCTCGAAGTTGCGGCTTTAATCCTCACGATTCCCTGCTTAATTCACAAACATTTTTCTTCGTTAAAAGTCGTGTGATTTATCTTAAGCAGCAAAGTCATACACTGGCGTTTCAAGAATACGAATAGGCTGCTGTTGGTTGTAAATAATCTGCTGTAACCGTTCTCCCGTAGACGGAGAGAAAAATTGTTCTCCTGTCTGTGGATTCAACCCGTGCAGGTAGATTTTCAATTAAGTAAAATTTGCCATTCATCTCTAGCGTGTAAGTTAGTGTTTGTTCTACTAGTGTTTCATTCGAGTTACTGCTCATCGTTGCTTCTCCTTCTGTCGAGTTAAAAGGGCGATATTTCTACCTGTTAACCTCACTAATAGTCTAGTTTTACTCATCTAAACGCTGTGCGATCGCATTCAGCAATTCCTCAAAGTCTGATTGGCTGTGAATATCAGGAGTCAGCGTGTTCATGTCTTTTAGCAGGTTGGTGAGTTCGGCGATGGTGTTGCGAATCTCAGTGTACTGGTCAATTTCTTCACGAAATCCCTGTAAATTAGCTGCACCAACTTCTCTGATACCTTTGTCTAATTCTTTAATTTGTTCTTCCCAATGCTTAATATATTTAAGTCTTGTAACAGGCTGATAAATTTGGGCATCTGCTAACACAATGGGGAAAATACGATTATGAAATTCCCCGTTTTTAGCAATTTGCACTAGCTCAAACATACAATTGTCAGACTTTAAATACTTGTCACTAATAATTGCGATCGCACATTTCCCGCGTCCAATCCGTTCCATGAAGGCTTTAATCAGTCCTTTGTAGCCCAAATCGCGTTTGTCTCGGATGATTTTAATTCCTTTTGCCTGCAAACTCTGATCTAGTTGGTTGACAAATTGCTCACTCTCTCCACGCCAAGCATAGGAGATGAAAATTTCCTTCTCGAACTCGATTACAGATTGACTATTCATTTTGCTATCTCGTAACCGATGTGTGAATGATTCATCTCGCTTTTGCTCCAGTTCGCTTTGCAACTGTGCAACTTGGGGGTTGATTTCCCTATCTTCTTTAGCGGGTTGGAACATGACATCATCGATTAATCTGCGGATATCTACCATTTCATAGCTTTTGTCGCACTCAATCTGGTAGCGGCTAGCATCCAAGCGTTTTTTGAGTGAGTCCAGAGAATAGGAATGAGGTGTCAGCAGGTTTTTGCAAGTCTCACAGTTACAGGGAACTAGGGTTTGATATTGCAAACGTTCGTAAGAATTGTGGATTTTTTCCAGTTCATGGGTGACAACAGCCATTAGTTCTTTTTTGCGGTTTCCGGCTACACGGATTTTAATTTCGCTTTGATTGTAGTTTTCAATGACTTCTGCACGAGTTTGGTCTTTGTTGAGAACAACACCTGTTTTCCAAACAAGTTTTTGCTGTTCAATCCAAGGGTGCGTCTCGACAATAAAACGGGTGAGGATGCCTTTAGGCATAAAGTCATAGATGTAGCGCAGGATGAGATTGTTGCGATCGCCCCAGGTATAATCAGCTTTTTCAATGGAGAGTAATTGAGGCGCAATATAAGTAGCAGGACGACCGGGAATTTCGTAGCAAAGCTTGAACTGCATCATTAATTGCAGGAGTTCATCTCGCATATGTGCATATTCGTCGTCTTGCCAAATATCTTTGAGGGCGTTTTTGGTAAAACAACCCAACTTTTTCTTAACATTGTCATTGTCCAAAACTTTGTAGACGGCACTAGTTCCCCATTCGGGTTTGAGGATGACACAGTGTTTAAGTGTAGAATCGTCTTGAAAATGCAGGCAAACGCCGAGGTCATGAAGATAGTTGCTCAAACGCAGCATATCTTTACGGTCTGTTAATTTATTAAGTCGGCAAATGGTAGAGTATTCTTCAAAGCTAATGTAATTTCGGAAATCGTTCTCTAATGCTGCTTTAACTCTTACCCAGAGTTTTGGTAGAGGTGTACGAACGTGGTCAAGTCTGCTGATGTAAAGCTGAATCGCGTCCTTAATCTCTGTTAAACCGCGATTAGTTTCTAAATTGGTTGCCAGTGTTTCCTTCAGGTTGCTAAATTCTCCTCGTAACTGGCGCTCATTAACTGGGCAATCACGGTCTTGTTTTTCGTTTTTGATGATGATAACTGGACTCTTGTCGCTTAAGAGTTCGACAACCTTAAGCCACCAGTAAAAGTCGGTGTTTTCTTTGCGAGTGTCGGCAACTAAAGCATAGAGCGATCGCTTGCTGAGGAAAAACTGATGTGTTTCGTGGTAGATTTCTTGACCGCCAAAATCCCAGATGTTGACGCGAAAATTTTTACCATTGGGCTGTGTAAAGTGCCACTGGATCACTTCAATGCCTTCGGTTGATTCTTCATCTGGCTGGAGTTGGTAGGTTTCATCTGCAATTTTCTTGGCTAAAGAGGTTTTACCGGCTCCTCCTTCGCCTATAATTAAGAATTTTGCTTCGTAGAAAGGTTCTGTTTCGGCTGGATTTTGCACCCGAAAATAGAAATCGAGAATTTCATTCACATCACCCGGATCTTTGGATAAATCCTTCGACCCCAAAATCTCTGGTGGAATCGGAACTGGATTTCTACGAAGATCCAGCTTTTTCAGATTTTGCAGTTGGCCAAATTCCGGTGGCAGACTGCTGAGTTGATTACTGTAGAGGTGGAGGGATTGCAGGTTGGTGAGTTGGCCAAATTCCGGTGGCAGACTGCTG
>NZ_JAQYWQ010000015.1 GCF_029379315.1 Nostoc sp. S13
ATTGGGCATTGGGCATTGGGCATTGGGCATTGGGCATTGGGCATTGGGCATTGGGAAGAGACAAGAAAGAAACTTGTTTAAGAATTCTCCCCCATCTCCCCCATCTCCCCCATCTCCCCCATCTCCCCCATCTCCCCACTCCCCACTCCCCACTCCCTAGTATTCCCAGGCTATAGCCCAGGAAGCAAATAGAAATTAAAATTAATTTATGTCAAAGCAGCAACTGATACTTTACCAGCAATCGTAAGAGCGATCGCTGTTAATGCTTTTGCCGAAGCCGAATCTGGTTCACCAACTACTATCGGCACACCACTGTCACCACCAACTCGCGTGGAAATCTCTAGAGGTACACACCCCAAAAGTGGCACTCCTAATTCTGCGGCTGTTTTGGAGCCACCACCGGAACCAAAGATGTCATATTGCTTATCTGGTTGATCAGGGGGTATAAAATAGCTCATATTTTCCACGATCCCCAATACCGGGACATTCATTTGTTGGAACATCCGCAATCCCTTGCGAGAATCTAACAGGGCTACAGTTTGTGGCGTGGTGACAATTACTGCCCCTGCCATCGACACTGCTTGGGTTAAGGTTAACTGAGCATCTCCGGTTCCCGGTGGCATATCTACAATCAAATAGTCCAGTTCTCCCCATTCAACTTGATAGAGAAACTGGCGAATTACACCATTGAGCATAGGCCCCCGCCAAATTACTGGTTGATCTCGGTCAATCAAAAAGCCCATTGAAACTAATTTGACACCGTGATTAAAAGCAGGTTCCAAGATGTCACCTGTTTGGGTTGAGCGCACAGTAATTTGGGCATCAGCTAGACCCAGCATGGTAGGGTCATTGGGGCCGTAAATATCAGCATCTAGCAAGCCGACTTTCGCCCCAGTTTGAGCTAGAGCCACTGCTACATTCACAGCCACCGTACTTTTACCAACGCCACCTTTGCCACTGGAAATAGCAATGATATTTTTCACCCCAGAAATGCCAGTGCGGTCGGGTAAACTTTTTTGTTGCAGTGTTTCTGCCGTCACTTCTATGTTGACATCTGTAACGCCTGGGAGTTTTTTGACAGCTTTCTGACAGTCTTCAACGATAAATTCACGTAAAGGACAAGCAGGAGTGGTTAACACTAAAGTGAAACTAACCTTACCAGCGTCAATTTTGACGTTGCGAATCATATTCAGTTCTACCAGACTTTTGCGGAGTTCTGGGTCTTCCACTGGTCGCAAAACTTCTAAGACAGAGTGAGAATCGAGGACATCGTACATAAAAATTCAAAATGAAGAAATACACTCGTGGCGAACATCTTAGTTATCAACTGGATGCTTTCTTAAGTAAGGTCAGCTTAGTGTTTTTACTGTTACTGCCGTAATAAAACTTAGCAAATTGCATTATCACCTAATAGAATCTTAACTTTCTTTAGGAACATAAAAAGGTAATAGGGTACAGGTTACAGGTAAGCCAATGCGGTCTTCTCTACGAGAAGGTACGCAAAGGGGGTTTCCACGCCACTTCCTTCTCCCTACAGCCCTTCTCAAGACATGAGACGATACGCGTAGCTTGCTTGTATTGTAGGGGTACGAACCCGAAGGGGCACAGATTATTCGCTATCAGCTGTAACCTCTAACCTGTACCCTAACGCCACTCTCCAGTACCTAAAAATCAAAACAACTGTCATTAAGGGATTTTTTCTTACTAGATACCGTTGCCAATGCTGTCTTTTCTACTGACTCTACTAAAGACCGTGCTACGCGGTCTGCATAAGGACGGGATAAAGACCAAATCAGGGGCGATAACCAACCCCGTAGCGTTACAGAATAAGACAGACAAGTACCACAAACCGTTGACTCTACTTGATAAGTCACCCGTTCCTCTATCCCAGGAATCGCCAGCACTCGGATACTCAGCATCTCTCTAGGATTGACGCGTTCGACAAAAATCCGAATGGGAATCGGGGAAAAGCGTGTTACAGCTTGAAAAATCAATCCTGGTTTGGGTACTAATCCGTATGGGACATTAGTACTCTTAAGTTGTGGATGCCAGGAAACATCTGTTAAGTCAACCACTTTTTGCCACAGTTCGTCTACAGAAGCAGAACTAATCTCTCGATACGTCCACACCAGAGAAGCGCAAAAACGACGACGTTTGCGGTGGATGAATTTGGATAACCAACCTTGCATTTTCCTAATCCTGCTCCCTTGAGACTTTCTGGTAACTCTGGTATGGTGTGCAACTAGGCTCAACCCCTAAATTAAAACTTTCTCAGAAATGCCCTAAACATAGCAAGCCCCGATTCCGCGCAGACACCAACAGCCAACATCGGAATATGGCAAAGAAGTTTTGAGTAAGGCAGTCAAACCCTTGATATTTCAAGGTTACGACTAAAGTCTAGTGTTTATATCAAAATATTCCAATTAAAAATAAAATTTCAAAAAAAACTCAGTCAATATACAAGCGTATACGCATTTGAGGGAAAATAACTCTAGTGATGCCCATCAATCCTATAAATGCTTAACCAGTAATAAAAAAGCGGGTTGGGCAAATAGAGCTTGATTGTTGGTGCGTGTTTCCCCTAAATTTTAAGATGATAAATTTGTGGCTTTCTGGAAATTGTAATTTAGGTTCAAGAATCTATGTTGACCAACTCACAAACACCAACTGTAGCAGCATCATCCAAGTCTTTGCCAGCGACTGACGCTCAGACTAGGGTCAGTCAGTTTATGAAACAGCTGCAAGACGAAATTACCGAATCATTGGCAAAACTAGATGGTGTGGGTAAGTTTCTCGAAGATAGTTGGGAACGCCCAGAAGGAGGCGGAGGCAGATCGCGTATTCTCCGTGATGGTGCAATCTTTGAACAAGCAGGTGTAGGTTTTTCGGAAGTTTGGGGAGATAGTTTGCCCCCATCAATTTTAACCCAACGCCCTGAAGCAGCAGGACATGGCTTTTATGCCACGGGCACTTCACTAGTATTACATCCTCGTAATCCTTACGTGCCGACAGTTCATCTAAATTATCGCTACTTTGAAGCGGGGCCAGTGTGGTGGTTTGGTGGTGGTATTGACTTGACACCTTATTACCCCTTTGCTGAAGATGCGGCACATTTACACAAAACATTAAAACAGGCTTGCGACCAACACCACCCAGAGTATTACCCAGTGTTTAAGCGGTGGTGTGATGAATATTTCTACCTCAAGCATCGTGATGAGACACGGGGTGTAGGTGGTCTGTTTTTTGATTACCAAGATGGTCAGGGTGCTTTATATCGCGGGCCAAACCCCAATGGGGAAGCGGCTATTTATAGCAACCAGGTGGGAATACCAGCAACCCGCAATTGGGAAGATTTATTTGCCTTTGTGCAAGGCTGTGGCAAAGCATTTTTACCAGCTTACGTACCAATTGTAGAACGGCGACATGGGATAGAGTATGGCGATCGCCAACGGAATTTTCAACTCTACCGCCGGGGACGGTATGTAGAATTTAACTTGGTTTATGACCGAGGCACAATTTTTGGTCTGCAAACTAACGGACGCACCGAATCAATTCTCATGTCCCTACCACCTTTAGTGCGCTGGGAATACGGCTATCAGCCAGAACCCAATTCCCCTGAAGCCGAGTTATATGAAACCTTCCTCAAGCCCCAAGATTGGATTAACTGGACACCACCTCAATAGTGACTTGAAAACCGGGCATTAGGCATTAGGCATTAGGCATTAGGCATGGGGCATTGGGAAAACACTTTCTTCATCCCCCTGTCTCCCACCCTGCGGGAAGCTAAAGCTACATCCCCCTCATCTCCCCACTCCCCATTTCAACTTGCAACTCAGCACTATTTTGGTGAGTTAAACTAAGTAGGTGGGCACTTAGCAGAAAAAGGTGACAATTTTAGCTATAGCTTGTTAGTCTCAAGTGACAGCATTAGAAAATTCTGTAAGTAGTTAATCTGACAAAAGAATGCCACGGGGAGGGCTTTAGTGATTCATATAGACCAAAAAAGTTATACAACCCAAGACGGAAACACCGTTATTGTCCTGACGCCAGCAGGTCGCCTAGATATCACCACTGCTTGGCAATTTCGCCTAAAGTTACAGGAGTGTATTTCCAAACTCAGCCGCCATGTAGTTGTAAATCTGGCTCTGGTAAATTTTATTGATAGTTCCGGTCTTACGTCTTTGGTAGCTGGGATGCGTGATGCTGATAAAGTCAAGGGCAGTTTCCGTATCTCGAATGTACATCCAGAAGCCAAACTCGTGTTTGAAGTGACCATGATGGATACTGTCTTTGAAATCTTTGAAACAGAAGAGGAAGCTTTAGAAGGTGTGCCTCGTAGCATCGCCAGCTAAAAAGGAGTTAGGAGTTAAGAGTGAGGAGTTAATTCAAAATTCAAACTCATAATTCAAACTCATAATTCATAACTCATGACTCATAACTTTATCTTGTTCAATACTGATTTCGCTTGGT
This sequence comes from Nostoc sp. S13, assembly GCF_029379315.1. Taxonomy (GTDB): domain Bacteria; phylum Cyanobacteriota; class Cyanobacteriia; order Cyanobacteriales; family Nostocaceae; genus Nostoc. The sequence goes on from NZ_JAQYWQ010000015.1 coordinate 4,471, forward strand.
GTAGCGATAAGGCCCCATAATCGCTCCCCAAGTTGCTTTTCCAGTTACTGGATCAATTCCTTTGTCGTAGCTGTGAAATTCGGCTCCAGTGGCTTCAAATCCCAAGGAAACATAGACGCTATTGCCAAGATAAGTAAAGCTGCAACGAGTCTCTGATAGTGGGGTAGCGGTAAACTGATAGCGATCGCGGGCCAGTGTTTCCTGGGTAACTGTGAGGATACAACCTGGTAGTAAATCTAATTGTTCAGGTGTTAGTGTGTTCAGTAGGGCAGGGTTATCACCTGCACCTCTTAATGCACCTGGATCTTGAGGCATGTAGTATTGTACTTCCAGAGATGCGTCAGAGTTGCTCCTCTGACGCAACCGCATAATTCGCTGGCGGTAAGGTTGATCTATGTTAATAATGTTTGCTTGTTCGGCAAACAGGGTGATGCTATCTTCTGTGAACAGATTAACTGGTCTTTGCCACATGCGGAGGTGGACATACCAAACTGGCTCTGCTATGGCTTGTTCCCGATTATCAAATTCACCAGCTAGGTACTCACCTAAAGCAATTAACTGGGGCGAGAAGTTCATAAATGCGATAAACGAATCATTCAGGATAAGAATTTTTGGCTAGTTTTTAGGGTAAAGGGTCTTATTCCCTGTGGCTAGCAGCTTATAAAGTACTTCTGATTTAGTCTATATTAGACTTATCCGGAAATGAGAACTTTATTTGGCTGAAACCTAGCTCTGGAGAGGGTTTTAGAGGTTCCTGTTTTATATAAGCTAAAAAGCCAGCTATGTAAGGGTTTCAGCTATTTTGAGGTTTATTTGTGGATAAGTCTATTGTAAATGAAACCGTCACCAGCTAAAAGCTTAACTTGGCAAAGTTGGCTTTAAGCGAGAAAATAAAGGAACGTCGCCCTTAACATTCTCTTTTCTTTGTGAACAACGTCCGTACTGTCTCTGATACAAAGCGAACTTTCTACAATCTTCACACCCGTCCGATCAACACTATTTATCGTCGGGTAGTAGAAGAATTGATGGTGGAAATGCATCTGCTGTCAGTAAATATCGATTTTAGCTACAATCCAATTTATGCCTTGGGTGTCGTCACTACCTTTGACCGCTTCATGGAAGGCTATCAACCAGAACGTGATCAAGAATCAATTTTTAACGCCCTATGTCGCGCTATAGAACGAGATCCGCAACACTATCAACAGGATGCCCAAAGATTGCAAACTGTAGCTAAAGGTTTACCAGTTAAAGATTTAATTGCGTGGCTAAGTCAAACTACTCACTTAGATCGAGATGCTAACTTGCAAGCGCACCTGCAAGCGATCGCCAACAATCCTAACTTTAAATACAACCGTTTGTTTGCAATTGGTGTGTTTTCGTTATTAGAACTGTCAGATCCGGAATTGGTTAAAAATGAAAAGCAACTCACTGAGGCACTAAAAGCGATCGCTGCTGGCTTGCACCTCTTTGATGACAAACTAAACAAGGATTTGGAACTATATCGTTCTAACCTAGACAAAATGGCGCAAGCCCTGGTGGTGATGGCAGATATGCTCTCAGCCGATCGCAAAAAACGCGAGCAACGTAAACAACAAACAACTACCCCAGTTGCTCCCCCAAGTTCCAACGAATAGTTAGGAGTTATTCAATTTTAGATTTTAAATTTTAGATTTTAGATTTTTACTCAAATCCAAAATTCAAAATCTAAAATTGGGAGAGTTAAGAGTTGCTCTTAACTTTATACGCCCAATAATTTGTAGATTAAACTGTTAATTATAGTGAGCGCAAATGCCCCAATAACAGCACTCCAAATCCCGTAACGCAAGCGAAAACCTTCTACTAACCAAGCAGCCATACTAAAACAAACCACAGCAATCATAAATGTGAAAATGCTGGATAACAAGTCTAATGTGAGTAAATTTGGTACTGCAAAAACGAGGCTTAAAATTGGTCTGACTATTGCCGTCACAATACCAAGCACTGCGGCAGAAAAGAAGGCTTTACCTGGAGTATCAATTTCGACTCCCAGAGGCAATTTGCTAATGATCAACAGACTGATAGCTGTTACTATCCAAACAATTAAAAGCGTCACGAGATTCATGCCACAACCCTTGAAACGTGAATGGCAATTGGTGATAAATTACTTTAGTTTATCGGTGGAAAAATCTTTAAAGCTCAACCAATTATTTATAAATTAGCAGTAAATTTTTCTCTAACCAAATTTTATTTTAGATATCTTTAGGATTGGGAAAGAGCTTGAAGGGGAGTGGAGATAGGGGATGAAGAAGCAGGGGAGGCAAGAGGAGAAATAACCAATGCCCCATGCCCCATGCCCAATGCCCCATGCCCCATGCCCTTATCTCATTTTTTATTAAGAAGTAGGTTGGGTTTGTTTGGGTGCTACAGGCGCTTGAGATGCTGGTGGGTTAGAAATACCAGGATTGATTGGACTGATGCCTTGTCTAGTTGAAGGTTGACCAGTTACCGTAGGCAAGGGTACAGAATTAGGTGCTAAGGGAAATTTAGGGGTAATATTCCCTTCGGGATTAATGCCTGGAAATGGTGCTGTGGTGGGTACTGGTGCTGCACCAGGATTGAATGGAAATGACGGGACAGTAGGCTGGTTAAGTGAGTTTGTGGGTGGTTCAGATGGGCCGGGAATAATTCCCAAAGAAACGCGATCGCCCCCTACTTGCCGTAGCAAGTCCAATGTCTCAATCACATCATTGTAAGTTGCTGTCCGTGAAGCATTAAGCACCACAATGGCACTGGGATTTCGTTGGAGATACTGTTTTAAGCTCTGTCGCAAATCCTCCCGTTTTACAGGCTGTTTTTCTATATAAGTATTGCCAACGGCATCGATACTTACAATCAGACTTCCACTCTGTGAGCTTATCCCAGATACTGTACTGGGGCTGGCTTTAGGCAAATCAACATTTATTGCTTGTTGCCGGGTAAATTGCAAAGCTGCTAACAAAAAAAACGTCAGGATACAAAAAATTACATCAATTAAGGGAATGATTTGAACTTGGACTTCTTCAATTGGAGTATGTAGATTAACTTTCATTGTCTCACTCTAACGTCTAGTTCAGGGGTTGAATTCTTGACTATTGCTCAGATGAATTTGGAGGTTCAGGGGGTTCAGAAAGCTTAGTCTTTCCTGGCTTGCGGGGTGGAGTAAAATTTTCCCCCACAATTGCTGATGTTCTATTACTAAAATCAGGGGGGGACTGGCGGTAGAGCAATTCCATCTCATTCCCTGCCTTCCGAAAAACTTTAACTTGGTTGACTACAAAACTTTGAAATAGGCGGTAAAATGCCAAACTAATAATCGCAACGATTAGCCCAGTTGCCGTAGCAATCAGTGATTCACCAATACCAGTTGTCACTCCAGCTGTAGATTCAGTTCCCAAATCGCCAATCCGAATTGAGCGCAAAGCGCGGATCAAACCCAAAACCGTACCTAACAATCCCAGCAGTGGCGCTAGGGCAATTACGGCTTCTAAAAGTTTTTCGCCCCGCCGCATTCCAGCTAATTCATCTTCCGCCGTAGCCTCCAGTGCTAGTCGAAAGATTTCCGCATCACTTTTTGTGAAGCGTAGAGGGGCATAGAGAAAACGCCCGACAGGCTGATGGCTTGCTTGTCTTGCAATGTCCGCAGCTAGTTCCCAATTATCCTGGGCAGCATTCAGGATGCGATCGACTATTTGCTTTTCCTGAGTCAAAATTCGCAACCAGAACCACAAACGTTCAAAAATCACACTTAAAGACAGAATCGAGAGAACTAGCAAAGGCCACATCGCGGGCCCGCCCTTATAAAATAAATCTAAAATATCCACTGTTTAAGTTTCCTCCCTCCATGACTAGAGCAAATATGCTAAAGCATTTTAATTCTAGAGATTAATGCAAAATGAGGGACTTCCAAAAAATAAATTTCTCGAAAACCTAAAAAGACGGTGTAAGTATGGCGTATTTGACTTTGACTGCTGTAGAAACTTGGTGCTGGGTAGGCAATTGAATGATAAACTGACTTCCTTCACCAAGAGTAGAAAAACATTAATGGGACGACCTGCTGAAGCAGCGATGTATGGATGATTGGGATAATTCGAGGTGAAAATCCTCGACCAAATAGGTTTACCAAGTTTCCTTAAAGTTGTCCCAATCATAAATAGTAGTAACATGGGTGCGATCGCCCTGATTATTTGTTGTCAGGGAATTACTAGACTCTTGTGTAGAATCGCAGAGGAGGTATTTGGTGACGAGTAGCGTCTTCCAGACTAACTAGGGCGGTTATTCCCACCAGGAATTTTTAGGATAATTTGTCAAAATTAAAGATAACTAGAGGTTCAAAATATGAAATTTTCAATTCAATCACTTTACACTTGGTATGGCAATTTGCTTCGTAACCCCAAGTACCGTTGGTGGGTAATTTTAGGAACGTTAGTCTATTTGGTCAGCCCAATTGATATTGCCCCAGATTTTATACCTGTTGTGGGACAGATTGATGATGTTTTCCTTTTGACCCTGCTAGTTAGTGAGGTATCCGGGCTAGTAATTGAAGGCTGGAAAGCTCGTAAAGGTGATGTGGATACTGAAGTAGCTAATAGTACTGAGGGTTCTACCTCCACTGGAAGCACCATTGATGTTGATGCTGTTTCTGTTAAGTAGATTTTTAAGGCAAAGGAACGCGGAGGAAGAGTTAGAGGTTGTTGACTACGCGTTTAAGACCTTCTTTGAGGTGGAGGACGTTGAAGTTGATGAGAAGACCTAGTTTGCAGTTTGCTAGTTTGAGATAGGTTAGGAGTTGAACGGAGTGAATCGGGTGGAAGGATTCTACAGATTTAATTTCTACAATTACTTTGTTTTCAACTATCAAATCTAATCGATAAACACATTCCAGTTGCACATCTTGGTAAACCAAAAGCAATGGAATTTGCTTACCAACATTCAATCCGGCTTCCTTCAACTCGTAATCCAAGCACACTTCATAAGCCGACTCCAATAAACCAGGCCCCAAACCAGTATGCACCCTCATCGCACAACCAATAATCACTCCACTCAACTCATTCTCTCTCATCCTTTGCGTTCCTCTGCGCGTTCCTCTGCGTTTAAAAATCTTTCACAAACTCTGTTAAAAAGCGGAAAGCTTTCAAAATATAACTAGCGCAATCTCTAGAAGAGGTGTTGTAAAACGATCGCCACGCATTAGCCTTATCCTCATCATAGAGATCGCCTCTATCGGGATGGTGTTCTAACCATGCTAATCGTACTGCATGACCAATTAACACATCCAACACAATATATTCTTCGATTTGCAGGTTGGGATTATTGGCAGCGATCGCAGCTAATTCTCTTAATGCTTCAATATTAACTTGGCGATATTCTGGAGCTTCGATTTTATTCAGCAAATGCTCAACTAACAGAGCAAAATTTCTTTCCCCGGCTGTCATTTCTGACAACATTAGCTCACTATCTAAACGATTGCGGCGCTCTAGTTTATCGCCAATTACTAGACCCTTGCAATGTTGCATTAATAGCCAAACTTGCTTAAAAAACTCTTTTGGTACGCGCCCCGTCGCACCCTCAGCTTGGCGAAATCGTCGCCAACCGTCTGGCGGGACTTCCATTACTTCTCCTATTGCTGGTAACACCACCCAAGCAATATCACTTTCTTTTTGCTTGACGTGCAGTGATTCTTGCTGGCGCAACAGGTTACTCATGCCAGCATATCTAGTTAATACTTGACGCAAGCGCATTTTCACTTCAAAGGGTGAGAGTTGCATTAAGTGATCGTATGCTTCATCTTGAGTAACATCCAATTCCTGGGCTAGTTCACTGGTTATCAATAAGATGAGATAGCCGACTCTCAGCGTCAGTAGTCCCTGAAATAGTTCAGATTCTGATCGAATTAAGATACCAAGATAGATTAAAATCTCTTGAGTTAGGACGCGATCGCGTATATCCTCACGACAAAAATGATTAATTTTATCGGCAATTTCATTGTGGGACATGGGTACGGTAATTAAGGACGTTTCACTGTAAGCTTTACCCACAGCAATCTGCTTGCCCCGTACCAAAATACTTGTGACTGCATCTGATAGGCTGATATCAACCATTTGCCGTAATCCCGCAGCTCGGCGTACCACTGCCCAAATACCTAAATCTCCAGCTTTGGTGTAAACTTCATCTAGTAAATCGGCTACGATCACGGGATGTCCTGGTTCCCCGTACCCTGTATCAAATTTCATTCCTTGCAAGCGAGTTAAAGTTTGCAACAACTCAATTTGCTCGTAGATATTCTCTGATGAGCGTAAGTAAGAAAGTAATAACCCCAAGTTGGTTTCGCACTCCATTTGAAACTCTTGGGTATTTCTTAAGCGCCAGTTTTTCTCAGGATGATAAGGTAGGTAATAGCAACGTAGCCCAGCATTTTTCACTGGCGATCGCGAGAATTCTGCATTTGGAAGAAAATCAATTCTTTGGATTCCAGCTGTCAGCATTAGCTGATTTAGCCGCCCTAATTTCACCCGCACACCGTTACAAACACCATTTTTCAGTTCTTGCATTAGTTCTAGTAATGCCTCAGAACCGATTTCTAACATGGTATGCGTCAACATTAAAGTCAAAGTAGGACGCCCTAAATCATTCCAATATTTTTGAATGTAAGCTAGTTCGCTTCTAATTTGATCCAGGAGAAAATGGTAATCAAGGGTTAAGTAAAACTGTTGAGAGTCGGAAAAGGAAGGTAAAAATACAATTGTTTCGCCACGAATCCGAAAGATTCTAGATGTTGTTAAACTCCGCAGCCGCCGCACTGGACGCCCAGTTAAACCAAGTTTATCGTTACGTCCAATTTGGGTATAAATAGCGGAAAAATCTCCAGCTTTTCTCACCTGAATCGGTTCTACTTGGGTAGGCGTTTGTGTTTCAATTCCGTGAACTTCTAGTTTCGTCTGTAAATCTTCATCTTCTGCTAAGAAAGCGATTTGTACCAACGCTTCACGCTGTTTTCCCACACACAAATGTCTCCCCAAAGGGTCGATATCACCAACCGCGACTAAGCCTTCACTCAACATTTGACTGAGAAAATATAAACTCTGCGCCCACACCAAGGGAATATTTTCATTGGGCAAACGTGGTTGCGTTTGGGGTGCTAACTTTTCTGCTTCTATGTTTTCTGCTGGAACATAATAAAGTTCTGGCAATAAACGCAACCCATTTTGTTCTATAAGTAATGATTCTAAAAGCTCTTGGTATTTTTTAACTTGCTCTTGCTCGCCGCTAAATAAGCCATCTAGAACTAAATAAGTGAAAAATAACGGCCATTCGCATTCAATATGCTCAAATTGCTTGAGTTCCCACGGTTCGTAGTGCAAGCGTTGATGATCTTCTAAAACGGTTTGGTGTCCATCACGTAGAAAGCGTTTGCAGCCGTATTTACCTGCGAGTTTATTGATGATATCGTTCAACGTGCGATCGCGTAACTGCAAATCTTCCACTGCAAAGGCAGGATAACTAATAATACTTAACAACGCTGCATCAATTTCTTTGGAACCAGATTCTCTCGGTAATAAGGATTCTAAAGTAATCCGGGCGCGGGCGATTTCATCTGGTAGCACATGAATCACCGATGCTTGACTACCACGCACACCAAATAAATTTAGTCCGTTGATAGCTTCTAAAGCAGCTTTTGCCATGCCTACGGAACTGGCATTTAACTCAGCACTACCACGATTAATTTTATTGCCACGTTCCCAAATGCCGTAATCTGGTGTGCGGTAAGCTCGTCCAATGTAGTAAACCAAATTTTGGACGAAATTAACTTCATCAATGGTAAAAATTATTTGCAATCCGGCTGCGGTCATTTGTGCCAACATCAGTAAAAATATAGATGTGGCATCCAGTTGTAAATGTCCCCATTTGTCATCACCAACAACAATGTCGCCGGTTGCGGTATTATATTTAGCGTGCAGTCCATCCAGTAGCGACTGAGTATGTTTAAATGTCTCTACTTTATGAGCCTGTCGCATCATTGCAAAGAGCAACCCGCGCATCAGTTTGATCACACTGTGTTCTAGCTCATAAGTGCGTCCCTGATCGTCATCAATCTTGCGGTATGCAAGTCCTAAACCCCAAACTGCCAAAATGCTGTAAACGTTGTCTCGTACCCAAGCATCAGTATAATCGCCGTGGGCTGTAATCGCTGTACTCGCAGGTAGTAAACCAGTAATCGGATTCTGCCGAGTCAGGATGATCGTTTTGATTTGCTGGTAATAATACTCCAGGCGAGCTAGCAATTTGGTAGATGTTTTCATTGTTTGGTTCAGAACAACTTGCAAAATTTGACCCTGTGACTGTCAAGTGAATTACCTAAACCAAGCCAGAATAAGTTCTGTAATGGTTGATGGGACAACAGCTGAAGGTGATGTGAGCTTATTATTATCTCGTGTAAATAGGTTTATGGGTACTTAATTTTAGCGATCGCAAACTAAAATATGATCTTTATTCAAATATTTATCAGTACGTAGAATAATTTATACTTAACCTATACCTTTTCTTAAGGCATAATGAATTCTTTTGTTGATAGTTTACATTAGATAAACGAGCGCTAATTTCAGCGATCACTCGCAGAACGTTTAGGAAGTTATGAAGCAGAAAGAATTTATTACGATATCTTTCACAGCACTACTACTGAAAGCCTGCAATAAGAGAGCATTTATAAAGTTTAGTTGACTAAATGAATGCTCTTTGTTTTCGAGATAATCAAGGAGTCCGCGAAAGCTTTTACCCTTGGTTTGGTTGCCAATGATTGATCGCGACGATCCTTAAGTATCAATTTTTGTTTGTATGTCTAAGTATAGAGTAAACTAGGCACACCCAAGAGCGATCGCCAAAGCTCAAACAGATTACTGCAACTATGAAGTGAAACCTGCTAACCCATTTCTGATTCTTCGTCGTCCAGGTGACTACGCATGAAGTTGCTTGATACCAACAGACTACTTATAAGGTTGTAAATATTTTAACTCGATAAAGTTTGGGAGTAAATTCGTTGATTGGCTTGACATAGCTTGGAGGAGTAGTAAAATCTGCTTAGTTATACGGAAATTAGCTGAAACTCAGGGCTAATTGAGTTAGTGAAGAATATCACAAGTACTGAATGCTAATATTCAGTATCTTCCGAAGATTGCTATTCCGGGTTAGGATGATGACTAGCGATGCGTTGATTTAGATATCGATATTGAATTGTTGAAATTTTATGGACCATAGTCCACAAGATGGCAGTATCAACCTCCTCTGATCTGGCGAGGAAGTCTCCCAGCCCGGGGGAGACTTAGGAGATATATCTCATGCTCACACAAGATATTCGAGATTTGCTGACTGATACTACCGATTTAAACCAGTTGAAATGGGATTTAAATCGCTTACAACCGGTGGATGTGGGAGAATATATCACACAATTGCCTGAAAAACAACGGGCGATCGCATTCCGTTTACTCAACAAAGGTCAGGCAATTGATGTATTTGAATATCTGCCCACAGAGGTGCAGGAAGAACTAATTAATTCTCTGCATGATGTGCAGGTAGTGCAACTTGTAGAAGCGATGAGTCCCGACGAACGGGCAGAATTGTTTGATGAACTACCTGCTGGGGTAATCAAACGGCTATTGCAAGAACTCAGTCCAGAACAAAGGCAAGCAACAGCAACGATTCTCGGCTATCCAGAAGGCACTGCTGGGCGGGTGATGACAACCGAATATGTCCGGTTGCGGCAAGGATTGACTGTAGGCGAAGCCTTGAGCAAAATCCGCCGTCAGGACGAAGACAAGGAATCGATTTACTACGCCTACGTCACAGATGACAACCGGACACTGGTGAGAGTAGTTTCACTGCGCCAGTTGCTGTTTACCTTTCCCGATGTTTTCATCAAGGATATTGCTAGCGATCGCGTCATTAAGGTGACAACTGAAACCCCCCAAGAAGAAGTGGCGCGAATCATGCAACGTTATGACCTAATCGCTATTCCCGTAGTTGACCGAGAAGACCGATTGGTTGGCATTGTCACCATTGATGATGTTATGGATATTTTGGAAGAAGAAGCCACAGAAGATATTCAAAAACTGGCGGGTGTGAGTGGTGATGAAGCAGCTTTATCCTCTCCCCTACTCACCATCCGCAACCGCTTGCCTTGGCTGTTGGGCATCATGGCACTGTATATTGGTGCAGCCAGTGCGATCGCGCCTTTTCAATCTGTAATTGCCGCAGTGCCAGTTCTAGCAGTAATCATGCCGATTTTTTCTAACACTGGTGGTACTGTTGGTATTCAATCATTAACGGTAACAATTCGCGGCTTAGGGGTGGGCGAGGTAACACCCAAAGATACCTTGAAAATTCTTCGTAAAGAACTTTTAGCCGGTTTAGCTACAGCCCTAGTTTTAGCCACAACGATGATCCTGCTTTCCTTAATTTGGGCACGACCTCAAGAGCGATGGGTGGCTTTAATTGCCGGAATGGTAATGGCAACTAATACAATTGTGGCTGTTACACTCGGTACTTTACTGCCAATGGGTTTGAGACGACTGAAGCTTGACCCGGCACTAGTTAGTGGGCCGTTGGTGACTACAATGCTAGATACAATTGGGTTTTTAACGTTCCTTACCCTGATTTCGTTTGCTTTGCAGGTATTACATTTACCAAGTTAATGGACGTATGAAAGACCAAGAAAATCTGAAGTCTCCTAACGTTTTAGAGCACATTCAGGCAGAGTCTGAAGCCCTAAATTTTCGTATGGCTTCAGACTCACTGACAGGTTCTTTTCTAAATTGATGATATGTTGCCTCAAGCCATGTGGTCTGAGGATCAGGCTTCAAAAGCTAGCCAGCTGATTTCAAGCTTAGAATGCAGGAGCGATTTGACGCTTTCAAAAATTAACTGGTCTACAGGGTTAGTAATTGCAGCGAAAGTTAGAGGGGAGACAGCGGTAGGATTGCCAGGAGAGGGATTTTTTTCGGGGGAGATGGGTAACAATTAAGTGATTTATGTAATACCTGCTCCAATTGACAAGCGCTATATAAATCCTTGATGCTAGAAAGAACAAGTAGGTAATTTGATATAAAACAGGTGATATCATTTCCTCTGCATATGTAAATTAAAAAGCTATAGAGACGCGATTGCTCGGATCTCTATGCAGGAAACTGATTGCTATTTATGCCTACTACCACTTGGAATCGTCATCACATTCTTTCCCTAGCTGACTTCACTACCACTGAATATGATACAGTTTTGCAAACTGCTGCCAGTTTTCAAGAGGTGCTATCACGGCGGACGAAGAAAGTGCCAACCTTGCAGGGACAGGTGGTGGCGAATTTATTTTTTGAACCCTCTACTCGGACTCGTAGCAGTTTTGAAATCGCTGCCAAACGCTTAAGTGCGGATACGCTGAACTTCGCCGCAGCCACTTCCTCTATGACTAAGGGAGAGACAATTCTCGACACGGCGAAAACCTATTTGGCTATGGGAACTGATATTATGGTAGTCCGCCATCGAGAGGCAGGAGTACCGAATGCGATCGCGGCTGAAATGGATCGTTTAGGTGTAAAAGTTAGTGTCCTCAATGCTGGTGATGGTCAACATGAGCATCCTTCCCAAGCCCTGCTAGATTTATTTACCATTTGTACTCTAATTGACCCAGCGAGTCCCCGACTGGATCTTTTAAAGGGTAAAAAGATTGCCATTGTTGGGGATATTCTCCATTCTCGTGTGGCGCGATCAAATATCTGGAGTTTAATTGCTAGTGATGCCGAAGTGCATCTGGCAGCACCACCTACTCTCTTACCCAAGTTATTTGCCGAATTTCTCTTGGAATCAGGAGTCAGGAGTCAAGAGTTTATTATCTCTTCATCCCCCTCATTCCCCACTCCCCACTCCCCAAATCAACAACTTTTTCTACATTGGCAACTAGAACCAGCTTTACAGAATGCCGATTTTGTCATGACTTTGCGCCTGCAAAAGGAACGCATGACGGCTCATTTACTGCCAAGTTTGCGAGAATATCATCAGCTGTTTGGCATTACACGCACAAAGCTGCAACTTTGTAAACCTAATGTGAAAGTTTTGCATCCAGGCCCAGTTAACCGTGGTGTCGAAATAAGCTCTGAGTTGATGGATGACCCGGAATTTAGTCTCATTCAATCGCAAGTTACCAGTGGTGTCGCCGTTCGCATGGCCCTGCTGTATTTATTAGGCAGCGGCAAAGCTTAATAACAGGATAAACTCAAGCTAAATCCTAGCAATACATTTTCACCTGATAATCTTGTAGGTAGATTTCGCACTTCTACATTCTGTCCTTGGCAATAGCTGCGGCAAGTTTGAAAGATTTTTTGACCTGAAAGTTTGCTTCTGTATATAGGACTGATATTTGATTTTTGAAATATACGTAGGGTGCGTTACGTCAAAGGATAACGCACCACCTCTGATTCCAGGTGCGTTACGCTACGCGATAACACACCCTACATATACTTAGATTTTTTCACAAATCAAATCGGATTGCTATATACCCATTAGTAACAAGTTAAGGCTGTAAGAGACCATTTATAAAGTAAATCTTTAGAGGCTATTTATAAAATAAATATTAAGTAGGGTGTGTTACGGCTATGCAAGGATTTGGGAGTTTGAGAGAGTGAGAAGTAGCCGTAACGCACCAGTTTCTCGGTGCGTTAAGCATTGCTATAACGCACCCGACAATTTAAGGTTTACTTTATAAATCATCTCTAAGATAAGCGTAAATCCTTGAGATTACTGGTTTTGGGGTGTGGGGAATTAAGAGACAACTGACGGCTGCCTCTAACCCCTTCCTGTTTTTTTAGTTATCATTCTTAGATTGGATTAATTTCTATACTTGGGCATATTGACAAAATTTGCTCGTTTTTAACTTGTTACCAATGCTATATGCCTAAAGTTATGACTTAAAATCTTTTAATTTTAGTCCTATGGGACTAGCTCAGAGAAGAATACCTCATCTCATAGAAATTATATCTTCCTCCGATCGCATGAGGACAGAATCCTGTAATCTTGGCACACTGGTAGCGTAGAAGTTAAGAATTTAATGACTTCTAGAAGTGTCGGAGGTAAATATGAAACGAATTTTTTTGACGGCAGCAGCCATACTCAGCACGCTATCTTTAGCTGCTCCTATTCCCGTCAAAGCAGAAAACTCCGCCCCTGTCCGGCGTTTGCTGGAAACTAGAGCATGTTTGGGATGTAATTTAGCAGGTGCAAACCTCAAAGGCGCTCATCTGATAGGTGTTGACTTGAGAAATGCAAATTTAAAAGGAGCTAATCTCGAAGGTGCTAACTTAGAAGGTGCCGATTTAACTGGTGCCAATTTGAAGTCTGCTAATCTCACAAAAGCATTCGTCAGCGATACTATCTTAAATAATGCTAATCTCACCAACGTTAATTTGAGTAATTCGCGTTTATATAACACTGACGTAAATGGCGCAGTTATGGCTAATATTGATTTAAGCGGTGCTGATGTATTTAATACTGCCATTAGCGTCGGTGGTGAATATTAATGGTGAGTAACAATTTCAAAGTGATGAGTTAAGAGTCATATTCAACTCCTAACTCTGCACTTTTTAAGTTTTATTCACCAGTAATCGACAGTTCATCAACCCAGATTTTCGGGCAAACTCCCCCTGGCGTTAACTCCACCTCTTTTTCCACATAAATAATTGACTTTAAGAGTTCTAAGAAATCGCCAGCAACAGTTGCTGACTCAATACTCGTCTTGACACCCTTATTAACTAGCCAGCCATCAAACGGCAAAGAAAACGAACCTTGCAAGGATTTAACTCCTGCATGGAGAGCTTGTAAATCATCGATAAGAATCACATTTTCAGCCGTTTCTAAGCTAAACTCCTGCTCAGGAGTAGCTGTTGTAAAAACGTGATAAAAATTGGGACTGACGCTGACTTTTGCGCCAATACTGGCATTACCTGTTGGCTTAGTATTTAACCTTTTAGCAGTCCCTGCACTGTGGAGAAAGCTGGTTAAAACACCATTTTCAATCAGCGAAATCTGACGAGTAGGAGTTCCTTCACCATCAAAACTTTCTGCTCCTACGTTAGCTGGGTGTAGTGCATCATCAAAAACTGAAAGCAGAGGCGAAGCAATTTGCTTACCTAAATCATCAGGAGTAGATAGGCTTTGATTGTCCAAAATACTTTGGGCATTGAACAAGTTAGAAAAACCACCCAACAGACTTAAGAAAGCTTCCGCTGAGAAAACAACTCGATATTTACCAGTCTTGATTTTTTCATAGTTCAAGTGACTGATAGTTTTATCGGCGGTTTCTTTGATGCAACCATTAATGTCTAGTTTATCTAAACTTTGGTTGATTCTAAAAGCACCTGCACTGCGAGGTTTTTTTCCTTCTTCCTCAGTTTTGCTGTAAAGATAAACTGATGCTAAAGAGTGAGATTCAGTTCTGGCTGCACCGTCGCTATTGAGATAAAACCTGTCAATATCTCTTTGCGATAAACCATTATAAGGTACACCTTTGATGGCTGGATGAGCTGCCAGTAATTCTTTTTCAGCTACCAACAATCTTTCTATGAGTTCAGCAACAGGTGCTTGGGGTGTCTTATCCTGAGGTTTATTTGGAATAAGAACAGTAGCCTCTGGACTAAAATCAGGAACGTTTTCTTTAACACCAAAGAAACTGGCTTCGTATGCAGTCTTCAAAGCTAATTCTAGTCCCTTGGCATCTACATCTGTAGTGCTGGTGACACCCATTGTATTATCTTCATTCCAGACACGAACTGTAACGCCAGAGCGATTGGAGGCTTTGACTTGTTTTGGCTCACCTTGGTCTACTTGGACATTAGTGTCATCTACTGTTGAGCCATAAATGTCGAATTTCTTAATACCAAGCTTATCAGCATTGTCCTTGGCAGAATTTGCAATCTCATTGATATTCGGCATAGTCAATTTTAGATTTTGGATTTTAGATTTTGGATTGGAAGCGATTCCATTTTAGATATTAAATTTTGGATTTTAGATGTTATGACTTATATTTTTCTCGTAGTGTTTTTATTGACGAAACAGTCATAGCTAGAATTTCGGTAGCTTCTTGCATTAGGCTTTTTAGTTTTTCTGCTGTCATTAATCCAGATTCAATAACAAGCTCCAACCAGTAAAGCGTTTCATCAGCTTCTTCTTACACAATACCGAGTTTGGCAATTAAATCAGCTGTTGATTTAGCTCGACAGGCTGCTCGATAATTAGCACCAACTGAAGTTGCTGAACGTAACAACTGTTTGCCAATGACATCAGCAACTCTAGTTTCTGGCAGTTGCTCAACTAGACGAATAACTCCTAATGCCAGCTGCTTTGTTCTAGCCTTAAACTCCTGCTGATTCACAATCTAAAATCCAAAATCTAAAATCTAAAATTTTTATCGTCCCCCGAGGGTAATAGAATCAACCTTGATGTGGGGTTGTCCAACTGTGGTGTAAATACTGCCACTGACGGAGCCACAAAAACCGGGTGCAATTTCCAAATCTTGGGAACACATGGAAATTTTATTCATAATTTCCTTGGCTTCACCGATAAGAATTGCTCCTTTTAAAGGTTTAGTGATTTTGCCATTTTCAATCAAATAAGCTTCATCAACACTAAAGTTAAATTGGCCTGTAGCACCAACACTACCACCACCCATCTTTTTACAGTAAATACCTTTATCAACAGAGGCAAATAACTCATCAATGCTGTATTCGCCAGAATCAATATAAGTATTACGCATCCGGCTAGCAGCAGCATAGGTATAATTTTGGCGGCGTCCACTTCCAGTTCTGGGGTGTCCGGTACGTGTAGAACCTGTTCTATCTGCTAAAAAGTTTTTCAGAACGCCTTTTTCAATTAGTAGGGTTCTTTGAGCTGGCATACCTTCGTCATCCATGTCAATTGTCCCGAAGGCATTTTCAGAGCGCCCTTCATCCCAGGCTGTCAAACTTTCATGGGCAATTTTTTCGCCTTTTTTGTCAGCAAAGGGAGAGGTATCGCGTTCAATTTGAGTGGTTTCTAGTAGGTGTCCGCAAGCTTCGTGGAAGATGACACCGCCAAAGTGATTGGCCATAATGATGGGGTAAGTACCCGATTCCACGTAATCTGCGTAGAGCATTTTTCCCGCAGATTCTGCTATTTTCTCAGCAGCTTGTTGAGAATCCCAAGTTCTCAAGAAGTTGGCATCGCTAGTATTACCCGCGCGATCGCCAATTGAGGTACGATTAGTACCATCAGCAGACAACAGGTTAAACCCTACTGACTGTGTAAGGCGAATATCGCGGGCAAAAGTACCATCACTGGCGGCGATTAAAACTTCTTGCCAATCCCGGAAATAGGTAGCACGGCGCGATTGAACGTGGCTAGCTTTTTGCTTCAGGTGGGCAGTACCATCAAGGAGAACTTCTCCCATTTCTCGGATGGAGCTACATACTGGTAGCCAGGCATCTTTACCTCTTTTGGTGGCGTAATCTCTCAATAATTCCAGGTTGATTTCTGGAATGAAAGCTTTAGGAGTAGGTAGTTGCAATCCCAAGATAGAAAGACCTTTTTCTAAGGCTGCTTTCAAACCGGAAAAAGAAAGGTCATTAGTGCTAACGTAGCAGTCAGCTTTACCGCGAAATACTCTGACTCCCGCACCTGTAGATAGACTGGGTGAAATACTTGTGATGGCGTCATCTTCTGCAAGACAACTAATATAGTTGCGACGCTCTAAAAATAATTCGATGAAGTCAGCGCCAGCGGCGCGTCCTAGTCCCAGAAGGGTAGCCAGGGGGGCTTCCCAGGTTTCATCGAAACGCTCTGGTGTGGAGGAATATTGGAGGGTCGGAAGTTGATTTGAGAGAAGTAGCGTACTTGTAAGCATGGGTAGCCTCGTCTGCTGGCGTAATTCAGAGATTTGACTGAAAAATCCTGGTGTGTTCAGTCTAACAAATGAGCGAAAGCCAAAGTCGGCAGAAAGGCAGTAGAGGTTTCCTCACCTGGGAAACTCACTTTCCCCTCTTAAGCGTCAATGAAATATTGTCAGTAACCCCCTTTCCAGAGCGATGCCTACGGCGGTAAACTACGCACTTCATGTAAATTCGAGATAGAATACAGTTTCATTTTGCGACAATAGGGGTAAAAGTTCCACTGCATTGCTAATACCCGCAGGGACTGTTTTACCTAGAAAAGGAATATAACAAATGAGTTCGTATGCTTTTTGAGTTAATTATTGGTGAGAGCCTATTCCTTCTCAGGTTTATTTACGATTTCCCATTTTTAGGGGAATTCTTGATGTTTCTTGCCCATTGAAAGTCTGACCTAAATTGGAAGTTGGCGCTGCCCCTAATAGATTCTTAAACAAGAGCTTTAGTATTCTAGTAATAGTTTTAATAACTTTCATTTTACTGGCAGTCGGCTTTTGATCGTATCTCAAAACCATTGGAATTTCTACGATTTTTGGTTTGAGTACTTTGGCTTTCAGCAGTAAATCTATCATGCAAGCAAATCCACTTTCAGTGAATAAACTGTCCCCATAATACATATCCAGTTTAGTGACGAAAGTACGGTTATACAGCCTGTAACCACAAGTGTAGTCTCTTACACCTGGTAGAGGGGCTGCAATTCTAAAAAGCCAGCTAGCTCCGTAACTCATCAGCTCTCTAAATTTTGATAAGCCTATGACTTTAGAGCCTTTTCGATATCTAGATGCGATCGCAATATCATAGCTGCCAGCTATCATAGTGTCATACATCTTGATTAATAGTTCTGGTGGTTGAGTGTTGTCACAATCCATAGCAGCTAAAAAATCACCTTCTTTGGAAATTTCTAAGAAAGTCGCGAAACCTGTTTTAATTGCTTCACCTAAACCAGCATTTTTCGGATGTTGTACTAATTTCAGTAATATACCCAGTGATTGAGATTCATCTAAAGCAGTCTGAGCAGTTTTATCACTACTGCCATCATCAACAAGAATCAGTTCTATCTCCATATTAGAGATTTGCTGCAATGTCTGAAACCTTTTGAACAAGGGGCGAATTGATTCTTGCTCGTTGTATGCGGGTAAAAGAACAAAAAGACTCATAATTACCTCGTATGACTTTTAAAATAAAATAATATTTCTCAACTTTCAATAATTCAGTAATATTGATTTTTTGAGAAATTCATCGACCTGTCGCACAACTGCGTTATTATTAACGCTATCATTGACCAACTGTGAGGTATTGACGATGAAAAAATCATCGTTTTCAGTACTCACTTTGGGAACAATATTTGAATAGTCTAAAACTTGTAGCGGCTGTACTTTAATAGCTCGATTAATGTGTACTGCCACAATATCATCTGCTTCGAGTTCTGGAAACATCAAACGTATACCCTGGAAAAATACTTGGCGCAATTCATCATCTGGTTGTTTTAATAACGGGTCAGTGGAAAGTATATATTTTGGTAGGAATGTCATGTGATATCCTGCCGTTTCTTGCAAAGAAACTAAGTTACTCATACCGATAACTCCGGTAAAGGGAATATTTCTATCGGCAATATTTACTACGTAATAAGGAACTATAGCCTTGCGAGTAATAAGTACCATGCAGATTACACCCAGGTATTCTACTGTTGCACCAGTGTCTGAAACTTTCACCAGTTCTTTGGCAGCAACCTGTTGCAAAATATTAACCGGGCCAGTAAAGATGACTTTATCAAAATGTTCCTTTTTACCCTGAGATTCTACCCACATTCCACCCCCTGAATGAGGTGCAATATATTCCACCGCAACACCTGTGCGAATATGACCTCCATCTGCATAAATTAATTTTTCTATATGGTCAAAAACAGTTTTGTAACCGCCTGAAACATAACCAAGTTGTTCTTTATTTAATGAAGAATCCCGCGCTGAAAATAGTCGTTTGATATAAGCCCAGATAAAAACTGCTGATATTCGCTTATAGTTCTCTCCTAATTTGGATAGAAGCAAAGGTTTCCAGAGCTTTTCGTATGTGTTTTTACCACTAAGTTTCAAAAGCCAATCTTCAACTAAAATCTTCTCTAAGCGCCGCCAATTATTAAGGCGCGAACCATACAGCAGAGTAACAGCTAATCTGATTTTACCTATGAGTCCAAACAGAGGAAAGCGCAGAAATTCTATAGTGTTACTAATAGAATAAAATTTTTGATGCTCGTAAAAACCTGTTAAACTTCGATGCCAACGCAGTTTATCTCCAAGACCAATATCTCTCAAGAAATTTATTAAATGAGTATCAGAAGGTAGGATAACGTGATAAAAGCGATCCCAGGTAAACAACCCGTAATCATGATAGGTGGTAAGTCCACCAAGCTGCTTATTGCTGTCGAATATAGTTACTATATGTCCTTGATGTGAAAGACGTTGGGCTAATACTAACCCAGTTATACCCCCGCCAATGATGCCTATATTCATATAAATTAGATTCAGATTTTTTCGGGATGTTTGTGAGAACTATATTCAGAAATTCTTAATATTAATAACCTAATTTATTGCCTGTTAAGCTATTAATGGACAACAAGAATTACGCCAGTTATAATCACGGAAATTCCTAACCACTGGCTAAAAATAACTTCCTCTTTTAAAAGATAGTGAGAAGCAATTGGTATAAGTGCATACATTAATCCTAGAACTGGAAATGCTTGACTCAGAGGAATTGTCCGCAATACATAAAGCCACAATATAGTCATAAATGTATAACAGATAAACCAAATCAAAAAATAACGAGAGAATAATAGATTTTTGATAGATGTGCTTTCTCCCTTAGTAGCGCTAGAAATGTAAAGTCCATACTTGAGTGATACGTTAGCTGTTGTTCCGAGTAAAACTACAAGCATTAAAATTAGCCAAGTAATGATGTTCATTTGTCAATACTTTTTGGGGAATTTCCTAGAGAAAATATAGATTTTTTAATGGGAATAACCACTAAAATAACACCTAGAAAAATAGTGATTACTCCTACTATTCGAGTTAGTGTAATCACCTCATTAAAAAAATAGTATGAACCGAAAAGTATACCGACATAATTTAAACTAGTGAGTGGATAAGCAATACTCAATTTTACAGAGCGCAGAGCCAATATCCAATTTACTACTCCCAAGCAATAAACACTTACAGCTAATGCTAATTGTTGAATAAATACCCAAGTAAATAATCCTTCATTTACATTACTCATGGTATTTTTCATCAGCAATTGCCCAGCAATACTAAATAAAATACTGATAAATAAAAGGGTATAAGGAATTATTTGAAACTGGGAAATTTGCAATATAAATTTCATTGTACATTTGCCTCAATCGAGATAGTAGGTATGAACCGGACAGGAAACAACTTGTTGTTTTGAACGTTTCGGATCTCGGTAACACCTTCTGTGCAATTCGACTTCCACTTCAGTAAATAGACAACGAAATTAGGAAGGCTATGTTGAAGAAACTGATATCAAAATGACCGTTTCAGCTGATGTCCTAGAGTTAAAAATTAATAGCTGTATTATCTGAGCCTCCGATATTATCAAAGTAGAGTACGCTAATTAGGTTTAGTGGGTTATACCAGAGAAATCAGTTTTCTTGCTTGGCAATTGGCATAATTAATTTAGGCTTTGTCCAACTGTGAATTACAGAAATCTTCTGTGTCAGCCAGTTATGCATCAAGACTACTTTTGGCGCGATCGCAATATTTATGTTATAAACGATACAGATATAGTCAAGGTTGAGAGCTTTGTCAGTCGTAGACATCGCCTACTGAAATTCTCAAGCCATTAAATTAACTGGATTGATAAATGTTCTTACTTTCCTCCAGAAAAGTTTATTAATTTACTGATATCCCATAGAATCTCTCTAGGCTCACAGACATATCTGTAACCTCGGCTGGAAACTAAGCCAATTCATAAAAATTTTTACTCACATTCAGTGTGTATACGTGCTCTTTCTGCACATGGGAACACAATAAGTAATAGAAGTCTGCTTGGCTGCGGAAACCATAGATAAATCAGTCTACAGGAATGTGCTTTACAGGTTTCTAGGGAATTTTGCTGAATGTGCAAACGGAATTTTTGACCACACTAACGGCTAATGTAAACTAGCTTTGGCTGATCAACTCGGAGTTAATGTTAATTGCATCTGATTTGAGATGTTTTTACATTACTTAGTATTAGGTTGGCTTAACTTGTTCTGAATTACATGTAATTTTAACTATAGGTTTACTTTAACTTTATTGTTACATGTAATCACCTACTAGAATACCATGAGAAAAGCGGGTTGCAAATTTATCGCCACACTTTATCAAAAATTCATTTACTGAAAATATACTGAAACACAAACTTCATCAAATCGAAATTTTCTCTACATGAATTTTTATTTTTAAGGATTTGTGCATTTATGAAGCACTTTCTGGCTAAGAAACTTGCCGAAGTAGCGATTTAGCCTCAGACTCTAGAAGTGCAAATGTAAAAGTTTGATAAAGCAGAATTGAAATTTCAACAACAGTGTAAGCACTGGGAAATTGTAGTATAAAAATACATTATTTACAGCACAAGTTATAAATGCAACCGATAGTCTGAATCGTTTTTTGTTTATCCAAGAAAATTTTCAAATTTACATATTTCAGACAAAACTTGGTTGATAGTTAATTCTGACACTAAGTAAGTCAAAATATTTTATCTCTGAATTCTGTCATCAAAGTTTATTTGATACTAAAGATTGATTGTAAGTATACTTTTAAAAGTTAGCGTAGGTTTAGAGATACAAAAGCTCAACAATACCTAACCATAGCGTTCATGGGGTGAAGGAGAAGATCAAGCTTGCCATTATAAGAAAATATTTCATTTCAAAAGCGAGTATCAAGTGGTCAAAATCATACTCATAGACAAGAATTTCCCATAAAAAACTACCAACTTCCGTGTTTAAAGACATTACTGGGTTAGCTGTCTGATAATTTCCAGCAGTTTCAAGTTGAGAAAAAATTCGTGATACTCGGTATTATTTAATTTCTCTAAGTTGTTTTCTTCTAGCTTCAGTTTGTTTTAACTCATTTTCCTGCAAAAGCCTGTTGGTAATGATCAAGACAATGATTAACAATCCAAACTGAATCTGCCAGGGTGCTAATACTAAAGTTAAAATCAAGCTAATAGCTGCAAATACACCTGCAAGATATGCTATTTCATCAGTACTTTTTTTAAATAAGTAGCCAGTGGCTAAAGCAGTACATAGTGGTATCAAGAAAAACAAAGGCATTTTACTCACCTCTGAACTAAAGGTTGTAGTGTTTATGAAACAAACTTTTTGGAATTGGGGTTAATTTTACATCCAATCAGGTTTTAGCCACAACAGTCGATCGAAATAAATATTATAGAAACTCAAGATTATGCAATGTTGTATATTACACCAATTTGAATAATTATTGCGACAGGTGAAGCTACCCAAAAGCTTGGCGAATAACTCCTTATTCTGTGGTTGTCGGTGGGTTGTGTTTATTTCGCCAATTGCACTCTTACAGCAGATTTCAAGGAAGGTGAAGTAGACAACGATTCGTTTCAAAGCCAGGTATAAAGCGTGTTTTAATTCTGTTAGCACGGGGCGTAGCCTATTCACCAATTCTGACACCTCGGCGGAGTAATCGCAAGTTCCGCTCCTGAATTCTGCTGTCTGAGCAATCATCTGGTAAATTAGCTTAAAACTTTGGCCTTGCGCCAGGATAAGGATCTAGCATATTACCTTTAGAAGTAGCTTTTTCATTTTTTCATTTTAGACACCTAATGCTGAACATTCCCCAACTACTGGCAACTGAAATAAACCTCAAACCCCATCAGGTGCAAAACGCGCTGGAACTTTTGGCGGAGGGTGCAACAATTCCCTTTATTGCACGTTACCGCAAAGAGCGCACGGATGAGATGAATGAAGTGCAACTACGTGAACTGGCTGATCGATATACTTATTTAACAGAACTGGAAGAACGAAAATCGGTGATTTTAAGTGCGATCGCTCAACAAGGTAAACTTACAGATGAACTCAAAGCCAAAATCTCATCCTGCTTACAAAAAACCGAACTTGAGGATTTATACTTACCTTATCGACCAAAGCGTCGCACCCGCGCCACCATCGCCAGAGAAAAAGGACTCGAACCACTGGCGGAGTTCATCAAGTCGCTAAATGTCAAAAATGCTGCAACGGCTTCCCTGGAGGAAGAAGCGGCTAAGTATATTTCCCAAACCAAGGGAGTAAAAACAGCAGAAGAAGCGCTCAAAGGTGCTGCTGATATTTTGGCGGAAGAAGTAGCTGAAAAAGCTGAGTTACGGGCTTATATCCGTGACTACCTTTTAGAAGAAGGGGTATTTGTCTCCCGCATCAAAGATGATTATCCCGAAGGTACAACCAAATTTGAGATGTACCGTAACTATCAAATTAGGGTAAAAAATATTGCGCCCCACAATATGTTGGCGTTGTGTCGGGGTGAAACTGAGAAAGTATTAAGCTTTGAAATTGCTTTTGATGAGGATACGGTACTTTACTATCTTGAGTCGCAAGAAATTAAAACCAAAGTTCGGACAATTCGGGATTTTTATCAGTCAATGCTGAAAGATGCATTCAACCGTTTGATGAAAGTCTCTCTTATGGGAGAAGTAATTTCTGAGAAGAAAGTTTATGCAGACATGGAATCAATTAAGACATTTGAAACTAATCTGCGGGAGTTACTACTGTCTGCACCAGCAGGAATGAAACCAACGCTGGCCATAGACCCTGGATTTAGAACTGGGTGTAAGGTTGCAGTCCTCGACCAAACTGGGAAATTTTTGGAATACCAAGCAGTATTTCCCCATCAAGCGGCTGAACAACGACTCAAAGCAGCACAAACTGTCAAAAATCTGATTGAAAAGTACAAAATTGAGTTAATCGCCATCGGTAACGGTACAGCGTCCCGCGAGACAGAGGAATTTGTCACACAAGTATTGCAAAGTATAGAACGCAAACCAGTTAAGGTAATGGTGAATGAGTCTGGCGCATCTATATATTCTGCGAGTACTGTGGCGCTGGAAGAATTTCCCGATTTAGATATTACCGTGCGCGGCGCTATTAGCATCGGTCGCCGTTTACAAGATCCCTTAGCAGAATTGGTGAAAATTGATCCCAAATCCATTGGTGTAGGACAATATCAGCACGATGTCGATCAGAAGTTGTTGAAAAAGAAATTGGATGACACTATAGAAAGCTGCGTTAATTACGTCGGCGTAGACTTAAACACCGCCTCCAAAGAACTTTTGACTTCCGTCTCTGGAATTACGGCAACAGTTGCCAATAATATTGTTGTCTATCGCAACCAGTATGGAGCCTTTAAAAATCGCCGACAACTTTTAAAAGTTCCCAAATTGGGGCCAAAGGCTTTTGAACAAGCAGCAGGTTTTCTGCGGATTCGCGGCGGTGACAACCCATTAGATAATACAGCAGTGCATCCAGAGAGTTATTCTGTAGTAGAAGCGATCGCATCTGATCTAAATGTGCCATTAAATCAGGTGACACAAATTGCCGAAAAACTCAAAAAGACCAACCTGAAGAAATACGTTACCGATAGCGTTGGCGAACCCACACTACGCGACATCCTCAGCGAACTGGAAAAACCAGGTAGAGATCCTCGTGCTGAATTTAAGTATGCCACCTTCAAAGAAGGAATTAAGGAAATCAGGGATTTAAAGGTGGGAATGGAACTAGAGGGAATCGTGACGAACGTCGCCAACTTCGGCGCCTTCGTTGATATTGGCGTACATCAAGATGGTTTAGTGCATATATCCCAACTTGCTGATAGATTTGTAGACGATCCCAACAAAGTTGTCAAAGTTGCACAAGTAGTTAAAGTGCAGGTGTTAGAAATCAATGAGAAACTCAAGCGGATTAGTTTGTCGATGAAAGCAGTTAAACAGTAAATCTCAGTATAAATACGAAGAATGCATCTAAACAAGCAGACCTAGAGATGTTAAATCTGTCTACTGCCACTGGAGAAATAGACCTGAAGTATTTGGATTAATCAGGTTTCTGTATGTGGAGCGAGCCAAGTTATACATATTACCAACCAGGTGAGCAAAAACGCTTAAAGTAAACGAAGTACGTGAGTGTAGATTAAACTTCGTCATTTATCTCGTATCTCGTTCCCAGTCTCCGACTGGGAATGCCTGATTAGAGGCTCTGCCTCCAGTCAGAATGTTAGACATCTCCGAAAAAGAATGTAGAGACGCGAAATTTCGTGTCTCTACAAGGGTTCTAGATAACGCATATTTAATTTCACCAGATGTCTATTGAATCAGATACTCAATGAATGCGTTAAGAGTCTGGGACTGGGAACGAGAAAAGCCTGATCAAGCTAGGTTTTTAGGACTTGTGTGTACACCGTAGGCTTGCTCTTAGGGGGTTGGGGGTGGGGTTCAGTACCTACTCAACCGAGAACCGCTATAAGTGGTAACTTTATCTGGAACGTCGAGCCTTTACCCTCATTGCTCATCACATGAATGTGACCGCCGTGAGCCTGGACAATTTGTTGAACGATCGCTAATCCTAACCCAAATCCGCCGCTTTCTCTGGCACGTTCTGTGTCAACCCGGTAAAAGCGATCAAAAATGTAAGGTAAATCTGCCTCTGGAATTCCAATTCCAGTATCGATGACCTGAATTACTGCCCGATCTGGGTGAGGTTCTAAGCGTAACCAAACAGTTCCACCAGATGGAGTGTAATTGCAGGCGTTGTTGAGTAAGTTTTCAACAGCTAGCCGCAGCAAATCGGGGTCAGCCCACAACTCAATAGGTTGTTCTGGTAAATGGTTGATCAACTTGATCGACGCTTTTGCAGCTTGAGTATTGTAATAAATAGCTAAATTCTCTAGCAAGCTATTAAGATTAACCTTTTTGAGAGATTCGGGAGTTAATTGTCCCTGATGTCGAGCCAACAGCAGTAGGTTATTGACCAAGGTACTCATCGACTTGGCGCTATCGATGATGTTCTCCACTGAGGGATGGATTTGGGGATAGTCTGCTGCCATTAGTAACCCAACTTGGGCATTGGTCAAAATTGCAGAAAGGGGCGATCGCAACTCATGGGAAGCATCTGATGTAAAGCGTTGCAGTTGATTATAGGCTTGCTGAACTGGTTGCATGGCTATGCCACCGAGTACCCAACCTGTAAGCCCAATTAATCCCAGCGCTACAGGTACAGCCAGCGTCAACATTAACTGAAATTGTCTGAGATCGTTTTGAGTCTCTGTAAGTGGGATAGCTACTTGAAGATAGCCGATCACCGAATTTCCTCCTTGAACAGGTAGCGTGACTTGACGCAGCCAAAGCGCCTCGTTTGTAAGAGGGTCAACGGACTTAATCGTGAGAAACTCAGATGCTATTTCTAACTGTTCTGGAGGTGGAGTCCCAAAAAACCGCTTAAGTTTACCTTCAGGGTCATACCAGCGAACATAAACCAGTTCAATATCAGCGGGGTGAGAACCACTACCCAATAAGGGTATATTGCTCAGATCGACTTGTTTTTGTTTTTGATACAGCCGATACTGCGAACTGGCTGCCATTAGCTCTGCTCTTTTATAAAGCAGCTGATCTAATGCTTTGAGCTTGTCTTTTACCTCAAGATTATAAATGACTCCAGCAAAGAGAATCAGAATGCACCCCATTGAAAGGGTAAACCAACGAGCTAAGTTACGACGACTGCGGTTAAACACAACTCATACTAATTCGTAATTACAAGACTTTTCAAGTAATTGAACTATACTAAGCTGTCGCGCATTTAATTTGCACAACTAGGGCGGGCAAGATGCCCACCCCACAAGAGATTCATTTTTTTGAGGATGCAAATTAAAAGATTTTTAGCTTACTGCCTACTCTTTGTCCCAGCCATGATCAAATTTCAAGATGGTTCTGGAGGGTTGAGGCGATAGCCCATGCCGTAAACAGTTTCAATCCAATCGGCTGCTGCTAATGTTTGCAAACGTTGGCGAAGTTTACGAACTAGAACGGTGATTGCATTGCTTTCTGGCTCACTACCCCACTCCCATACAGCTTGTTCAATCTGGTTACGAGTCAGGACTTGCTTAGGATGACGCATGAAGTACTCTAACAACTGAAACTCTTGGCTGGAAAGGGATACAATCGCCCCTTGTCGCTCCAAAATTAGTGTATCGAGATGAAGTTGCAGGTCTAGCAAGCGGAGGATGTCCCCTTGCCAGAGAGGCGATCGCCTCCTCAATGCCCGCACCCGCGCCATGAACTCTATAATATCAATTGGTTTGACTAGGTAGTCATCTGCTCCCGCATCTAATCCTATGACTTTATCAGGTGTAGTATCTTTTGCCGTAATCATTAATATAGGAGCTGTTTTTCCCGCCGCCCGATACTGTTGACACAAACTCACTCCACTAATCCGAGGTAACATCCAATCCAAAATCAGCAGATCATATTCTTTTTCAGCCAAAAGCCATTGAGCGGTTTCACCATCCTTGACACCATCGACGCTGTGTCCAGCCTGAGAAAGAACCGTTTGCAGCGGCATTAATTGCTTTGGATCATCCTCTACCAGTAAGATTTTCATCACCTTTATACACTTGTGCTTGTTTAAAATAATGTATGTATTGAAGCAATTTCAACGTCTTTCATTAGTCAGATTTCAGGGGATTGTCTACCCCTTTAGGATATACATGAAGTGTGACCTAGCAAAATCAGAAGCAGGTGTAGTGTGTGGCGTATTAGTAAACGTTGGATGCAAGGGCTGGGATTAGAGTTTTGGTTGCCTCTACCACTGATAGCGGTTGTGTTTTGGCTTGGCTGTAGTTTCCTAGCTGCTCAAGAGTTAAGCCGACCCTACTCCACGAAGAAAAAACTTCAGTCAGATACTCAACTTGAAGCACGGGTATCAGTCAATGTGTTGCTGATTAACGCCGCCGTCAACCGAACTAAGAGAATTACCCAGGTAGAAGTGGAAACAGCAGACCCAATCTTGAAGCGATTGGAATTAGAACTTCCAACGATAGAATTTAGCCAAATAGAAACAACAATTGCCCAAGAACTAGGTCTACCCCGTGAGGATGTTAGAAAGTTAGTGCGCTATGAAGTTGTTGACTAATATTGATGGTATCTTGCGCGGTCACACTATCCAGGGCGACATTAAGCAGCATCGAATCAGGCAAATGCCTACACGATTTTTATTGGGACTCCAAAAACTAAAACCCTACTAATTAATCCTAGATTTCTTTTAAATAAAGTTCTATCAATATCTAAAACATTGATGTATAACCCCAGTGCGATCGCGGTATTCATCAGTTCTTCAAGATAGGGAATGCTTTTGGCATTGATGCCAAACCAAACTGCAAACCAATGAGCTGCAAATCCCAACCTAAGTGACAGAATACCTAACTTAAGCAGCATTTTTGTCACCTCAGTAGAAACGTAACCGTTCAGCGGGTAGAAAGAATGTCAACACCTACTGCCCAATACCTCACCACTAAGTGAGATGGTAAAGCACGTTTTCGCTCTTCACCTGCTTTTGCTTTAGCAATCGCTTGTTCTAATCACATCAGATGGAATTGTGGTGGTTTCTAAGGCTTTAAGCACTGTACTTAATTCGATGACAAGGGATATCAGTGAGAATTCGCCACCGTTGCATTATTACCGAACGCACACTGAAGACAAAGCTAAGTTTACAGGCTTTTTGGTCTTAACCGAACCGTATTGGGCGACTATGTATCTCACTTTCTGCCCTGCTAGCAACTCTCAACAGGTGATGCTAGCAGTTGACTTGAAAAAACGCTAATAGTAATGTTCTTGCATGAATGGAGCGTCATGGAAAGCGGAAAAGTGTTATTTTTTGTTTACTCCATTAAATGCTTACCATGAAAATTTAATATATATGTAATGCATCCACTTACTTGCGTCAAAGTGGTGAAGTTTCAGCTGGAATTGCAGGGATATTCTTTGGAGAAGAGCGATGAAGGTGCGTACTGTTTCTGTACTCTATGCGACCGCGGCTTTGTTGATTTTTCCCGTTCCTGCTCGGTCTGCGATCGAAAAGGTTGTTGGAGGTGGTAGTGTTCATCAGGGTGAAACACGCCGTATTACTGTGGTCGGAGATGGGATCGATTTTGCGACTTCGGTCGCTTCCTCGGATGCACGGATTAGTGTCAGGCTTCTCAGTAAGAAAGGACTTGCACAGGGCAGAGCAAAAGGGCAGATTTTACTGGAAGTTGCTGTTCCCCTCGATGTCCCTAAAGATCAGAACTTTAACCTGACGGTTAAAATAGCCCCAAACCTTTATTACTCCAAGGGAGGTTCTGAAACGGTTCGGCTGAATGTGCAGGAATATCCTAACAGTTCATGGAGACCTTTCTTTCATTTTGCTCCTTCATGGGGATGGATGAATGATCCGAACGGTCTTGTCTACGTAAACGGGACATACCATCTCTATTATCAGGCAATTCCATTCTCCCGGGATCTTAATGGTCAACTAAACTGGGGACATGCAGTTAGCACCGATCTGGTTCACTGGTCTCAGCGCAGAGACGCGATGTTCAGTCCGTCAATGGATCTCCTTCCAAGTAGCGATGATCAGAATCAAGTCTGGTCTCCTTTCTCGGGGTCTGCGGTGACTGTTAGTGGTGAGGCAGCAAGACAGCTCCCCTGCGACTGCTCAAACCTTTGTGTTGCTTCTATATTCACCAAGAACACTGCTATTATCTCACTCCAGGATCAGTGGCTTGCGGCTAGCTGCAATGGAGGCGAGTCCTTTAAAGCACCGGAGAGTGTGTTGCCTAACTTGACACCTCCTAAGCCAGATTTTCGAGATCCGAAGGTATTCCCCTATAAGGGACGCTGGATTATGGTGTTAGCGGTTGGAGATAAAGCCGAGCTTTACGGGTCTGCGAATCTGAGACAATGGCACCTCCTTTCTTCTATCCCCCTCTACAGCAGCTTCACCACTTTAGGTCCTTTCGTCGAAACCCCAGATTTGTTTGAGTTACCGATCAGCAATTCGGGGACGAACCAGACCAAGTGGATACTGACCTACAGCGAAGGTTTCCTTCCGCCTGTGGTATGCCAGGGTCTTCGAGACAGTACTGAAATGCCGCTCACTGACCCCAAACTCAAAAAGGACTGTGAAAGATCCCGAAAATTTACGTCACGTAGCTTCTATATCGTCGGCGAATTTGATGGGAAGCAGTTCAAGCAGGAGTCACAGCCTCGACCTATAGATTTTGGCTCAGATTTTTATGCGCCTCAAACCTGGTCTGGCACTCCAGGACGACGCATCCTGGCTGGCTGGCAAAATAATTGGCATTACGCCCACCAAACTCCAACAACGCCGTGGCGAGGACAATTGAGCATTCCGCGAGACCTGGGGTTGATGAGAGATTCTGACACCTATTGGTTGACTCAAACTCCGGTTCAAGAACTAGCGCTTCTGAGAAATTCTGCACTTGGGCGTGTGACTCGGCTGCGGGATAAACCCTTGACTAACAGGACACCAGAGGAGTTGAAGAATTTTCGTTCCACTGCATTCGATGCTGACCTAGCAATTGATGTTGCTGGTTTGCCCAAAGTGAACTCTGAAATCAAGATTCATCTTCGAGCGGGTAATACAGGGCAAGGAATGGTGTTGGCATGGCGACGTACTGGTTCCGACAAAGGAGAGTTATCACTAACGCGCTCTGCTTCTGAAGCGGGTGGATCGACTTCAGAATTAAAACAACAAGAGTCTGGGTTTATCGGTAAATGGTTGTCTGTCTCTCTTCCTTTTGCAGCATCCACAATTCAGAGACTCGTATCAAACTTCAGGAATGCCCAACCCAATGAAAGCTCGCAGATCACTCAGGTGCCTGTTGTGACACGTGGCACGAATAATAGCCTCTTAAAACTTCGGATTCTCGTGGATCGAAGTTCGGTAGAAGTGTTTGCGGGCGATGGACGAGTAGTGTTAAGTAGTTTATTCTTTCCTAATTCAGCCAATAAAGAGTTCAAGCTGTATGCAACAGGGGGAAATGCAAAGATAGTGAGCTTGGTTATATACCCGTTCAGTAATGACTGATGATTTCAGATAACGACTGCAAACTAATCAACCATCAGTGCGTAGACGCATTCGCGGAGCGTCTCGTAGAGAAGCGGCTTGTCGCCAGACATCGCTTTATTGATGTTCTAGGCAACTATGTATCTCACTCCCTGCCCTGCTGTCAACTCTCAACAGGTGATGCTAGCAGTTGACTTGAAAAAGCGATTTAGCGCGATGGTCGCTTTGCATTCCCCGAAGGGGTTCTCGAAGAGTACCGCCGCAAGCATCGCAAATATAATCTTCATTTGCCTTCCTATATATGCTTCATTGTTGTCAAAAACTTCCAAGACTTTGCCCTGCGTACCCTAATTCACCAGTTCTAAATTTTTTATCTCCAGATTGCCAAGTTAAGGCTTGAGAGCAACTTAGAAGTTACCTTGCTTATTTTTGTTTCTTACTTGCGCCCAATTTTATAAGCAAATCCCTGATTAATTATTAGTACGCCCCATCAAATCTTTCATAATTTGGGGATTCAGGCTAGACTTGTGCATTTAATGAAGTAGTCGTAGTTTGATTAATGCGTTCTGCCTTGGTTTTCAATGTTTGGTTCATCGCTTCAAACCCTTGGCGAACATCAATATTTAATCGACGAGCCAGCAGAGGTACTAGTAAGCCCTGGAAAGATGCTTGCTGAATGAAGCGGACGCGTAGGCGTAGCCCGTCGTAGATATCGCTTGCTAATGGTTCAATGATAAAGCTATGTTCACCGTCAAATAGTCCTGGGCTCAAAAAATGCCCTAACCAGCGCAATTTGCGATTAGGTTCTACCGTAATCACAGTCGGTCGAAAGGTCATAATATCTGTACCTGGAGGCTGAAAGTGAACGGTTAGCTGTGCCCCTTCACTCAGCGAGCCACTAATTTGACGAATAAACAGATTCCAATGTGGAAAACTGGCAAAATCAGTGAGTAAGTTCCAGACCTGCTTATCGGATGCTTGAATTTCGATTTCAGTGTAGATTTTCATGGGTATGAGTTGATAGGAAAACCAGAATTAAAACGGTTATTCCTGCTAAAAATAACCCAATATATTGTTGTCCTAGTACTCGACCAACCCAAAAATTACGGGTGAAGGTAGGTAGATAAAGCAGGGGAAGCAGGGGGAGAAAAGAACTTGATTTTCCTACCATAAAATAAACCCCGCAAAATTTCTTTGGTGAACTACGAGGAAACTAGATTGTTTCTTGTAAAGCATAATCAATACTATTCGTGGAAAACTCACGTTTGAACAGCAAAATTCTGGCGGTTGGTAGACAGTTGTGAAGGAACACAGATATTAGTCCCAGGATCTCCTGTTTGATAAGGGATTTCCAAGAAATAAATTATCCCATCTTGTGGGGTGGGCATCTTGCCCGCCCATGATTACGGGCGGGCAAGATGCCCACCCCACAATAAATAGTTGTATATTTTTTTATTTGGAAGTCCCTAACTGGATTCTGCCATAATGCCTTGTGTTTTCGCTTTCTGATAGTACAACCGGAGTAAACTTTGTGCCTGTCGTGTTTCTATTCCCAGGTCTACTAAGTTCACAGTCAGTTGACTAGAAGCTGCTAGCTCAATGCTGTGACTAATCATTAACTGAGCAGCATCTCTTTGGGCTAACTTTAGCGCTTTTGCAAACACTGTTGCAGTAGCAGGTGAATCATCGACTGCCACCAAAATATTCTTAAAGCTCATATCCAGCTCCAATAATCAATTACTTCATTCACTTGTGTTGTCTTTTAGCTTGAGAGACAAATGTGATTTAAAAGTGAAATTAAGTACGATAAACGATTTATTCACTTTTCGTTCACATTCATCAGCAATCCTGGAAAAGAAGCAGAGAAACGAAACTAACCAACTGAGGTTTAAAACGAATAGCCGAACTAATACGGTTCATGCTCACACTAGAAAACTATAGTTTTTTCCTATTTGGAGATTAATAAAGCTTCGTTTTAAACTTACTGATTTTTATAGGAGATGTTGTGATGAATTTCAGTCAAGTTAAAAATTCAATCGGTATCATTTCTACCCGTCAGGCTGCAACACAGGTGCTTGATGAACTCAGAGCGATTGACTTTCCTATGCATAAAATTTCTGTGTTCACTTTAGACTCTGAAGATCAAAAGTTGCACGAGGATGCTAATGGGGGTAAACATACCATAACTCCGATCGCAGGTGCCAAAGCAGGCGCAATTACAGGAGGAACAGCCGGAGGCTTCCTGGCACTCACAGCCGGACTTGGTGTATTAGTTATTCCCGGTTTTGGGCCGGCATTAGCGGTTGAATCTGTGCTGGGTACACTGCTGGCGGGTGGAGCAAGTGCGATTTTTGGCAGTGTGTATGGCGCGTTTCAAGGTTGGTTTGCTCCCGAAAGGCAAGCTAGACTCTGTGAGCCAACCACCTGCCAAGAAGAATTTTTGGTGAAGGTAGAGGGAACAACAGATGAAATCTGGCAAGCAGAATCGATTCTCAGTTATTGGGGTGTGCGGGAATGGCATATTTATGAACTTAGCAAAAGATTCTCGTAATAACACCAATTTGAAAAAAGAAAAGTACAGATTCAAACAGAGAAATCCCTATTAAATCTGATGAGTCTTAATTACGAACTTGTACTGAGCGTAGCCGAAGTATTAGGAATTAGTTTTTGGAGACTGAGATGACAGCAAATACGATCGCTACAAATACTTTTGCCCAGACAACAAAAGATTTACTCAACTATGAATGGCATACTCTGGGTGAACAAAAGGTTGTGCAAACCTTAGCCAGCCATCCCGAAGCAGGTTTGACCAATGAAGAAGCTACCATGCGACACCAGCAGATGGGTGCAAATCAACTGACTAGTAAAAGTGGAAAAAGTCCTTGGCTACGATTTTTAGAGCAATTTAATCAACCACTACTATATATTTTGCTGACGGCGGGAGTGGTGACACTGCTGCTGCGAGATTGGATCGATGCGGGAGTAATTTTTGCTGTCACCCTGATTAATGTCATCATTGGCTACATTCAAGAATCTAAAGCAGAAGGTGCGATCGCTGCTCTATCCAAAGCCGTCAATACCGAAGCAACTGTGATTCGCGATGGTCAAAAAACCCGTTTGGCTTCGACTGAACTTGTTCCTGGTGATTTGGTACTGCTGGCATCTGGGGATAAAGTGCCTGCGGATCTGCGGCTATTAAGTGTGCGTGGCTTGCAAATTGACGAGTCTGCCTTAACAGGCGAATCCGTTCCGGTCGAGAAAGCAAGGGCATCGCTGGCTATCGAAACACCGTTAGCCGAACGAAGCAATATGGTGTATGCAGGAAGTTTCGTCAGCTTTGGACAGGCAGAAGGGATTGTAGTCGCGATCGCAGATGCCACCGAAATCGGTCGGATCTCGCAGTTAATTGAAAGCAGCACAAATCTGAAAACACCGCTAACACGAAATATTGACAAGTTTAGCAAAAGCTTGTTGTATGTGATTTTAGGTTTGGCTGCCCTGACATTTGCAGTCGGATTAGGACAGGGTGAATCTTGGATTGATGTTTTCAAAGCGAGTGTAGCTCTGATCGTCAGCGCGATTCCAGAAGGATTGCCTGCAATTGTTACCGTCACTTTGGCGATCGGAGTTTCCCGGATGGCACAACGTAAGGCAATTATTCGTAAGCTACCTGCTGTGGAAACCTTGGGAAGTACTACCGTTATCTGCTCTGACAAAACTGGGACTTTAACTGAGAATCAGATGACGGTTCAAAAGATTTATGCGGGTGAGCAAAACTACACCGTCAGTGGTATTGGTTATGCCCCAGATGGTGAAATCCTACTGAATCGACAGCCCGTTGATTTTAATGCAGATGCACATGTTGCTCTTTGGGAATCCCTGGAAGCAGGATTGCTCTGCAATGATTCTCACATCGAATGGGGAGATGGACAGTGGAACTTAGTCGGAACCCCAACCGAGGGAGCATTGATTACGGCTGGCAATAAAGCGGGATTGACACAAGAGAATCTAGAGCAAGAATTACCCAGAATAGACACCATTCCCTTTGAGTCTCAATTCCAATACATGGCGACTTTGCATGAATTGGATGCAAAGGCAGGGCTGAATGTGATTTATCTCAAAGGTTCTGTGGAGGCAATTCTCCAACGATGCGATCGCCTGCTCGATGCTCAAGGACAACTTGCTCGTCTCAATCCTGCCACAGTGGAACAGGAAGTTGCTGGCATGGCAAACCAGGGGTTACGAGTGCTAGCTTTCGCCACTAAAGAAGTTGCGACTAAGCGCTCCTTGGATCGCAATGATATCGATCAAGGACTAGTGTTTCTGGGACTTCAGGGCATAATCGATCCGCCCCGTGAGGAAGCGATCGCCGCAGTCAAAGCCTGTCAATCTGCCGGGATTCAGGTAAAAATGATCACTGGGGATCATGCGCTCACAGCAGCTGCGATCGCCCGCCAAATGGGAATTTGCTCCACTGAAGCACAGGTATTCACCGGACAGCAATTAGCTCAGATGGATGAAAAAGAATTCGCCCAAGCGGCTGAACAAGGTATGGTATTTGCACGAGTTGCCCCAGAACAAAAGTTGTATCTGGTGAAAGCGTTGCAGTTTCAGGGTGAAATTGTTGCTATGACTGGAGATGGTGTAAATGATGCTCCAGCTCTCAAACAGGCAGACATTGGTGTAGCGATGGGCATAGCCGGGGCAGAGGTTGCCAAAGAATCCGCAGATATGCTTCTCACTGACGATAATTTCGCCTCAATAGAAGCCGCTGTGGAGGAAGGACGAGGTGTTTACCGCAACTTGCGAAAAGCGATCGCCTTCTTGCTGCCGATCAACGTAGGCGAATCTATGACGATTTTGATTGCCATTTTCCTGGCAACCGTGCTTCCCATCTTACCAATCCAAATTCTCTGGCTCAACATGGTCAGTTCTATAGCCTTGATTGCTCCCCTCGCCTTTGAGCCAAAATCTGGACAGGTGATGCAACAACCACCACGCAACCCCAGAGAAAGACTTTTATCGGGTGGGTTACTCCAGCGTATCATCGCGATTTCCCTCTTCAATTGGCTGGTAATTTTTGGGATGTTTCAATCGGTACTTCAAACTACAGGCAATGAACCATTGGCGCGAACGATGGCAATTAATGGGCTGGTGGCGGCAGAAGTCTTTTACCTGTTAAGCATTAGCCAGTTTTTACCATCTCTAGTCGTGAGAATCCAAGGTAAACGCACACCTGTAGCCTATGCACCTGCGATCGGAATTGTAGTTGTGGTGATTTTACAATGTCTGTTCAGTCAGTGGAGCATGATGAATCAAGTGTTTGACACCACACCTTTGACATTTACCCAAGCTCTCATTTCTATAGGTGTAGGTTTGCCAGTGGTGTTCATAGCTCTCATCTTGCAGCGTTTTGATCCGCTCAACTAGGGATAAAAGTATTTGGTCAATCTTCTTGTCCCAGATCCAAACACGCCAGAAAATAACAAAATGTGACTCTCAAATTAGAAACAGCAGATGGCAGTTTATCAAGTTCGATTCATCAATCCTAGTCTTGGGTTAGATTGCACCATTCCAGTGCCAGATGATCAATATATTCTGGATATGGCGGAAGATGCTCGTATCCGCCTCCCATCTGGGTGTAAACAAGGCGAATGTTCTGCCTGTATTGCCAAACTCATTAGCGGTGAAGTTGATCAAAATGAGCAAAAATTTCTACGTCCAAGTGAAATACAGGCTGGTTATGTTGTTACTTGTGTAACTTACCCCTTGTCTAATTGCACTTTAGAAACCCATCAAGAACAAGTCTTGTATAAATCAGCCCTTTACTATAAGCCTGATTCTGGAAAATCTGAGTGATTGTTGGACTATGACATTAAATTAATCTTAAATTTATCGGCTGCGTTAAACAAATTTAACGCAGCCTTAAAAACACTGCATCACGGCACTTGGGAGTTTTGCAATTAGTCAAATAGAGTAGGGACGCATAGCTAGCTGTGCGTCCCTACTTTCTATTGCATGTATATTATAACCGCTATAGTTTTCTCAATGATAGACCTAATGGTAGAAGTAAATTCTATCTTGCAAGAGAGGTTAAAACGTAGCAGATAGTTAAAGATTAGATAAGAAGTTTCAAACGAAAAATCTTTAGTTATTAGGTAAAAACAATGTTGACTCCATTATTAACCGCGCTAGCTACAGCTTTGAGCCTGTTGATTGTTGATTTAGTTGTTCCAGGCGTTAATATTGCTAATTTTCCAGCCGCCTTGATTGCCGGGTTAGTAGTTGGTTTAATAAACGGTTCATTTAAACCAGTTCTCTCTACTCTTTCTTTACCACTTAACTTTGTCACGTTTGGAGGATTTTCGCTGATCGTCAACGGTTTTTGTTTCTGGTTAGCATCAGTCCTAATTCCTGGGTTCTCAGTTCACGGAATTATTGGTTTTCTTCTCGGGCCAGTAATTTTATCTTTTGCTAACACCTTCATTAACAACTACTTTGTTGAAAGAAACCTTTTAACCGGCAGTGGTAATGTAAAAAGCCAAGGTGAATTACCTTCAAGATAAGTATTAGAAGGAGTAGAAATACCAATCTTGCTTATCACGTCTCTACTCCAAATAAAATATCCGAAGGTGGATTTCCTCATTCGGCATCTTCAAATTAAACAAAATCAAAAAGTTGTAACATCATGAAATTAGTTCGTTTTCTTCTCGGTTTGTTAGTGCCTCCTTTAGGCGTTTTCCTGACAGTTGGAGTTGGCCCAACTTTGTTTATTAACATTTTGCTTACAGTTCTAGGTTGGCTACCCGGTAGTATTCATGCAATTTGGGTTATTGCCAAGCATGAAGAACAACTTAATGAAGGGGGACGTATTTACTAATACGCAAGATTAATTTTAAGCATTTCCAATCAAATAGGGTTCGTTAGCTGGAACACCGTAACGCACCCTATTTGATTGGAATCTGCCGTTGTATTAGGTGCATACTTTGTATTTGTAAAGAAAAACATTTATGGAAAACGTCTAACGCACCATCTTAAGGATTTACAACAAATAAATTATCCAATTTTGTCGGGTGGGCATGGTAGTATCTCACTTTCGGATAAAAGCCTTGTAAAACCTCACCCCAACCCTCTGCGTGGGTTCGGAGAGGGAGCAAGAGTGTTGTTTCTCATCTAGTATATTTGCTTTCACTGAGATGCCCACCCCACAATTAGTAGTTAAGTATTTTTTTATTTATCAGTCTCTTATACAGCGATGCGTTACGGCTTTAGCCGTAACGCACCCTAATTAAAATTTACTGAGCTAAATCAACACCAAAACAGTCTATTTATGAATAGTTTCCCGCTCTTTATCAGCAGGTTCCTTATCTTTGAACAAGTCAGCCGCCGTTAAGAGTAACTCCCTTAAAGTTTGTTTGATTTGGTGCTCTTTTCTCGCTAAAGATGTACCAGCTTCACCCAGTTTATCTTCTAGCTGCGATCGCTTGTCTCCTACCTGTGCAGCTACAGATTCTGCTTGAGGACGAGCTTTATCATACCAGTGTTTAGCCTCGTCTAGATAATCTTTAACCTCCAGAGAACGTCCGCCATGACGTGCAGCTAAGTTAGCTCGGACAATGGCTAGCTGCGCTTGCAGTTGAGCGTAACGCTTCTTTAACAATCCTATTTCTTCACTACCTTTAATAGCATTGACAGCAGAATCAATTGCAGTTTTGGTACTAGCAGGTTTTTCCTTACCCGTCTCTTCAATCTCAGCCAAGATTACATCAACCTCTTGTTGGAGTTGTTCTTCTGCACCATCCAGTTGAGCCTGTAGCCGCTTGATATCTGTCTGAGTTTTAGCAATGTTTTCGTGTCTTTGACTATTAATTCCTTCCAACGCTCCTTCAATGGAAGCTGTCACTTCATCTTTGAGTTCGCTACCTTTTTCTTGGAAGTTTTCAACTACAGCAGAAACTGCATCTCTAACTAGGCTACGAAGTTCACTAGAACCTTGTTTCAACTCAGAAGCTACTTGAGAAACTGCGGATTTCACAATTTCTCGAACCCGCTCAGTTCTTAATTGTCCGGTTTCTTTTGCTTGTTGCAAATCGGCTTGAATTTGTTGTTTGATATTGTTAGGCATTTTCAACTCTTGGGATTTAACTAATTTGGATGGATAAAAGTTTCTAGAAATGTTCGTACACCCATATTATGGCGTAGTCTGATTGGGCTAGGCACTTCCTTTAGATAGAAAATTACAGCCCCAAAGAGGTGATGTGTAATATGTTGCCTATTTATGAGATGATCAAGATTTAGTGGTAGTCATTGGGAGTGAAATATGTGGCGAGTAAATATTACTTGTTCAAGCGATGCCTGGAAGCGTTATGGTACTGAATT
This sequence comes from Nostoc sp. S13, assembly GCF_029379315.1. Lineage (GTDB taxonomy): Bacteria > Cyanobacteriota > Cyanobacteriia > Cyanobacteriales > Nostocaceae > Nostoc. The sequence continues at coordinate 43,945 of NZ_JAQYWQ010000015.1, forward strand.
TAAAGTGATCGCAGAGAAATATCAAGGTGAATTGATTGGTTCCAAAAAAATGCCAGATGGTACCCGCATCATGTCCTATAAAATCGAGGATGTTAGTGATGCAGAAGCCTTTCAAGAAGATTGTGCAAATTTTACTGGATTTACAACTGACTTTGAATCTCTGTAGTATTGGTTCGGACACTTATGCCTGCAAGCATATGTCAAAATCGAGAGAGGTTGAGTGAAAAAACTACTCTTCTCACTTCTGTACAGACGCGATTAATCGCGTCTCTCCCCACTCCCAACTCCTAAACTTGAAAATGAACTTACCCGCAGCTAGCCGTCTCCAACTTACTCCCGATTTAAACATCTGCCGCATATTAAATGGTATGTGGCAAGTCTCCGGCGGACACGGACAGATAAATCCCAATGCCGCCATTGAGACTATGTTCAAATATTTAGATGCAGGCTTTACTACTTGGGATTTAGCAGACCATTATGGCCCCGCAGAAGATTTTATTGGCGAGTTTCGCTGCGAACTAATTGATACTCGTGGAAAAGATGCTTTATCTCAGGTACAAGCTTTTACAAAATGGGTGCCTCGTCCAGGTAAAATGACGAAAAAACTGGTTGAGGAAAATATTGATATTTCCCTGAGAAGAATGAATGTGCAATCGTTAGATTTGATGCAATTTCATTGGTGGGAATATCAGGATAAAAATTACCTCGATGCCCTCAAATATATGGCGGAACTTCAGACTGAGGGTAAAATTAAGCATCTAGGTTTAACTAATTTTGACACGGAACACTTGAAGATTATTACCGAAGCAGGCATCAAAATTGTTTCTAACCAAGTGCAATTTTCCCTTGTTGACCGCCGTCCCGAAGTTAATATGGTGGAGTTTTGTCAACAGCATGACATAAAGCTTTTTACTTACGGTACAGTGTGCGGCGGTTTGTTATCAGAAAACTATTTGGGCAAACCGGAACCGCGAGGATTTGATCTGTCTACAGCAAGTTTGAAAAAATATAAAAATATGATCGATGGTTGGGGTGGTTGGCAATTATTTCAAGAGTTGCTGGCTATCCTGAAGGAAATTGCTAATAAGCATGGGGTAAGTATTTCTAATGTAGCAGTGCGTTACATTTTAGATCAGCCAACTGTGGGAGGTGTGATAGTTGGTGCAAGGCTTGGTGTATCTGAACATATTGAAGATAACGCCAAAATCTTTAGTTTTAGTTTAGATGGTGACGATCGCGATCGCATCAATGCAGTATCTCGCCAATCACGCGATTTATATCAGCTAATCGGCGATTGTGGCGACGAATATCGGCGATGATAGTTAAGGCTTGAGGAATTGGGTGATAATACGGTGAAGGTTATTAGACTTATCCGGAAATGAGAACTTTATTTGGCTGAAACCTAGCTCTGGAGAGGGTTTTAGAGGTTCCTGTTTTATATAAGCTAAAAAGCCAGCTATGTAAGGGTTTCAGCTATTTTGAGGTTTATTTGTGGATAAGTCTATTGTAGAAACTACCCCTGCAAGCCATGCCCCTAAACTTTGCCTTCGCCCTCAGTCAACAGCAAACTTTTGAACTGCGCTTTCAGAATGTTTCACGTCGCTTGGATAAAGCAGAGTTGGCAGCGCTGATTGATTTGTGTGAGCAAAATTACTATGCTCAACAGAAAGATCATCTACCCTATCTCACCCAGTTAGGACGGCAACTTTATCAATGGCTGGATGGTAAAGAAGGATGGCTGAGAAAGTCGCTGGATGAGGCGGATGAGCAAACGATTCTTCTAGATTTGATTAAAACCAGTGAAGCAAAGGGATTGAACCCGGAAACAGAACGGGTAGCGTTGGGATTGGCACATCTACCTTGGGAATTGCTACATGATGGTGCAGGGTTTTTAATCGAACGTCAGAATCTTTCCGTCTTACCAGTACGTTCTGTGCAGCGTCAAACCCCACTGATTGGCGTGCAAAATCGCCCATTGCGGTTGCTGTTCATGGCGACTTCTCCTGAAGATCCCAGAGTTCCACCATTAGGGTTTGAGCAGGAAGAAGCGAACATTTTGCAAGCAACTAAAGATCAGCCTTTGGCGTTGATTGTCGAGGAAAGCGGCTCGGTTGCGGAGTTAGCCAATTTGGTGAAATCCTACCCAGAAGACTATTTTGATGTCTTTCACCTCACGGGACACGGGATAATTTACACCAAAAAAGATTACGGCTCTTTGCTGCCAATAGGTGCAACGTTAGCAGACAATACCCCCTGCTTCATCACTGAAGATGAGGTGGGGAATTTGCAACTGACTACCGTCAATGATTTAGCTAAAGCCTTTCGCGGACGCTGGCCGCGTGTAACTTTTCTTTCTGGTTGTCATACGGGACAGGTTTCTAATAAGGGGACAGTACCCTCAATGGCGCAGGCATTGGTAAAGGCAGGGGCAGGTATAGTTTTAGGCTGGGCGCGTCCGGTGTATGACCGCACGGGTATTGTAGCGGCACAGGCACTTTATCAAGCTTTGGCGACGGGGGCAACAGTTGAAGAAGCAGTCAAAGCGGCGCAGCAGGAGATGATTGACGAAGAATGCACCGACTGGCATCTGTTGCGGATGTATCGGGATACGCGCCCCATTAACCAACTGGTGACAGCGCTGAGAACAAAAAATCGCAGATTGGCGATGTCAGAGGTAAAGCCACTACCCTCAACAACATGGCTCTGGTAATCGCCCAACAAGGAGACATACCTAGAGCGATCGCACTCTGGGAGCAAAACTTGGAAATATTTGAGCAGATTGGCGATGTCAAAGGTAAAGCCAATACCCTCAACAACATGGCAACGGTAATTATCGACCAAGGAGACATAGCTAGAGCAATCGCACTCTACGATCAATCCTTGGAAATATCTGAGCAGATTGGTGACATCCAAGGTAAAGCCGTTACCCTCAACAACATGGCTCAGGTAATCGCCCAACAAGGAGACATACCTAGAGCGATCGCACTCTGGGAGCAATCCTTGGAAATATTTGAGCAGATTGGTGATGTCCAAGGCAAAGCCACTACCCTGAGCAACATGGGACAGGTAATCTCCCAACAAGGGGACATCCCTAGAGCGATAGCACTCTGGGAGCAATCCTTGGAAATATTTGAGCAGATTGGTGATATCCAAGGTAAAGCCGCTATTGTGGGCTGCATGGCTCAGGTAATCTTCCAACAAGCGGACATTGCTAGAGCGATCGCACTCTGGGAGCAAAACATGGAAATATTTGAGCAGATTGGCGATGTCAAAGGTAAAGCCGCTACCCTCAACAATATGGCTCAGGTAATCATCGCCCAACAAGGTGACATCCCTAGAGCAATCGCACTCTACGAGCAATCTTTAGAAATAAAGGAGCAGATTGGCGATGTCAAAGGCAAAGCCATTACCCTCAACAACATGGCTGAGGTAATCGTCCAACAAGGGGACATCCCTAGAGCGATCGCACTCTGGGAGCAATCCTTGGAAATATTTGAGCAGATTGGCGATGTCCAAAACAAAGCCACTACCCTGAGCAATATGGGATGGGTGAGCGATCAACAAGGGGACATTGCTAGAGCAATCGCACTCTACGAGCAATGTTTGGAAATAAAGGAGCAAATTGGCGATGTTCAAGGTAAAGCCACTACCCTTAACAACATGGCTTCTCTTGCAGGTAAAACTGGAGATAAAGCTAGGCAGTTAGAGCTAAATCTGCAAGCTGCTTTGGCACTAGTACAGGTTCGTGCCTATGCTCATTTAGTGACAGTTCTGGGTAATTTAGGCGTAGCAGATAAAAGCAACGGTTTGGTTTACCTGGCTCAAGCAATCTGGCTGACGCTGAGGATTCAAACCCCCTTAGCCAACACTATTCAGTTAATCCGTGTTTTTTTATATAATGCAGTCCCTAAAAACGATGAACTAGAAGTTTTATTAGGAACAACGGCTATGTTCTTTTGCAACTACCAAAGTGAAGGTCATCCCCAGTTAGAGGAACTTCAAGAGCGTAGTTTCGAGATGATATCAGGGGCGGCAAGTGCCCAAGGAATTGAGACACAGGAAGCATTTGATAATTGGTTTGTTCAGCAACGGCTAAATGATCCAGAATATTTCCTCCCCCGACTCAATCAACGTCTAGAGGAGATAGTCGGCGATCGGTGGTTGTTTGACCGCAGTCAAGTTTCAATGGGTGAATAAAGGGAAATGCGATCGCATTACTCTTAAATTAATTGGCGACAATGTAACCAGCTTATGCAATCCCTCAATATCACACTGCCAGATGCGATATGGAACCTCAACTAATACAGAGTTCTCCCGACATCCTTTCTGGTACACCAGTTTTCTATGGAACTCGCGTACCAGTACAAACATTGGTTGATTATCTCGAAGCAGGCGATCGCCTCGACGACACTACAGCTATTAGACTTATCCACAAATAAACCTCAAAATAGCTGAAACCCTTACATAGCTGGCTTTTTAGCTTATATAAAACAGGAACCTCTAAAACCCTCTCCAGAGCTAGGTTTCAGCCAAATAAAGTTCTCATTTCCGGATAAGTCTATTGTTACATAATTATGATTTATGTTGGATTGCTGAGGGGAAATGCGATCGCGTTAATCTTAAATTGGTGACAATATAACCAGCTTATGCAATCCTTCAATATCACACTGCCAGATGCGATCGCTAATACTCTCAATGCCTATAAGTAAGTCGGCGTTAAAAAATGAACCTATATAACAAAGTATAAAGTCAGCAAAAAGCTTATAAATGAATCGTTCCATGGTTTTACAAAAATTAATATACCTTGGTTTTATTGTGCCAACTTACTTATGATATAACTATCATTGTTGACTTGTTGCCATCTAAGCAACACAGTAGAAGCTTGAATTACTCACTATATCCGTTACTTTAAGTAATAATGAGTACTTCGTTAGTCTGTAATATGCACAACAGAAAAATAGCCTGGAGATTAATAAAATGTTGACAGTTATTAAACGTTTGTTCATCGGTACACTAACACTTGTTTTTCCATCTGGTATCTTTTTAACTACTGGAGTTGGCGTTGCTAAAGCTGACTATTTAGTTAAAAACGCATAGATCACAACTGTTCAAAATACTTCATCTAATGGCGATAATTATGCTGTTGGTGTAAGCGGTGGAATCGGTCCTTGTATCAATCAGATAGTAATCTTCCCTGCATCAGCAGTACTCAATCGCGATATTCACTCACGTGGCTATCAAGCTGCATTAACTGCACTAACTCAAGGATATTTAGTAAGTATTTACGACTATTCTGGTACTTCTTGCAGTAATGGAGGTCAAATATCTATTAGCAAACAATCAAACTAAGTACAGGATTTCATAAGTTCGTAGCGTTATTAAATCTTGTAAAGCCTTACTAGTAGGTCGCTCAATTCGTTACGAACTTATAATAAAAGACAGACTGACAATAAGTTGAAAGAGGCGCTAAACGATTCTGGAATCCCAGATAAAGACCTATAACGCCCAATTACCCCATTGGACTCGCCCTAACGCCCGATGCTGCCTCTAGTAGCTAGGGTGTTTTGCTTTGTGGTTTAGACGCAGTACGCCACAACACAGCAATGGGCTATACAGACAAAACCCACGGAGGTGGGTTTCAAATTCCTGAGTCCGCGCAGGCGGAGGAAAGATTGTGTAGCGGCGATTTCTAATCACCAGGTATATTTATTTGTAAAGGTGAGATGCTCTCATACATCTGTTTATGTTTGGCTAAAAGGTCTTGATATTTCTCATTTGTCTTTGCTTCTACCCACTTGGCTTTAAATATTGCTGCTGACTCGGCTTTAACTGGGTCTACTTCATAAGGAAGAATCTCTTTTTTGGAATCTGAAGTTTCCGAATTTTGTTTATATTTCCTGCCACTTTTATGATTAGCATAACGGCGAGAGCGTGTATAGCCCATTTGGATAAACTTCCTTGCCATATCTGCGCCGACAAAATCATCTTCTTCTAGATATGCAAGAAAAATCTCGTATATTTTTTCACTCGACTCTCTAGCAATATCAGGAGTTTTAAACCGCCAGTAGGGAAGAATTTCCGATTTGTATGGTTCAACCAAAAGTACACCCTGCTCACCCTTTCCAACACGATAAAGTTCGGGATGTTGGCGAAAATCGATATTTTTAAAGTCTAAAGAATAATCAAATGGCATGATAGATTTTTATTATTCATAATAAACTTTAAGAAAAAGTTGAACTTCTATCCTAGTAAAGAGATTTTGTTCTACTATGCTATCTAGTACCCAATCCGTAAACAGTCTCCTTGCGCCAGGAAATCTGCGTAAAGTACATCACATTGCCCTCAACGTCCAGGATATGCAAGCCTCGCGCTACTTTTATGGCACAATCCTGGGTTTGCATGAACTTACAGGCGACGAAGTACCCGCAACCCTAGTGAAACTTGTCGCATCTGGGAAAGTAGCCAACTTCATCACCCCGGATGGGACAATTTTGGATTTATTTGGGGAACCAGATTTAACACCACCAAATCCAGACCCAGAAAAGACTTTCACCAGAGCCTACCATCTCGCCTTTGACATCGATCCGCAGTTATTCGATCGCGCGGTGACAGTGATCAGAGAAAATAAAATAGCGATCGCTCATGGCCCAGTCACTCGTCCTACTGGTAGAGGAGTGTATTTTTACGATCCAGATGGCTTTATGATTGAAATTCGTTGCGATCCAGATGTCCATTAAAAATTATTTGTCAGCGAACAAAAAACGGTAAATGCTTCTATGACAGCACTGACATTAAACCTTAATTCAATTATTAAACTGACAAGAGAGCAGTTCTATCATCTGTGTGAAGAAAACCCCGATTTAAAATTAGAACGCAATGTCCAAGGAGAATTAGTCATAATGCCACCAACAGGAGGAGAAACTGGAAAAAGTAATGTTAATTTAATTCTGCAATTAGCATCATGGAATGAACAAAAGCAACTAGGCGAAGTTTTTGATTCTTCAACTGGATTTACTTCACCAAACGGTGCTGACCGTTCTCCTGATGTTTCTTGGGTAGAAAAATATCGTTGGGATAGTTTGACTAAAGAACAAAGAGAAAAATTTCTTCCTTTATGTCCTGACTTTATAATTAAAATAATGTCGCCATCTGACACTTTAAGAAAAGTTTAAGAAAAAATGCATGAGTATATGTCAAATGGGTGTCGTTTAGGTTGGCTGATAAATCGAAAAAAACAGGAAGTTTAAATTTATCGTCCCGGACAAGATATAGAAATTTTAAAATCACCTCAAACTCTTTCCGGGGAAACTGTTTTACCCGATTTTACACTCAGTTTGAAAAAAATTTGGGGATAATAATGTTTGAAAATGCCCGCACAGAACATAGGCTAGGCTAGCATAACTGTGCTAGCCTACTGTATTTCACAGAATTGATAAATGCTCGATGCCAAAAGTGGCAACAATTTTTTAAAGTCCAATAGTTAATCTACTATGATCGGCAAACTCATGCAAATATTTAAAGTAATTGAAGACACAATCACAAAACCACCAATTCCCCACGAACCATACAAGCAATCATTGAAAGCGTGGGCAATGTATTGTTTGCGAGACAAAGGTTTTATAGTCGTTTATGCTCAAAATGCCGACTTTGCTATTGAGAGGAAAGGCGCAGAAAATCTGTATTTTAAAGTTTCAAATAGCCCTGATGATTTAGATAATTCTCTAAGCTGGATTGTTTGGGATAGCGCAACTAAAAGTGCCAGTCTCATTCCCCAAAAAATAGACTGATGCCCAAATATTCATCAAATATTTTCCTGATTCTTTAACTATTCTGGCTCTTGAATTCTGACTCCTGAATTCTGACTAGACAACTGCTGCACAAATATTTGATATTCTGGTGAATTTAATCCCAACTGCAACACAGCCAATACTTGCTGCATATTCCCAGCAAGTAAATCTGACATTGATAACCACAAACCAGGAAATACTTCACTTTTGATAATTCCATCTACTTCCACTTCTAAGGAGACATATTCTCCTTGTTGCAGGCGAAACCAATCTAATTTGTTTTCAAATATTTGCCAAATAATGTATTCTTTTACCCCATTGCGACCATAAACTTTTTTTTTGTCATATAAATCAATAGCAACACTGCTAGCTGCTATCTCTATTACGAGTTCTGGCGCACCTTCGATGTAATCATCATGACTTAAACGAGATTGTCCTTGAGATCTTGGTGTTATTAATAGCACTCCATCAGGTTGCGGTTCATTGTCTCGATCTAAGCGGACTGTTGGCTTAATTCCCAATCTCACACCAGGGGTTGATGCTTCATAAACTCCCAACCAAGTGATTGTATGACCATGTGGTTCAGCATGACTTTCAAAGCGTAACGGGGATGCCAAGTATACAACTCCTTCAATTAATTCTGCCTTTTGATGACGGGGCATTGCTTGATAGCGCCGTTCAAATTCGTAGCGAGTGAGGCGATCGCCATTTTCTAAAGGAGGAATTCGCTGCTTGAGTGATACGTTGACCATGATTTTCTGCTCTGGCAAAGAGTCTTACTTTATTATGGCTTAGTGCATATTTTTCTTGTGATCCACTGCCCAAGCCTTATCTTGTCAAATAATCGCTATATAGCCCTTCTGGGTTGAGTTCAATACAGACCTAATCCCCACTTCCCTACTAGCGTTGGGGAGTAAGCCTCAAAGCTTCTCTCCTTTTAGGAGAGAGGTCAAATTATATTGCATACAAACGAGAAGCGCTAGAATCAGGTTTCTCAAACACCATTAAATGCTGTCGAGGTAACAAGTTTTTAGTTTCACGCCAAACTAAACCAACAGCTTGCATTTCTTTACGGACTTGCTTTTGAGTCATCTTGTGCAGACCTTTAATCATAATAAAGGGATTTTCACCTCGATACTCAACTAGCACTACCCGACCACCTGGTTTAAGTCCTTTGACAATTCCTTGCATCACTTCTTGGGGATACTCAAGTTCATGGTAAGCATCCACCATTAACGCCAAATCGACACTTTCAGATGGTAAGTTGGGGTCGCTAAGGGTTGCTAAAACAGGCTCAACATTAGTGATATTTTTCCCTTTTTTGAACAAATCAATGATTTCCAACATTTCTGGCTGAACATCTACAGCCAACACCTTACCTGCTGTTAATAAAGGCGCGATGCGAAAGCTCAAGTAACCTGTACCAGCACCAATATCCGCCACCACATCATTAGGTTTTAGATTGAGGACACTGACTACCTTACTTGGCTGTTCCTCTCCCTCTCGGCTTGGACGTTCTAGCCAGCCAGCGCCAGTGTATCCCATAACTTTGGCAATTTCTCGCCCCATGTAATATTTGCCGATACCATCTGGACTGTGGATTATCCGTTGTTCGTAAACTGTTGTGGATGAAGACGCAGCTTGTACTGTCAGGGTTGGGTTCAGCAGCAAACAACTCAATATCACAACAAGAGTTACTATAAAGTGGAGAAAATTTGACATTTGGTTATGACTGATCAGGATAGCTATAAGCAGCAACTAAGAGAATTTTATGGTAGTAGAACGACTTATGACTATGAAGAAGGTACTCGCCATCCTCTAGAAGCCAAGCTCTTACTTGAATTTGTGCCACTAAATTCGGGACAGAAAATCCTTGATGTGGCAACTGGAACAGGTTTAGTAGCGATACCCGCATCTGAAAAAGTTGGTTCAGATGGTTATGTGATTGGGATTGATATGACCCCTGGAATGTTGCATCAAGCAAGACTTAAGATTGCCGCAGCAAGATTACAAAACATTGAGTTGATTGAGGCAGATGCAGAATATTTCAACTTTAGTGATAGTAGTTTTGATGTTATCTTTTGCTGTGAGGCACTTGTACTTTTTCCTGATATTCTTGCTACTTTGCAAAACTGGTATCGCTACTTGAAAACAGGAGGGTATGTAGCATTTACCTGTCCTCCCGAAACTGCTTTTATGGCATCTCTTCAACAGAGGATCTGCGCTAGAGTTTTGGGCGAATCGCTACCACATATCCTTGAACCACTGGGGACTCCAGAAAAATGTCGAAATTTGCTCAATCAGGCAGGTTTTAGAGATATCGAAATTAAGATTGAGCCATCAGGACGTTATCGCCAGCTTAGGGATAGCAGATTATCTGGGACAGTAATTAATATAAATTTTAAAGGTAATCCGTTGTTGTCAAAATTATCAGAAGAACAATTAAATCAGTTGCAAGTTGAGTACAAAGCAGAAATTGAGAAATTAGCAACTGAGCAAGGTCTTTGGGAAGACACTACAAAGTTCTTTGTTCGCGCTCGAAAATAAATTGATGAGCAAAGCTTTAGTTCTAACCTGACCAATGATTCCTTGATGGTACAGAGCAAGTGCAATACGCTTGGATTAAGGTAAAATCTTTTGTCAAAGTCAATTTTTTTATCGTAGACGCAAAGCGGCTTGCCGCAGGCTACCACAGAGGCGCAGAGAACACCGAGACAAGAAAGAAATGCTTAACTGAACTGTATTGAGATTTGCGGATTTATTCGTGGGGTCATCCAAAATCCAAAATCGTTCGACTGAGCGACTTGCCTTGAGCGTACCCCTACGGGGAAGCAAGCTACGCGCAGCGTCTGGTAGAGAAGCCGAAAGGAGCAGAAGTCTAAAATCCAAAATTGTCTGACAGTTTAACCTCATAGACCGATGTAGAAGTAAATATTTTCAGATTTACTTGAAGCAGCTCCTTTAAAAATTCGTAATCCAACCTTTGGACGCTTATATGCAAAACCTGTCCCTAATGTTAGTGCCTGTACTCGCTGCACAGAAAATAGTAGGTGACGGTTTAATTAAACCTCTCGGTCATCATGAACTGCTGTTGGTACTGGTGCAACTGTCATTATTGCTTCTGGTAGCACGGGGATTAGGTGAGTTGATGCGCCGGATTAACCTACCGCCTGTTGTTGGGGAATTATTGGCAGGTGTGCTGCTTGGCCCTTCTCTATTTGGTTTGCTGCTTCCAGACTTACAGGCTCACATCTTTCCCAAAAGTCAAGAACAATCGAATTTACTTTCGGTGATTTCTTGGTTAGGCGTGTTATTTTTGCTGATTGTGACTGGGTTGGAGACGGATCTGAAGCTGATTCTTCGTAAGGGTAAAACGGCTCTGCTAATTTCACTGGGCGGAATTATTGTCCCGTTTATCACCGGATTTGGATTGGGGTGGCTATTGCCTGATAATTTTTTAGCCGACCCAGATAAGCGACTGGTATTTAGTCTGTTCATAGCCACAGCAATGAGTATTTCGGCAGTACCAGTGATTGCTAAGGTGCTCATGGACTTAAACCTGATTCGCCGTGACATTGGTCAAGTCACCTTAGCAGCTGGTATGACTGACGACACCATCGGCTGGATTTTACTTTCTGTGGTTTCAGGTTTAGCTAGTAGCGGCAAGTTTGACTTTGGGACAATTTTTCACTCCGTAAGTGCGGCTATATTGTTTCTAGCGATCGCCTTTACAATTGGGCGTACCATCGTAGACCAGATTTTGCGGTGGGTTGATGACTACGTTGGCGGAATCTCCGCTAGTATCTCGGTTGTGCTAATTCTTTCGCTTTCAGCAGCAGCACTTACCCACGCATTAGGTCTAGAAGCAGCATTAGGTGCTTTCGTGCTGGGGATTTTGGCAGGTCAATCCCGCCGCTTTAGCAATGAAGCTGGACAGATGCTAGAAGTCTTCACAGCAGCCTTTCTAGCGCCAATTTTCTTTGCTTCAGCTGGGTTGAAAGTTAACTTGCTAACCCTGTTAGTCCCTCAAACGTTGATATTTGGCTTGATTGTTCTCGTTGTCGCCTGTGTTGGCAAATTTACAGGTGCTTATATTGGTTCTCGCGTCGGCGGCTTGAGTCATTGGGAAGGTTTGGCGATGGGTTCTGGGATGAATGCTCGCGGGGCGATGGAAATTGTCGTGGCCACGATTGGTTTATCTTTGGGAGTGCTGAATCCACAGATGTACTCGATTATTGTTATGGTAGCGATCGCCACTTCCCTAATGGCTCCACCCCTTTTGCGCTGGTGTTTGTCGAAGGTGGTTATGAGTGAAGAGGAAGCTCGACGTTTGGAACAAGAAGAGCAGGATAGCCACAGCTTTATCAAGCAAATCCAGCGTGTCTTAATACCCACTAGCGGTGGCCCCAACATCCAACTCGCAGCGCAGCTAGTTGGTTACATGGCTCACCAAAACTCGATAGAAGTCACATCTCTATATGCCCTGAGTGACAAGCAACCCCAAAAAAAAGCACGTCGAACGGCAACCCAGCTAAAAGACACTGCCGCCGAGCAAGCTCTTGCCTCTGTTGCTGAGGAAATGCAGCTACCTGCTGATACCAACCTGCAAACAAAAACGGAGTCTGGGCGTAGTAAAGCGGAGGTGATTCTGAATGAAGCAAACAAAAACTATGACTTGATTGTACTGGGAGCTTCTGAACAGATACGCCCGCAGAAAGCATTGTTCAATTTGCTTGTAGACCGGGTAGTACAAGAAGCGCCTTGTGCAACGATGGTGGTGAAGTCGCACCTACCCCAACCCAAAGGCGAGATATGCAGAATCACTCAACAACAGCTGACAAAGATTCTGGTGCCAACGGTGGGGACAGAATATAGCAAAAATGCTGTAGAGATGGCAAGTACGATCGCTGCTCAAACAGGGGCTTTAGTGATGATCGTTAACGTAATTAATTTGCCACAGGCTGAGTATATTCTTTACGAACAGCGATCGCTAGCTCCAGTCAAGGAAATTGCCCGCGATCTGCTCGAACAGCAAGCAGCAATTGGCCGCAATCTGGGTGCTGATGTCAAAACCTATATTCTGCAAGGAACCAGCCCAGAAAGGGAAATCCTTAAGTTTGCCCAAAGCAATGAAGTTGACCTAATTATTCTCGGGAGTAGTATCCGAATGGTTACGGGTCGCGTTTTCTTCGGTCACAGAGTGGATGCAATTCTGAGTAAAGCCCATTGCCCAGTAGCGGTAATTACTGTACCATAGCCGTTCTCAACTTAGATGCATTTAGTTTGCTTGAATATAGCTATAGTTGCATAGATTACCAATCGAAGGATCTAAGCAAACTTTTATTTAATAGACATCTGGTGAAATTAAATATGCGTTATCTAGAACCCTTGTAGAGACGCGAAATTTCGCGTCTCTACATTCTTTTTCAGAGATGTCTAATGATCAATACAGTTCAGTTAAGCATTTCTTGCTTCTCTTGCTTCTCTTGCTTCTCTCCTTTGCGTCCTTTGCGTCCTTTGCGACGGCAGTCGCTCATGGGGGAGACCCCCAAGACCGCGCTGCCTCTCCTTTGCGGTTCGTTAAAAAAATTGACTTTGACAAAGAGTTTTAGCCTTAACTGAACCCTATTGGTCTAATAGACTTATCCACAAATAAACCTCAAAATAGCTGAAACCCTTACATAGCTGGCTTTTTAGCTTATATAAAACAGGAACCTCTAAAACCCTCTCCAGAGCTAGGTTTCAGCCAAATAAAGTTCTCATTTCCGGATAAGTCTAATGATTTGACCAGCAATTTTAGATTTTGGGTCGCACCTTTGGTGCGCTTCCAGCGCAATGCCGGATTTTAGATTAAAAGAATTTTTTGGTTCATGTCCCGTCCCTTGTGGTGTAGGGTCAATCCAAAATTGCAAATCGTTCGACTGAGCGTAGCCGTACTCCTTCTCTACGAGACGCTCCGCAAACACAGAAGCAAGCTACGCGTAGCGTTCCACAGCAAAGTCTAAAATCCAAAATCGTTTGACCTTAGCGCGAAGCCCTGTAAGTGACTGATATTTGCAAATTAGCTAGAGCGATATTGTAATTCAAAATAGCTGTGACTCGATTACCTTCTGCTGTTGTCAGGTCATTTTCAGCAGCAATCACCTCTGTTTGAGTGCCCACACCAGCTTGGAACCTCAGCCTTGCTAAATCCAGAGCTTCCCTGGCTTGATTTAAAGCCACACTAGAAGTTTGCACATTATTTAAATTGGATTGCAATTGAAAGTAGTACTGTTCTACAGTAAAGCGAATTTGGTCGCGCTGGCTAGCAAATTGAGTCTCGGCGATCGCAATATTCGCTTTTGATTGAGCCGCACTCGCTCTTGCTGCTCCCCCATCAAACAAAGTTAGACTTCCTTGAATTGCTGCTGAATACCCATCAGTAACGCTGATGCCATCATTATACCGATCTAGCAGGTTGTAGTTGCCTACCAAACTCACTTGCGGCCCTAGCTGTGAAAGTGCCTGTCGTCGCTGTTGCTCGGCAATATTACGTTGTGCTAAATACTGTGGCAATTCTGGACGATTTTGAAACGCTTGGATAATAGTTTCTTCCAGTGTTGGCTGCCAAAGACCAGCTAATTGTACGGGATCTGCGGCAGTGATATCAACTGACTGCGACAAACTTAACAGAGTTGCAAGCTGACGACGGGCAATTTGCTGCTGTGAAATAGCATTAGTCAGGAGTTGTTGGGCATTTGCTAAAACTACCTGAGCTTGCAGCACATCGAACTGCGTACCTACTCCAGCATCTAGTCGAGCTTGAGTATCCCGCAAACTAGCCTGGGCATTCTCCACAGCAGACCGATTAATTCTTACTTGTTCATCGGCTTGTTGCAAATTGTAGTATTGAGTGATGGCATTCAACCTAATTGTCAAAGACTGACTTTCAACATTAAATTCATCCACACGTAGTTGTTCTTCAGCTGCTTGGATTGTCGCTTGTCGATTCCCGGAGTTATAGAGGTTATAATTCAGTTGTGCTGAACCATTGAAAGAGCTGCTGGCTTGAGATGAACCGCTGCTAAAACCATTTCCACTGTTGGTCAGACTACTGTTAATTGCCAGAGTAGGAAATAAGGCAGCTTGAGACTGACGTAGCGCCGAGCGACTGCGTTCTAACTGCAATATTGCTACCTGTAAATCTCGATTGTTGCGTTGTACTAGTTCCAAAGCTTGTGCCAAACTGATTGGCACAGATTTCTGAATCCTTACTTCCTCTGGTTTGGTAGGAAATTGCAGAGGATTGGGATTGGGGTTGAGATAATCAAGAACCTGTAGAGAGCTTGAGGAATTCTGTGGTTTTGAGGGAGTTGCTGCACTTGCTAAAGTTGGAAATAGAATCGCGATGCTTGAAGGCAAGGCTACCGCCAACGCTACGCTAACCCAGGTAGAATGCACGAAGATTAAGCTGAAATTCATAAGATAGATGTAGTCATTAATCGGGTTTCTTTGAGGATACAATCAAAATTTTTAATCGAACAGAATTCAGGAGTCAGGAGTCAGGAGTCAGAATTCATTCTGAATTCTGTACGATTGGTGGATGAATAATCGGCGTTTTTGCACCCCCACAAAACAAGAAAATTTGGTGGTCAACTTTCGTAGTCGCGGGTCTAAATCCCCGACTGATAGCGTCACGCTTTCTCGTGTCCGCGTTCGCGCAGCGTCTCGCAGAGAGCGTCTTGATTCTGACTCCTGAATTCTGACTTCTGAATTCTTCTTCAACCTGATTGACCTGACAATGGTTTAAATTTTAAATTCCCCCTCAAATGCTTGATATTAACAAATTAGCCGACAATCAAACCATCCTGAACTCGAATAATCCTTTGAGTTTGAGCAGCGATATCTGGCTCATGAGTGACAATTACAATTGTGATCCCTTGGTCATTAAGTTCTGTCAGCAAACTCATCACCTCACGGGAAGTTTCAGTATCTAAGGCTCCTGTTGGCTCATCTGCCAAAACTAATGCAGGTCGGTTGACCAAAGCGCGAGCAATAGCTACCCGTTGTTGTTGTCCGCCAGACAGTTGACTAGGACGGTTAGCGATGCGTTCTCGTAGTCCTACTTTTTCCAAAGCTTCTAATGCCCTTTCACGGCGTTTTGACTTAGGTAAATTAGCGTAAACCATTGGTAACATAACGTTTTCCAACGCTGTCGCCCGCGCCAAAAGGTTAAATTGTTGGAAAACAAAACCTATCCTTTGGTTGCGGATATAGGCTAATTCATCATCATCAAAAGTCGTCAGGTTTCTGCCTTCAAAAATATAGTCTCCAGTTGTGGGACGATCCAGACATCCCAAAATATTCATCAGCGTGGATTTACCCGAACCTGACACACCCATAATAGAGACATATTCTCCTTCCTCAATAGAGAGTTGAATTCCCTTGAGTATTGGAACACTAACTTCTCCCAAATGGTAAGTTTTGGTAATAGATTCCATCCAAATCATGGTTGGCATAATAATTAGGAGTTAGGAGTTTGGAGAGACGCGATTAATCGCTTTGGAGAGACGCGATTAATCGCGTCTGTACAGGAGTTATTTAGTCACTACGTAAAGCATTAATTGGATCTAATTTGGATGCATTCCGGGCTGGAATCACCCCAGCGAGTAAGCCAACCGTTAACGAGAGTCCAAAGCCAGCAATGATCGACAAGAAAGAAATTACAAACGGAAATTTGAAAATGTTTGCAGCTACAAAGGCTAATAAAACGCCAGTCGCCATGCCAATACATCCGCCCACAATGGAAATCACGATCGCTTCCGTTAAAAATTGATTAAGTATTGCCGAATTGGTGGCTCCTACGGCTTTACGAATCCCGATTTCTCGCGTCCGCTCAACCACGGAAACTAGCATAATATTGGCAATCCCAATTCCACCAACCACCAGGGAAATTCCAGCGATCGCTACCACCATTACTGTAAATAAACCCACAATACTAGTGAAGGTACTAACAATATCAGCTTGATTAGTCAGCCGAAAATCATCAGCTTGCGGCGGATAAATGTTGTGACGCAGCCGTAAGAGATTGGTGACTTGAAACTGAGCGGCTTCTAACTGCTCCTGATTCGCGCCTTTGACTAAAATTCCATTTACAGAAACGCCTACCAGGGCATTGTTACCAACCAGTCTCTTCGACATACTAGTTAGAGGGATGAAAATCTGGTCATCTCGATCCATTGGCCCTTGAGCGCCTTTAGGCTCCATCACGCCAATTACTTCATAAGCCTCTCCCTGAATCCGAATTCGCTCACCGATCGGATTTACACCCTTTCCAAAAAGTGTGGTTTGGACTGTGGTCCCAAGAATGGCCAGCTGTGCGGCAATATCTAGTTCTTCCTGAGTAAAATATCTCCCTTGCTGAGGGTGGGTATTTCTGACTTCTGGGTAGTTCAAATCTGTGCCATAAATGGTTGTTGAGGTATTCTGTCCTGCATATACAACTTGGGCGCTGCGTTGGAGATAAGCAGAAACCATCTGTGCTGATGGCGCTTCTGTAGCGATCACTTTAGCATCTTCCCAAGTCAAGGTGCTGCTAGAACCTACTCCTTGACGGATATTCCCGCTTCTTGCCGCACCCGCCAAAATTTGGATGACATCTGTACCCAATGCTTGTATCTGTTGCTCAACCCCCTTTTGCACTCCCTGACCAACAGAAGTAATGGCAATCACTGAGGAAATCCCAATAATCACACCCAACATAGTTAGACCTGTGCGTAATTTGTTACTCCACAGAGTCTCTGCCGCCATTGTCAAGATTTCCAGCAACGGTACTGTGCGGGTATTCTTAACTTTGTAAAAGCCTTTAAATATCTTAAACATAAAGTTTTATTTAAAACTCAATCCAGTTCAGCTAAACATTTCTTCCTTCTCTTCCTTCTCTTCCTTCTCTTGCTTTGCGACGGCAGTCGCTACAACTCTTGGAACCCCCCTTCGGGTTCACCAGTCGCCTACGGCGGGAAACCCGCCTACAGCGCTGGATTCACCGCAACGCGCTGCCTCTCCTTTGCGGTTCGTTAAAAAAATTGACTTTGACAAAGAGTTAAGCCTTAAGTGAACCGTATTAATTTAAAACTCACTTTAAGGGAAACCACCACCTTGAGAACGACCACCACCGCCTGAACGACCCCCGCCTCCGCCTCCGCCTGCTCCTCCTAGACCAGGAAAAACTCCTCCTCTTGGTGTTGATTGCGGACGTGATCCTGCTGGGAAACTGAGCAATACCCTTTCGTTTCCTGTCAATCCAGACTTAACTTCGGTAAAGTTATTCGCGGTGACACCAGTCTCGATGGGGGTGAACACAGGTTTGTTATTCTTTCCTGCCACAAACACACCCGTGGCATTTTCTTGGCGCACTACTGAGGCCGTTGGCACTACTAAAACATTTTCAACTTGACCGACTTGAAAATCTACTTCCGCATTCATCCCAGACCTTAGTAGTCTTTGAGGGTCTAAAAGTGATACTCTCACTTCAAAACTGGTGACGTTTTGCGTTACTACTGCTTGGGCAGCAATTTGGCTGACTTTACCTTCAAAGGTTTTTCCTGGGTAGGCATCTGCTTTAATCGAGACTTTTTGACCAAGGCGGATTTTGGAAATATTTGTTTCCGCTAAACTTGCGACAACTTCATTGGTGGAAGCCAGAGACAAGATTGAAGAAGAAGAAGAAGAAGCTACTTCACTACTGGCAGTTGTGGGTGTTACGAAAGCGCCTGGATCAGCATACTTCTTTGTCACCACACCATCAAAAGGTGCGCGAATGATTGTGTCATTGATTTGGGCTTGGATGTTTTGCAGCGAACCGCGAGCAGATGTTACCTGGGCGCGGGCTGCGTTAATATCTTCTTGGCGCGTTCCGGCTTTCAGAAGTGCCAAAGCTTGCTGTCTCTGCTTCACCACAGCTCGGGCTTGGTCGATGTCTTCTGAACGTGATCCGGCTTTTTGCAACGCCAGTGCTTGTTGTGCTTCATTTACACTAGCTTGGGCGCTGTCGCGATTGGAACGGTTTTGGTTAAGAGTCTGAAGGGAAATACCACCTGCATTGTAAAGTTGCTGATTACGAACAAAATTATCTTCTGCTTGACGAAGGGCGGCTTGAGCGCTTTGCAACCGTGCCTGTGCTTGGCCAATATCTTGAGAGCGATTGCCTGTTTGTACCTTTTGCAGATTCGCCTCGGCTTCGTCTAATACTCCCTGTGCTTGAGCAATATCTTGAGGACGATTGCCTGCGATCGCTTTTTGCAAATTCGCATCAGCTTGTGCCAATTGTCCTTGAGCAGAGGTGAGTTGCCCCCGGAGATTGGAATCATCCATGTAAGCGACAATCTGTCCTTGTTTGACAATATCTCCTTCCTTCGCCAACAGGCTTTTCAGGATGCCGGAATTTTTCGGGCTGAGGTTGATTGACCGCTCAGGCTTCACTGTTCCGTTCGCTGTAACTGTGATTGTTAAACTCTGCCTTTCTACAGGCTTTGTCAGCACCCGGCGTCTAGCTTCTTGACGGGAAACAACCGTTACTTGGTAATAAACTGCATAGCCAATTCCACCCAATAGGCAAAGAGCAATTAGCCAAGAGAGCCAATTACGTTTGACCTTTTTTTTCTTTACCTCTGGAACCAAAACTGATGAATCTACAGGTTTTGATGTTGTATCAATTTTCATATCCACTTTGTTTATAAAGAATGGCTACCGAGCTGGTTATTCACGGCTAAAACTATGCCTGGTAGCCCTATACTGACAATTTCTTGAGTTTTTAAGTGTTTTCACAAAAAAGAATTCAGGAGCGGAGCGTCTGGAGTCTCCCCAAGTAGAGCAAGTGGCGTCAACTTATGTTCAGAATTAAGCATGAATTGGAGTGCGACTGGCTCCTGAATAAAGGATGAAAAACTATACTAAATCCAAGATTTAGTGGTCAACTCTCGTAGTGGTGGGTGTGAATCCCCAAGGAATTACATTCTGAATTCTGACTTCTTATTTAAAAAAGGTGTATGTTGATTAGCGATGGTCTCTCAGCTGGAATTACGTAGCCAGGAGCATAAAATTCCTCCTGTGGGCCAATAATAACCCCGTCGGGAAGTCTGGAGTAACCATTACGAAGTCTGACTACCTCTCTAGCAGAAATAATTCTCCCATTAGCCAATCTGAGATCACCATTACGAAGTCTGACTGCTCTGCTATTGTATTGGTTGTCGCGGTTCCAATTGCCCCTGTCTCCAAGGTTTCTAACTTCTCCAGTATTGGTTCTACCGTCGCGGTTCCAATTCCCCCTGTCTCCAAGGTTTCTAACTTCTCCAGTATTGGTTCTGCCGTCGCGATTCCAATCTCGATCGCGTTCACCCGTCTGGGCATTTGCAGGCGCAGCCAAGAGAGCGGGAACAATGATCAGGGCAGCAGTAGCTAAGACTATTGATACACGGTTTGGTTTCAGCATGTAATTAACTCCTTGTTTAGATTAAAGTTCTATTCTGCTTAGGTTCGGATTTAGCAATTTAGACAGTTGCTTTTGTTTTGGCATGAAGATATCTAATATTTATCTAATAGTATAAATTCATACATACTAATTATGGCTCAAAATTTCCTAACCGATGTATGACGAAAGTCACTAGTAATTGCAGACTGATGTATGACCAAAGTCATCAATTTTACTAATGGATACTGGGCAAGGGGAGACGCGGGGAAAATATTCTAAAAATCTCTTTGCGTCTCCGTGTAAAAGCGTCCCAGCGTCGGTTTACTTAATCCTGACTTGGTGCAATTCCTTGCCAGATAATATCCACAAGACTCAGGATAAATACTGATACTTGCGTGGCAGAATCTCCAGAATTTAAATAAGTTCCTATTGCTAATTCGGCAGTTGGTATACTGACTTGGGACGACATCTGTTCTAAGAAAACGTAGTTCATCATCGATCCGACTAAGATATGAGCCACTGTCTGGGGATCGCACGGGTGAAGGCGATGTTGGTTGATCTCACGCTCTAAGAAAGCAGCCAGTACTTTGACATCTAGCATCGGTCTTGACTCTTTACCTCCAAGTTCTGGCATCGCATTGCCTCGCGATCGCAGCATCATTATTCGAGGTAATATCTCACGATAGAATTCCATAATCTCAAAGCAGACCTTGATCAGGTTTTCTTTGAGATTGCCTTTGCCACAGAGAGATTCCAACTCGTTCACCCAGAGGGGTTTTTCTGGAATTCCCATTGCCGCAAAAAATAATTCTTCTTTGGTTGAGAATCGCTTGAAAATTGAAGCTTCAGAAATACCAGCCTGTTGAGCAATTTCTAAAGTGGAAGCACCAAATCCTTGTTGCAGGAAAACTTGACGAGCCGCTTCTAAGATTTGCTGATTGGTGATTCTGGGTGTACGAGCCATAAATAAGTAAGTGGATACTTATTAATTTAGTGCTTTAGGATCGGGATGTCAAGAACTGATCACGTAAGATTTTGCTACCGTCAAGAGCGGAGATCGTTTAAGCTAGCTGAAAGATTCTTTGATTAGTGGCTTAAAGGCGGTAGTGTGCCTAAATATGTTCGTTTGATTTCTTTTCTAATGGTTTGTAGTTTGTGGAGTATGCCAAAAGCCGCTAACGCGCAGGCATTAATACCCCATACATTGCAACTAGATGCGACAAAGTTAGAGAAGCAGGGGTTGAGCTTGGCACAAGAGGCGGCTCAACTAGCTCAGTTTCAACAGATTGATTTAGCTTTGCCACGAGCGCGGCTGGCTAGTCAACTGGCTCCTGGGAATGATAAGGTGTGGTTGCTGTTAGGTGGATTGCAACTTGAAACCAAAGAGTTTGACGGGGCGATTGCTAGTCTGAAAAAAGCGCAATCTATCAACCCCAAAAATGGTGATATTCTGTTTGCTTTGGGTTCAGCTAATTTTCAGCAGAAAAATTATCAGGCTGCTGTTGTCAATTACCAAGATGGTTTGAAGTTAAAACCCAATGATCCAGAGGGGTTATTTGATTTGGGTAATGCTTACTATCTGCTGGGTAAATTGCCAGATGCGATCGCCCAGTACGATAAAGCCGTCTCCCAAGATAAAAAATTCTGGCCGGCGCTCAACAATATTGGCTTAATCAACTACGAACAGGGCAATATCCCGGAAGCAATTAAGCGATGGAAATCTGCTATAACCCTTGAGAAGCAAGCCGCCGAACCTTTATTGGCCTTGGCAGTGGCATTGTATACTAAAGGCGATCGCCAACAAGGATTAACCTTGGGAGAAACTGCACTCCGCATCGATTCGCGCTATGCTAATTTGAATTTTCTCAAAGAAAATCTCTGGGGCGATCGCCTACTGTCTGATACGAAAAAATTCCTAGAATTACCCCGTATTCAAGCAGCCCTATTGCAACGAGAAAACTCATCATCAACCCCTGGAAAACAGCCTACGCAATAGGAGTGGGGAGTGGGGAGTAGGGAGTGGGGAGTAGGGGAAAGAGGTGAAAGAGGTAATTTTTCATTTTTCCAACTCTCAACTCCTGATTCCCCATTCCCCATTCCCCATTCCCCACTCCCCTCTTGCCTAACAGTACCTTTTTGTAGTACATATATACTAACTAAATACAGGAACTAGTCGCCCAAAAACAATGGCGGGCGAGTATTCCTCAAATAAGTCCTTAATTCTCAATGGTCGTCTGTGGGTAGAAGTGCGATGATTTGGTCAACAAACTGTTGATGGTCAACAACTGGCTTAGAAATGTAGCCATCAGCGCCGCTTTGCTTGAGAAAGTTCTCGCGATCGCCTTCCATAGCATGTGCCGTCACCAAAATAACAGGTAAGTTTGCTGTTTTTGGATCAGATTTTAACATTTGTGTAATCTTGATTCCATCAACAGACTTACCTTGGTAAACACTTCTAGAGAGAGAAACATCCATCAAAATCAGGTCTGCTTCTCCAGATTGGGCAATTTTTATGACTTCTTCGACATTTTCAGTGTGTTTCACACCCAAGCCGCCACGCTTGGACAAAATTTTGGAAAAAACACGAGCATTAATTAGATCATCTTCGACAATTAAAACAGTTTTCATGAGAATTTTAGTTATAGAGGTGAGGGGATTCAAGAATTCCAGAATTGAAAATTAACAAATGCAATCATGGTAAGTATGATGGCTACTAAGTTTATGTAGATTATAGTTGTCTGCATCCTTTTTAATAGTCAATGTGCATCTTCGTCATCAAGGATGATACTACTGCTTTTTATTCTATGACTATCAAAATTTTGTTATGAATCCCATTTCATCCGTTATGCTGTGGTTGCTGCAATATTGAGTTCCATCGGCTTTTGTGTAGTTAAATTTCAGGGAAAAAACTCATGGCAAAACAGTTAAACCTGCTCTCAACGGGACAGGTAATTACAACAGCCCTGCACACCGAGATGCAACGGTCTTATCTAGAATATGCCATGAGCGTGATTGTCGGGCGAGCGCTACCAGACGTGCGTGATGGCTTAAAACCAGTGCATCGGCGCATTCTGTATGCAATGCACGAACTCGGTTTAGTACCAGATAGACCCTATCGGAAATGTGCGCGTGTAGTGGGTGATGTGTTGGGTAAATACCATCCCCACGGCGACCAATCAGTTTACGATGCTTTAGTCAGGCTGGTGCAGGATTTTTCTAGCCGTTATCCTTTACTAGCAGGACACGGTAACTTTGGCAGCGTCGATAATGACCCGCCAGCAGCGATGCGCTACACAGAAACGCGCCTCGCACCGATTAGCCATGAGGGAATGCTGACAGAAATTGGTGAAGAAACTGTGGAATTTGTCGGGAACTTCGATAATTCCCAGCAAGAACCAACGGTGCTACCTGCTCAATTGCCGTTTCTGTTGCTCAATGGCTGTTCTGGTATTGCCGTGGGAATGGCGACGAATGTACCACCGCACAACTTGGGGGAAATTGTCGATGGGTTAATTGCCTTAATCGACAACCCAGATTTGTCAGATGAAAAGTTATTCGAGTTAATTCCAGGGCCAGATTTTCCCACTGGTGGGGAAATAATTGGTCAGGCGGGAATTCGGGAAGCATACACCACAGGTAAAGGTGGGATTTTGCTGCGGGGAGTCGCGACTCTGGAGGAAATTCCAGCTAGTAAGGGAAGCAAGCGACGGACGGCAATTATCATTACAGAATTGCCTTATCAAGTGAATAAGGCTGGCTGGATTGAGAAGGTAGCGGACTTAGTAAATCAAGGACGCCTGCAAGGAATTTCTGATCTTCGGGATGAAAGCGATCGCGAAGGGATGCGGGTGGTAATTGAACTCAAACGCGATACCAATCCTCAAGAAATTCTCCAGCATTTATATCACCAAACTGCTTTACAAATGACTTTTGGGGCAATTCTCCTAGCAATAGTGGATGGACAACCCCGCCAGTTAAGTTTGCGCCAAGTGTTGCAGGAGTTTTTGAGTTTCCGCGAACAGACGCTGAACCGTCGCTACAATTACGAGTTGGGGAAGGCTCAAAGTCGTGTGCAGTTGGTAGAAGGTTTGCTGAAAGCGTTGTCTAATTTGGATGAGGTAATTGAAATTTTGCGCCAAGCTGCCGATGGTAGTACAGCAAAAATTAACCTTTGTAGCCAACTAGATTTGAGTGAAGTACAAGGTGATACAATTCTGGCTATGCCATTGCGCCGCCTCACTAATTTAGAAAAGCAAAATTTGCAGCAGGAATTTGAGCAGCTAAGTGAACAAATTAGGTTGTTAGAGCAATTACTCAACGATCGCCGGGAATTATTGAAGGTGCTGAAAAAAGATTTGCGATCGCTCAAGCGCAAGTACAACGATCCCCGGCGGACAAAAATAACAGACGAGCAGAAGTTTAGAGCAGAGGAGCAAAAAAACAGAGGAGTAGAAGATGATGAAGACAATCCAAAATCCAAAATCCAAAATCGTTCGACTGAGCAAAGCCTAAGTCCAAAATTAGAACAGCCAGCAGAGTCAGCGGTTTTAGAATTTACCCAACGGGGTTATGTCCGCCGCACCCAGCCATCTGGGAGAAAGTCAAAAGGTGAAAATGGTCTGCATGATCATGACTTCATTATCCAAACGGTGTTGACCAACACCGAAAAAGACTTGCTAATACTAACTGCTGGCGGCAAAGTCTATCCGGTGAATGTGGGAGAAATTCCCCCAACCACTGGACGTTCTCCACGGGGGAAACCTTTGATTACTATGCTCAGTAGTACTGCTCAAGGCGCTCAAGAAGCCGTGGTCAGCCGCTTTTTGCTGCCAGAAAATCTCGAAACTAAGCAGATAATTCTTGTAACAAAACAAGGACGAATTAAGCGTCTGTCTCTGGAAGAATTTACTAACCTGACTCGGCGCGGAATCACGATTTTGAAGCTCAAAGACGATGATGAATTGTCATTTACCCAGTTCACCACTCCAGGGGAGCATCTGATTTTAGCTAGTTCAGGTGGGCGACTGTTGCGCTTTGCAGTCAATGATGAACAATTACCGGTCATGGGTCGCACAGCGATGGGTTTACAAGCATTTCGGTTATTGAAAAATCAGCAAATGGTTGGCTGTGTGACTGTCGGTAAAGATGACCAACTGCTGCTAGTTACCCAAGAAGGATATGCCAAGCGGATGGCTGCAAGTCAGTTGAGAGCGGCTAATCGTGGTGATTTAGGCACGCAAGCGCTGAGATTTGTCAGCAAAACTGACAACTTAGCTGGTATGGTCATAGCGATGGCATCTGGCGAGGTAGCTTTAGTGACGAATAAAGAGCGGGTAGTGCGGATACCTGTGGAAACAGTGCCGCTCTTAGGTAAAGATGTTAAAGGTGAAAGCATCCTCCAACTTAGCCGCGATGAAAAAATTATCACCGTGGCCGAAGTGCGATCGTAAATTAGGGTGATGTTCAACTTGCGACAAGCCAACTTGCAGGATTTAGAGGCGCTGATCCAACTGCGTCTCGAACTCCTGCGTGAGGCTGGCGATATTAAAAGTGACTCTGATACCGCAAACCTAGCAGAAGCAACTCGAAAGTATCTTGGTGAAAAAATGCCGCCGGGTGAGTTTTTAGCTTGGGTAGCTGAAGTGGATAGTCAAATTGTTGCCACTAGCGGCTTGGTATTTTTTCAACGACCCCCCTACAACGGCAATCTCTCAGGCTTGGAAGCCTACGTTATGAACGTTTATACAGTTCCGATGTGGCGAGGACAGGGAATTGCAACAGCATTGTTAAAGGAAATTATCAGCTTTGTCAGAGCAACTGAGGTAAAACGTCTCTGGCTCCACGCTACTGAGGATGGTAAACGTATCTACGATCAGCTTGGTTTTGTCTCGACTTCAAAAGAAATGGAAATTTTTTGGCACTAAGGAAAAATCAAGCTGCATCTAGAGTAAGCGCAAAGACAGATTGAGCAGCAAGCATTTTCCTTACCACTTCTGGATCAATACCCAAAATTTCTAAGCAGCTTAACTCGTCTATTACGTTCAACATACTATGTTCTGTCACACAAAAACCTTGTTCATAAACGAACTGCCGTGCTTGATCGAGTGTGCCAAAATTATTATTTACTAAAGACCTGCCTGTGAGGTTAGTAACTGTTTGTAATAGCTTTTGTAAATCTGAGTCATCTTGTTGCGATCGCACTAAACTAGCTATGTCAATAAAATCAGGAGTAATCCAAACACCACCATAAGAGTGAAGAATCTCGCGGACATTAGCACACACAAGTTGTTTTTCTACCAAAGTCAGATGTGTCAGCAATCCTTCACACAAAATCATCACTGGTTGTCCAGCTTTGAGTAGAAGAGTACTCTTGCAAAACTCACTGGGACGCTTAATAGCATCAATTTCTATAAAATGCAGGTTAGGATGTTCACCGACAAGTTGCTGAATTAGTTGCTGTTTGCAACGAATCATCTGAGGCAAGTCACTTTCAATAAAGGTTATATTCGGATTGCTAGACATCAAAAGCCCACGCGGTAACAAACCAGATGCTAGTTCTAGAACTTGTGTGATTTGATATTGAGCTATAACCTGGTTGATGGCTTTATAACGAGCTTCCACACGTGCGGTAAGCAAAATACTTTTGTCTTGATTTTGTGGTTGAGATACTTTTACCAACCCTTGCATCTCTATTAATTGTGCCAACTCCTTAGCATAAGGAATATCTGTGAACTGTCTAGCTAGACTAACCATGAAGGCAGTAAGGATAATTTTGTCAAAGTCATTAGTTTACTGCTTGTTCATAAATTTTTTCGATCTACTATCAAACAGTTTAAATATCAATTTATCAAATGAAAATTACCTAAACTTATAAATTATTTTTATTTGTAATAACTCTAACTTAACTATTTGGATGACAAAGCTAAATTAGTAATTTTAGCGAGTGCGTAGACATAAAGCAGTCTTAATCACTTAACTCTTAACCCACAAGACTGGTAAACAAGTACTTTCAACCTTGAACTGTAAGCATTTTGTATCTAGATTCCTATATTAATGCTAAAAAATACTAATTAAATCATAAGTAATACACATCTGTCTATAATTTAAATTCTTGTTTTTCAACGAGTGTAGCCTTAAAAAACTACTTATATGATAAAATAATTGAAAATTAATCTCAATAACTTGAAATCCTCTGCCAAAAGTCTTGAGTAGTTCAGGACTTACACACAAGCAACGAAAAATTGAACCGCAAAGGATACGGAGGAATAAAAGTTTAAAAGGTTTTTGCATAAGTCCTATAGTTGTATCCAAAGATAGATGTTTTAGTTAATATTAATTCCTATTGTTCATGTCAAGGTCTGGAAATAAAAGTATAAAAAATGTTGACTTTATAAAATTATTTGTTATATTAGTTTACATAAGGTAATAAACCTTAAGAATTAAGTTTGGAGTCCCAACCATGACAAATGTAAGTACAACAAAAGTAACTACTCCTGTAATTGAAGATCGCAACGCTTGGCGTTGGGGGTTTACCCCACAAGCAGAAATTTGGAACGGTCGCTTGGCAATGATTGGCTTTTCAGCAGCCATTTTGGTTGAGCTTTTTTCTGGTCAAGGCTTCCTACATTTTTGGGGCATCCTATAAGTTTTAATATCTAAGATGACCTATAAATAAAAAAACCTGGAGTGCTAATTCACTGCCAGGTTTTTTATTGTTTTATCATTTATCAGTTGTCACTTGTCCTTTGTTTATTTACTAATGACAAATGACTAATGACTAATGACTATTGACTATTGACTAATTGACTACCGAATATATTCCTTGAGAACGCTGTTACGATTTGGATGGCGTAACTTGCGGAGTGCCTTCGCCTCAATTTGACGAATGCGTTCGCGGGTGACATTGAAAATCTGCCCAATTTCCTCAAGGGTTTTCATCCGACCATCATCCAAGCCGTAACGCAGTCTGAGAACATCGCGTTCACGAGGACTAAGACTATCGAGGACTTTTTCAAGGTCTTCGCGTAGCAGATTTTTGGAAACTTGGTCTTCTGGCGTTTCACCATCGGATTCAATAAAATCGCCTAATCGAGAATCTTCTTCTTTCCCAATGGGCGTTTCTAGTGAAATCGGTAACTGGGCGGATTTAGCAATAAACCGCAACTTCTCGATGGTCATTTCCATGCGAGTAGCGATTTCTTCTTCAGTGGGTTTGCGACCCATCTCTTGAGATAGCAGCTTGGTAGTTTTCTTAATCCGAGAGATGGTTTCGTAAAGGTGAACTGGAAGGCGAATTGTGCGCGATTGATCTGCGATCGCGCGGGTAATTGCTTGACGAATCCACCATGTAGCGTATGTAGAGAACTTATAGCCTTTTTCGTGGTCAAACTTTTCAGCGGCACGAATCAAACCGAGACTGCCTTCCTGAATTAAGTCTTGGAACGACAAACCACGGTTCATGTACTTCTTAGCAATTGAAACCACAAGACGAAGGTTAGATTGCACCATCTTGTCTTTCGCCCTGCGACCAACATGGAGGCGATAACGAAAGGCTGGTAGTGGCAATTGCACTGCTTCTGCCCATTCACTATCACGAGGATCGCGATCTAACTGCTCACACAGTCTTTCCCGCACCCTCTCTAATTCCAGCAAATCGGCTATTTTCCGCGCCAATTCAATTTCTTCGTCTGCCCGCAACAGACGAATTCTACCAATTTCTTGCAAGTAAAGCCGAATTGAATCTTCGGTGTAGTGCTTTTTCTTGCTTTGTGTCCGACGACGCGATTTAGCGGCTTTTCCAGACTTTGCGTCGTCCTCATCAGACTGAGGCTCTAAAAACTCATCTTCACCTTCATCGATGATCAGCAAGTCCTCTTCTTCGTCTATTAAGAGTTCTTCTAACTCGAGCTCAGGCTGATTCATTATTTCTAGGTCAGGCTGATATATGCTTTCGAGTACGTTGTTAGCCTGGTTCATGCCGCGTTCCTCATGCTCCTTGCAGAATCAATTACTCAAGATGTGTTTACTGCTCTTTTAAACGAGCTATCTGTCAACCGAAAATAAGCTTTTTAGCAAATTTGCCAGAGATATTTTCGGACGTTTTACACCTCCGGTGGGAGGATTTTTACTTTAGTTGAAGCCACTACTGAAAGTGACTTGCTCACCTTAGTAAATGTTATATGTGTTGCTATCACATACTGCTTTCAACTAACTGGTCAAAAAAAAGACTCGCTTTATCAAGAAATTTGCCACTCTATAGAAATGAGTTCAGACTGTTGGCAGATTTTCCTATAAAGACTCTTCCGATTGTAGCCTGTTTCACAGAAATTGCACTCTTTTTGTGTATTAATCATGAACTCCTACAGCAATTGTTAGCCACTATTACCAAAAAGACATTAAAAACGGGAGTTATACCCTGAAATTTTTTCTCCACTTTTCGGAATTGCAGTGACGCTCTTATTACATTACGAAGTAAGTACGCTTGCTATTGCCGAATTTCATGTATTTTACACAACATTAATTACTGAGAAAGAGTGCATTGTATGTTAACTCAGAGGATTCGTCTTAATCTACCCATTTTTACATTTCCTTCATAAATTACGCATTCCTGAGACTAAAGTGGGTGTTGACCTTGGGTAAATACAACAAGGGTGATGGTGCTTGCCTGAAAGCAGTTAACCTTCTGCGTACTAATTACCTTAACTGAGGAGTTGAGGCGGTGGCAGAATCGACCTGATAGTAGATCAATTTGGGTTGAACTAATTTGGTCTTATTCACACGTTAGCGCACTGTGGCGATTTCAGCCCTATGAAACTTGACAAACTCTTCTTATTGTATACAAGGATATTTTAATCAATTCAAAAACAATTTGTCCTGCGAATTCGCCAATATAGTCTTATCTTAGGCAAAAGTACATCAGATACATACGATACAATAGCGATCGCCACGGCATTATATGAAGATATTAACAAGTTTGCTGCCAGATGGTATCTGCTTTCAATAGGCATTACCTCCAACAGAGAGAACTTACAAGATTGCCTGATGATTTGGTTACAAAGATTTTTTCCGTAATTAAATTGTAAATTTAATTACTTTTATTTCAGTAACTTTTTGTCATCTTATTATCAGAAATCCTCAAGATACTTATTAATTGCTGTTTGATAGATGATATTGAGTTATTTTCTTAAAGCATAACAAATGTGTTTCTAACTGGTGGGCGAAATTATTCAGCCAGTCAGTGCAAAAAGTATTATCTTGACTAAATTTACAATAAAGTTGGTAGTTTTGCTAACACTAGAACATTGAATTTTTGTAAAATATTGACAATAAGCAAATTATATGGTTGTTTATTAACTGAAAAATTGAGAATTTTTCTAGTTATGTAGCACTGGAATAGCACACAAGTGGTAAGTTAACCTAAATTTTTTTAATTGATTGTTAATATCTAGTTCAAAGTCAGGGTGGCTTTCAAAACTACCCCTAGCGAAAACTGGAAACTATCAGCTTTGCTGAAGTAGGGTGGTCTTGGGCTGGTGTTTAGACTTGCAGGAAAATTAAGTGGCAGTAGTACCTGGTCAACTAGATGAACGATGTCATTGCTAGCTGGGATGTCTGGCTGAGTCACTTTAGCGTTGTTGATTGTGATTATGATTCTGACTTTTCACGTTATGTGGAAAAACCAACGCGAAACCTAACCCCCTAACCCCCAACGCTAGTAGGGAAGGGGGAAAATTCAAAAGAGGAGAGGAATGGAAGTGAGGTTTTCTAGATAAGAGTGAAAAGTCAAGATTATCAAACAGAATTCAGGAGTCAGGAGCCAGAATTCAGAATGAATTTTGTGCGACTGGTGGATGAATAAACGGCGTTTTTGCACCCCCACCAAATTGAAAATTTGGTGGTCTTTAATCAGTGGCGGGTCTGAATCCCCCACTGATTGCATTCTGACTTCTGAATTCTGACTTCTGAATTCTTCTTCAAGATTTAGGACTGCTATAGATTAGATGGGAATGCAGAAACTATAAAAAAGGTAATGGGTGAAAACGTATCACCCATTACCCATTATCAACTTGACAAATTATCAGAGCAGTGTTATTGAATTGATCTTAGATATCGAGATCGGTAAAGTTGAGTTTAGAACCATAGGTTTCGATGAATTCTCGTCTGGGTGCGACCCGATCGCCCATTAAAATTGTGAAGATGCGATCGGCTTCGGCGGCATCCTCAATTTCGACTTGCTTCATTTTACGGCTTTCTGGGTTCATTGTGGTGTCCCAGAGTTGTTGTGGCATCATTTCACCCAAACCTTTGAAGCGTTGGATGGTATAGTTGGCGTTAGCAGGAAATTTGGCGATTGCTTGATTTTTTTCGCGATCGCTATAGCAGTACTCATGATTACGTCCCCGTTCTACTTTAAACAGTGGCGGACAAGCAATATAAATAAAGCCTTGTTCGATGAGCGATCGCTGATATCGATAAAAGAATGTTAACAACAAAGTGCGAATATGCGCTCCATCTACGTCAGCGTCCGTCATGATGACTATCCGGTGATAGCGCAGTTGGGTAGAATCGAATTCATCACCTTTAACACCTAAACCAAGTGCTGTAATTAACGATTGAACTTCGTTATTTTTATAGATTTTGGCATCGTCGGTTTTTTCAATGTTGAGAATTTTACCACGTAGAGGCAAGATCGCTTGAGTGCGGCGATCGCGTCCTTGTTTTGCACTCCCACCGGCTGAGTCGCCTTCCACGATGAAAATTTCTGATTCGCTGGGGTCACGAGAACTACAATCTGCCAATTTCCCAGGTAATGGCGAAGATTCCAGCACCGATTTGCG
This sequence comes from Nostoc sp. S13, assembly GCF_029379315.1. Lineage (GTDB taxonomy): Bacteria > Cyanobacteriota > Cyanobacteriia > Cyanobacteriales > Nostocaceae > Nostoc. Next base: position 76,017 of record NZ_JAQYWQ010000015.1, read on the forward strand.
CCGAACTAATTCCCGCGCGTGACGGGCTGCTTCTGCGGCTTTGAAAGCTTGGATAGCTTTATCTAAAATTGAGTCCGCTATGGCAGGATGAAATTCTAGGTATTCGGTGAGGACTTCTCCCACCAAAGAATCGACAATTCCCCGAACTTCGGTGTTGCCAAGTTTGGTTTTGGTTTGTCCTTCAAATTCTGGATCGGGGACTTTTACGGAAATTACGGCTGTCAGACCCTCGCGGACGTGTTCACCACTGAGGTTAGGTTCATTCTCTTTAATTTTATTGCGCTTGCGGGCGATCGTATTTAATGTCCGAGTCAGAACCGCTTTCAACCCTTCTAAGTGCGTACCACCATCTACTGTGCGAATATTGTTGGCAAAACCCAGCACATTATCTGTGTAAGCATCAGTACACCACTGCAAGGAAACTTCCACTTGTACGTTGTTCCGTTCCCCCTGCACATAGATAATTTCTTCATGCAGGGGCTGCTTCTCACGGTTCATGTAGGCGATATATTCTTTAATGCCACCCTTGTAATCGTAGGATTCTACCTTGGGTGTATCGCTTTTCAGTAATTCCAGACGGTGGTCAGTAAACGTAATTTTGACACCAGCATTCAGATACGCCAATTCCCGTAAGCGACCTGATAAAGTGATGTAATCAAACTCAATGCTAACAGTGAATATTCGGGTATCTGGTTTAAAAGTAACAGAAGTTCCGGATCTATCTTCTTTATAAGGCTTGACTTGCAGTTCAGTAACTGGGATACCCCGTTCATAACGCTGAATATGAACTTTTTTATCTCGCCAAACTGTAACTTCCACCATATCAGACAGGGCATTAACAACAGAAATACCAACCCCGTGCAATCCTCCAGAAACTTTGTAACCACCGCCGCCAAACTTACCACCGGCGTGCAATACCGTCATCACGGTTTCCAAAGCCGATTTCCCGGTGCGCGAGTGAGTATCGATGGGAATACCGCGACCATCATCTGTTACAGTCACCGAACCATCAGCGTTGATATCCACCTCTATATGAGTGCAATAACCCGCCAAAGCCTCATCAATTGAATTGTCCACCACCTCGTAAACTAAATGGTGGAGTCCTCGCGGTCCAGTAGTACCGATGTACATTCCTGGTCGTTTGCGGACGGCTTCCAGACCTTCCAGAACTTGAATCTGATCGGCACTGTAACTGCTCGTCATGTAAACTCTCCTGATACGTGGTGTTTAAGTCGCTAAAAGGCAAATAAAAGTAAAAACACTCCAAAATTGTAACACAAAAGCCTTGCTGGCGTCTGTAGGGCATTTTCAAGAGAAGTTTATACTGGGGTTGCAGTCCCGTATCAGAGGCGCAGAGAGGCAGAGGAGGAGAGGGTAGGGGGAGAATAGCTTAATGACTAGAGACTTATGACTAAATTAATTGTGATTTGTGGGGCGACGGCAACGGGTAAGTCGGGTTTGGCTTTGGCTTTGGCGATGCGGTTGGGTTCTGTAATTCTCAGTGCTGATTCTCGTCAAGTTTACCGTGAGTTTGATATTGGAACGGCAAAACCAACTGTGGCTGAACAAAAATTAGTGCCGCACTATTTAATAGATATGTGCGAGCCGACAGACACGATGACAGTAGCAGACTACCAGGAACAAACACAAGCCTTAATTGCTTCTCTTGGTGTTATACCACTGCTGCTAGTTGGTGGCACTGGTTTATACATCCGTTCCATTATCCAAGGAATGAAAATTCCTAGAGTCGCACCACAAATGGAATTGCGATCGCAGCTTAAATCTCTGGGTCAACCACAACTTTACGCAATGTTACAACAAGTTGACCCCATTGCAGCACAAAAAATTCATGGCAATGATTCAGTGCGGACTTTAAGAGCATTAGAAGTATATTATATTACCGGTCATCCAATTTCAGAACAGCAAGGGGAGAATCCGCCGAATTATCCGATTTTGCAAATTGGTTTAGATTGCGATGTTGAAAAGTTGAACACTCGGATTCAACAGCGTACTGAGCAAATGATAGCAGAGGGTTTAGTTGCGGAAGTGGAGTATCTTTGTCAAAAATATGGCGTTGATTTGTCTTTGTTGAAGACTTTGGGTTATCAAGAAATCAAACAATATTTGGCTAGGGATATTTCCTTAAATGAAGCCAAAGAATTAACAATTTTGCATACCCGACAATTTGCCAAGCGGCAACGCACTTGGTTTCGAGCATATCCACAAATTGAATGGTTTGATGCGGATGATCCTGATTTATTAGAAAAGATTTGGCAGCGTATAAATGAGTTTATAAGTTGCACAAGTTCGTGAGAATTTTTTTGCTCATGGAAAGACGCAAAAAAACTTTGCGTCTTTATAGCGAGTGTCTTAGAGAGTGTCGGGATGTACGCCCATAGAACGCAGCCTTTCTGCTAGCAATTGGGTGCGTTGTTCTGCTTGTTCAGCACGTTGTCGTTCCTGTTCAGCACGTTGTCGTTCCTGTTCGGCGCGTTCATCCCCAGTCAGCAAAACAGTACCATCTTGGTAGCACCAGCGTAACCAAGTATCCTGTCTATCTTCAAATTTGCCTTCCCACAAAGTTACGCCTAAACCAACTTGTTCTAACCAATTTTCTGACGTTTCAAAGTAGCGTCTTCCTCTGAGTTCATAAACGCGTAGGACTTTTTCTCCTAGTTGCTGATTTGGGTCATATACAATGTAGTAACTAGCCCGCATATGTTCATAAATTTGCTGCTTTTTGCCAAGTTCATCACCTTCTTTATTAGAGACAATTTCGAGGACGACTTCTGGAGGTTTGCCATAACGCCAAACCATATAACAACGATTTTGTTTTTCCCACCAATTTTCAGGCACTTGAACATCCAAACTGAGAAAAACGTCGGGTACAATTGCAGGTTGACCGTCTGTATGGTAAATTCCGACATTCGCTGCTGCTAAAAAAGTCTGGCTTTGTAAAGAACTGTAAAGAGAGCCAATTAAAAGGCGTTTCTGTTTGGAAGTAGCAAAATTATCTAAAGTGTCGTTTTCAGTGATTAACTGGTTAGCATCTGGCACATAGTAATCATCATCATTGATTAAAAGTTGCTCAACCATGACTTTATACAGTATTTGAAAATGTAATCCTACTCTTCCTTCTGCCATTCTTTAACAACGGCTATTGCAATGTTAAGGTAAGGATTATCAAGCAACTCTTCCAGTGCCTTCTCCCCTCCTGCTTTTAAAGCTCTCACAATCCTGCTTCTTTGCTCTGGAGGAATTTCGTAAGAGATTATGTTTTGTTTTTCGGCTTGAGTAGCATTAGGTTGATTTCTCTCAAGTTTTTCTAAAATTCGCTGTATATCTTTTGCAAATTGAGATAAATATTGCTTTTGTTCAGATGTATATTGAACAAATTGTTGAGTATTTGTATTTGTATTTGTACCTTGATTACCAACAGTTATGTTTGAATTTTTCTGGTCAAAATTATTATTGTTCATATCTTTTCTAGTCTTTGACTGATTATTATCATTATGGATAGTAAAATGAATTGGAGAATGATGGTTTTGTCTTTCTAGTTTATTATTGTTTTGATATCTTTTAATAAATAAATATAATACACCTATAATAGGAATTAGTGTAACCCAGATAAAAACATTTTTTATCCAGGAGTCTGGACTGGGCAGAGGGTTTGGGCTGGGTGTAGGAGTAACGGTGCTTGGGCTAGGCACAGGAGAAACTTTATCACTGTCATTTTTAAAATTTAGAAAAAATGCATTATTTAATATTTTAAGCTTTGTGCTGATCCCAAAAGTTTCAGTTCCAGCTTGTCTTAGCAAATAATTTATAGCTTCCAGCAGCTGCTTATTTTTAGCTTCATCTGTATGATAGACGACGACCCCATATTCTTCATTACTTATTAGCCCAGGTTTAATAGAATATTTTTCTTCTCCTGCTTCTTCATTAGACTTATCCGGAAATGAGAACTTTATTTGGCTGAAACCTAGCTCTGGAGAGGGTTTTAGAGGTTCCTGTTTTATATAAGCTAAAAAGCCAGCTATGTAAGGGTTTCAGCTATTTTGAGGTTTATTTGTGGATAAGTCTATTTAATTTTTTCAAAATACGCATCAAAAGCATTTCATCATTAAAATATACATCTACTTCACCTGTTCTTAGCTTATTTATTGCATCATTAGCATCTTTTAAAGTGACAATTTTTCTATCTTCCAATGAAGGGTAAGCATTTTTTACTATGTCTATAGTACTTGTTCCATATATTAAACCAAATTTTAGTGTTTTAAATTCATTTCCAGGAGAAAGCTTTTGCATATTTTCCTTCAAGAGCAAAGCTGTTGCACCTGTCCAACCAAAAGTTTCAGAAAAGTAACCCTTTAGATCCTTTAAACGGATTAGTCGTTTCCGTTCTGGGGTTATGGTGTTAGGGCCACACTCAGCATCAAGTTTTATATTATTACTTCCTTCCCCTTTAAAACGGTTGTCTCTTACCATCTCTACTATCTCTATATTCGGAAATTTTCTTTCCCTTAAAGTTTCTATTAAGGCATAACAGTAACCTTTCCAATTTGCAGATTGATCGTCATAATAGCTGATAGGTGCAGATGTTCTAAGAAGACCAAAATAGTACTTTTGTAAATTATTTACTTCTACCTCATTAGCACTAATTGCTGTCGGTTGTGTTAAAGCAGGTGAATTTGATAACAAAATTACTACCGTTACCAATATGCCTAGTGAATACTTCAGCTTCCTGTCATAATTCAGCTTCATAGTGGGTGTTGAAGATAAATAAAGTTCGTAATAATCTTAGCAATCGCCTCATAGGATTAAATTGATTGCCTAAAATACTTAAGAAGTATATAATATTACTGATACTTAACTTCTGAACATTTGCAGTAAAACTACGTAAAAACCATATAGGTTCGCAAAAATATGTTTTTTAGTAAATATATTTACTATATTATCGTGAGTGAAAGGCTAAATTGTACTTCGGTTCCCCTTAATTTCCCAGAAACACTCAATTTTACACTTCTTACTGCTGAATCAGTACAGCATAAGCTGGGTTGGGCTGAGAGATTTAGCAAAGTTTGTCCGAAGAACATAAACTAGCAATTAATAGGATGCTAAGTTTCCTTAGCATTTAACTCAACCTGTTTATGAAAAGTGCGATACCCAGAAGGCATTAAACTTTGCTCATCATAACTGCTTTATTCAAATTATGCGATCGCACTTACTCTACAGCAAATGCGTAGAAACGGAGCGGCTTTTTACTCACTCTTGACTGCTATTTTTGCAACAATAGTAATTAATGCGTTCCAAAAAAGCCTGCAATACGCTATACATCTACCTTGAACTTTAAAAAACTATGCTTATCCAAGATAAAAAACAACTCAACTGGAAACCCATTATTAAAGCATTCGAGGCTGTCCTTGGTAAAAATGGTGTGGTGCAACGCCGCGAAGAACTTATTACCTATGAATGCGATGGTTTAACTGGCTATCGCCAACGTCCGGCTGTGGTGGTTTTACCCAGAACTACAGAACAAGTTGCCCAAGTGGTGAAGATATGCAATCAATATTCTATACCCTTCATAGCACGGGGTTCTGGTACAGGTTTATCTGGTGGGGCTTTGCCAGTGATAGACTCTGTTTTGATTGTCACTTCCTTAATGCGGCAAATCCTCAGCATTGATTTGGAAAATCAACGGGCAATTGTTCAACCAGGGGTGATTAATAGTTGGGTAACACAAGCCGTCAGTGGTGCTGGTTTTTACTACGCTCCTGACCCCTCCAGTCAAATTATCTGCTCTATTGGAGGCAACATTGCCGAAAATTCTGGTGGCGTACATTGTCTCAAATATGGCGTCACCACTAACCACGTTTTGGGATTAAAAATTGTCACGCCAGAAGGGGAAATTATCGATTTAGGCGGACAAATTCCAGAAATGCCTGGTTATGATTTAACAGGTGTTTTTGTTGGTTCTGAAGGCACATTAGGAATTGCCACAGAAATTACTTTACGAATTCTCAAAAGTCCAGAATCAATTTGTGTGCTGTTGGCTGATTTTACTAGTATTGAAGCTGCTGGAGCAACTGTTTCTGATATTATCAGCGCCGGAATTATTCCTGGGGGTATGGAAATGATGGATAACTTCAGCATCAATGCTGTTGAAGATGTTGTTGCAACTAATTGTTATCCCCGCGATGCTACTGCTATTTTACTAATAGAAATTGACGGTTTAGAAGTGGAAGTTGCAGGGAATAAGCAGCGAGTTACCGAAATTTGTCAAAGAAATGGTGCGCGTAATGTCACTTCTGCTACTGACCCAGAAACCCGATTGAAATTATGGAAAGGACGCAAGGCGGCTTTTGCTGCTGCTGGACATTTAAGCCCAGATTATTATGTACAAGATGGTGTAATTCCTCGTACTCAGTTGCCTTATGTTCTGCATGAGATTGAGACATTAAGTAAACAATATGGTTATCGTGTTGCTAATGTATTTCATGCTGGCGATGGCAATCTTCATCCGCTAATTCTTTATGATAATTCTGTGTCTGGAGCATTAGAGCAAGTAGAAGAAATGGGTGGAAAAATTCTCAAACTTTGTGTCGAAGTCGGTGGTAGTATTTCTGGCGAACATGGTATCGGTGCAGAAAAAAAGTGCTATATGCCACAGATGTTTAGCCAAGTTGATTTAGAAACTATGCAATGGGTACGGCAAGTTTTTAATCCTAAAGGGTTAGCAAATCCTGAAAAGATATTCCCCACACCACGAACTTGTGGAGAAGCTGCAAATGCATCGGCACTCAAGCAATTTGAAGGTGTGGAAAGATTTTAATTTTCCGCAAAGGTGCATTTGCAATTCTTCTCGTTCCTAGTCTGAGACTGGGAACGAGACAATCTCTAAAAGCTTTCTCTAGACGAGCTTTCACCTTAAGTTGACACCAATGAGCATTGCTGTGCCCCGACGACAGAGGTGATTCAATTGAAGAAGAATACATTCGTCAGAATACATTCGTCAGAATTAAGACGCTCTCTGCGAGACGCTGCGCGAACGCGGACACGAGAAAGCGTGACGCTATCAGTCGGGGATTCAGACCCGCGA
>NZ_JAQYWQ010000203.1 GCF_029379315.1 Nostoc sp. S13
CCAGAGCTAGGTTTCAGCCAAATAAAGTTCTCATTTCCGGATAAGTCTAATGAAAAGACCTACAGAGGAATCCTGCTTTTTTTCGTCGTTGACGCCGACAGATTGAACTTTACAGTTAATTAAACGGAATGCTCCTGAACCTATGGGGTTCCACCAACCATTTAAAGATTGATCCGTTTGAAAGTATTGAAAGCGCTTCTCAAACGTTGCATTGTCAAAGTGTCTAACATCATTGTTTACAGTTGAGACATCTGATTGAAAATCACCGGCAAACACCAGCCTTAAATCATTAGACTTATCCGGAAATGAGAACTTTATTTGGCTGAAACCTAGCTCTGGAGAGGGTTTTAGAGGTTCCTGTTTTATATAAGCTAAAAAGCCAGCTATGTAAGGGTTTCAGCTATTTTGAGGTTTATTTGTGGATAGGTCTATTTAGATAACTCATTATTCTATTTAATTATCAACAGAATAAAACACTACTATTTTTATATGCGAGATCCGAATAGCCGAAATGATACTTAACATCATATTTGAGTGCGGATAATGTCCTAAACGTATATACGGCTTATGTGAGATGGGGTAGCAAAAAAGAGGGGGAAACCTAGCCAAAGCCGGAGCAAAGCGATTTTGTTAAGTCGGTTAAAAAAGGTGCGATGCCTGCGGCGGGTGTAGCCATCGCTAAAAATTATCTTCAGTACAAAAGCAGGGTAAGCGCATCTCAAACCCTATTGACACTGTAGTTTTGGGGTTCACCCAAAGCACAAATAAGTTCAAAATTACTACACTGAGCCAAGGGGTGGGATTGACATTTTCGTCTTTATATGTACAAAAAACATAAAAAGCTATTTGAACCATATTTTTTCAATCATTTACGACAATTCGTCCTATTTTGAATGAAAAATTGATATTTAGATAAAGCTTTAAGCTTTTTATCTATATCAAGAGCTACAAAATTACATGCGCTTACCCTGAGTGCAAAAGCTATATTTATTACATAAAATAGCGTCTAAAAACATAAGAGTTTCCTGCTTGATCTGTGGTGACGTAGACGAAAATTTGTGATGACAAAAAAGTACGATTCTCTTTAAATAATGTTTTCAAATAGGGAATGGCTACCTTTCAGGACAAAAAATATACGTGCAACTCTTGATTTCAATAAATCAGTAAAAACTTCTCAAAAGCGTTTATTTTACGTTGTTTCAATACCGGATTTATCGTGTCCTCTCTTGTGAAAAAAAACATCCCCTAAAAAGCTCATTAATGGGCAAGTTTAAGGGACGAAAAGTGATGAAAGCTTGGTTTTACCGTGCAAATTTTTGATTCGTCCAACATCATTTTTGGGCAAGTTACTAAATCACTAAAGTAGTTTCCGCAACATTTGTTTACAATGTGTGCCATTTTGCTGGTATCCGACTCTGTTGGCGAAATGCGATCGCTATCCTCAAAGCCTTGAAATGTTATAACTGCTTACACCAAAAATTGCAGTTTACATGAATTCGCCAACAGAGTCGGTATCCCGGCGGACACCCATGTATGAGTCATTTTGCCATTTTTGCCAAAATTTTTGTAAGGTATTACTTTTGGCAAAGGTATTGATACTATATGGCTATCTCAGTAGGAAGGAGAAAAAAATGACAAGCGAAAAGACTAAGCAAGTGATCGAGCAGTTGAAGCAGTTTGCCAAAAATTGGAACAAGTTGTACGCAGAGGAAAGGTTTGAGGAGATGAAATATCTGGCGAGAGAGGATGTGGGAATTGCCAACGCACAAGACTCGACCAAGCCATCTGGGCTTATCTATGGGCGTCAGGCCTATTATCAGGGAATTTATGATACGTACTACGGACCTACTGGAAATGAAAATAACCTCCTCGTTATGAAATACGAAGATTGGGAATACATCCCTTTGGGCGACGACAACACCTTTTATACGATTGGTCGATATACCCTTCAGCCCAACGTGGTCGGCGTTAACTGCTGGCTTCTTCGTCGCAACTCTTTCGCTGACCCTTGGCAAATCTTTCGTGTCATTAACAACTAGGATGAGGAAACGACAGAACTTAATGCACCCAATTAACTGGGTCAATATGCCTTGGTCTGCCTAGCACTCAGGGCAAACGCATCTAAATGACTCTTGATCAGAACCAACGTTAAGAACCAACGACTTTAGCGGCATTTCTCGTTTGGTTTAGTTTGCAAAACTCAAAGCGATGTCTGTCTTGAAAAGTGACGCTCCTGCGTCGCTAACGCTGCGCTAACAGAGACGCTCGCGGACTCGCTACCGCTACGCTAACGGCGTCAGCCGCTGCTCTGACGGGCTACACCTACGCTAAATATGTGTCAATAAGCAGCAATTAATGCGGCTAGTTTCGACCTTATTGACAATACAATTACTTTGTTGACATGATGCGGCCGCCCTGTCAACAGGAGCGATCGCACAGAAGCTTCTCAAACAATAGACATCTGGTGACATTAATGATGCGTTACCTGAAATCCTTGTAGAGACGTTACATGTAACGTCTCTATATTCATTGTCAGAGATGTCTAATAGCTCAGTATTAGGTACTTTCTCGTTTCCATGTGGAACATAAAAACGAGGAAAACATTATGGTAAAGTTATCAATCACTTTTGTTTATCATTTTAAAAAACAAGAGTATTTGCTCTTATTTGGTTGAAAGCCATAATATTGACTTCATGAGCTCCCAAGGTACCTTGCTGAGAAAAAAATCACCAATTTGATAGAGGCATAGTTTACCGCCGTAGGCATCGCCTCTAAAAACTGGGGAATTGGCTGATGACTAGCGAACCTCGATCGGTTGTCGTTAGGTAAAACAGTCACAAAATCTTCTGAACTGCCTTCACATCGAAGAGTAGAGAAGAACGAGGACAAACAGCATTGAAATATATCGTGAGCAACAATTATGACTTGGCTAATTAGTACATTTATTATTGGAATCTCTGCTGCTTTTGCAACCACCTTTGACGACAATTTATATTTGACAGCTTTCTTCGGAAAAGTCAATCGCAGCTTTCGTCCTAAGCATATTGTGCTGGGTGAATTTTTGGGATTCACTGCCTTAGTGTTTGCTAGTCTTCCTGGTTTTTTCGGCGGTATGATTATTCCAACCACCTGGATTGGTTTGCTAGGTTTGCTTCCCGTCGCTATTGGTATCAGTAATCTCATGAGTCGAGAAGAAGAGGAAGAGACAGTGCAAGGTGTGTCAGTTGACTTAACTTCTCCTACCAAATCTGGACGCCAGAAGAAATCACTATTAGCAACCATCCGCGATCCGCAAACTTACCGCGTTTCCGCAGTCACTATTGCCAATGGAGGAAACAACATTGGGATCTATGTACCGTTGTTTGCCACTAGCAATCTTCCAAGTTTGGGTGTAATTCTGTGTGTTTGCTATTGCACTGTTGGGGCGTGGTGCTTACTTTCTTACAACCTGACTCGTAATCCTCTGATGACTCCCGTTTTAACCCGCTATGGTCGGAAAATCTTCCCCTTTGTCTTAATTTACTTGGGACTCTCTATCTTGATTAAAAGTGAAACATATCGACTTTTACCTAGTCTGGCAATGCTTTCCAATTAGGTATGAGGCGATGTCTGACGCTATTGGTGACGCACCTGTTCGGAAAACTCGAAATTATTGATGGGTGCTATATCCTTGATTTAACCAAAAAAATTAGCGATCGTTTCCTATCCCCAAAGATTTTTTAATCACTTGAATTTATCAATTAGAATCAAAATAATATTTGATGTTATCAATCAACTTATCTAAAGTGAGAATAAAGCACATTATTGATGGCTCCTATAAAAGCAAGCTCACCACTACGAATTATCATCGGAAGGAACTAATGAATCAATCAAATTCCAAAAAATTAACTCAGTGGCTCGTAACAGCAGTATTTCTGGTACTTGTAGCAGGATTTTCTCTGCTTGACCAGCAAGCAGTTAGAGCTTTAACACTAACACCATCCATACCTACGGAATCTAAACTAGGTCCAGTAATGCCTCCGGTTACATCGCCAATGGAGTCTGTAACTTCCCCAGTAATATCTCCGGTTGTATCCCCAATAGTGTCTGTAGCAACAAACGTTAGACATTTATTAGAAACCAATGAATGTGTCGGGTGTAATCTGACTGGAGCAATGCTAAAGGACGCAAACTTGCAAGCGGCAAACTTGGAGGGTGCTAACTTACAAGATGCAGACTTAGAAAGGGCTAACTTGCAGCAAACAAACTTACAAGGGGTAAACCTTCAAGGAGCAGATTTAGGAAAGGTAAACCTTTTGGGAGCAAACCTGTTGGGAGCAAACCTATTTGATGCAGATCTAGAGAAAGCCAACCTGCTGGGAGCAAACCTACAAGCAGCTAACCTACAGGGCGCAGACTTAGAAAAGACAAATCTCACAAATGCAAACATGCAGGGAGTTAACCTGATGGGGGTTGATTTAGAAGATGCTATCAGACCGGAAGGATTCACTGTTCAGTAATTAAACTGGGCGTTGCTGAATCAAGGGATGATTTTTGTAGGGTGGGCCGAAAAGCCCGCCCCGAAATACAAGGGACGGGCTTTTCGGCCCATCCCACAAAACTAGCAAAATCATCCCGCTTTCTCTGCAACGACTTAAACTGAAGTTCTCCGTACAAATATTACTAAAAAACCTCAAAAGCCTGATTCAGTCATGAATACAGGCTTTATTTTAATATTTGATATCAAGTTCGGCAAATCATTTACGATATGTCATTGCGAATGCAACGTTCGCGGTAGCGTCTCGTAGAGAAGTGGAATGTTCGCCTTTGCCGTTCCCGCAGGGTAGCAATCGCCAAGGTTTGGGATTGCCACGCGACCCTCGCAATGACATAAGTATTAAGTCGGACATGATATGAAAGAGCGGGGCGATCGCATATTTTTTGGAAGATTGGCTGGATTTTTCGGTCTTTTTAGGCTCATACTTGTAGAATGTTTCATTCGACTGGTAGTCTTTCAGATATTATCTAGTTTTATTTCAACCTCTCAAAACTATCAGGAGCAAATATGCAAGCAACAAACATAACTCTGGGAATTCCCAACCTCAACACTATGAATACCCAGGATTATATTGAACTAGAACAGCAATATGGTGCTGATAATTATCATCCTTTAGATGTAGTCATCACTAAAGGAGAAGGGGTGTGGATATGGGATATAGAAGGTAAAAAATACCTAGATTTTCTTTCAGCTTACTCAGCATTAAATCAGGGTCATTGTCATCCCAAAATCCTCGAAGCAATGATAAAGCAAGCTCAGAAAGTTACACTAACTTCTAGAGCTTTTCGCAATGACCAATTGGGACTATTTTATGAGAAGCTTTCTGAGATTTCTGGTTTACCTAAAGTGTTACCCATGAATTCGGGAGCCGAAGCTGTCGAAACTGCTATCAAAGCCATTCGGAAATGGGCTTATAAAGTAAAAGGTGTACCAGAAAATCAAGCAGAAATTATTGTTTGTAGTAATAATTTTTCTGGACGCACTATTAGTTTAATCAGTTTCTCTACAGAAGAACAATATCAAGATGGATTTGGGCCTTTGACGACTGGGTTTAAAGTTATCCCTTTTGGTGATTCTGAAGCATTAGAAAAAGCCATTACTCCTAACACTGCTGCATTTTTGGTAGAACCAATTCAGGGTGAGGGAGGTATTATTGTTCCTCCCAATGGGTTTTTAAAGCAAGCAGAACAAATCTGTCGCCATCATAATGTATTACTAGTTTTTGATGAAATTCAAACTGGCTTGGGAAGAACAGGTAAAATGTTTGCCCATCAATATGAGAATGTTAAGCCAGATGGCATAACTGTAGGAAAAGCTTTATCTGGTGGATTTTATCCAATTTCTGCGTTTATTTCTACTGACGAAGTGATGGGTGTATTTCAACCAGGAGATCATGGTAGTACCTTTGGCGGAAATCCATTAGCTGCTGCCATTGGAATTGCAGCACTTGATGTAATTCTAGAAGAAGAGTTACCAGAAAAAGCTTTACAACTAGGAGAATATTTTCTAGCAAAATTACAATCAATTGAGAGTTCATATATAAAAGAAGTCCGTGGTAAAGGTTTATTAATTGGGATGGAATTGTACCCAGAATTTGGTGGTGCTAGACGTTTTTGTAAAGCCTTAGCCAAAGAGGGATTATTAGCTAAAGAAACTAGAGATAATGTCATCCGCTTTGCTCCACCCTTGGTTATTTCCCTAGATGAAATAGATTGGGCATTGGAGAAAATTGAGCTAGTTTTGACAACTACTTGTTAATTTGACGTAAATTGAGTCTTGCGGGGTATGCCGATCATCAGGGGAACTGGCGCGATGTCTGGCGACAAGCCGCTTTGCGTCTACGCCAACTACATCATTTAGCTGAGTTATTCACTAAACCTCAACCCAAGGTAGTGACTGTATAGAAATTTTCAGGGGGTCAATTTACCCCCCTGGTCTCAGAGGGTGTTTGAAAAGTTTTGAGAAGTCAAATATTATGCCAAACGCCTCAGCAT
>NZ_JAQYWQ010000204.1 GCF_029379315.1 Nostoc sp. S13
CTAAAGTTTTGCCATCGGGGCTGAAGACGACGCTGTTGACCAAACTGCTATGCCCAGTCAGGGTGGTAATTTCTTTGCCCGTCTCCCGATTCCACAATTTGATCGTGTTGTCAAAACTTGCGGAAGCTAAAGTTTTGCCATCGGGGCTGAAGACGACGCTGTTGACCAAACTGCTATGCCCCTCCAGTTGATTTTGTTCACGAATGTTCAGCAGAATAGTCTGTAAACTAAACAAAGGGCTGTAAGCGGGATATTCTGCTAAAGATTGTTTATCCTTGACCAGACTTTTCAATTCTTTAGAAGCCCGCATCGCTAATAGCAGTCCGTCAATTGCCCTTAAATCAAACTCTCGCAGCGCATTTGTTCCATCTCGTTCCAATCGCGTAGCTGTAAGGGCATTTTTCCGGGCTGCATCTGCCTCTGTCTTGGCAATCTGCGCTGTTTTCAAATCTCGTTGTGCTTGCTGTTGTTCTTGCTGTGCCTTGTTTCGTTCCTCCGAAGCATTTTTCCGGGCAATGTCTGCTACTTTCAGGTCACTCTGAGCTTTTCCTGTTTGTTGTTGTGCCTGTTGTTTTTCTATGGTTGCTTTCTTGTCATCTTCCTCAGCAGACTTTGCCTTTTTTGTTGCGGCTTTAAACTGTTGATTAGCTTTTCTCAAGTTAGCTTCTGCTTGTTTCTCTCTGGCTTCTGTTTTTTTTGCCCTCTGTGATATCCACTCGTTTTTTTGACGCTGGGCTTCGGCTTCTGTCTTAACTGTTTTTAAATCTCTGTTGGCATGATTAGCTTGCTGAACACTCTGTTGTGCAAATATTCCCGAAGCAATTGCCCCCACTAGAGCAAAACCTAGCACTACAGAACCAATACGAATCCGTTGATTAGCTTTGTGGTTTGCCTTTGCTAAAACTTGCTTTGCCTGTTCCTCTGCTTCCAGCCTTTTCTGCACATCGCGCTTTTCCAACTCCTGGCTAGCAGCTAAAAACTGATAGTCCAAATCACTCAAACTTTTACCTACTGCCCATTCTTGGGCATCTTGCAAAGTCTGTCCCCGCAACAAGCGCGACTCATCTTGACGTTCTGACTCAACCCAGGCATTAAATGTATCGGAGTAGGGGCGCAAGTTAGCTAAAATCTTTTCGCACCATTCCTGCTTAAACACCTCTGTATAAATCCGGTTATAAATTCGCAGCTTCCCCTCCCGTTTCACCACCAACCCGGTCAGCCGCAGTTCCGTTTGTTCAGGACTATCATCGGTTGCTATCTCTCCCTGCTGCAAAATCTGCTGATACAACCCCAACAATCGCCCAGTCCTCTGTTCCCCACTCTGCAAAATTCTGTCTCGAATCGTCTTCAAATGCTCCGGCTCATCCTGCGTCTCCCAATTCTCAATAATCCGCCTTCTTACCACCCCTGCCACCAACGCCTCAATTTGGGATTTCTTCTCATCTCCACTAGACGCGATAAATCGCGTCTCTACAGGGCATTCCTCAATTAACAACTTACAAACTTTCTGCGTCAAAAACGGCTGTCCTCCCGTCCAGTTCAGCACTGCCGCCATTGCCTCTTGAGGATTTCCCGTTGCTGCCAAACCCCGCGCCAAGGGTTGCGCCTCTTGGAGTTGAAAGCCAGTTAAATCTATTGCCTGTCCAATATTAAAAGGTGTCCGGCGTTTATCTTGAATCAAGTTTGAAGGTGTAGATACGCCAATCAAAGCAAAGGTGACGCGATTATATTCAGGATGGTCTGCTCGTCGGTTGTAGCAATCGCGGATAACTGCAAAAAAGTCATCAAAGTTGAATGAAAGACTCAGAACGCTGTCAATTTCATCAATAAAAATAACAATATTTTCAGTAATTATTTTAAGTAAAATTGTTTCAATAAACTTGCTCAACCGCTGTACTGGTGAAAGCAACCCGTTATCAGTCCACCAAGTATCTAAATCAAAAGTTGTATAAATATTAAAACTTCCCACCAGAGTATCAATCACCCCGGCATACCACTGTTCTGGAGTAATATCTGCCGTACCAATAGCTGTAATATCAACAACAGCACAAGCAAATCCCTCAATTTGCAACTGCTGCATTACCTGCACCCGCAAGCTAGATTTCCCCATCTGCCGGGAATTGAGCACATAACAAAAATTCCCAGCCTTCAAGCCTTCATAGAGGTCATGGTCAGCTTGCCGTATAACATAAGTTAGGGCATTTTGAGGCAGACTACCACCGACTTGATACTGGTACTGAGTCACGTCGCTTCGCTCCAAATTCAAAATTAAAAATTAAAAATTAAAAATTATGAAATACAACGTGAGTTAGACAAACCTCTCCCTGCTTTGAACTAAAGCTCAAGTCTGTCCCTTTCCGAATCGGAGAGGGACGGTTTTGCGTAGTAAAACCAGGGAGAGGTCATAATTACAAATTACAAATTAGGAATTACGAATTAAACCAGCTAGATGTTTTAATACTTTTACGACAGTATATAAGTCATCCCCACGATTAAGCGACAGTGTGTAAGATAAGGCATATCTCGGTGTACTCTGTTTCGTCAACTTAATAAATTGAAATTCACTACCATTGGTGACAAACCCAAAAACAGGTTTTGCCGAAGTTGCATCTGCCAACATATAAGCCAATGCTTGTGGAATTGCAACTACTAGAGAATATTGTGCCCGTTTTGCCTCAATCACAAGCACCCAAAGTGGAGGATGAAACACCAAGATGTCAATACGTCCTCTAACAATTGTGCCTTCGTCTTCAGAAGAAATTCTGACCTCTTGTTCCGACGCGATGTAAAAAGGCGGTCGATAAAAACCTGCTAAACGTAATAGTGGAGATAGCACCACCATTTTGACTACAGGTTCCAAAATTTGGTAACGAGATAAATGCAAATATTCTGCTTTGACTTCGTTGAGAGATTGCTTTTCTAAATCACTCAACTCAGGTAAATCTTGCTGCAACTCTGAAAAAAACTCTTCATTGTCTGCAAGTTGTAGACCAAATTCATCAATAAGTTGGGCTAGGGTGATATCTTTTCCTTGAATAAATTGAACCATTGTTAATCCTTTTTGTTAAATGATAATTGCAGATAAAAGTCCTATTGCACTCCTAATGTACTTTCTTAATTTTTAATTCTTAAACGATGCCCAAAATATTGCCTATACAATTCACACAGAGGTATCACTTCATTGCCTTGAAACTTAACTAATCCCATACTGCGGAGTTTAAACGCTTCAGTTGTGCCCACATCCACGGCGCGATTTGCTGTCATCACTTGTTTGACCGCCGCTAGCAATTCTGCATCCTCTTGCAAATTCAGCCAATGGCGGCGTAAATGGTCACTGTAAGGCCCTTGTTGAGTTGCGGCGATTTTTTGCAGATTTTCCAGCGTCATCCGACCACGGGCAATTTCATAAAGCGCTACCCGCACTAAATAAGGATGACCACCCACCAGTGTCATTAATTCTTCAATTTGTGAGTTAGACCAATTGAGTCTGTGACGCTGTACCAAGTTTTGTACTTGTATTTGATTTAAGTCTGGCAACTCAATGGGTAAGCCGACATTAAAAGGCGACTGATTAATATTGAGTGGGATATAAACTTCCTTAGAATGCACAATCACCAACCGGAGATTTTTCCAAACTGTCTCATTCTTTGACCGCTCATGCCAAGCTCGTAGCAATCCAAAGAAATCAGCCGCAATTATGGGATGCTTAAAGACTTCATCGACTTCATCCAAACCCAAAGCGATGGGGCTATTAATGGCGGGTAATAAATACCGTTGAAAGTAATTTGTACATTTATTCTTGCTACCTAAAACACCCTTCCAATACTCGTCTAACTTATCGGGTAGATTCAATTCATAAGTAATGCTGGCGCAGAACCACTGCAAAAACTGATCTAAATTACCGAAAAATTCTGCATCGGCTGACTGGAAATTTACACGTGCAGTCTGATAGCCATTTTGACTAGCATGATGGAGAACCCGCGACATGAGAGAAGTTTTGCCCATCTGCCGGGGAGCTTTGATGCGAATTAACGCCCCTGGTTGAAGAATCGCTTCATAACAGTCTACCTCAATAGGCGATCGCTCGACATAGAAAGCAGAGTTTAGAGAGACCTGCCCTTCTGGATTTTCTAAGGAGACTGCTAGTTTTATCTCGGTATCTGGAATAGTTTCGTTAGCAGAGATAGCACCTTGGGGATTGTTGGGACTTTTAAGCACGGGGGTGGAAAACTCTGGAATACTTTCTAAATCAATAGCGCTACAGCCAAACTCATAAGCATCCTCATAAGACCTGTCAGCGCCCAGTGCATCATAAAAGCCTACCGCGAATTTAATTGCCGCCCTGTCCCCAATTGCCCGATTCATCCCAACTACGTAGTTAATGTGTTGGTAAATTGCCTCAGCTTGCACCTCGCTATAACAGGCATTTAATAATACACACTCAACTTTGTCCTTAAATAACTTAAATAGCCTTGCCAGTGATTCTGTACTCACCAGCTGCATTTGCCCTGTATTATTTTCCAAGGCTAAACCTTGATTTCCTCCCCCATGTCCAGAAAAATGGATAATATGAGGATCGTGATCTAAAAGCGCCCGCCGCAAATCATCAGGACGCACTGCCCATTTAGTAATCAGTTCAAACTTATCTCGGCTGCGAGAGCGTTGCAACCCTTCCTGAATTTCCCTTACTTCCTCGTCCAAGCGAAGTTTATCTGTCGTCGTGGGATTAGCTGACACAATCAGGATTTTTTTCACAGCGCTATCAACTATTGAATGCAGGCTTCTGACTTAGATGTAGTTTACTACAGCAGATAACTAGATAATTACTGATAGCGCATTACCCTTAATGAGTCTTTTAGCTCCGTGAATGAGTCTTTGAACTCCGTGAACGAGTCTTTGAACTCCGTGAATGAGTCTTTTAGCTCCGTTAAGGAGTCTTTTAGCTCCGTGAATGAGTCTTTTAGCTCCGTGAACGAGTCTTTGAACTCCGTGAATGAGTCTTTTAGCTCCGTGAACGAGTCTTTTAGCTCCGTGAACGAGTTTTTTAGCTCCGTGAACGAGTCTTTTAGCTCCATTAACGAGTCTTTGTACTCCGTTAACAAGTCTTTGATACTCATGAAAATTACAGCAATTTTCCCAAGCGTGGAACACACATAATTGTAGGGGCACAATATATTATGCCCCTACGCATGTAGTGTATTTTATTAAAAACTACTGTAATTCCTAGCCGGAAGCAACCTAACTAATCTTCATGCCCGGTTTTTTCTTGGCAACTTGCGTTTAGCTCGACTTTATCCAAAATTAAGACTTGCATCTCTTTATAGACCAAAAACTCTAGCTTTTTGGCAAAAACTTTTTCCATGTAACTGATTCACGGTTAAATCCAAAAAGTAAAACTACCGTCCCACAAAGGTTTCAGCGTCAACTTGAGCGTTGCCAAAAAATGGATAAAGTCGAGCTTAGGGACGAAATTATCACCTTTGCGCCAGCCAATCGACAATCTGAGCATTGACAACATCTGGAACTTCATCGTGGGGACAATGACCGGCATTAGGAATGGGAACAATTTTGATTTCTTTGCCATTCTCACGCGCCTGTTCGTAAATCTTGGCCCCAGTAATTGGTGTCCAAGGATCGTCAGCACCCCAAATCACTAATAAAGGACATTCTACTTTAGGCAATAATTCCTCTGGACTTGGGCCAGGAGGGGCTGTGAGAATGGAGGCGAAAACTTGTTGCGCTCCTGGATCGCAAGAGGGAGTATAAAGTAAATCGACTAATTCATCGGTGACGGCTTCACGATCGCGGTAAACTTGATAGAGAGTACGGCGAATTTGAGCTTTTTGGCGGATGCGGTTATAGACAAATTTACCTGTAATTGGCGATCGCACAAACCGATTAAAAGCTGCCATCACAATCCGTAGCGGCGGATTCAATTCGTGGGCACGATGACTCAAACCACCCGCAGAGTTAATTAAAATACCGCCAGCAGCAATTTCTGGATGTTCTACCAGTACTATTAAGCTCAAAAGTGCGCCGATGGAGTTGCCAATAAATACAGCAGGTTCGTGTATATGTGCTGTGCAGAAATCTTTCAGCAGTTCCACCCAAACTTCCACACTGTAATCAATCAGCGCTTTATCAGAACCGCCAAAACCTAAAAGGTCTATGGCAAATACCTGGTAGCCAGCATTAGCTAAAACTGGGATATTTTTACGCCAGTGTCCAATCGAAGCACCAAAGCCATGAACCAGTACCAAAGGGCGTCCTGTACCCATGACAGTGTACTGAATTTTGTAACCCTGCCAATTCCAAAAGAATTTTTCAAAGGCATCTTGGGTTGTAAGCTGCTGTGTAGTTAGAGTCATTAATAAGATTTATAAAGTCTTTCTTCACTATAGTAGGACTTACGCATCAAGTACGAAATGTAGGGGCAATTCATGAATCAATACGGTTCAGTTAAGCCTGGAACTCAGATAAAATAAGCATTATTCACAAGCA
>NZ_JAQYWQ010000080.1 GCF_029379315.1 Nostoc sp. S13
TTTGACTTTGCCACTCTTCAGATGTACGGAGCTTGTTCAAAACTCAAATAGGATTCCTATAGCAGAATAGAAACTAGCTGAGTAGTTAATAGGACATATCGTAAGTTCCAGCGATCTAGCAATACTCCTACCAAAGGAGTAATAACCAAGCCCATAGCTTGATTTGTAAATCCAGCTACACCAACTAATACAGCCGAATTAGTTAATTGATAAACTAGCCATATTAAAGCAATTTGAGTCATCCAAGACCCAAAAAAGATAAGCTTTCTCCGATAACGAAACAAGAAAAATTCACGGATTTAAGCGCAGACGGAAGTTCAAAATAAACAAATTTTAGTTTGTCTTTTTGGAATTTTTCTCTATTACTTGGTAGCATGAGCATTTCCCTATTTAAAAATTGTTGCAGCCCTGTTTTGTTAAAATAGACTTCACTTAAAAATATGAATTAGTGGTTCGTAGTCAGCGATTTATCGCTCAATTTCAAGGGCTAGAGCCGCTGACTACGAACTTTTGTAATCTCTCAACATTCCTGAAAGAGTGTTAGCAGTACTTAATGTTAGTAAAACAGAAAGTTTGTGTACTTACTATTAGAAAAAAAAATAGACGCAGGATTACTAGAGTAGGTATATTACCATATTTGATCGAATATCCACAACCCTTACCGCGAAGCAGCAAGGGTTTGAAGTGGTTGATGCTCAATTAACACAGGTGACATCACAGCCAAGCTCGGTCGTATTGAACAGGCCAGAGTTTATCGTGTCCCAGCTGTTTGGCTGCCAGATGTGGCCAGTAAGGATTGCGGAGTAGTTCACGTCCCAACAGCACTATATCAGCTACTTCTGTACGAATAATCTCATCAGCTTGTTCAGGGGATGTAATTAAGCCTACGGCTCCTGTATGGATATTGGCTTCGCGGCGGATGCGTTCGGCAAACTGAGTCTGATAACCAGGTTTAATTGGTATATTAATGCCAGGTATAATACCGCCTGATGAACTATCGATGAGATCAACTCCTAGAGACTTGAGTTTGTCACTTAAAGCGATACTTTGCTCGATGTCCCAACCCTTATCTACCCAATCGGTGGCAGAAATACGTACCCATAGTGGATATGTCTGGGGCCAAACCTCTCGGACTGCTTGAACAACTTCTCTAAGCAGACGAGTCCGGTTTTCAAAGCTGCCACCATAATCATCTTGCCGTTGGTTAGAAAGGGGTGAGAGAAATTGGTGCAGTAGATAACCGTGGGCAGCATGAATTTCCACCACCTTGAAGCCAGCTTGCAGAGAACGTTTAGCAGCTTCGACAAAGGCGTTAATAACTTGTTGAATTCCCTCAAGACTGAGAGCTTCAGGAACTGGGCTATCTTTACTGAAAGCGATCGCACTACTCGAAACCAAGGGACGCCAACCTTCCTGAGATTCATCCAGTACTTTCCCTCCTTTGCTGGGTTTGGCAGTGCTGGCCTTTCTACCTGCATGAGCAAGTTGAATACCTGCAACAGCGCCAAAGTTATGAATCAATGCCACAGTTTTGGCCAAAGTTTCTATGTGTGCATCTGACCAGATTCCCAAATCTTGCGGGCTAATGCGCCCACGCGGCTCTACAGCTGCTGCTTCTGTTAGGACTATACCTGCACCGCCAACTGCGCGAGAAGCCAGATGAATAACGTGCCAATCATTAGCATATCCATTTGTACTGGAATATTGACACATGGGTGAAACGGCGATGCGGTTGCGAAAGGTAACTTCACGAATCTTGAATGGTTCAAACAGATGTGCCATTGAGATTGATTCCTTCTCTTGCTAGGTAAAAGAAATTGGGGACGGATTTGCAGTATGAACTCGAATTTGCATTAAACGACTGTAAATTTTATCTTACGTACACTGAAATCAGCGATAAACGCCACAGCCAACAAAAAAAATCCCAAGGCACAAACGCCGTTCCCCTGCCACAACCTGCCTCTGGTGTTAAATACTTGTTGAATGACTAGAATCCTCATTAGGACTGGGAGGGATAGGCTGATCATCAGGCTCTTGGGTCTGGAATTCCCAGATATCGCGTTTTCCTAGTTCTTGATCCACTAATAACTGTAGATGATCTGGTAATTTATTGTTTTGCCAAATTGACCAAATTTCTCCACAAAATAATTCTTTTTCAATTTTTCCGAAAAACATTGCTTTCTTCTCCAGTAATGTCACAATTTCAGTTTAGTAACTCCTAATTTCTGAAGGATGAAGTAGCAAAATTTTCATCCTTCATTATTTCGCTGTCTTGAAAATATAGGTACATTCGCCCCTGATACTGATTGTTAATAAAATCTCTCACCTGTGAATGTACCTTGATTCCTTGATCATTATTAATCACATCATTGGCAATTGTGGTAAACCTCATTCACTGATTTAAGGCTTTTTGAGAAAAGACCGAGTGTGCTTAAGGAAACTAGATTTAATCGCACTAAATTGATTTTGAGTTCCTTGACAGCATTATTTATGAAAGGTCGATGTTCAAAAAAATTGGTATCGATTACTTTGTTTCTTAAAGCTGTATTCGGTTGTATCCAGTCATTAAAAGTAACAACTTTTACTTCTAAGCCCTCCTGAGATGCCAGCTTGGTATTTACAAACTTCAAAATATCTTTAGATATGATTCCGATCATTCCAGAATCACTATTAAATATTTTGTTTTAGTATATTAGTAGCCAGCAAGGAGCATCACCTAATTTTTAGTTTCAAGCGTTTATGTTTGCAGTTAATTACAACTTTTAGAGGGGTTTAATCTATTTGCACCACCAACTAGCGATCGTCCAATCCTTTGATACCTGCTGGAGTACCTCTGGGATTCTAACCAAGGGTTTCCCGGTATCGGCCCAACAATCCTGCTTTTGTAAGAGTTTGTGATCAACTTGTACAGACTCATCTGCCTGTAGAGCAACAAACAGTGCGTCTGCGGGACAATACAGTTCGCACATAAAGCAGGTTTGGCAGTCACTTTTACGAGCAATTCTTGGTGGGGCGTCTGATACCTTGTCAAAGACGTTGGTGGGGTAAGCCGAAACGCAGATCAGGAATCCAGATCCCGTAGCGTTGCTCAGACATCGCCTTCAAGAACCCTTGTAATAAACGCTAAAAGTTTGCTTGGCATTAAATTTTAAGTTTATTGGCTAACCCACTTAATTTGCTGCTAAATCTACAACAAATCGACCAAGTTACCGTAGTATATAGTTATGAGAGTCGCATAGATTGTGCTAAAAAACAAGAGGTTATTAAAATTTATTAATATTACTAATCAAAACCGTTCAGTTTGTGCCGAAAACTTCTCGAAAAAGTAAAAGACAAGAATTATAGTTCAGTTGTGTATAGTCAAATATGCTTTTGACTTTAAAACCAGCCAGATTTGCCCGAATTGGCTAAACTTTGACCTTATAATTCCTCAATCTCAAAAGCATTGGGGAATTATGAGTGTAAGTATGTTGTAACTGGCGTTGATCTCAGCATTGCATAATCGCCCAAATTTCGTCCGATCTACTTGTCCTCAATGCTCAAAATAACAGATTCTGCGTCGAATAGGTTAAATGAAATTAATTCTCTGTACTCGTGTTTCCGTAAAATTGCAAGCGTCCAATCCCAATAAATTGGCCAGCAGTTTTCTTACCAGAGGGAAAAGCCTTAACGCCAAATAAATACACGCCATCACTAAAAGGATTGTAGTAAGTTTGCAGACCAATAGTAACCGTCTTACCTGGCTGTACAGGAGTATCAAAGGTTACTGTGAAAGTCTGTTGTTTGTCGTCGCCTTTTACAGCTTTGAGTGCCAACTTTGAACCTTGGTGATTGCGTGTGCCTTCAAAAGCAAAAGTATCTTTCTGATTGAATTCAATATCTTCAGTCCCCTCAATCTGGTTAAAAGTAACCTGTTGCAACGGTTCCCCAGCCGTCGCTGGCACTTCCACAGTGAAATAGTACCTCGCATTCGGAACACTTGTATTGCTGTATGGAGTGCTGGCACTAACTAAACGTGGTGGTTCGAGAAAGGCGATTGTGCCATTGCTTAAGGTAACTGCATCGGCTACCGAATGAGGTAGTGAATATAATCCAGTACTAACAACAAATAGAGTACTAAAAAAAGTAGTAACGTCCTTCATAATTTTTTTACCCCAATGATTTTTATCTGGGACTTAAATGATTAAGTCTTGTTTCAAATACCCATAGTTAAGCCTGATAAAATCAATTACTACCGTCTTTATCTAAAATTAGCAACTGTAATCAACTTTACCGACTATTTGTAAGGCAGTTTTGCTGTAATTGTAGCACGCGATTTCAAGTTGTCTAGGAATAAAAAATTTAAAATTTAACTATTAATTTTACCGAAATTTCTATTAGTAAATTCCCTCAAAAGTCGATGATTTTACCGGGCTTTGACTACACATAAACACTCGTAGATTGATAAGTTTGCCGTAGTTTAAATAATTTCATACATCTGTAAATTGATAAATTTATCGTAGTTTAAAATAGTAAATTATCATGTAGTGTTTGAGTCCAATCAAAGCTACTACGAGTTGTTTAATCAGGCTAATATAAGTTGGAAAAAAACACAAAAAAAGTGCTACTCGAAAAGATGCAGAGCTAGGAGCTAAAAAAAACTAGAAATAACGGCGTGGCTGAATGCACACTACCGTCAGATAGTATCTGGGGAACCTATCGTTCCCATTGTTACCGGCAATGAATAAGTATCTTTTTTTGACAACCCTGTCCCTCTACGTGGATGAGGGCTTTGACCTTTTTTTAATTAATTTGGGCTTCAGAGCAACCACTGATAGCGAAGCGTTAGCGAGTCCTCGAGCGTCTTCCAATTTTTAATTAATAATTTTTAATTTTTAATTGGAGCGTTCGCCTTTGGCGTCTCGTAGAGAAGCGACTTGACGGTGAGCCGTTCATCCAGTTGGTGATGGACTTTTGCGCTTGGATTTTGCAGGTGGTGCTGCGACTAGAGCAAACCAAGGGTGAACAAATGGATATGTGAATTTTTACATGGATCTCTGACTGTGAAGCCTACGATAGAGAAATACAAGTAAGAAACCCTTATCGATCTCCTGGAACCTTTGATGCCAGTAGGCGTTGAGCACTAGTAATTGCAATAAATAGGACTCGTATAGTATGAGCTACTGTACCAATATTGATTGCCTGCGTCCGCAAAATTCTGACAGATCTCGTTTTTGTAATAGTTGTGGTCAGGAATTGCTACTCAAACAGCGATATCGTCCACTCGCTGTCATTGGATGCGGTGGCTTTGGTAGAACGTTTTTAGCTATTGATGAACATCTTCCAGATCAACCCAAATGTGCAATCAAACAGCTATATTTCTCACAGGAAAATACTGAGGTTTGGCACAAGGCAGTCAAACTATTTCACCAGGAAGCGCTTCGTCTCAATGAACTACAACACTCTCAAATACCTAAATTACTAGCGCACTTTGAACAAAATCAAAAGTTTTATATCGTCGAGGAATTAATAGATGGACAAACACTCGCCCAGGAATTACAACAACAAGGCGTTTTAAAAGAATCGCAAATTTGGGAGATATTAAAAAGTTTATTGCTCACACTGCAATTTATCCATTCCCAACAAGTAATCCACCGAGATATTAAACCGGAAAATATAATGCGGCGTTCGGTTCGAGGAGACCTAGTTTTAATAGATTTCGGAGTTGCTAAATTAGCCACTAATACGAGGCAACTTCGTACAGGCACAATAGTAGGTAGTCCAGAATATATTGCTCCCGAACAATTGCGAGGAAAGGCATTACCAGCTAGCGATCTTTATAGCTTGGGTGTAACATGTATTTACTTACTTACGGCTGTTTCTCCTTTTGATTTGTTCGATGTTACTAACGATCGCTGGGTATGGCAAGAACATTTACCAGCAGATAATACTGTTAGCGATCGCCTCTGTGAAATCTTAGATAAACTTTTACAAAATGCCGTTTCGCAACGCTTACAATCTGCAACAGAAGCGTTGCAGACACTGGAACAACAACCAAAGAAATTGCTAAATATTTCTAATTATCATACATTAACCACTATTGATTATAAGCATTTGCATGATTTATTAGCAAAAGGAAAATGGCAATCAGCAGATCGAGAAACTTGGGATCTGATGTGTCAGGCACTAGCAAAGCCTAGAGGTAGCTATATATTTAGTAGTGAGCTTGATAAATTTCCTTGTGAAGATTTGCAGACCATTGATCATTTATGGATGAATTATAGTCATGGACGCTTTGGTTTTAGCGTGCAAACAGTTATTTACAAAAAGGTAAGTGGAGACTATGGAATTTTTTGTAATCAAGTTGGTTGGCATATATACAATTATAGTTATGCCAACTCGGAATTCAATTTTAGTCTCAAAGCACCAATCGGTCATTTACCCTCACGCATTTGGATTGGTGGTTCTCAACCGTGGCGATACCCCAATGCTTTAGCTGTAAAACTAGCAGCCTGTGGCATTAGTTAGTTTTGTTAAAAAAATATAGGCATTAAATTTTAATTCCTAACGCCGTGTGCAACTTTCTCTCAAGCCTCTCGGACTCTGGGGGAGAGGAATGGAAGCGGGGTTTCAAGAATAAGTCGCACATTGCGTTTCCTATCATAGAAATAGCGCAAGAACCGATAAAACTTTTTTTCCTACCACTATGACTTCAGATACCAAACCCATTTTTGATACCCTGGCTGACAAAGAGTCTGCAATCGACTGGAACCGACTGCTGACCGAAATCCTGGCCGCTTTCGACTGCTCTACAGGTACCATCCATGCCCTGAATCAGGACAGCCAGTTATTGCACCTAAAGGCTTACCAGGGTATTCCAGAATTCCTGTTGCCTAAAATGACGGTAATTTCCATTGGCAAAGGAATGGCCGGTGTCGCCGCCGAATGCAAGCGACCCGTACAGATTTGCAACCTGCAAACCGACGAATCGGGGGTGGCCAGACCCTCGGCAAAAGAAACCAAGGTAGAAGGCTCCATCACGGTGCCGCTGATGCTGAATGGCCGATTGCATGGTACCTTGGGCATTGCCAAGCCGATTTCCTACGAATTTACTTTGGAAGAGGAAGAGACACTGATGGAGATTGGAGAGGCCATTAGCCGGAAAATCGTCAGTTAACCTCGCACTTGGGAAAAACTGGATATATGCAGTTGTTGCAATCGTTAACTATCAAATCTTCTAGTTTCAGTCTTCTTGTAGAGAAATAGTTAATGGTGGGTTTTAGTCTTCGTTAGGGGAATTAGTTATTGCAATCTGCTCGGTTCTGAAACTGTTGCTTTGCTCTTTAAGCGATCTTCTGGCTAATTTCACATAAGTTTTGACGGTCAACATGGGCATCTCTAAATCTTCAGCGATCGCTTTTAATGATTCCCCCATCTCCCGCCGGGCCAAAATAGTTGCCCAGGTAACAGCAATTTTATCAGTCCGTTGCCCTCCTGTGCGTTTGCGTTGTGCAGTGAATATACTTGTCAGTTCCTCAATTCGCTCTCCTAGCAGATTTGTTAGCAACTGAGTTGATTTATTCGCCTGCTGCTCTACCCAATCCAACCGAGTTTGTCCTAACCCAAATGTGGTTTTATGTCCTGTGCCACAGTAAGGAGCAAGTTGTACTAAAGCATAAAACAACTCGCTAAATTCAGAGTTAGCTAAAGCTGCTTTGGTTAAACCAAATGAGATTGCGCCCGTGAAACCTGTCACCGATCCACGCTTACCAGCTGCCACTTTTTCTGATTGCAAGCGGTGTTGATGAATAATCACCCCTTCATCTATCCATTTGAGAAAAGATTCTTGTTCTATTGGCATCGCTGAAAAGTCATTCCAGCGACGTAGGTAGCTATGAAAAAGATTCTCTGGCACAGGCAGAGGGAAATGATTACCTTTGCGACGAAAACTTGTAGGTGAGATAAAGCTGAAACTGATTGTAGAAGGTCTATCTGTAGATAATTGCAGTACTTGTTTGTAGGTAGTCGGTGCATGGGCAATGCTCACCTGTTTTATCTGTAGACAGGTACCTTTTAAATCTAAGCTTTGTGGTAGTTGGGTTAACCAGTGTTTGAGAAACTGTGCTACCCGTTGAGATAGAGCATTGACGTGCCAGTAGTAAATTTGGTTGGCTTTCAGTTTTATTTGTTTGCCACTAGCTACCAATTGACCTGACAGCGCTGAGATATTGAAGGGCTTTTCTGACTCTCCATCATGGAGATAGGCAGATAGCTGTGGGTCGAATTGTCGCACCTGGTCAAGAAACCACGCGTGGAGTGCGATTGTGTACTGCGAGTAAAGCAAAGCAGCAGCTGTTGACTCTAGCTCAAACACTAACCCTACCAATTCGGTTTCATCTGCCCATGTCAAAGCAGAATCTGGAGATTTTTGCTTCGACTTTAGTTTGCGACTAGTGGATGTAGCTGCTTTTGGCATCGCTTAAAACGGGAACAAATAATGCTCAACATTGTACGCAATTTCCATCATCTTCGAGAAATCAATCAGTCTACAAACACTTATTCTCTTTCCAGAAAAAAGCTATTGTGAGCTATGAGAAAAATAGCACTCGAATGTTTCAGTCCCCGTAAGGGGATTTGGTTAGTGGAAACGTGACAATAGTATGACAATCCTGTGTTTTTCTCAAGGTTTCAGTCCCCGTGAGGGGATTTGGTTAATGGAAACATCTCGGTGCTGAAACCTAACGAGAGCAAGCTTCCTGGGAATGGTTTTGGCAGATCGAAAATTTTGGTCATTTTCAGCCTGCTTTGTTGCAATTTATTTGCAATAATTGGAATTTTTGAAACGCTGTAGTTATTGATTTATCAAGGTTCTGGCGATTTTGGCAGATCCCCCAGGGTTTTAGCCCCCGCTTCGACTTGCCAAACATCAAGTTGATACACCAATCATAAGACTATTGTTTACTCTTGTCGAGGAATTTCGGAAGTTTATTGGGGAAGCCTATACTGAGGGCTTTGGCGAAGAGGAAGGGTGCGATCGCTGTTTTTGTTTTTCCTGATCATGTAGGTGCGCGGAGAAGGATGTTTTGACCCTCAAGGAGTTTGAGGAGGGTTTCTCGTTAAAATTGGCGTGGGGGCAAGGTTGTAAGAGTTTGGAAATATTCATCAATCATCATTGATAAAAGAGATTAGGATAAATATCTTTAAATTGGGGCGATCGCAGTTTTGGTATTAGTCAAGCGATCGCTCTTAATGCTGTGGTGAGAATAGTAAGAAATAAACAACCTTTCTTACTTGGTGATGTGAGAACTTAAGAAAGTTGCGTAAGTCGTTAAATCAGTGTCCCCTTGCGGGGAAGTGGTGAAGACTGAAACAACTATTCAATCACCATACTAGAGGAGTGTTTCAATCCCCTCGCGGGGAAAACACAATTCCTCTACTTATTAAAATAATAGCTTGACATTTTTAATTAGTCAAGCTATTATTGGGGATTTATCAAAAATAACTAGCCTTTACTCAAATTGAGCGAGAACAATTTCCTCTTGGGGGAAATCAGCTACTATTTTTAGATTCCCACCAAGAGCCTTGATATAGCGGGAGAGGGTGGAAACTTGAATGTCTTCTTGGTTTTCCAACTCCGAAACAGTAGACTCAACATCACTGAGGTTTTTTTCCAAATCATCCTGTGTCAGCCCCAACGATTCTTGCAGTTCCATTAGGGTAAGATGAAGTGACATAAGTTTAGCGCGAGTTTCGCTTTCTGCCCTTTGCTCTGGTGTCATTCGGTTTCGCAATTCAGTAAAAGGCTTTGGCTTCATATCAATCCTTCATTCTCAAGCTCTTTTAGCAATTCGTCGTAGAGTCTATCAGCTTTTGGTAAATTCTCCTCATACCAGCGATCATTACCTTGTTTGTTACCTCCTAAAAGGAGTACCGCAATCCTGCGAGGATCGAAGCAATACAATATCCGGTATGGTTCTCCCTGATGTTGTACCCGAAGTTCTCGCATATTTCCATGACGAGAACCCTTGATATCTGAGCTGTAGGGAGAGCGAAGATTTGGGCCCCTTTCCTGAAGTAACTTGACTACAGCATCTACAGAGACTTGCTCTACTGTATCAAGTGTAAGCCACCACTGCTCAAACTCATCTGTATACTCTACTTCGGTTGCCATGTGTTCTAATTTGCCGTTTATTAAAAACTTCGCGCTGTTTGCTGCTTGAAAAATTGATTCAGTCCTACTGTTTGTTAGTTGAAAAATTGATTCAGTCAAGCTAGATGGCAGGATAGGGGGAGATTTACCCAAATGTATGCTTATTCGCTGGTTCATGTTATGTTCCTAGAGATATTACTGGCTAAGATAGCCTTACTTTTATATGGTATTAGACCTAAGACGAAGTTAGTAATACAAAATCAATCATTAATTAATAAATTTGACATTTTTAATACTTCCATCATCCTTCAGGGCGGTAATTTTCACTTTTACTATCTGTCCTTCCTTAAGAGAAGCTGCTTTTCTAGGTTCTTTCTCAGTCAGCTTAATTTTTTCCACCATCTCATAAGTAACTTTATTACCTTTAACGGCAAGTACTATAGCATCTAGAATTTGACCAACATCGAATTTAAGATGACTAGCAACTACCGCAATTTCCACTTGACGTTCAGAAATTTTTTGAACCTGTAGACTCTGGGAAATAGACATTTCCTCAATCGGGCTAACTTTGTAATACCGCATTAAACGCATCGCCCAGCCTAAAATTTTTAACATCGTCTGAGCGTTTGCTTGTTGGCTTTGCAGATATTGATTACAGCCACGTTCTATACTGCGGTAGTAGCCTGTAGTTCGGCCACTATGTCCAATTTGCCTACCGTTAGTAACTAAAGTTTTAAGATAGCTAAAAAATCTCCGTCCTGCGTCCGGTTGCTCTACAATGCTACGCAGATATGCAATAACTTTTCCTACTTCATTAACATCAGTTTCCTCTTTAACCAAGGTTATTGCTAAATTGTGAGCAAGTTGAGATTCCGTTTCCGTTAAAGATTCTGTAGTCAACATTAATACATTCCTTCTGGTGGTTCGCGGTCGGTTGGGTAGCGTAGAACTTCAGCAAGTTGTTGGAGTTGGGAAAGTTGAATTAGTTGGGAATGTGCTGTTTTAATTTGGGTGGCGATAAATGTTTGTAGTGCCTCTCCTGTGAGAAGATGATTGTTATCGGGGGTGTAAGTGGAGTAGTGCGATCGCAAATTCTGAAAATTCTGCAATATCCTAGCTTGGCTAACTTCTACAGTCATTGTTCCCATCCCAATGGGTTTACCACCACCAACTTTTAAAGCTATGGGATAGTTAGAATCTTGTCCCAGCACAACAAACAATGTCCCCAATTCTTCAGGTTTGATGTTTTTAAATTGCAATTGGGTAGTAAAAGTATATTCTCTTGCTGCTTGTTGAATTGCAATTCCTTGATTTTGTCCTTTTTCAATAGCGCGAATTGTATGATGATAAAACTTACGTCCAGCAACTTTTCCCCTGGTGTCAAAATATGCGCTTCCGGGTTCAGGGCGCGGACGATATAACGAAGGCATAAATCCCGTATTAAAACCTATACTTTCGCACTTAACATCATTAAACTCAATTAATCCTTGCCAATCTAAAGCACCGAATACTTGACTAGCGGGACATAATTGTTCTTTATTTCGACATGGTAATCTTTCGTTGGGTATTTTATCTCTATATCTTGATGTGACTACTGCAAGGGTGCTATTCGTAATTGCTTCATATACTGAACGAATACAACCTTTAAGGGAACTTCCTTGAATTATCAAGTGTTTATCAATTCCCTGTACCATTGTTTTAATTAAAGATACACGAATTTGAACATCGTTACCAGGGACAACAATGCCAGTAGAAATATGCAGCGATGTTTTAACTTTCAGGGTTAAAAATAAAGTTCCGTGGAGGCAATTTTTATCAAACTTATCATGTCCAGCAGGATGTTCTAATCGGGGGCGTTCCTGTGGAAAAGAAACAAATTTGTATGGTTTTTGTGTGTTTACCACAGAATTATCACGAGATGGAGGCTGAGAAGGTACTGTTTTTCGTGGTTTAGGTTTTGGCGTGTTAGTCATTTGAATTAACCGTTAAAGCGACAAAATGAATAGTTGCAGTAGTAGAGTCTTTGAAATATCTTTGCTTTATTGATATCTCTTTAGGTTTGATAGATTGATTATTTTTATCTTTAAAAGTGAAACCTTTAGGAAATCTTGTTTCCTCTGGGTTATACCAATAGGCATCTCTATGACAAATTTCCCAATTACCAGTTAATTTTTCAAATCCTTCTAAGTTAAATTCCTGTTGACTGAGGATTAAAACTTCATATCCTAATTTGTATTTTTTCCATCGCGTTTCACAGATTGAATTAAATAGCTGTCCTTCAACTTGTCCTTTTTTATCAGGCAATTCCTTACAAATTCCACTCACAGCATGAGAGTAACGTAAAAAATAATAACTTTGCGAATTAGAGACCTGAGTAATTAAAGTATCGAGTTCATCATCAGCTACTAATTGCTTATAATATATATAGCCAGGGGTAAATTCTTCTGTCATGCGTTTAAAACCTCACCCCAAACCTCAACCGCACGTATAAACAAATCTTTTACACCAAAATTAGTAGTATTTTCCCATTTAAGCTGTACACCAAACCCTAATTCCATCGACTGTGCCAAACCTTCAGAATCTCGTTTATCTGGTTTAAGAAAGCCATATTTTTGTGCTTCATTATCTGTTAAAAACTCTCCTACCCCAAGTAAATAATTTGAGTCCCATTCTTGTGAATGTCCTATTTGACGAATTTTATTTGTTGTTGAGTCAAGTTGACATCCTGGGTACTGGACAACCGCCTTATTGTATTCAACGCCAACCGTACCTAAACCGCGTGATTTAGCAAAACCTAACCCAAACCAACCATCATTTAAATCACGCAGTACCAAACCAATTAAACCAAGTTGCGCCAATGTAAAATTTTTCAGGTGAATTTTAGTATGGAATTCTCCCGCAGTGCAAACTTGATAATTGAAAGGGCCAACCGCAACCGAACCAAATACCCGGTCAATAGCGACACCATTACGTTCTTCTAATTTCAGTTGCGTTAAGTCAATTGGATGTGCATCTTCAATCCGAATGCGGCTTGCTATTGAAGTATTACCAAACATTTGGTCAGTAAATGAAGATTGTTGATAGATGTCGTGACTTGCTAAATTTTTAGGTAAGTAATCACCTTTGGTAGGGTCACTTGTCCAAAGCTTCTTTGTATTATTATCACCACCAACAGTACGGACAATTCTTTCAGCATGGGCGCGAATTGCACCTTTTAAGCTGCTTCCAGGTAAATAAATTGACCACCCACCCCTATGAAAAGTTCTGACAAATTCCATATCAGGATTTGTGGGATCTGCACCTTCACGTCCCGATTTAATCAGAATCGGCCCATCTGGAATGATGCTTAAATGAATAGTGCAATGGTTTACAAGTCGTTTGTGCATGGATGTATTTATTTAAATAAATCTGTTTAGGCTGCAACTAAATTATTTAGCTGTAATTCAGATTGTTGGAATACAAAATTGACAGCAGCGAATAATTTATCTAATTCTTGAATTGTGTAATAAGTGGTATTTCTGGTAAATGTTTCACGTTCTAATTTTCCAAGTTGCCAACGTTCGCCATTAGAAACAATACCGAAAATAATTATTTGATGTTCTGCATTTAATCTTTGAGCAGCAATCATTTCTGCTAAACATTGCGCCCAACCTGTTTCAAAATTATCTTGTTTGGCTTCCACTAAGATAAAGTATGGTTTGTCAAATACGACTTTACCTAATGGTGAACGTTTAGCCAAAATATATTCAGGAAATCCTGATAATTTCTCATCATAATTTAAGGATTCATGACTCCATAAAATAAAATGATAACGATAGGTTTTCCAAACTTCTTTAAGAACGGGATAAATGAGATTTTCACAGATAGCAAATTCTGAGTTATCAACTACAGCATCCCGCATCATCAGTTCTAAATCTTCGCGGAAATAGTCGGGAATATTAAAGGGAACTTCGCTGATAAAAATTGCTTCGGTGTAGATAACTTGAAACGCTTTGAGAACTTCACTGATGGTTTTGTAGTTACTGAAAGCCATTTTGAGATCCTCAAGATTGTGTGTGGGTTGTAGTGGGAGAATTATTGGGTAGATTTTCTGTTAAATATGTGATGAGAGATTGAGTCCATTTTTGTTTGGATTCTTTACCATCTTCATAGCTGGGTAATTTATCACCTAAGTTGCTATTAACTAATTCTTGCAAGTAGGTTAATAATTTTTCTGGTTTGTTGTTAACATCAAGCCAGTACATCTTCTCAATTTCTAGTTTAACAACTCCTAAGCCGCGAGAACGTCCACCGCCAAGGGGAATTTGTTCAGTTTCAAATTGGTGTAAGCCAATCATTAACAGTCCTAATTCCGATTCTTCGGCATTTTCCACTACTGCGCGAAACTCAAACTGTGTCCCCGCAGGTACTACTTGAAAGTCATAGAGTTTCCCATCTGCTGCGGTTTCGGTATCGCGGTCAATTGCTACACCATCTCTTTCTTGGTATTGTCCAAACCATGTATCAGTTACTACGGTTAAATCGCGTACTTGGAATTTACTAGCAATCCAAGGTGAACCAAAAAGGAGTGAAATCAAATCTGTTTCATTGATAATTTTATCTGTGAGTAACTGATCTTTTTTTGCAGCGCGTTCTTCTTGTGGATATTGCTCAAGTTCTTTTTCAACCTCTTTCTTAAGACCGTTTTCTCCATTCATACGCTCGTTGGTAATTGACCATTCTGCTTCTATTGCTGGGTTAGCTGCAAAACTGGAATCAATTCCACGGAGGAAACTTTCAAGACGTGATCGCATTGCACCTTTGAAGCTTGATCCTGGTATTAATGGTTGTCCTAATACATCTTTAATTACAGGTAAATCTGTTCCAATTGGTTCACTTGAGCGACCTGCACTGATGCGTAATGCTGTTATGGTGGTAAGTACGCCTATGATTTCTAGACGATTTTTGAATTTGTCGAACATGGGTTTAATTATTCTCCGCAAATTCCTTTTGTAGATGTAAGGCTATAGTGTTTGTTTCTGCTTTATTTCTTCCTGTTGTTTGAATACATAAACCTATTCCTGCATCTGTCCAAGTGAGAACAAATTCAATAATTCCATCATCAGTGGTATTAAGAATTGGGTTAGTGCGTCTGGAATTGAATGCTAAAGAATTGATTATTTTTTTTACATAGTGAGAACGGCATATTTTTTTTGAGAATTTATAAAGACTATCTTGTCCGTGATCGTCTCTTAAGCTTATATGTTTACGTTCTGGCTCAGTATCATCTTGGGGAATTAAAGAGAGAATGGTAGTTTCTTGTTTAGCAAATTGTAATCGACAACGTTCGTTAAACAAAACTCTCATTGCTGAAAGACTCACTAAATTTGTTTCTCCTTCAGGTTCTTTATCAATGAGTGAATACAGATATTCACTGTCTAGATTAACTTCAAGTTTTGATTCTTCTATAGTTTGTTCATCTTCAAGTTGCACAAATAAAAGATAATTATTAAGCCAAAATGCTAAATCTAAAGCGACAGGTTGTGGTGGTAACTCAATTACTTCTGAAAATTTCTCAAACAAGTAGTAAACAGGAATTTCTAATGCTTGTCCAATCATTCCAGCAAATGATATCTGTGCTTTGTAACCACCGGTTGCATTAATAGTAATTGCTTCTGGGGTAAAATTTCTAACTTCTGTGCTAATTTCTCTGACTAAATTTTTTAACCCCTGCTGTTTAAAAGCCTTGACATCATCATCACGTAAGCCTTCAAGCACACGAAAATCAGACTTTTCAAACTTTAAAGGATTTTTTTGATTACTATAGTATAGTTTAAGCACTTGACCTGTATTTTTACCATCCTCTGTATCTGAAACTAAAAAAATCAAACGTATTTTGGATGTTAGTAAATCCTTATTACAAATACTGGTAATAGAATTTATTTCCGCACCACAAATACGGGCTGAATTTTCTTGTTCCAGTAATAACAATGCTAATTGATTCCAGTTTTTTGTTTCAAATGCTTGTTTAATTGATTTTTCAGCATTTCTAATATTACCAAAAAGACTTGTACCAACTGTGCAAATAAGTATGTTTCTCATTTGTGTCTACTTTACATTTACAAAATATATTGTTTATTTAAGCTGCATTTCCATTGCGCTTAAACTTTAAATGACGTGCGCCATAACCTAAATAACGGCGGATTAATTCTAACCAAATTGGTTTAAAATCTGCTTCACAACACTCACCGATGATTAGAGCAGTTTTCTGAATGCTATGATCAATATCTTCAATTATTTTTTCAGCTAAAGAACCTTTACCTCTTCCCCATTTTTTATCGCGTCCAACTTGATAATAGATAAAGTTTTTAATTACTTCTGCGCTATCTGTAGTGTCAGCAACACGCACTAAGTTACGAAATTGAGATTCTTCTAAATCACCATAATTCGTTTGATCCAGAGCGATTTTAATCCAGATAACTAGATCGTCTTCAGCTTGACGGATACCTTTTTGAATTTTTAATTTTTTTTGTGGATCTGATTGTTCACTCATTTAGCATTCTCCCGAAATATATTATGAAATTCATTACAAATTTGCACTTGACCAAAACCTTCAGGAGTGCGATCGCCTACTCCTTTTAGTTCTAACTCTTTTAGTTTTTCAATCCATAATTGCTCATTTTCTTGACTTGTACTAAATAAATATACACCCCCTCTATTAGTGACTAATTCTATATCTTTCATCAATCCCCAAGCTGAATTCCATCCGGAACGATAGTTATAGCTGCTGTATGCAACTTCTAACTTGACAAAATCATTTTGTTCTTCAAATTTTAGTTTTGCAAATTCCTTATCTAATCCGACAAATTCACACAGCATTTTTGGTGAAATAACTGTAGTCCGTCGCCATTTTTCTGTCAGTATAGCATCAGATTGTAAGTCCAGGGTAAAATATTTACGACCTTGTAATAAGTTTTTTTCTGCTTCTCCAAATACAGACCATAGTTGCCAACGGTCTTTCATTTGTTGATTAAATTTTGTTATTCTAGTTTCAACATTGCTCACAGCATCCTCAATTTCGGCTTCAATTTTAACCTTACCTAAACCTCTTGAAGTCGCACCGCCTAACCGAAATAGCTGAGAATTATCATTGATAAAACTTGTCAGCGACTTAGCTAAATCTTCATTATTTACAATAATCGCACTGCGATAAATAACAGGATGCCAATTTTGTCCTTGAGGATTCTTGACAAATGATTCATTTAAAACTTCAATGCTGTAAAGAATATCATCCTGAGATGTAGCGCGTTGGCGGTTGATTCCCACCCTCGTTAAAAAGCGTGTGGTAACAGAATGACTGCGATATTTGCCATTTTTGCAACTGTAAAAGCCACTATATGGTTCAACCCGTGCATCAGTCTTTTCTTTGAGAGATTCTAGATCGCTAGGGTCAAAAGGATAATTGTAAGCGTCTGCACAAAAGCGGTCAATTAAAGTGTCAAAAACTCCGTTAGCTTTAGGTTTAAAACCTGAGTCTGTTTTAGAACTGACGGCGGTTGCAGGTAAAACCATAACCTCATCTTCCACAAATTCAGAAATTAGATCAGGCTTACTTTTATGAGGATTTGATTCATCTGCAATTTTTGCGATCGCTGAATAAGCATTCTGAAAAATTGCTGGTTGATCACTTAAAAATATTCCTTCAAATTCGCCGCCGCCAGTTGCTAAATTTTCTTCTGATATACCTGGTGTTTGCTGGTTAAATAGTTGTAAAATTTGAGATGCGATCGCACCGCGAATTACTGAACCGGGAATATGATCTTCCGCTTCACTCACAGAACCGGGTTTTTTAGCTGCGATCGCTAATGGCGATAAAGCTGTAATCTTTAATTTAATCCGGTTCATGACTTAGCCTCCGGTAGTAGCATTATCCAACCTGCATCATCTTTTGGTAGTGTTTCCAATTCTTTCCACCTCAGCCAACCCAACCCCGCAGATTTACTCCCACCGAGGGCGTGAATGTGCCGCAAACCGGCTAAAATCAAAGCCTTGGCATACCCTGGACACTCTGGCAATAGATGAAGTTCTCCAGTAAATTCCAATTGATTATTCGCTGGGGAAGTCTCTAGGAAATAGAGTTTTTTCTCTTCTCCAGTCAGGCGACGACGGTTGATAGTCACACCAGGACGTATCACATCTGGTAAATCCTCCCGTTCTATATGACAAATCAAGTCATCAACTACAATTCGGGATGGGAGTATGGGATTACCAAATATTTGGGAAATTAAGCAGTGATAGCCTCTGTAGCCATCAATTTGGTAGCTAGTCCGAAATTGGCTACTGACTTGTTCTTCTCTTGGACAAAGTGTTTCAGCTTTGGGTGATTCAAAAATCTCCCATCCTAACCCCCTAGCCAGTTTTTCGCATTCATGGCGCAGTCTCCCTTTAAGTTGGGAAGCAGGAATTAGCAATTGTCCTTGAGCATTGCGGATGATAGGCTTGTCTACAAGGGAACCATCAGAACCACCTGCACCAACACACAAAGCAGTATCAATTATTGCTGTGAGTTTAATATTTGTGACTTGGTTTGGGGGTAAGTCTCCTAGAAAAATCATACTTTAAATGTTGGTTGCTGTGATATTGCATAATTTGATTTATCATTTGATTGTTCGATAAAAGGATATAAATCTACTAACTCTCGCCAAATAGTTTCGTAGGTTACTTTCTCCTCAGTTTCTTCTTTTACCTCTTTTAAAGACATCCAAGGCGCGAGGTTTCCATTATTGGCTGGATCTTTAGGTCTACACCATGCGTCTTCAAACTGTTGTTTCAGCAATTCTTGAGCTTTTTGGTCATTCAGGCGTATTTTAAAATAACGATAATTGAGTATGGCTGGCTGTTTGCCTCTTTCTAGTAAGCTGCGGATTTGGTAAAGTTGCGATCGCGGAAATTCTGCATCTTTCAAGGCCTTAGCAGTTTGCAACAGTCCACCCAGTTCATGCAGTGTATAAGGCGCAGCATAAAGCTTCAGCTTTTGTTGCTTGATGCCAAATTTAGTTAATCCGTTAGAGCGAAATTCGCTAATGTTGGACGAAATCATTGTTACTGATTTCATTACCAAAAAGTCCACTATTCCGCCATAGTAGTCATCCTTATTTAGGTCTTTTCCTCGTTTTTTTGCTGATTTAAGTAGCTGTTCTGTCAGCTTTTGTGCATAGTATATTGGTGTATCTTCCGCCGTGATTAATACACCAGTGGACATACTCAGTTTGCATTGATTACTACTAACATCCTGTTTGTCCGCCTGATAGCGATGTATAACTTGAGGATTATAAATCTTCTCTAATTTATAATCACTTCTTTTTTTTAACAGTATTTTTTCAAATTCATCACCAATGGTCTTGGCAATAGCTAATGCTTTATCTGCTGGCACAATTAGCATCACATCATCCCCGCCAATGGTTAAAATTTCAAAAGGATGAATCCAGTGACCATTACGCTCTATTTTATCTTGATCCTTAATGTTATTGAGATGATGGGGGTGTAGATGTTGAGCTAGTGCTTGATAAACTGATTGCTCAGTAGCTTGAAAAATGTCGTCACTGAATTCTTGATATTTCTGTGGAGTCTGAATCTTCTGGATGTAGCCACCCATATTATTACCATCAGCATAAATGTAAGCAACAAACCCATTAGGTTTACTAGCATTACCAATTTCTATCAGAGAACGCGCCTCTTCTGGCTTTTTACAACCGTTATAATATTGATTAGCTAATTCATTATCAACTAAAAAGTCCTCAAATTTTTGTACCCAACTGGGTATATAAATTTGATTAGGTTCCCAATGGAAACCAGCTTGAGAGTACCAATGTTTAGAGCTATTATCTCGTTTAGATATCTGTCCAACAATTCGCTTACGCGCCGAAGCTTCTGAAAACCAAGGTTCGTTAGGGAGACCTTCAGCTTTCATCACAGCAGAACGGCGATCGCCCTCATCTCTCTTCAAATATGGGTGCGTTTCAAACATTGGTGGATAACTGCGACTGTTGCGATTTATAAAATCATTACCGCTTCGTCGTTTGTTGAACAGGGATGCTAACTTACCAACCAATTCATTAAAACTTTTGCGTTCTTTAAAAGCTTGTGCTGAATCATTTACATCAGATTTAGTGAAATAGGCTTCTATCAGTTTATGATTAAGATGACTGTTATATTTATCAAGCCAGAATGTTGTCTCAATCTGATTGTTTAGTAAGCCAAAGCGAATTTCTAGCGGCTTAAATTTAGCGCCAACTGCACAGGAATTAGCAGTTAAAGTTTCTTCAGTATAACGTTTTTCAATTGCATTGGCTAAATCATCTACAAAAGCTGCTGGACAGAAACCTAAAATATTACCACCAGTAGAATAGATAATAAGTTCAGGAATCAAAGCTGCTTCTAAATCAGGAAAGTTATTTTTTAACCATTGAGATAATATTGAGATCGGTTTAGATATGGAGATTGATTTAGGCACGTTTTTGTATTCACCAAATAAAGCAGGTAAATCAATCAAGTTAATTCTATCAAGTAAAGCTGAAGCACCACGAATATCTGGAAGTTTAGGCGCTTCAAATACATATTGCTTAATCTTAGTCGCACCACCATAAACTAAGCCAATTTGAGAATTCCACAGTTGAGGATATTTCTCTGGTAATTCCTTGAGTTTTTCTAGAGTATCTGGAAATTCTAAATTCTGTAATTCCTGGGACTGCTTAACTAACGCTTTAACCTTCTCTGGTAATTCTTCGCCCTTATTTAAAGCCTCGCGCATTTGATTTGTTAAATCATTGGGTTCGCGTTCGTTACCCCAAGCCAAACACCAAGCGATCGCTATACTAATAGAACTGATCTTATCCATTTTTAAATTTACCTCAAATTAACCCCACCAAAACCCGCACCAATGCTTGCACCATCGGACGACTAGAGACATCCTTCCCACGCTGTAACCGATGCACACTTCCTCTAAGAATCGGTGTTTCCCCCGATATCGCATCACTTACACCTTCATAATCACTGTAAATAATTGCCACCACTTGCAAACCCAGAGAGTTACACAACTCTTGCCAAGGTGCAATCTCACACTCATCTTTCACCAAAATCACCGCATGAGTCGCTTCTGCCATAATCAGGCGGTTCTCGTCAGATATTCTTCCACCCACATCGAATATAAATATTGATGTATTGATTCCCCTGACTTCCTGCGCTTTTAGTTGTGCAAACTCTGGTGTAAATCTGGCTTTATATTCAGCTTTTAACTTTTTTGCCAAATCCAAATCACGCCGTGCTGTTTCCCCATACCAAGAACCATCACCATCTGGACAACCAGAGATGAAATAAGACTCTGGTGCATTGGGAGTCTGCAATAACGCCTGTTTTAAACCATCCCGAAAGCAAGTCTTTCCTGTATTCGCAAACCCACACAGCACAACTTTCATACTAGGCTGCTGTGGCGATCGCACTATATCTAAAGTATCCCCTACTTTATACTCAGGGTGATTGCTGATGGTGACTACATACCGATCCAATCCTCTGTCGCCAATCTTCGGGTCAAAAACAGCGATAATATTATACAACTTAGATAATTTATCAGCTAATACTTGACTAACCAGTACCGATATGCGTCCGTTAATTTTAATCAGAGAACCACTAGGAAGTTCACCTGAAGCAATCATTGCATCCAACTGCGCCGCTACATCTCGTACAATCTGGTCGCCTTTAGCAAGTGTTGCACCAAACCCAACTTTTAAAACGTTGCCTTCGAGACTAATGTGATACGTTGTCATAGAATTTATTGGTAGCTACATCTCCTTTATCAATCAATTAAGTCTCCTAGTTTATACGAGGGGTTATGCGTTATTGATATAACATATTTACCTAATTTCGGATCAAAAAAAGCAACTGCACCGTAAATATGAGCAAGCTTATGTGCTAAAACGAATGCTACAGGGATAGAAATAGGCCCGTTGATTTTGAGTAACTGCCCTCCTGTAAGTTCTCCTGATGTTGCCATTTCCTCCAATCGGGCTGCTGCATGACGCACAATCTGGTCATTTTGGGCAGGTTCTCCAAAATTTATCCGTAAAATTCCGTCTTTTAGCTCAATTTTGTACGTACTCATTACCTTTAGCTTTATTTGATGGCTACATCATACACGCACCTGGAAGAAGTGTCTTCCAAGATGCTGTATCTTAAAGAAAGTTATTTTTATCGAGATTAGGCTGGTGTCTGAACTAGTTTTTCAAGATATTCCTGATGTAGAACTATTGCAATGCTTAGGACGCGGATATCTTAAACAAAATCTCTTACGAGCAATTCGCTTGTGGGTATGGTTGCGATCGCTTTACGGTGACAATCAATACTGTGTAATTTTAGATGATTCTTTTTCTTACGCAGACTGGCGGAATGCATTTTTTAGTCCCACACATCCTAAAGGAGAACAAATTCCCCCCATACATGACTTTGATTGTCCCTGTGCGAAAACCGCAGCTGAATGGTTATTCAGTGAAAAAACAGAAATAGTTGCTAGCCACTGGCGAAAATCAATCCTTGTTCACGCAGGTATCAACGCATCGGCTTTAGACAAACTGTTACAGCAGCGTTTGTTTGGCGTAACTCGTCGTTCCTTGCAAGCTGATTTAGAAATTCTCGCTGAACTGGGTTGGCTTGTATACAAATACCAAAAATACTACCGGGTGTGCGAGTTACCATCACGTCCCATAGCTACAAAAGATCAGGGAAGTGCTGCTAAAGTCGGTGCTTATGAATTGAGTTTCATGCATGAAGATTTGGTAGAGTTTGCAGAAAATCACTCTCAAATAATCAATGGTATCCAACGCTTTTTTTTGAAACTCGATTATGTGATTCCCCGTAGTACCCTGGACGCAGTTAATGATTGGCAATACGAGTTAAGACAACTTTGGGCTAAAACT
Organism: Nostoc sp. S13; assembly: GCF_029379315.1. Taxonomy (GTDB): domain Bacteria; phylum Cyanobacteriota; class Cyanobacteriia; order Cyanobacteriales; family Nostocaceae; genus Nostoc. The sequence continues at coordinate 23,077 of NZ_JAQYWQ010000080.1, forward strand.
CCAGTTCCACCTGTCAAACTAACTTATGGTAGTGCCAGACTTGGAAATAAGGTTATTTGTATCGTTTATCCCGTATGCATCTACTACGTACAGAGAGCGGTTTATCTGTGTGCCTATGGCCAAAGCCCTCAAAAAGATACTAACTGGTATAATTTTCGTCTTGACCACATTCTGAGTCTGGTTGTTTTAGAGTGGACAGACCCTCAGCTTCCCTCAAATCTAAAGCAGCATTATCAACAGAAGTCTTTACCGAACCCAGATGATATTGCTTTGGAAATGTCTAAAGCTTGGGGATTTGATTTCTACTTGCCTTCACAATTGATGTTACTGCGATTTGACCGGGAGTTTTGCGATCGCTATGTTAAAGATACTGAACGCCATGACACTTTTAAAGAAGTTAGCTACCACCAAGTACAACTTTTGATTCAACGTGAAATTAAACAACCTCAACAACAAGAGACTTTACTAAAAATTCTGGCCAAGCGATCGCCACAAGACGCTTATTATCGGGTATTCATCCGATATCAAGATAACCAAAATAGAGACAACAACATCGTCATGCGTTTACGAGCATGGCAACCAAAAGTTGAAGTCTTAACACCTTGGGATTTGCGACAAAGCTTTGCTGTTGATATCGCCACCCAATTTCAGATGTATCACAATTAACTAACTATGACAATACCAAAATTGACCGAAAAATTTGAGTTAGCATTAGTTTACGCAACCCGTCTCCATGCCAGCCAAACCCGCAAAAATAGCGGTGTTCCTTACGTAGCTCACTTACTGAGTGTAGCAGCATTAGTATTAGAAGCTAGAGGTACGGAAGAAGAAGCGATTGCAAGTCTTTTGCACGATAGCATCGAAGACCAAGGTGGAAAATCCACTCGTGAGGAAATACGTCAGCGTTTTGGGGAGACAGTCCTGGCAATAGTCGATGGTTGCACAGAGTGGGATACACCACCGAAACCTCCTTGGCTAAAACGTAAACAGCAATATTTAGAAAACCTGCGCTATGCTTTGCCCTCTGTTCGACTAGTATCTTTAGCAGATAAATTGCATAATGCTAGGTCTTTGCTTGCTGATTGGCAACAACATGGTAATGTCATTTGGGCTGATTTTAGCGCTGGGAAGGAGAAAACTTTGTGGTTTTACCAATCTTTAGTGCAGGTTTATCAAGAAACAGGCTCTGATTGGATGACAGAGGAACTAAAACAAGTTGTTAGTCAATTGTGCCAGGACAATCTTGTTTAATGTTTAAATTTTTCAATCCTATTAGAAAAATTGGTTAGTGGAAACTTTGAGCCATCCATATATAATGACGACTATATGGAATGTTTCAGTCCCCGTGAGGGGATTTGATTAATGGAAACACATCTGAAGAACAAGTTAAAAATATTCTCCTGCAACGTTTCAGTCCCCGTGAGGGGATTTGATTAATGGAAACCTCTGGAAGCTTTGCACCAAGTTCATCATCTGAACAAACAATGTTTCAGTCCCCGTGAGGGGATTTGATTAATGGAAACATAAAGACTTTGATGAGTTTTGTGAACTTAATAAAAGTTTCAGTCCCCGTGAGGGGATTTGATTAATGGAAACTAACCATTATTTTGGTCAGTAGTTAGCTGTCGTAACGTTTCAGTCCCCGTGAGGGGATTTGATTAATGGAAACCCCTCCATGCTGAAACTGTTATGGAGCAAGCTTCCTGGGAAGCGTTTTGACGGATCGAAAATTTTGGTCATTTTCAGCGGCTCTTATTGCGAGTAATTTGCAACTTCCCGAATTAGTGAAACGCTGTAATTATTTACTTGTCAAGGTTCTGGCGATTTTGGCAGATCCCCTAGGGTTTTAGCCCCCGCTTCGACTTGCCAAACATCAAGCTGGTTCCCTAATCATAAGACGTGTATCTATTATTGTCCAGAAGTTTCTAGAATTTAACGGTTCGGGGAAAGAGGGCTAGTAAGAAGCTCATAAGGCGTATGCTGAAATTTATCCAAACTAGCAGCGAATAGCACTAAGTTCAAATATAGCCCTTGCCCTGACTGGTTAAGAGTGTCCAGGCTGGGAACGAAGCAACACAAGGCTTTGGGCTTATCTTAGAGCCAAGCCAGCAGTAGTTTCAGTTCCGGGTTAGCTTGCGATCGCTGAAGTTATTTGCTGTGAAACGCAACGTGTGGCTTTAATTAAATCAGCTGCTTTTTCGCCGATCATAATAGTGGGTGCATTCGTATTTCCTGTAGTAATCGTTGGCATGATTGATGCATCAACGACACGCAATCCCTTAACCCCATGTACGCGTAGTTCAGAGTCTACAACTGCCATTGGGTCAGTGCCCATTTTGCAGGTGCCCACAGGATGATACACCGTATTGCAAGCTTCTCGGACGTAGGCAACGAGTGCCTCATCACTCTGCTTATCGGCACCAGGAGCGACTTCCTCACCCCGAAACTCATCAAAAGCACTTGCATGGAACAAGTTACGCATTAATTTAATCCCAGCAACGAGCTTTTGCACATCAGCTTCACTTTGCAGATAGTTCAGCCGAATTATCGGTGCGTCTTTGGGGTCAAGCGATAGGGAAGCGCTGCTGCTTTCAGCAGAACGCAAACTGACACTCCCAATGTTTTGGGGATGGGTCAAACAGACTAGACTTGTGAATCCTGGGCCAGAGTGGGCATAGCCTGGGGGTGCAAACACAATGGGACCAAAGAGAAACTGTAAATCTGGCGCAGCATCCAGATTACCTTCACTATGCACAAACAAGCCAGCTTCAGCGATACTACTGGTGCTTGCCGTGTGTAAATCCTGAGTTGCCTGGTATACTACGGGTACGACAGGGTGGTCTTGGAGGTTTTGACCGACACCCGGCAAATCAACAACTACCGGAATTCCCAATGCTTGCAGGTGTTCTGCATCACCAATGCCGGAAAGCATCAGCAGCTTAGGCGAATCGAATGCCCCAGCACTTAAAATCACTTCGGAGTTGACTCTGACTTGGTGCAGCGTGCCCTCGTGCAGATATTCCAGTCCAATCGTGCGGGTGCCCTCAAATAACAAGCGAGTCACTAACGCTCCTGTCCTTATGGTCAAATTGGGACGTTGGAGAATGGGTAGGAGGAAAGCAGCAGCAGCACTGTGACGCTTACCATCCTTGATTGTCAACTGATAAAGTCCTCCACCTGACTGCTGCATCGCATTGGAATCAGGATTGTTGGGATATCCCATTGCTACGGCTGCATCAACAAAGCGTTGGGATACCACAGCAGGGGCAATGAGATGGGTCACGCTCAATTCCCCGTCAACCCCGTGGTATTCGGAGGCACCACGTTGCTGGTGCTCAGATTTCTTGAAATATGGCAATACATCTTCGTAGCTCCAGCCGGGATTCCCCAGTGACTGCCAGTGGTCATAATCGTGATGATTGCCCCGCATATAAATCATGAAATTAATCGAACTGCTGCCACCCAAGACTTTCCCACGGGGACAAAAGATTTTGCGGTTATTGAGGTGCGGTTCTGGTTCAGAGAAATAGCTCCAGTCCACCTCAGAGCCTAGTAGGCTGATGCATTCCGCCGGGATTTGAATCTCCGGTTTAGTATCTGGGTTGCCAGCTTCAAGTAATAACACGGTTGTTTCACTGTCTTCTGTCATCCGGTTGGTGACGACGCAGCCTGCCGAGCCTGCACCAATCACAATGTAGTCATATTGAGTCATGACATCCTCCTTTTCGGTTGTTTGTAGTAGATAAATTTAAATTTAGTGTTCTGTTAAGGCTACTTAAACAAAAACTATTTTGCCTTTCCTCGCCAGACAAACGCAGCACCAAGGCTCCAGCAGGAGTTTTTCGTAGCTCCTTATGTACTACAGCCGAATGGCACTAAGAAAAGCCCAAAGGCTTGTGTCGGCTCGTTCCAGCCTGGAGGCTGGGAATGTATTCAAGAGGCTCTGCCTCTGGTCAAGCTACTGGAGGCGGCAGCCCTCCCAGAATGCATTAAGAGCCTCTAGGCTAGGAACCAGTCAGGGCAAGGGCTATATCTTATCTTAGTACCATTCGTACTACAGCCATTTCATCGGGGAATTCATCTAAATCTAGTGTTTTTCCACCATACTCTGGTGGTGTGAGTATGGGACCAACCAGACAGGCAAAGGTAATATCTGCTGCTGAGAAGCAATTCCCAACCAAGTAGGAACGTCCATCAACAAGCTGCTTGTTTACCTTCTGCAAGAGTCTCTTAATTTGATTGAGCGAACTGACAGCTGACTGTGCCGTAATCTTGTAATCTTTCTGGGCAATAAAGCGCACCTGTGAGAAGACGGTAGTTGGTAAGTTCTTGGGTCTGCACTTGCTGCCTCCTTACAACTTTGAAAACAGCATATTTAAACCTTCGGTCATCGTGGGATGAGTCAAAATGCTATCGCGCAGAACGGTGTAGGGCATCTGAGCTTGCATCACCATCTGCACCGTCGAAATCACTTCCCCTGCTTCATGACACAAGAGTGAACACCCTAGAATACGACCTGTCTCGGTATCCACGATCGCCTTCAGCAGTCCATCGGTTTGACCGAGTGTTTTCGCTCTGGGAATAGCTGACGCATCCAGCTTCGTCAAGCGGATAGCATACCCTTGTTGCCGTGCTTCGGTTTCGGTCAAACCTACATGAGCCAGTTCTGGATCAATAAACAGACAGGATGGAACCAGCCTATCGCCTGTACTGCGATCGCTCCCATCAATCAGATTCGCTTTGACAATGCGATAATCGTCGAGCGACACATGGGTGTATTGCGGGCCGCCATTGATATCGCCTAACGCCCAAATACCCGGTATGTTCGTCTCCAGGCGATCGTTGACTTGAATAAATCCGCGTATATCGGTGGCGACACCAGCCGCAGCCAAATTTAAGCTATCGGTGTTGGGCGCACGACCAACAGCTACAAGCAAATGCGACCCCTGGAGGCTGAGGAGACGATCAGCAACTTGGATTTGAAGGATGGTTTCATTACCAGCGCCATCGACCCTTAACACCTTCGTCTTCAGTAAGAATTCAATACCATCTCGTTCCAGTAGCCTTTGAACCGCGATCGCCATATCTGGATCTTGCTGTGACAGGATTTGCTCACTTTGCCCAATCACGGTGACACGACAGCCAAAGCGCCGGAACATCTGGGCAAACTCCAAACCAATGTAGCCACTACCGAGAACGATCAAGTGTTCAGGCAAGTATTCTAGTTCCATGATCGATTCACTTGTCAAAAACCCAGCTTCCATGAGTCCGGGTACGGATGGAATCAAGGGCCGTGTGCCTGTATTAATAAACAACCGTTCGGCGGTGAGTAAGCGAGTGGTATCAAGAGCCGTCGTCACTTCAAGCGTTTTGGGAGCAACAAACCGTCCTGTTCCAATGATCAGTTCGTGACCCAGAGCAGTTTCTAAATTGTGCAAGTTCATTTCACGCATCCCTTGCACAAGGGTTCGTTTACGTTGAATCACCTGTGCTAGCTCAACGATGGGTGCATTGGCTTTAACACTATAAGCGGCACTGTTTCGCACTGTGTTTGCGACATTGGCACTCGCCACCATAGTTTTTGTCGGAATGCAGGCGATATTGATGCATCCGCCACCAATCATGTTTAAGCTGCGTTCCACCAGAGCTGTTTTACGTCCGTCAGCGACCAGCGCTGGTGCAAGTGTTTTACCCGCTTTACCGCCGCCGATAATAATGTCGTCATAGTATTGGGTGTTCACTTCCATCTCCTTTGAGTTTGATAAGGTGAATACCATGTCTAGAAGGTATTATGAACTTCATAAAAAGGCTGGCTGACTAAGAAGATTTTAGCGATCGCGCATTTGGCGAGGGTAACTCAAGATGCTTGCCCAAACGCAATCCAATTCTCAAAGATTGAGGTTGGACAATCCGGGATGATCATCGGGACGACGACCAAGTATCCAGTGGTATTTGCGTTCGCTCTGGTGAATTGGCAGGTCGTTGATGCTGGCAATACGCCATCGCATAAATCCGTGTTCGTTGAACTCCCAATTCTCATTGCCGTAGGAACGGAACCAGTTGTCAGAATGATCATGCCATTCGTAAGCAAACCGGACAGCAATTCGGTTGTCCCGAAAAGCCCAAAGCTCTTTGATCAGACGGTAGTCCAATTCTTTAAGCCACTTATGGGTCAAGAACTGGACGATCGCCTCACGACCAGATAGAAATTCTGAGCGGTTGCGCCAAACACTATCCAACGTGTAAGCGAGTGATACTAGTTCAGGGTTACGTGTGTTCCAAGCATCTTCTGCGATTCGGACTTTTTGGATGGCGGATTCATGATCGAAAGGCGGCAGGGGTAGTCGAGGATTTTCGGGGTTGTTCATAGTATGGAAGTCTAAAATGGCGATCGTCTCAGCATGATTGGATTGGAATTACAGCAGATTTCAAGGAAAGTGAAGTATACAACAATTCGTTCCAAAGCCAGGTATAAACCCTGTTTTACTTCTGAATTCTGCTGTAAGTCCGTGCCGACCGAATTACCTCAAAAGCAGTCTGATACAAATCAATGAATACCACCCGCGATGTGCAGCGTTTCCCCAGTGATCCAGGCTGAGTCGGAGGAGGCGAAGAAGACGGCGGCAGGTGCAATGTCCTGCACCTGCCCAATGCGACCAAGGGGAGTTTGTGCTTCAATCTGTTTGCGAAAATCGCTTTCGATAACTCCCAATGCTTGCAGTCCCTCTGTTTCTACCATGCTAGGATTGATCGAGTTAACACGGATCTGGCGTGGACAACACATTCATGTAAAGTGCGAAGGTTGGCTGGAAGGGCGCGGCGCTTACTCATCGCTCAGGCTCGGCACTGTGAACCTTACCGTTTCGCTAGTGATTATTTTGTGCGTGGGGTCGGCTAGTTCGATCAGCACCTTGTGCGGGCCAGGTTCCAGTCCGACCAGGATCAACGTTTCGCCGCTAGTATCGACAAAGTGCCACGGCGCATCGTCGACGGTAATGTGGATATGGCCAATGCGCGGCGATACTTCGAGGGCACCTTTGCCAAACACTGGTAACACACGCAAATTCTCCGTCCGGTACTGGATGAAGACGCGTCCCTGTGCTAGCGGTTCGGGAAGCGGTGGATCGACAATCAGCTTGGGTGGTGCTTCGTTTTCGATCGCAATCAACGGTGATAGTCCGATAATGTCCCTAGCGCTCGGTGTGTGAGTGGTCATAGCAGGTAAGTACCTAAGAGTAGTGTTATAAGATAACGATCCATTTGAAGGTGAAACGGCGCAGAGTCATCGCTCCAAAAAAGCCATTAACGTTTCTTTGATGCGAGTTCCCAGACCGCAGTTGCGAATGCTTTAGGATCTTCCTGGGGCAGGTTATGACCGACGTTTGGAATCACCCGATGCTGACGTTCGCCGCTAAACTTCGCTGCCGTCGATTTCCCATCGGTTGCTGGCACGACACCATCTGCGTCCCCGTCCAGCGTGATCGTCGGCACCGTAATGGTCGGTTGCGCGGCGAGTCGCTGCTCAAGCTCCTCATACATGGGATAGCCGGCAGCAAGTCCAAGGCGATGGCGGTAGGAATGAATCACGACCTCCACATAATCGGGGTTGTCAAAGGCGCTGGCGTGTTGACCGAGCGTTGCCTCGTCAAAGTGCCAGTTCGGCGAATTGCGAGTCCAGAGAATCCTCCCAATCTCACGTCTGTTAGCTGTCAGTCCGGCGCGTCCGCGCTCGGTCTGGAAATAGTATTGGTACCAGATCCCGGATTCGATCGCGGGTGAAAGTGGCAGCCCTGCTTTGGCAATATCCTGGATCAAGTAGCTATTGACGGACACCAGACCTGTGCATCGTTCAGGCCAGAGAGCCGCAACAACGCAAGCGGCTCGTCCACCCCAGTCATAGCCAGCAAGTACAGCACGGTTTAGCTGCAATCCATCCATCAAGGCGATCGCATCGACACCGATGGCGGCTTGCTGCCCAGAGCGTGGTGTGGCGCTGTCGAGAAAACGGGTTGATCCATGTCCTCGCAGGTAGGGAACAATCACCCGACATCCGCGTGTAGCAAGCATTGGTGCAACGTCAATGTAGCTATCGATGGAATACGGGAACCCATGCAGCAGCAACACCGGAGAGCCATCGCTCGGTCCTGCTTCGTAGTAACCAATGTCGAGGACACCCGCTTTGATCTGCTTGATGGGAGTAAACCTAAATTCAGATCGTTTGGGCTTGTCAAAGCTTGCGTGTGCGGTACCCATGAGTGCCATTTCTGTGAAAATGCTTGCTGCCGCCGTTCCCAAAAAGCGGCGGCGGTTGTGTTTAATTGCTTTGAGCATAGGGTTGACTCTTTGGATTAGACTTATCCGGAAATGAGAACTTTATTTGGCTGAAACCTAGCTCTGGAGAGGGTTTTAGAGGTTCCTGTTTTATATAAGCTAAAAAGCCAGCTATGTAAGGGTTTCAGCTATTTTGAGGTTTATTTGTGGATAAGTCTATTGATTAATGAGGCGATTGCACAAAGCACAGTCGCTTTACCCTTTTCCCCTACGCTAACTCGGTAAGCAGAAGAGCGATGGAAGAGCGTCTTTTCCCTTCCCCAAAAACATTGATCGCATCTTATTGCAGATATTTCTTCAATTGGGCAGCAGCTTGAACAAACAGAGAACGGGTTTGTGGCAACTCAGCTAAACCATTTAGTAGTCCGAAGTCATGAATCATACCGTTGTACTGCACAGTTGTCACCTCGACCCCAGCTTCATCGAGCTTGCGTCCATAGGCTGTGCCCTCGTCATGCAAGATATCGCTCTCTGCAACCACAATTAACGCTGGAGGCAAGCCTTTGAGTTGTTCAACCGTCGCCTGTAGGGGAGAAGCATAGATGTCTTTGCGCTTTTCTGGGTCAGCGATGTACATATCATACATCCACTTCATCGTTGGTACAGTCAAAAAACGCTGCTCGCCAAATTCGTGATAAGAATTCGTTTCAAAATCAGCATCGACAATGGGCCACATCAGGATTTGCAGCTTGATGTGTGGTTCTCCTTTTTCTTTTGCCTTCAAAGCAGTGACAGTTGTCATGTTACCGCCGACACTATTGCCAACGACTGCCAGATTCTTGCCATCCACCCCAATCTCCTCACCATGCTTGGCAACCCATTTGGTCGCAGCATAAATCTCATTGATCGCCTGTGGGTACTGAGCATCCGGCGTGCGAGTGTAGTTGACAAAGACACCTGCAAACCCTGAAAGCACAACCAGATCGCGAACCATGCGCTTGTGTGTTGGATAATCACCAAGTACCCAACCGCCGCCATGAATAAAGATGAAAACAGGCAATATGCCTTGAACACCTGTAGGTCGCACGATATTGAGCGTGATTGGATAACCATCAGCAGTAATCGTCTTCTCAGACTCGTCAATGCCTGAAAGATCCACTTCAACGGCAGCCTGTGCATCCACGAGTACTTGACGCGCTTCGAGTGGAGTTAACGTCTCTAAACCCACACCTCCTGAATTCAGCAATTTCAAAAATGCCTTCACTCCTGTAGAAAGACGCGGATCATCTGTGACTTCCAAAACTTTTACTGCTGGCGATTTTACTTGACTAACCATAATTGTCTCCTTTTGTTGATAAGGGTTAATAATCTGTTGAAGTGGCACTGTTAAACCACCTGCTGTCGCGATTGTGGAATGGCAATTATCCACTATCCAGATCAAAATCGAGATCAAAGTAGGTTGGCATAATGTCCTTTTTGATTACTCAACATGAGTTGTCAGCGAAATTTTGGCGTTTTACACTCGCTCAAACTTTGGATTGATTAAACAGGGATGGGTTACAGTCGTGACGTGAGAAATTGAGCGATATAGTTTGCGATCGCATCCCCTTCTTCTTCCAGGGCAAAATGTCCGGTATCAAGCAAATGGAACTCAACGTCTTTCAGGTCGCGCTTGTAGGGATAAGCGCCTTCGGCTGGGAAAATGTAGTCGTTCTGACCCCAAACAATCAGGGTTGGTGGCTGATATTTGCGGAAATACTCCTGCCATTGCGGGTATAATGGTGGATTAGTGCCATAGCTATACAGCAGCGCCAGCTGAATCTGATCGTTGCCGGGGCGATCGAGGAAAAATTGATCCATATTCCAGGTATCCGGGCTGATCGCTTCCAGATTGCGAACGCCATTGGTATATTGCCACTTGGTTGCATCCAGGGTGACAAGGTGTTTGAGCTTGTCAGCATTCTCAGGAGAACGGTCTTGCCAATATGCCTTGAGCGGCTCCCAAAATTCACGCAGCCCTTCTTCGTAGGCATTCCCGTTTTGGACAATAAGTGCTTCCACTCGCTCTGGATCTTTAGCCGCAATCCGATAGCCAATGGGAGCGCCATAATCCATCACGTAAAGGCTATAGCGCTTCAGATTGATTGCGGTAATAAATTTCTCCACGATCTGTGCCAGGTGATCAAACGTGTAATCAAACTCATTCACAGTTGGCATCGAACTATTCCCGTAACCCGGATAATCTGGTGCAACCAGATGGAAGCGATCGGCCAGCGCAGGTATCAGATTGCGAAACATGTGAGATGAGGTCGGGAAGCCATGCAACAGCAGAATTGTCGGATTATTGCGGGAGCCAGCTTCTCGATAAAAGATATCTAAACCATCGATCGAAACTGTGCTATATGTGGTCATGACTTTACTCTTTCTAAAATTGTCGGTGAAGCTGAAATTGTGGGGTGAAATCGATCATCAGTGATTACCTATAACTAATAGGACTTACGCACGAGTTACGGAATACCGAACCGCAGAGGCGCAGAGGACACGGAGAAATCAGAGTTTGAAAGATATTTTGCGTAAGTCCTAACTAAAACTCGTTGCTTTACGGTGAGTCGTCGTGTTGTCATTGCTGAGGAGGCGGAGGAATAATTTCGATGCTGTACTCAGGTGAAGTGGTGAGGATTTTATCGAACAGAATTCAGGAGTCAGGAGTCAGGAGTCAGCAGTCAGAATACAGGAAAGGTATTCTGTACGACTGGTGGATGAATAATCGGCGTTT
>NZ_JAQYWQ010000205.1 GCF_029379315.1 Nostoc sp. S13
CCGATTATTCATCCACCAGTCGTACAGAATACCTTTCCTGTATTCTGACTCCTGACTCCTGAATTCTGTTCGATAAAATCAGTGCTATCAAACGTTGACCATCAGCATAAGTAGATTCGAGATTATACCCCCCAGTCTTATAATCTTTAAACATAGCCCGGAGGCAGAGCGTCTCCGGCTTTGCTCAATTCCACTCCCTAACTTAAATGCTTTAATGGCATCTTTTAGACTATCAAGGTTAGTTAATAAAAACCAGCCAGCAGGCTCAACAACTCCACGATATTTGCGCTTGTAATATCCGGCAAAATTAAATTTGGCAAGTTTTTGGGTCAAAATTGGACTAACATAACTGAGTGTTCGCTCGCCTTGTCAAACACTCATGACTAAAGTAACATCTCAAGAGATTGCACAGTTTCGCTCTCAATTAGCAGATGATAAGAGCGATATGGAAGCGCTGGATTTGATTGAAGACTGTGATGGAGATTTAGAAGATGCGGCGATGACGCTAGCTATCCGAGCCGGACAAGAACCAGAAAGAGCAAATTCCGAGTGGTTAGATGCCTTGGCTAGAAAATGGCGTGTGGTGATTTGCGAACAAGAATATCGGGAAGATTTGCTTAATACTTCACTTCAAAAGATGATGGAACATCTAAAAGCAATGCCGACGTTTCCGAAGATTTTAGCAACGCCAGTTTTGATATATGTACTCAAGCAAGGCGTGAACAATTTTTGTGAGCCACTAGATTCGCTAAAGTGATTAGCCCATGTAGATTTAACTTGTGCGCTTCTCTATCGCGGTTTGCAATTGATTCGACCAGGACTGATACGCTGTTAGTTAAGGCAAAACTTCTATTAAGACAAATTGTAAAATCAATGAATTACCTTGTTGCCGTATTACCAGACCGGATTCAAGCCGAAGCTGCTTACTTAGCTTTAGAAAAAGAAGGCATAAACAGTACTATCCTGGGGAGGGGGTATAAAACGGCTGACGAGTTTGGTTTAATTGACCCCAAAGACCAAGCTAAAAAGCAAGCACAACTGATGGCAACCTGGCTGATACCATTTGGTTTTTTTGCAGGTTTTACATTCAGCCTAATCACTGGTTTAGATACTTTTGCCTGGGCGGGTGAAGTTGGTAATCACATCGTTGGCGGACTGCTGGGTGCTGCTAGTGGTGCTATGGGTGGTGTAATCGTCGGTGGTGGAGTCGGTTTACTCGTAGGTAGTGGTGATGCTTTACCTTATCGGAACCGCTTGGATGCGGGTAAATACTTAGTTGCCGTTCAAGGTTCTGAAACTCTAACTCGGCAAGCAACCCGAATATTACGTCAGTTTGATCCAGAAAATATCCAAGGTTATGCTGACACAAATACCGTGTATTGAATGAATCATAGTTTACAGATCACGACACAGCGACTTGAGTTGCTTCCCTGTTCTTTGGAGGTGGCTGGAGCCGTCAGTTTAACGAATGGCGGCTCCACATTCTCTAGTAGTGGATTTTCTTCATGGTTATCTGATATACTCTCATTCAAACAGCACTCTGAGTAGATGGCGACTTTAATGGTATTTCATCAGTCTCGGCACTAAAAGCAACTGCGAGTTCAGGACTAGCGATCGCTACGGCGCTCTCATGCCATTCATGGATGATCGCGTCAATTATCTCCCATGCTGTAGGTTTGAGACAGGCAGTGCTGCTCATCTTGTAATCCCTCCGTGAATAATCGCTTTAAAAAGTTAGAATTAAGACAGTTATAGAGCTTAATTTTCAATTCATAACTCATAATTTTTAAGAATGTTGCCACGAGAAGAACTTTTAAAAGGTGTTGAAAATCGAGATAGTGTAGCTCGTGTAATTGATCAAGCGGAACAAGCCATCAAAACTTGGGAAGTGGTTTTGACTGATTTTCTGTCTCCCCCAGAATTGGCAGAAATTCAACGGGTGTTTAACCGATTAACAGAAGTGCAATTAGTGGCGTGGGGTGGATATCCGCAAGCTGAACGCCAAAAAATAGCGATCGCCCGTTCCGAACTTCCCTTAGATCAATCTCAAGTCAGCCTTGTCGCCGTGGAAATTGCTGGTAATTTCCTGTTTGATACCGCCTCTCACCGCGACTTTTTAGGCGCAATGTTGGGAACAGGAATTGTTCGTGAAAAGACGGGAGACATTATAGTTTTGGGAGAACGAGGGGCACAGGCGATTGTCGCACCAGAGTTAGTGGAATTTTTGTCAATCAGTCTGAAACAGGTGCGATCGGTTCCGGTGAAAACTCAGCAGATTGAGGTAACTGAATTAAAAGTTCGGGAACCCAAGAAAAAAGAATTAACTACTGTGGAAGCTTCTTTGCGATTAGATGCGATTGCATCTGCTGGTTTTGGTATGTCCCGCAGCAAAATGGTTGATTTCATTGATGCTGGTGATGTCCGCGTCAATTGGAAGGAAGTTACCCAAGCTAGTTCTCAAGTCAAATCAGGGGACTTAATCGCCATTCGCTCTAAAGGACGTTTAGAAGTTGGGGAAATAGCCGTAACTAAAAAAGACCGTTACCGAGTTCAATTAACAAGATATATCTAATAAGTGAAGAGTTAAGAGTGAGGATTTAAGAGTGAAAAGTTAGAAGTTGAAAATTCCCCACTTTTCTTAACTCCAAATTCCAAACCTCAAACTCCAAAATCCTAACTCCTAAACCGCGTCTATCTTGAAAACCATAGTTTTTTGGAATTAGGTTAAAGCTCAAAACTCAAGCCTGGATTTCTCACAAACTTAGAAAAAACGGGGGTGAAAACTGCTAATCTAAGGGAAGCTGAAAATCGGGGAGCCTGGAGATAAGTATGAGCAAGAAGCTAACGAGACAGCACGTTAGGTAGTGCAAAGGATTCATCAGCCACAAAGCCAGATTCAGCAAGAGTTTTTACCGCAACAGCAAGACCAATTGCAAATGACACCCGAGGGTATACTTATGGAGAGCCGACAACCTAAAAATCCTAGCAACAAAACATCTGCCGTCTCAAATACTTCAAGACCAGGAATATTTGAGCCGCGATCATTTGGAGTGCAGGGACAAACGGGAGAAAAGTCTCAGCAGCCTGATTTGAAGACTTCTTTGATGCGGACAGAAAAATATGGGCATCATCTTGATAGGATGCAACCACATGAAAATGTAGGTGAGTCAGTCGTACAGTGTACGAGAGGCAAAATACCGAAAGAGAAGAAAAAAAAAGTAAGAGTAGACCCCAAGACCAAGGATAAATTGGAACGGGCAGATCAAGCGATTGATTATACCAGAGAAAATTTACCTTATGGAGCAGGAAATCAACGTTTTGATATCAAAAATTCACGGGGAGAGAGTGCAGCCCGGACAGCAGAGGCAACAGAATTAGACACTCCCAGCTATCCGGAAGGACCGTGGGTGCAAGAGAGGGCAGCCAATGCGATGAGATGTGGAGCCGGAAATTGCGACGACATGGGAGCAGTAGCGCACTCTTTCTTGGGAAGCCCAGAATTGAATCCATCAATGAATCAACCAATAAATTATGTATCACAGGATAGCTTTAGTCATACTTACTCCATGATTGGAGACACAAAAGATAAAAATTCAGTGGTTGTAGATGCCTGGCCGAGGAGAAGACAAGCACATCTAAAAAAACACATGAATCCCGAATGGCAAACAGACCTTGATGCGTCTATAAAAAGAAATGCTAATAAAACACTTAAACAAGGAGGATTGCTTTACACGACACCTGCCGATGGAGAGGAGGGTTTTACAGAAAGAGCAACAAAAGCAATAGAAGAACCTGCTATATCCTTAACAGATCCGAAAGCAGGAGTCAAAAAAGCATTGGAGCTAAAACGACTCAACGAAACTCGACGAGATGAATATATTGAGGATGTAATTTCTCAACCAGGCATTTATTCCCAATCTAGCAGTACAAAAGATGGAAACAGGTATAAATATGTTTTAGATGATACATTGAATTCACCAGCAGATACAGAGTCAGACTCTTCAGCTGATAGTGATTCCACCTGGTCTACAGATACAGACGAAGAAGAGGTAGCAGCGTAAAGCGGGACACTTTAGGATGCCACTCGCCTAGCGGAAATGGCTGTAACATCGGCTTCATAAGTTGGAAAGCCCAAAACCTTTAAACCTAAACCTAGAACCCTTACCTGATTATAGCTCTGATTTTATGCGAACACTTGTGGCTGTGGTTACGTGAAGATTTTACTATCATACATGTTATCAATCTTCTAGAGAACTGATTGAACGGGTTCATTTATTTGAACAAGATATAATTCCAAACCCTCTGAAATTAGCGTAGGCCTAGGCCGCAGTAGGTATCGCTTGTGGGTAAAAAATCACCTTGAACCTAATGATGAAAAACTACGGGTTTAAACGTAGGCGAGGTTTAACTTGTAACTATATACTTAGGCTTTAAAATGTTTTGCTAATATACTCAGCAGAAGTTTACGTGGTACGAGCCGAGATAATTTGCTTCTAATTTGAGTGTTAGTATCAGAACTAATAACAGTTGGATACCCTTTTTCTAAAGCCTCTAAAGATTCCCAAACCACTTTTTCGCAAGAATACACTTTATCTGTACTGCTTGCCAGCGCTGGAGGAAAATTAGCTTCTGCAAAAAAGTTTGTTTCTATTGGCCCTGGACAAGTGACTAAAATACGGACACCATACTGACGATTTTCTGCCCATAATGCTTCACTAAAGCTGAGAATAAAAGCTTTACTAGCAGCATAAACAGAAAGGTATGGTATCGGTTGAAATGCGGTAATAGAAGATACATTAATAATACTTCCAGAGCGACGTTGCCGCATCAAGGGTAGAAATTTATGCGTTAAATCTACCAATGCCAAAATGTTTAATTGTACGATTTTAATTTGTCTTTCTCCATCCCCTTCAGCAAAGTCGCCATAGTAACCAAAACCAGCATTGTTGATTAATAAGTCAATGGTTAATCCCTTTGCTTTTGTAGTATCAAATACAGCAGATGCTGCATTAGGTTCTGTGAGGTCTTTTACTATAACGTCTACTTGAATTTTGTGCTGTTCTTGTAGTTGTTTAGCTAATTGGCTTAGTTTCTCTTCAGAACGAGCAACGAGTACAAGATTTGTCTTGCGTGCAGCTAGTTCATGGGCAAAAGCTTTACCAATACCACTAGATGCACCAGTAATTAAAGCAGTTGGCATTCTACATATTAAGATAGTTTTTAAGCACCATTAAAATCTTAGCTATGCTGGCTATAATTTTTAACTACCCAAAGTGATATACCCAAAAGAGTAATTGAATTGCCAATTACCATTTTTCAGACCAATAGATAATTTCTGAGGCTGAACTATTAATTGCGACACCGTAGCTATCTCCATGATTCCACTTGAAGCCATGTCTACCTTTGTCTTCTGCATTTAATACCAATATTTCATAAGTAGGTGGAAAAGATTCCGTATGAGAGTCACTGGTGTAGAAAAAAGTTGTCGGCACACCATTAGGCTGGTTTATGTGGTCGTTTGTGTTACCACCCATATATTTGTGCTTTGCACTATTTTTGTATTGTGACAGTAATTTTTCTATTTTTTTTGGTGGCTCTTTCAGTCTAATTTGAAAAAAACTACCTGCTGGCAAAAATTCGGGAGAGTAAGCAATGTGAACGTCTTTGGCATCAGTGGGAATCTCATTAGGAAAATGCTTTACTTGGTCATTATCAGACCATAGTTGATTACGAATTTCTTTGTAGCGTGATGTATCAGTTATTATTTTAGGTTCGCTAGTATTGCTAAAAGTTGTTTTCAGAAAAAAGCTTCCCCCGACAATACTAAGGCTAGCAAGGGCTAATAGAAATTGCGATCGCTTCATTAAGTTGGGTGTATCTAACTTTCATAGTTATATATCCAACTAATAAACTAAATTGGTACTATTGCGGATATAGCATCAGAGATATTAACAGAAACTTTGTGTATTTAGGGGAAATTCCGGGTAATTGTAAAATTATTGCGAAGTTAGTCAATGATTACCTAGTCAAAAACCGCAGTTATCCTCATTGAGACTAGTACTACCGTTGTACCTAATGAAATCAATTCCAGAGTCATCCATTTTTTTTAAATTCTTCCTGATAAAGCAATAACTAAGGCGGATATATAAATAGTAGATGCACCTTAATTAAATCATAGCCCTCAACTTTTAGTTGAAGGCTTTTTTATTGCTGATTTTTTTTAATGCCTGAACAAAATAACTTTGTACACAAGTTAAATCTTCCCGGATATATAGGACTCCTATTTGATTTCTGAACAAGACTAAGAGAGAATACGGAGAGGTTT
>NZ_JAQYWQ010000206.1 GCF_029379315.1 Nostoc sp. S13
TTTGACTTTGCCACTCTTCAGATGTACGGAGCTTGTTCAAAACTCAAATAGGATTCCTATAGTATATATATAGGACTCCTATTTGATTTTTGAAAAAACTCCGTACAACTCGAAAGGGCTGATTCCCCATTCCCTACTCCCTACTCCCTACTCCCTGCCTACGCAAATAAGTTCAAGAATCAAATCGGATTGCTATAGCAATCCTATCTGAGTTATGAAAATTTACTTTTTTAACGAACCACTCCAGACGCAGAGGGCACAGAGAGAAACAATAGAAATGTTCACAAATGATTTAGGATTGCTATATGCCATTGATATTAGTGTGCGTAGACTCACGGCAGCAAGCTGCTAGAAATTGCTAATTATCTAAATATGATTATTTATCTCTCTAAGTGATAAAAGAAGGAATAATTAAGTAGCTCAAATTAATCAACCTGCTGTTAAGTATTGTTAATTGTGTGAAAGGATAATGTATAGGATTCCTTTTACTTTTTCCCTTTTAGCTTTAGT
This sequence comes from Nostoc sp. S13, assembly GCF_029379315.1. Lineage (GTDB taxonomy): Bacteria > Cyanobacteriota > Cyanobacteriia > Cyanobacteriales > Nostocaceae > Nostoc. The sequence continues at coordinate 511 of NZ_JAQYWQ010000206.1, forward strand.
TATGGAATCACCAATCGAACGTATTCGCCTATCCCAAACAGCCAAAGACCAACTGCTCAAACTCAGACGCAGCACCAAAATCGACCAATGGAATATCTTATGCCGTTGGGCGTTTTGTCGCTCTCTCGCAGAACCAACCACACCCTCACCCGTCCCAATTCCTCAAGATAGCAACGTCGAAATGACTTGGCGCGTCTTTGGCGGCGAAATGTCAGATATTCTTCTTCTCGCCCTTAAGCAACGCTGTCACAATGACGGTTATCCCACCGACAAAGAAACCCTCGCCACCCAATTCCGTTTACATTTGCATCGCGGTATTGGTTACTTAGCAGGCGATCCAAATATCAAGAAAATTGAAGATTTAATTGAACTGGCCATTAAACCTTGAAACAATATTAGTTATCGGTGTCTTAATTACGAATTACAAATTATTCTTATGCCTGAAGCGCTAGAAATCGAGCGTCACAGAGCTGCGATCGCTCGCACTGATTTATCTCGCCCTGTGCGATTGGCAATAGAATGGGCAATCCTGAATCAAGACACCACTTTTTTTGACTACGGTTGTGGCTACGGTGGTGATGTCCAACGAGTAAAAAACTTAGGCTACACCAGCGCCGGCTGGGACCCTTACTACTATCCCGATGTACCACGCACTGCCGCCGATGTGGTCAATTTGGGTTACGTCCTCAACGTCATCGAAGACCCAGAAGAACGCCGTCAAAGCCTTCGCCAAGCTTGGGAACTCACTGGAAAAGTTTTAATTGTCGCGGCTCAAATACTGATTAACGCTCCCAGCAAAACCCAACTTGCTTACAATGATGGCATTGTGACGCGCCGCAACACTTTTCAGAAATATTACGAACAAGAAGAACTCAAAACTTATATTGATCAGGTACTAAATGTCGATGCAATCCCGATCGCGCTAGGTGTCTACTTTGTTTTTCGAGATGAGGCTGAAAAAGAAAGTTACAAAGCTATCCGCTTCTTTTCTACCACTTCTACACCGCGAGTCCGCATCCCCATCAAGCGGTTTGAAGACTATCAAGAACAGCTGCAACCATTAATGGCTTTTTTTACCAAGCGCGGTAGACTACCTGCTAAAGGCGAATTGGAAAATCAACAAGAATTACTGAGCGAATTTGGTAACTTTCGCCGCGCCTTCGGTGTAGTTTTACAAGCTACCGACGAGGCAGAATGGGATGCGATCGCTTACTGTCGTTCTCTAGATATCCAAGTTTATCTCGCCCTTACCCACTTTGATCAACGCCCTGCATGGCAGAAGCTAGCAGCAGAAATGCGTCACGATATCAAAGCCTTTTTTAGTAGTTACGAAGAAGCTTGTCAAGTAGCCGACCAAAAGCTTTTCAGCTTAGGGAAACCTGGGGTGATTCAAACTGCGTGCGAAAAAAGCAAAATTGGTAAACACACGCGCGGTGCCCTTTACATCCATGTTTCGGCACTTGCGGCACTTGACCCGGTGCTGCGAATTTGTGAAGGTTGCGCTAGCCGTACCATTGGGCGTATAGATGAAGCCACATTGATCAAATATCACACTGATAAGCCGCAAATATCTTATCTGTGTTACCCTGACTTCGACACTGACCCCCATCCAGCATTAAAAGCTAGTATAACTATTGACTTAAAAACCCTAGTCGTCACTCACCGAGACTATGCAACTAGAGCAAATCCGCCGATTTTGCACCGTAAAGAAACATTTGTTACCAGCAACTACCCCGGTTACGAAGAATTTGCTCAACTCACACAACAAGAACAGCAATTAGGATTGCTCAATCACAAAAGCGACATCGGTACGCGAAAAGGTTGGGAAAAATGCCTTGCTGCACACAGAGTAGAAATTAGGGCACATCACGTTTATTCGATTAAGGAAAATTAAGGAATAATTACACTGTTAGAGCATTGCTGATATGTATCTTAAATAAAGAAAATCTGAGCAGGTTTGTATGCTTATACGAAATTAGACAGCAGTTATGGCAAGATAACTGCAATTCAATTAAATAAAAAGGAATCTTCCAGATTGTGCAAGTAAATAAATCGCTGCTACGAATTTTTGGCAGCCCGAAGATGGGAGCTTTGTTATTTCTTGGCTTTTCATCAGGGTTGCCGTTATATTTAACCAGTCAGACATTACAAGCATGGTTGACCAAAGAAGGAATTAGCTTGGCAGCGATCGCTGCTTTTAGTTTAGTAAAGCTCCCCTATTCTTTAAAATTTCTCTGGTCGCCTTTATTAGATAGATTTGTACCGCCTTTTTTGGGACGCCGTCGAGGTTGGCTGGTAATTACACAAGTAGCATTACTGTTAAGTATAGCTGCAATGGCTCTACAAAACCCATCTCAAGGGCTACAACCTTTAGTAATTGCTGCTGTGGCTGTTGCTTTTTTTAGCGCCAGTCAAGACATTTTAGCTGATGCTTACCGCACTGATGTAGTGGAAGTAGAAGAAAGAGGTGCTGGAGCATCTATTTACTTATTGGGTTATCGCGTTGCCATTCTAGTAACCGGTTACGTCACCCTATTTTTGGCAGACAGAATACCTTGGCAAGCTGTTTACTTGTTGATGTCGCTGTTGATGCTCGTAGGGGTGGTAAGTTCTATTTTTGCACCAGAACCAGTCCTACGCGATCGCCCGCCTCAGACTTTATCCGCCGCAGTCAAATTACCTTTCATTGAATTTTTCCAGCGTCATGGCTGGCTACAAGGACTTTTAATCCTAATATTCATTGTGATCTATAAGTTGGGGGATTCTTTACTAAAGAATGTATCCACCCCATTTTTGTTAGATAAAGGCTTACATTTCACTCAAACCGACATAGCATTTCCTGGTGCATTGGGAATTTTCGCCACTATTGTTGGCACCTTGGCAGCAGGAGCAATAATGACCAAAATTGGTGTTAATCGCTCGCTCTGGATATTCGCCATCCTGCAAGCTATCGGCAACTTGGCTTTCTTTGCGTTGGCAGTAGTAGGTAAAAACTTCTATCTAATGTTAGCTGCCGTTAATATAGAACAATTCTGTGCTGGTCTAGAAACTGCTGCTTTTGTAGCGTTTTTGATGAGTCTTTGTAATCAAAGCTTTTCAGCTACACAGTACGCCTTACTTTCCAGTTTGCAGGCTTTTAGTAGAGATATTCTCACGGCTCCAGCAGGTACATGGGCACAAGCTACCGGCTGGTCTACATTCTTTCTACTGACATCAATAGCTGCTTTGCCGGGATTACTATTATTGCCATTCTTTGCCCCTTGGAATCAAAAGCCAGTGGTAATATTATCCAGACCAGGATTAGACGATTCAGAAGAGGATATATGGGGAATCAAGTAGTTATTGCTGTCGGCACATTTATTCTCTTACTCACTGGTTTATTGCTTGGCTATGTTCTGTCGCAGTTAGTTCTAGGATTTCTAGCATTTAACCTCCTAACTTTTTTCGGAACACTCAGCCTAATTTTAATTTTTGGTACACTTTATTACGTTTTATTTTGGCAGTTGCGGAGAGAGCAGTCCCGGCCATCAACTATAAATGAAAGAATACCAAACCAGGTAGAGGAGGGTTCATCTGATAGCTATCTCAAAAACAGGCTAATCGATAAATTATCCGGTGACGCTGCCGCTGCCGAACGGTTAATTGAACAGGCAAAGGAGACTTATCCTGGGATGCCGGAGAATTGGTATTGCGAGAGAGTGCTTGATGACTTGGAGCGCGATCGCCCATAATACTAAGGGAGTGGGGGAAGCAAGAATTTTAGATTTTAGATTTTGGATTTTGGATTAAAGAATTGAAATTTAATCCAAAAGACGCTCTCTAGGAGACGTGCAAGGGACGCGGACTCGCTCTCGGTGGCGCTATCGTCAATCCCTTCTCCCAACGCCCAATGCCCAATGCCCAATGCCCCATGCCGAGAAAATCGCTAAAATAAATCAAGAATACTTCACAAATCTTCAGCTAGGTTCTCATAAAAGTTCCTAGATATTAGCAATCTAAATATGGCTATATTTCGTCAGTACATTGCCCCCTTGCTTGCAGTATTGGTATTTGCCTTTGCCCTAGTGGCTGTCAGCGCCCGCATCTTTTTACCCTCTGATATGGCAGCACCCGCACCAATTGAAGAGGTAGAGGCAAGTTATCAACCTACTCCAACTGATTTACTACCACCAGCACATAACTTAGCTAGCTAAGTCAATAAACGTCAGAAGTGTCTGAGCAACTACTACCTGGGTATATTATTCGCCGTGGCTCCGCTTTGGATCGATCGCTGCTGCTTAAATTCATGCAGCGAACTTACCAGGATATTTTTCCCAATGAGGATTTTTCTCACCTAGAACAAACAGTTAAGCAATACTTCTCCAGTGATACACCCTTGTGGTGGATCGATTTTTTGGGTGAGGGAGATCAGGAGAGCAGGGGAGCAAGGGAGCAGGGAAGTAATAAAGAATTTCTCTCCTCTGTTCCTCATCCCCCCATCGCCTGCCTTTGGGTGGGTAATGCGATAGATCAAGTACATGGGAACCGTCATGCTCACATCTTTATCCTCTACGTTGTACCAGAACATCGGCGACGGGGTATTGGTAGAGCTTTGATGCGATATGTGGAAAATTGGGCTATTCAAAGAGGCGATCGCCAGATTGGACTGCAAGTGTTTCAATCAAACAAACCCGCATTGAATCTTTACAATCAGTTAGGTTATCAAACCCAATCCCTATGGATGGTAAAATTCCTGAGTGCAGAAAAATAAACTAATAGATAGCGATAACATACTGTAGGGTCTCAGTTATAGAGGTTCTCGTTTGGATAAAACTCAACGAGGAATAAGGGAAATGTATAAGAACCCAACTAATATATATAAAGCTTTAACTTATTGGCGCGGGGGATTATGTGTTAATCCCTTTTCGGGATTGAAATGAAATTATGTATGACGAAGACGATCTAAGCCTACTTGATATTGAGGAGCTAGAAAGCCCCTTAGATAAAATAGAGCCGCTAACTGCTGAATCAGAAGTGGCAAAGCCTGATCCAGAAGTGATGCTAGTCTTGTTGGAAAATCCCCACCCCCAGCAAAGAATGTTAGCAGCGCGTGCTTTTTGTGATATAGAAGATGCGCGTGCTACCCCCCATTTGATTCGCCTGTTAAGTGATACCTGTCCCTTGGTGCGGGTGAGTGCAGCCTATGGCATCGGACGCAATCCCAGTTCAGAAGCAGTGAGTCCGTTAATTACTCAACTAAACAATGATTGGAATGGCTATGTGCGTAAAGGTGTTGTTTGGGCTTTAGGAAACTGTCGCGATCGCCGTTCTTTACCACCCTTAGCAGATGCCTTAAGAACTGACATTTCCGCAGTACGTTTGTGGGCTGCTAGCGCCTTAGCACAGATGGCAGAAGTGGGTTACGAAGCAGTTATAGGGGCAATACCACCATTAATTGAAGCCTTAGTCCAAGACCCAGTGGCAGCAGTGCGGAGTAACAGTGCTTGGGCAATTGGTCAACTGTGCCGCGAACTGCCTTCTAATGTAGTTTATGCCACAGCGATCGACGCGTTAATTCAAGCCTTTGCTGAAGACCAAGATTTGGGAGTACGGGAAGACGCCAAAGCCTCACTTTTAGGAGTGGGTGATCCCCGTGGCTTACAGCTGATTGAAACCCTGGAACAAGAAGGGTGGTTTTGATTGGGCATTGGGCATTGGGCATTGGGCATTGGGCATTGGGCATTGGGCATTGGG
>NZ_JAQYWQ010000207.1 GCF_029379315.1 Nostoc sp. S13
AAACCTCTCCGTATTCTCTCTTAGTCTTGTTCAGAAATCAAATAGGAGTCCTATAGTATTGGTTGTTTAGCGGCTGCTGCTGAGAGTTGCATCATCTGCCAAGCTTCAGTGCCTTTAGCAGCATAATACATTCTGTCTCTTAGCTGCGATACACCTTCAATCAGTGAAAAATTATTACCACTAGTATGCTCTATCTGGAGTACCTTATGCAGATATAGGTAGCCCCTGCCTAGTCTTTGGAAAAACTTCCATGCTTGGGCGCTAAACAAGATTTCACCCAATGAAACGAGATTTTCGGCAATTTGCTGCTGAATTTGCTTTTCAGGTGTCATAATAGTTCCTAATTCGTAATTCTTTATTCGTAATTAAGACAGACTTGAAAAATGCTTAAAACAGGCGGTTTTCAAGACTTGATCCTGGTTTCAAAAAAGATATCAAATCCCAATTTGGTATAGGTGGGATATTTTTTCTTACTTTTAAGTTAACAAAATTTAATTGGATTGCACTTTCAGGTTGATCTAAAAGCTGAAAATGCCAAGTGCTCCCGCTCGAAGACCGCTATTGATAGAGCATCGCAACTCAGAATAAATGTTTATATTTACCCAATTTGTTTTGGCATCGCTAGTTGAAAATAACTAAAACGAACTGAGTATTGCCAATGTCTGAAAAATGGGGATAGTCAGTAGTTGGGTAGTGTATTTTGATGAAACCCCTTTAAAACCTCGTTTCCAGCCCAGAGACTGGAAATGCTCTTCAATTGCGGCTCTGCCGCAAGTCTTGAGGCGTCTCATTAGGCATTAAGAGTCTCTGACTCTTAACGAAATAACCTCTCAAAGCTGCTTCTAAACTGGGTTTCACGTTAAGTTGACACCAATGAGCTTTTTGTGTGCCCCTACGAGAAATCTATGTTTGTATGAAATGGTATGACGTAAGTTAAGCTAATCGTCATTCTCCTAACTTCTGACTCTAAAAAATGGTTGCTTCCAGACGAGTTTATTTATTGTTGGTTTTGGGTATAGCGATCGCCCTGATCCTATGCCTTTTTCTCAACATTAAAGCAGCGATCACCATCACTTTGCTATTTGATGCGATCATTCTCGGATTGATGGTTATAGATGGTTTGCAGGTGCGGCGTTCTCGCGTGCAAATTAGCCGCGAATTACCGTTACGATTATCCATTGGGCGGGATAATCCAGTGGTGCTAAAAGTCACATCGCCAAATGCCAACGCCCTAATTGAAATCTGCGATTACTACCCAACAGGGTTTGGCGTATCTGCACCCGTACTCCGTGCTACTGTTAAGAGCAACAGCACTCAGGAATTAACGTATACCGTCAACCCAAGACAGCGCGGTGAGTTCCCTTGGGGAAATATTCAAGTCCGACAGTTGGGACTTTGGGGATTAGCTTGGGATGATTGGCAAATTCCCCAAAGTCTGCCAGTGAAAGTTTATCCTGATTTAGTGGGATTGCGATCGCTCACAATTCGTCTGACACTGCAATCATCAGGATCAATGCGTCAATCTCGCCAAACTGGTATTGGTACAGAGTTTGCCGAACTGCGGAACTATCGCACTGGTGACGATTTGCGATTTATTGATTGGAAAGCTACCGCCCGTCGGGTTGGGGCCTATGGTAATGCAATGCCACTAGTAAGGGTTCTGGAACCAGAACAGGAACAAACATTACTTATCTTGCTTGATCGGGGACGGTTGATGACGGCAAAAGTGCAGAGTTTGCAGAGGTTTGACTGGGGTTTGAATGCAACTTTATCCTTAGCTTTAGCGGGATTACATCGAGGCGATCGCGTCGGTGTTGGTGTATTTGACCGCCAGATGCATACGTGGATTCCCCCAGAACGCGGTCAACATCATTTGAATCAGCTAATTGATCGCCTGACTCCAATTCAACCAGTGTTATTTGAATCTGATTATTTGGGGGCAGTGACAAATGTTTTGCAGCGACAAACTCGCAGGGCGCTTGTAGTCGTGATTACCGACTTAGTTGATGTCACCGCTTCTACAGAACTCCTCGCCGCACTCTCCAAGCTAGCACCCCGCTATCTCCCGTTTTGCGTGACTCTGCGAGATCCGCAAGTAGATCGTTTGGCACATACCTTCACAGATAATGTTACAGATGCTTATGCCCGTGCAGTGGCACTAGATTTATTAATGCAACGACAAGTAGCATTTGCCCAACTGAAACAAAAAGGTGTATTGGTATTAGATGCACCAGCAAACCAAATTGCCGATCAGTTAGTTAAGCGATATCTGCAACTCAAAGCGCGAAATCAGCTTTAGCTAAATAGACATCTCCGAAAAAGAATGTAGAGACGCGAAATTTCGCCTCTCTACAAGGGTTTTAGATAACGCATATTTAATTTCTGGAGATGTCTATTGCATTCATGAATCGAATGGGAGGTGCTAAAAATAGTACCTTCGATTCCGTACTTAGAGTCATAAAACAGTGCTAATTGTAAAGCGATACAGTTCAGTTAAGGATTTCTTCCTTCTCTTTCTTCTCTTCGAGAGGCTCCGCCAACGCGAACGCGTCCTTCTCTGCGAGACGCTGCGCGAACGCGGTTCGTTAAAAATTGACTTTGACAAAGAGTTAAGCCTTAACCCAAGCGTATTGAATTATAAAGCAACTACAAAATTGTTTTCGGTTAGTGACAATCCAGCAGATAATTGTGCAAATTTTACCTGAGTAGATGCCCCACTGCCATCTTGGTCAAAGTACAATGCACCTGTAATATTGTTATAGATAAATCGTTGATCGCCTGTCGTTGCAGATGCTCCGATGGTAAACTGACTAGCTGAGAGTGAACCTGTTGATAAAGGGACATAAAAATAATTCGGTATCTGAATAAGTTCATTAGTCGCGTTGAAGTCATTAATACGATCAACCTTTTGCTCGTAAACATTAATTCCGACTGGGAATGCCCCTCATTGAGGCTCCGCCTCAAGACTTGCGGCAGAGCCATTAGGAGCTGCATTTCCAGCCAGAGGCTGGAAACGAGATTTTAAAAGAGTTTTGGCTTAAGTTGACACGCATGAGCATTGCTGTGCCCCGACAATATCTGTGGTTCAATTAAATGAAAACTGTCGTAAGATTAAACAACCACAAAATTGTTTTTGGTTAGTGACAATCCAGGAGATAATTGTGCAAATTTTACCTGAGTAAACCCAGACGCACTGCCATCTTGGTCAAAATACAGTCCACCGATGATATTGTCATAGATAAATCGTTGATTGCTTGTCGTTGCAGAAGTTCCGAGGCTAAACTCAGTAGCTGAGAGTGAACCGATTGATAGCCCACCACCAAAACCAGCAGCCGAGACCTGAATCAATTCATTAGTTGCATTGAAATCATAAATAGTTTCAATGCCTTCCTTGTAACTATTGAAACCAAAGGTATCAGTACCAGATCCTCCATAGAGGCTATCATTACCGTTGCCACCTGTGAGGTAGTCATTGCCATTACCACCATAAAGGGTATTATTACCAGTGGCACTAGAGGCGGAGATATAATCATTACCATCACCCCCAGAGAGTAGGTTATCGCCTGTTGAACCGCTAGCATTCAAGCTATCATTACCTTCACCTCCTTGTAGGGTGTTATTGCCTAAAGAGCGGTAGTCGAAGCCGCTGTAGTAGCCAGAGATGTCAAGAGAATCATTGCCATCGCCCCCAGAGAGTAGGTTATCGCCTTTTGAACCGCCAGCACTCAAGCTATCGTTACCTGCACCTCCGTTGAGGGTGTTATTGCCATATGAGCGAGAGTCGGAGGCGGAGAAATAGGAGTTCTTGTAGTAGCCGCCAGAAAGGTCAAGAGAATCATTACCATCCCCCCCAGACAGCAGGTTATTGCCTATTGAACTGCTAGCACTTAAGTTATCGTCACCTGCACCTCCGTTAAGGGTGTTATTGCCTAAAGAGCGAGAGTCCTGGCGGGGGGAGTTGGAGAAGTAGTGGACGGGTCCAGAGGCAGAGAGAGAATCATTGCCATCCCCCCCAGAGAGCAGATTATCGCCTGTTGAACCGCTAGTATTTAAGGTATCGTCACCAGTACCACCAACGAGGGTGTTATCGCCTGTTGAACCACTAGTATTTAAGGTATCGTCACCAGTACCACCAACGAGGGAGTTATTGCCCGCACCACCTTCAAGGGTGTCATTTCCCGCACCGCCAATGAGAGTATCATTCCCCGCACCACCTCTCAAAAGGTCATTACCACTCAAGCCGTCGATAATGTCGTCACCCCCCTGACCATTGATAACATCATTGGAGTTGTCAAAACCCGTAATGTTGTTGTCTAGGTCATTGAGGAAGGTAACAGTGTTCCTATTGAACAGGCTAGTTTGAGTAGAATTAGCATCAAAGACATCAAAACTGTCGGCGATGCTGGTTTGTCCATCAAACAGGATATTGCCAATAGCTGGTCGTGAAGAAGTTGCTGGCAGATTATCCAGGTTTTCTAATTTGAAGTTTTGCAGGGTGACTTTGGTATTAACGACATCTTCAAAGGTGATTTCTAAGTTGTTACCATTTTGAGTTAATTGCAGATTTTGAGCAGTGAAGCCACTACCTGTAAATTGCAAGGTGTCAGTTGAGGCAATCACGGTTGCTGAGGGATTTGAGCCTTTACCAATGCCACCAAAATCGGTGATTATATTAGTGCCGTTGCCCAAGTTGCTGTCTAAAAAGTTGTAAACAAATTTATCATTGCCGGCACCACCAGTTAGGATGTCGTTACCATTCCCACCTGTCAGGATATCATTACCTACACCGCCAATAATCGTATCATTGCCACCGTAGCCCCCAGAGAGCGTATCGTTTTCACTGTTCCCTACAATGTTGTCATTGTAATATGTACCTGAGATATTTAATCGTTCGATATTCTGGTAGCTAACCCGATTCGTGCCCGCAGTAATTGCTCCAATGTTACTAGTGGCATTGAATGTAGTTGTAATCCCCCCTGTACCGGGATATCCGTAGCTGTAATCAACGGACAACACATCGTCACCCTTACCACCATCTATCGTATCTTTGCCACCATAGCCCCCAGAGAGCGTATCGTTACCACTGTTCCCCACAATGTTGTCATCGTAGACTGTACCTAAGATATTTAATCCTTCGATATTCTTGTAACTAACCCGATTCGTGCCCGCCGTAATTTCTCCAATGTTAGTAGTATCATTGAATGTCGTTGTAATCCCCCCAGCAGCATTGCTGTAATCAACGGACAATACATCGTCACCCTTACCCCCATCTATGGTATCTTTGCCACCGCGCACGGAGAGCGTATCATTGCCATTGCTCCCCACAATATTGTCATCGTAGGCTGTACCTGAGATATTTAATCCTTCGATATTCTTGTAGCTAACCCGATACGTGCCCGCCGTAATTTCTCCAATGTTAGTAGTAGGATTGAAAGTTGAAGTGATCCCCCCTGTAGCTAAGGTGTAATCGACGGACAATAAATCATCACCCTTACCCCCATCTACCGTTTGAGTCACTAAATAAGAGGGGGCGCTATCTAACGTGGGGCTTAGATAGAAGGAATCATTGCCATCGCCCCCAGAGAGTAAGTTATTGCCTGATGAAATAGTAGCAACCAAATAATCGTCACCAGCGCCACCGTTGAGGGTGTTATTGCCTGAAGAGGGTATATAAGTATCGTAGCTGCCGACAATGCCAGAGGCGGAGAGAGTATCATTGCCATCGCCACCAGAGAGTAAGTTATTGCCTGTTGAAATGTTAGCATTCAAGGTATCGTCACCAGCGCCACCGTTAAGGGTGTTATTGCCTGACGAGGAGTAACTAAGAGCGGTGTGGTTCTCTGAATAGCCAGAGGCGGAGAGAAAATCATTGCCATCGCCCCCAGAGAGTAAGTTATTGCCTTCTGGAGACCCAGCATTCAAGGTATCGTCACCAGCGCCACCGTTGAGGGTGTTATTGCCTGAAGAGGGAAAACCGTTCAGTCCTACGTAATCAGTCAAGTAAGAGGCGTAAAGATAATCATTGCCATCGCCCCCAGAGAGTAAGTTATTGCCTTTTGAAGCCCCAGCATTCAAGGTATCGTCACCAGCGCCACCGTTGAGGGTGTTATTGCCTGAGGAGAAAACAAAGCTGTCGCTGGTATAATTACCAGAGGTATAATTACCAGAGGCGGAGAGAAAATCATTGCCATCATCCCCAGAGAGTAAGTTATTGCCTGTTGAAGACTCAGCATT
>NZ_JAQYWQ010000081.1 GCF_029379315.1 Nostoc sp. S13
GCGCTTTCGCGACGTTGTAAGGTGGTTGTCATGGTTTTATGATTGCGGTTATTTAAGAATCAGGCGGTTTTGTTTTCGCCTGTGAATGTACTTTACACTACTTTATAATTTTTAATCAAGTATTGTAACTTTTGCCAAACTGATAGAAGTCATTAGTTTTACTTATTTAATAAATAGATGGGTATGCGATCGCTCCCATTCAAAGAGGAAAAAGTCTTAGAGTCCAAGCGAGCGCTTACTTTGGAAGATGTGCTGCATCTACGCCCGTCGTAGACATCGCCCTTCATCCTCTAAGAAACTGAAGAGGGCATAGTTTACTGCCGTAGGCAGACGCTCGCGGACTCGCTTTGCGTGACGCTATCGCCTTTTATTTTGGAGCAAAACCGGAAGGCGATCACCCGTTATCAAAACGGAGAGCTTAGAATATCGATTGATGAAATGACAGGAATTCAAGCATCTTTTAGAGATTGTCTCGTTGTCTCATTCCCAGTCCGAGACTGGGAATGAGACAATCTGTAAAAGCTTGTTATAGACTGGCTTTTATCTTAAGTTGACACGCATGTGCGTTGCAACGTCCCTACAGAGGTGCTGTTTAGTTTATAGCAGCACTGACTAAACCATTGTGCCTAAGCAAAGCGATCGTACTTGGTTCACGACCCCGGAAAGTTTTAAACACCTCCATTGGATGCTGACCGCCACCAAGTGCCAGCACCGTATCGCGATAACGACCACCTGTAGCTTTTATCGCTTCTTCATCTTCTAGCCCAGCTTCTTCAAAAGCGGCAAAAGCATCAGCGCTCAGTACCTCGGCCCACTTGTAACTGTAGTAGCCTGCTGCATAACCACCCTCAAAAATATGTCCGAAAGCACATAAAATGGAATCTTCTGGAAGTGGTGGTAAAACAGTAGTAGTCTTGGCTATGCGATGACGGACATCTGACGGAGTTTCATTACTACCAGGGCGATAGTGGTAGTGTAGTTCTAAATCAAGACTGCTCAGGTGGATCTGCCGCAACGTGGCAGTACCACTCATATAATTACGCGCCGCTAGCAGCTTTTGATAATAATGCTCCGGTAAGGCTTCCCCAGTTTGGTAATGCTTCGCCATTCCAAAGAAAGTGGGTCGCTCATAGCACCAATTTTCCATGAATTGACTAGGTAGTTCCACGGCATCCCACTCCACATTATTGATGCCTGCGGCTCCAGGATAGTCAACCTTGGTGAGCATATGGTGCAATCCATGACCAAACTCGTGAAACAAAGTCTCTACTTCATAGAAAGTCATCAAACTAGGTTTACCATCTACGGGAGGACTTTGATTACACACCAAATAAGCTACGGGTAAGCGAATGGCAGTGACACCATTTTCAGTGATTTTGCCCCGATGGATGCACGCATCCATCCAAGCACCACCGCGTTTCTCGGCTGGACGGCTGTAGGGGTCTAAGTAGAAGTAGGCTATGGGAGAACCAGTTTCGTCAGCAATTTGAAAATAACGGACATCCTCATGCCATACTGGCGCTTCACCATCGGCAGAGGTGACAGTGACACCAAATAGCCGCTTGACTAATCCAAATAAGCCATCTAACACTTGGGGAAGCGGGAAGTAGGGACGCAATTCTTCAGAGGTAAAGGCAAATTTTGCTTCTCGTTGGCGTTCTGCCCAAAAGCTGATGTCCCAGTGTTTTAAATCCGTAGCTTCTGCTGCTCCCTGTGCTGCTGCAAAAGCTTTGAGTTCTGCCAAGTCTTTGACAGCAGCATCATAACTAGCGCGGCGTAGTTCTTCTAACAGGGCGTTGACTGCCTCAACGTTGGGAGCCATTTTACTAGCCAGGCTCAATTGGGCAAAACTTTTAAAGCCTAGTATATCTGCGAGTTCTTGGCGCAACTTCAAAATGCGCTCAATTAAGGGGTTGTTATCCAAGTCGCCACCAGAAGCGCGGGTGATATGAGCTTTGTAAAGCTTTTGGCGCAAATCTCGCCGGGTGCTGTGCTGCATGAAAGGGCCATAGCTGGGGAAGTCCAAAGTAATCCGCCAGGGGCCATTTTCTGGTGTAGCGTTGCTTTCGCCAGCTGCACGAGCACCTTGGGCTGCTAAACTCACTAAGCTTGGTGGTAAACCGTCAATTTCCGCTTGTGTTGTCAGGGTTAAGCTGAAGGCTTTAGTGGCATCAAGTACATGGTTAGAAAATTTGGTAGAAAGTTCTGCTAACTCCATCTGAATGGCGTTAAAACGCTCTCTTGCCTCTCCTTCTAAGCCAACACCAGAAAGTTCTGCATCTCGAATGGCGGCTTCGACGATGCGCTGTTGGGCTAATTCTAAAGTTGCCCAACTATCACTGGCACGGAGTGCCTTAAAAGCATTGTAGATGGGTTGGCTTTGACCGAGGTTGTTAATAAACTGTACGACTAATGGCTGTACGATTTCATGAGCTTCGCGCAGTTCTGGGCTATTTTTAACACCCATTAAATGATTCACCGCCCCCCAACTCCAAGTAAGCCGTTCTGTCAGCTTTTCTAAGGGTTCTACTAAACCACTCCAAGTAGGCTCTACACTTGCCTCTAACGTGACAAGCTGCTGGTAGAGTTCTGCCAGCAACTGATTGAAGGCTGGTACTACTCGTTCTGGTTTAATCTCTGCAAAAGGAGGTAAACCAATGCCTTGGAGTAGGGGATTGTCGGAAATAATAGTACTTGCACTCATGGTTTTGTGTGAACTGCGGATGAATAAAAACCAACAATGATTTCTATTTATATATCTTCTAATGTAGCGATCGCTGTGCTAATTAGTCTTGCCATTGTAGAAAAAAGGCAAAAAAAGCGAGAATTCCTCACAAAAGTATCCCGATACACCTATCTTGTTTGGTACGTGAACCATACTCTTGTAAAAAGATCGGGGCATTGGGCACTTGTATTGAACGTACCCCTACGGGGAAGCAAGCTACGCGTAGCGTCTCGTAGAGAAGTGTTGGGCATTGGGCATTGGCATTAGTTATTCTTCCTCCTGCTACCCTGCCCCCTTAGTTTACTCAGCAGTTCCAGAAATATCAGCGAAAGCCTCTGAGATAATATAATCATGCACCCATTTTTTCAACCAGGGGGCTAATTATGACCGAAACAGAAAAGGATACAGAGCAACTAAATTTATTTATGGTTACTGAGCTTGTCGAAGTATGGGGATTGTAATGCATGAATTTTGAATTTTGAATTCGGAGCAAAGCGACGTGACTAGCCTCTTACCCAGTTCTCAATCAACAGAAGTTTTTTATCCAAGCTCGGATGGTGAACCTTTGGCAGAAAGTTATGTTCATTTATGTGCTTTACTGGCAACTTTAGAAGTATTGAGGCAATACTTGCTGGATCGGCAGGCAACGGTTTTGAGTAACCAGTTTCTCTATTATGCTCAAGGTTTTCCGAGGTTACGGGTAGCTCCAGATGTAATGGTGATTTTTAATGTTGCTCCTGGAGGTCGTGATAATTACAAAATATGGGAAGAGGGACAAGTGCCTGTGGTCATCTTTGAGATGACCTCGGAGGGCACTAGAAACCAGGACACGGGTTTTAAGAAGACACTGTATGAACAGTTAGGGGTACTGGAATACTGGTTATTTGACCCCAAGGGAGAATGGATTAAGGAGCAATTACAAGGGTATCGGCTGCGAGGTGAAGTGTATGAGCTAATCACAGATTGCCGATGTGAACCTTTGCAGCTGCGCTTGCAAATAGAGGGGCAACTTATTGGTTTCTATCGAGAAGACACTGGTGAAAAGTTGCTGATTCCAGAGGAGTTGGCAGAGGCGCTGAAACAGGAAAGATCAGCGAGAGAACAAGCCCAAGAGCAAGTAAAACAAGCAGAGTTGCAGGTGGAAAGGTTGAAGGAACAGTTGCGATTGCTTGGCGTTGACCCTGATACTATCTAGCCATAGATTTGCGATCGCCTTTGGCGGGTGCTTCGCACCATCGCAGAATCCATTCACCGACCTTAACCTAATCAAAGGCGATCGCTAAAATACATGATCATGTACTATATCAAATTAACTGAGCGCGATCAAGCGTCCTTGCCAAACCGAGAAGGAAGGCTCTAGATTTATGATTTTATTTGGCAACTCATCTTTTTACTCGTAAAATCGAAGACAAGATCAAGGTCAGTAGAAAAGAGTCCCTAAATTAATGAGTACGTTAATCAGTCAGGGTGGAAGAGCTATCACTAAATTTCAGATGGTAGACCGAATAAACGATATCGCTTGGCAAGCTCACCAAGGTAGCGTTGCTGCGATTATTCAGCTATTGAATGAAAAGTTAGCCAAGTCTGGTGTCAGAACTAGAGCCATTTTTTCTAATGGTGTCTTACAACTTCTGTGTGAGGCGGCTAGGGTAGAGCAACTTGAGCAATCTCCCATCGTCGAACAAATCCAGCAAATTCTTGAGTCCATCGCCCCGCGTCAGATTCGCCGAGTCAATATCAACAGTCGAATTGTTCGGGAACAACAATTACTTTGGTTAAAGGAAATAGATCGCGATCGCGAGAACCAATTGCTTTGGTCACAGGAGATTATATTAATTCAGCCTAATATTGTAAAGCAACTAATTAAAGATTTCACAGAAGCTCAAGCTGAACTAGGAAAACGAAATTTTCCTAAAAAAACTTTAGTCTCGCGTCCTTTAGTACTTATTAACAAAGAAAAACACAAAAATAAACCTCAAAAAAGGATGTTAAAAGCATCTGGTTTATGCTCACTGTTGTTGCTTAGTTGGGTTGTTTATGCCCAGTTAGGTAATAAACTGAAAAACCTCATGCAATTAGAAACTTCCAAATCTTTAACTACAGAAAATAGTAACGACAACAAAGCTCAAACACCATCCCGTGCTGCTAACAATAGCTTTTCTGAGCCATCTGATGATCCATTTGCAATATCTGTACGAATTGCCAACCAAGCTTCTCTATCTGGTAAAACAGCCACAAGCTCAACTCAGTGGTTAGAGATAGCTGCTAAGTGGCAACGGGCTTCAGATTTAATGGGCAGAGTACCACAAAACCACAGTCGTTATCAGGAAGCTAAGATTCGTACTCAACTATATGAGAAATACAGTGAGGCGGCGCAGAAAGAAGCGGATAAGAGTAAATCTTAGTTTTTTGTTATTGGAAGACTTTTCGGTCTACTGACTTTTTGTGAGAGTTTATCTGCGAGTTTACAAAAAACTCGCAAACAGCACAGTGGCAGCAAACCTTATCTCTACAGTCCCGAATATTCTCTACTACGCGATCAACCGATTGGCAGCTCACAGCACAAACGGAGATTACGCAATACCGACACCACCCGTTATGCCATAAACTTCTCCTGTGATGTAGCTTGCTTCCTGTGAAGCAAGCAGCACGTATATAGGAGCGATCTCTACAGGCTGTCCAGGTCGTCCGAGCGGAACCGTGGAACCAAATTTCTCAATCTTTTCTTGAGTTTGACCGCCACTGGGCTGTAGCGGCGTCCAGAACGGGCCGGGCGCTACAACATTGACGCGCACACCGTTCTCAATCATTTGTTTGGAAAGTGCTTTGCTGAAAGCAACAATGCCTGCTTTGGTGAGCGCATAGTCAATGATCCCCTGTGAAGGTTCATATGCCTGAATAGAAGCTGTATTAATGATGGCTGCACCCGGTTTCAGATGCGGCACTGCCGACTGCGTAATCCAAAACAACGCGTAGAGGTTGGTCTTAAGCACCTTATCGAACTGCTCGGAGCTGATATCACCAAGGGAGGGTTGAGTAGTCTGTGCGCCGGCGTTGTTGACGAGAATATCTAAACCGCCTAGCGCTTCTACCGCATCCACCACAAGTTTTCGGGAAAAACTCTCATCCGTAATGTCACCAGGAAGAGCGATACCCTTGCGTCCGGCTTGTTCGATCAGTTCTATAACCTCTCGTACATCCGCCTCCTCACTGGGGAGATAGGAGATTGCCACATCCGCTCCTTCACGCGCGAAGGCGATTGCTACGGCACGCCCGATACCGGAATCTCCTCCGGTGATCAATGCCTTTCGGTTTGTAAGCTTTCCACATCCTGTATAGCTCTCCTCGCCGTGATCTGGCTGAGGGTTCATCTCTTGAGCGAGTCCCGGTGCAGGCTGTGGCTGACGGGGAAAGGGCGGCCCTGGATATTGCTGACGTGGATCTTGCATCTTTAATCGATCGTTTGTCATCTGTTGCTCCCCTATTGTGGTGTATTCAATTGTAAAATCGCTTTTCCATTACATCTACCCACTTAGTGCAACATTATTGTTGTAATTAGTAACAGCTTTAATACTCCCGTGCATCTGTTCGACTCTACCTTTCGGCAGACGCCCAACAACGCGAACTTATGGATAGCAATATATTTGAATATTTTTTTATTTGGAAGTCTCTTACCCGAAATTTCATAACCCGCAACTTGGGTTATTTAGTAAAGATTCTCAAGAAGCAATAATTGTTGCAAATTGCTCCCAAGATTTGTTATATTCTCAATTAATGAGCTTTGTTGAGAAATATTAGTATGACTGTCTACACAACTACTTCACTTAAGGCAGAACTGAACGAACGAGGCTGGCGTTTAACTCCCCAGCGCCAAACAATTCTACACATTTTTCAAGAACTTCCGCAAGGTCAACATTTGAGTGCGGAAGATCTTTATCATCGGTTAGAAACTGATGGTGAAGGGATCAGTCTGTCAACTATTTATCGAACTTTGAAGTTGATGGCAAGGATGGGAATTTTAAGGGAATTAGAACTGGGCGAGGGACATAAGCATTATGAGATCAACCAGCCCTATCCTCATCATCATCATCACCTAATCTGTGTTAGATGCAACTCAACCATTGAGTTTAAAAACGATTCAATTTTAAAAATTGGGGCGAAAACATCTCAAAAAGAAGGTTTTCACCTGCTTGACTGTCAAATGACCATTCATGCAGTGTGTCCCAAGTGCCAACGGGCACTGATGCCACTTTAGCACTTGGGTGGATAATTAAGACGAAATTACTCAAATTAACCAAATAAGTGGAATTTTGAGCAGTTCGTAATTTACTGTTACTGGAGGCAAGCAACCAGTTGGGGACTGATACTAAAAACACCAAAGGGAATGCTAAAAGCGCCCGCTCTTAAGATCCTTGAGACTGATGCCGTAGAATTCCTGAGCTTGTTTAATTGCTTTTTTGGTGTCATCTGCCATCACACCGTTCAGCTTGCCTTTATAAAAACCCCGCTCCCGTAGTCGCGTTTGGATTTCTAAAGTATTAAATTCGCTTTTGCTAGCAGTATTAACTGAGCTATATAACTTAGATCGCGTAGTTGGGCCAGCAACGCCACTTGCTGTCAAGTAATTAGCTGCCTGGAATCTACGTACAGCATCAGCAGTATAGGGGCCATAGTAGCCATTTGGCTCTCCCTCTAAATATCCTGCCTGGATCAATTGTTCTTGAACAATTCTAACTGGCTCACCGCGATCGCCTACGCGGAGTTTATCTCGATTGACTATCTTTTTGGGAGCATCTTCTCCATCACCGATGCCAACTTCCGGCAATTTCCGCCCTGTTGCTGGGCCCACAATTCCATCAACGCTTAATTTGTAAGAATCTTGGAACCGCTTGACAGATTCTTCGGTAATTGGGCCAAATATCCCTGTGGCGTTCCCGTAATAAAAGCCTGCGATTCTTAAGCGTTCTTGCAAAACCCTGACATCTTCACCTTCATCCCCCTTAGCAAGGTAGTTGGAATTGGCGCGCTTGCTAGTTGCTGAACTAGTAGTGCTGGGCTTTTTGGCTTGTGTACTAGCAATGGGCTTTTTGGCTTGTGTAGTAGCAGTGGGCTTTTTAGCTTGTGTAGTAGTAGTTGTGGGCTTTTTGGCTTGCCAGCTTTCTAATTTTTGCAGGGTGCTTGCTCCAACAATCCCGTCTACTGGTAAACCAGCGGCCTTTTGGAAGCGCCGCACAGATTCTTCTGTGGATACGTCATATACTCTGGTGACTGGAGCTTGATAAAAGCCTGCTTGTTTCAACTGTTGTTGTACATTTTTGACAGAAGGGCCTTGATCGCCTTTTTCCAATGCCATGACGCTGCTGACAGCGCCAAGAATGGACAAAGACAGAGCAAGGGGCATCATATACTTCCAAGCCCTACCAGAAAGCCGTTTCCAGTCTGGTGCAGCTGCGTCCTTAAACAAAGAACTGAGGGAGACCAATTCACTGGGTGTGCTGTCTTCGTAGGCGAAAGCTAGGTGCAAATACGCAAGATTTTCCATATTTGTTTCCTACACCATTGATTTTTCTTCGATAACTGCTTCAGCTTGATGTACTAGGTTTCTCAAGACTTCTAGTGTTCCGATATTTACATCCTCCCACAAATTGCGCTTGTGTGCTTCTAATAATCTTTCAGCAATATCACGCAGAGCATAAGGGTTCTTTTCCTGAATAAATTCCGACACAGCTGGATCGAGCAGGTAAGCTTCTACTATGCCTTGATACATATAATCTTCGACACATTTAGCTGTTGCATCATAGGCGAATAGATAATCTACTGTCGCTGCCATTTCAAACGCACCTTTGTAACCGTGGCGCATGACTCCGGCAATCCACTTGGGATTAACTACGCGAGAACGATACACTCGTGAGATTTCTTCTTTCAGTTGGCGAACGCGTGGTTGGGCGGGTATAGAATTATCACCAAAATAAGTTTGGGGATTTTTTCCCTGTAGAGAACGCACCGCAGCTGTTAAACCACCCTGAAATTGGTAATAATCATCAGAATCGAGTAGGTCGTGTTCACGGTTATCTTGATTGTGCAGCACAACTTGCATTTTCGCCAACCGTTGCTCGAAGGCTTCGGTATTAGACATGGGGCATGGGGCATGGGGCATGGGGCATGGGGCACTTGTACTGAGCTTTGTCGTTGGCGCAGCCTCTGGTAGAGAAGTATTGGGCATTGGGGACTGAGAATTAGGAAGAATTTCTGCTTCTGTGCTTCTGTGCTCTTCTGCTCCGCTTCCTGATGAGTAGGCGTAAGAACTCCAGTTGATGTAGGCGCGGGCTAAATCTTGGTCATCTGTCCAGTTTTGCGATTCGATTAAACCTTGGAGTCCGGCGCCGTAAGCACCTGGACGAGAACCAAAGATGCGATAGCGCGATCGCACCACGGCTTGTTGTAAACTTAATCCTTGTTTAGTCCACAAATCAGTTTCTTGGCGAACTGCATCGGCTAAGGGGTTTTGTTCTGGCGGTTCATCCAAGTCTGCTACTGCTGACACTGCTTGAGCGAATAAGTCAATTAAATTGGGAAAAGCATCCCGGAAGAATCCCGAAATTCGCAAGGTGACATCTACACGCGGACGCCCCAAAATCGCTAGGGGCAAAATTTCAAAATCCACTACTCGCCGCGCTGCACCATCCCATACAGGTTGGACTCCAAGTAAAGCCAAGGCTTCGGCTATGTCATCACCCCCAGTCCTCATGGTGGCAGTTCCCCACATTGATAAACCTAGTGTTTTCGGATACTCACCATGCTCTTGAGTGTAATATTCAACGAGGGTTTCAGCAGCTTTTCTACCTATATCCCAAGCTGTTTCTGTGGGAATGGCGCGAATATCGACAGAATAAAAGTTTCTTCCTGTTGGTAGAACTTCCGGGCGGCCGCGCGTGGGTGCGCCTGCGGGGGCACTGGGGACGTAACCGCCATCGAGTCCGTGTAATAAATGGGTAATTTCTTGGTGGGTTTGTTGTAAAGCTGGAAGCAGGCGATCGCGTATCCAGGTAGAGACGCGATTCATCGCGTCTGTGCTGAGTGGGGAATGGGGAGAGACGCGATGAATCGCGTCTGTACAAGATTCCTGATTTATTATTTTTTCTACTAAAAGGGCGGCGTGTTCTTCTAGGACTTCGACGATATCACCGAGGGTACGGCATTCTGTGCCATTGACTACTGACCATTCACCACTTGTCATTGACAAATCTGCTGTGAGGGGGTCGAAATCTAAACCCCAATCTTCAGCTATAGCACGGGTAATACCTGAAGAATAACGATTGGGTATCCGAGCGATCGTTACTATTAAATCTCGTAGCTGGCGTCCTTGGGGACATTGCCCAAAAATGTGCAACCCGTCGCGAATTTGGGCTTCTTTCAATTCACAAAGATAGCCACCAATAGAATTGAAAATTTGGGATTCAGAATTAAAAATTTCTATTTCATTTTGGATTCCTAAATCTAGATGGAGATTTTCTTTGATTACCAGTTCGCGGATGCGATCGCGTATCACTGGCAAACGCGAAGGATCTAAACTTTCCGCTTCATAATACTCATCAATTAAATTTTCCAATTGTTGCAAAGAACCGTAGAGTTCCGCACGAGTCATCGGCGGCGTTAGATGATCTATAATCACCGCTTGAGCGCGACGTTTGGCTTGGGAACCTTCACCAGGGTCATTCACAATAAATGGGTACAGGTGAGGAAGTGCGCCGAAAGCCACTTCTGGATAACAATTACTCGATAAAGCCACACTTTTACCGGGTAGCCATTCGAGATTTCCGTGTTTTCCCACATGAACTACAGCATCAGCACCAAAATATTCTCTAACCCAATAGTAGAAAGCTAAATAAGCATGGGTTGGCTCTAAATCCGGCGCGTGATAATTCAAACTGGGGTCATTATCATAACCCCTTGGTGGCTGAATTCCCACGAAGACGTTGCCGAGTTGAATTCCAGAAATGGGCATTGGGCATTGGGCATTGGGCATTGGGCATTGGGCATTGGACATTAGGTATGGGTTATTCCCCTTGTCCCCCTTGTCTCCCTCATCTCCCTTGTTCCCATGCCCCATTTCCCACCTTTGACTAATACCTTGCTGCACTGCTGGCGGTAAAGAAGCGAAATACTTTTGATAGTCTTCCCAAGAAAGACTTTGGTGTACTGGACGCCATTCTCGACCTTCGGGATCATTTGTGACACCATCTGTCAGGCGTTGAATCAACTCATCTCCTTGAGCAGGTGGATTTTCTACTTCATACCCAGCCTGATGTAAAGCCTGAAGGATTTCTACACAACTAGCTGGGGTGTCGAGTCCCACACCATTAGCAAGGCGGCCATTTCGGTTGGGGTAGTTTGCCAGAATTAGGGCAATTCGCCGTTCTTGGGGTGGTTTAGAACGCAGACGCGCCCAATTTGCTGCTAGTTTAGCAACGAACTCGATGCGATCGCTGACTGGTTTATAAATTACCACATCTGTCTCTAAAAGGGGATTACGAGTTTGCACTGCTTTAAAAGACACAGCACGAGTAATAATCCGCCCATCTACTTCTGGTAGCGCCACATTCATCCCAATATCGCGGGGAGAAAGGCCTTGAAACTGTGACTCCCACTGCTCAATTGACCCGCCACTGAGGATTACCTGCAACACAGGCACATCTAATTTTTGCCACAAATCGGTTTGGGGTGTTTCACTTTCCAAGCGTGCTAAAGAAAAACTGGTGGTATTTAGCAGCACAGCTATTGATTCGCCTTCTTTGGGTTGGAAAAATTCACTCAATTCAACTTGAACATCAGGTTCACGCAATGAGGAAACAAACACTGGCACAGGTTGTAAATTTTTCTGTACCAAAGCTTCGCATAAAGCATCAATTACCTTAGTGTTTCCCGCTAAATAATGGGCGCGGTAGAAAAGGATGCCGACTTTGGGCATTGGGCATTGGGCATTGGGCATTGGGCATTGGAAGCCTTGAGGTTCTGAGGTGGATGAACGGAGTTCTGAAGTGGATGAATCCAGTTCTGAGGTGGATAAACGAGATTCTAATTCTCCCTCATCGCCCTCATCCCCATTCCCCATTCCCCACTCCCCAGTACAGACACGATTAATCGCGTCTCTGCCCACTCCCCATTCATACAATCCCACACGCGGAATTGACCGGGGTGGCGCGGGATTGTATGCAGTTGACAAGCAAGTATCGGCGATAAATTGCAGAGCATTAACGAAATTTTCCACGCCGCCTTCGCTAAAATACTGCCATACCTGATTAACAATACCCAAGGGCACGGTAGACTGGGAAATTAAATCGGGATCAAAAGCGTCGTCCCCTGGCATTACAATCAGGTTTTTACCATTACGTTGCACAATTTCCTGCACTACTTCTAAGCCATAACCCCAATAGGAACGTCCTCCTAACAGGCGCAAAATAATTACTTCGGCAAGTTCCAAAACTTGCTCTCCATAGGTATCTACACTTAATTGTTGCTGCAACTGCAACAGGTTGGCGACTCTTAATGCCGGAAAGCTTGCAGGTAATTTCCCAAGCGCAGCTGCCAAAGTTTGAATGTCGGTATCAGCAGCCGTAATCAACACGAAAGGCGCTGGAGTTTGTTCTAAAAAAATTAAACCCTCTGACTGATTCCATCCACCCGATGTGCTACTTATACGATGCATAATTCTGTGTTACCGTTTTAAACTGTTGCTTAGGGATTTCCAAGAAATTAATTCAAGACTTACGCAAACAATAGCCAAAAATAGTGATTTTCTTTTTAAGGTAATTCATGAATTGCCCCTACAGCGTGTAGTTTTGCGTAAGTCCTACTAGTATTAAATGTTCTTCTTATTAAATAAAACTCTATACCTTTAGGGGTAAAGTATTTTTACTTCTGACTTCTGTTTATTTTGAAGCTAGACTAATCAGCATTTTTTCAAAAATTCTCAACACATATTCCTCTCCATTGTCTCTAGTGAAGATGCTAAAATTCGGGTGAGAATTAATTTCAATTAACCAATATTGGTGATCTCGGTCTAATACGATATCTAAACCACCATAATCAAGGTCTAATTCTTCAAAAACTGGTTTAGTAAAACTAGCAATCTCTGACAATATTTGTGGATCGTTGATATACTTTGCTTTTGCACCATTCCAGTGCAGAGGACTGAGATTACCCATAAATTTGGCATCAGTTATATCTTTTTCATAAAGCAAAACTAACTCTTTATTTAAGAAAACCGCTCTATATTCAGATTTAATTTGAATAAGTTCTTGAGCGAGAGCTACATAATCATACTTATGATTTATATTGAAAATCTCTTTTAAAGCATTTTCAATTTCATCTTGATTCTTGCATAAAAAGACGTTATGTCCGCTCGAACCAGAATTCCTTTTAACAATTACAGGTGTTTCAAAATTTCTTTTTATTTCTAATACGATATCTTGAATATTTGGAAATTTTAAGTAAATTTTATACTGCATGTCACAAAAAGGAGAAAGAAAACCTAATGTCCGAGGAAGTTTAACTTTTTTCTTTAAAACATGATAAGTGTATTCTTTGTCTTTTATAAGATGTGCTACTGCTTGATTAATTAACGGAGTGCTATAGTTACAAAAATAATGTGGTTTATTATTGAGTTTTATTTTGATTAAGTTTTCAGCAGGATAAATAATTTCATAGCTGATGTTTAAGTTTTCACAAGCTTGGAGCAATAGCGAAACGTTGTCTAACATAAATACTTAAAGTTAAACTTCCAAATTATGAATTACGAATTATTTTAAGTTGTTGTTTGCCGTTTAAAAATCACAATCTCAGTCCCAACAACTGGGTTACGCGCTATCAGCCTATTTTGGGAGTCGATAATTTCTAAATGGGTAAAATCAAGTTCTTGAGAGCGTTGTAATATCTTTGCAGCTAGTTTGTCCTGCTGAGATTCTTGAAGAGTGTACCAATCGTCACTAATTTTGACAGTTAGATTACTTGTGCGGAAGTTAGCTTGAATTGACTTTATCAGGCCAGAGGCAATGCGATCGCTAATTTCGGCTACCTGATTTTCAATCGCCGCAATTAAGGCTTGTTCTGGTGTCAATTCTATAGTTGGCGGCGGGATTGGCGTTGGCGTGGGAATTGGTTTCGGTTCCGGCGTTGGTGGCGTAGTTTGTACTTCTGGTGGCGGCGTAATTTCCTCTGGTGGCTGTGGTTCTGGTGCGACTGACTCCGGTGTAGTAGTTATCGTTGGTGTTGGTGCAGGAACCTTTTCTACTGGTGGAACTGTTGCTATTTCAGTAGGTTTACCAGTAAAAACAGTTGTAGTTGTCCAAACCAGAATTACAGCAACTCCAGTAACAATTGCCGTCAAAGCTGTATCTGATAACTTTGTTGACAAATTTGATGGTATAAACAAGCGGACTGTCCTTAACAGTCCACCCCACCGCAACTCTAGTTGCTGCAAAAAACTGGGTGTTTCCTCAGTACCAGGTGGGGGTGCTGTCTCCAGTTTTTCCACCGTTACTTCTAAAACCCCAATCGTCCCTTGGAGAAGTTGGATAATTTTAGCCTTCCAAAATGGCTGAACTCTCTGGTAAGGTTTCTGGGGAGGTTGAGTTACCTGCTCATCCGTCGGTTTTGACTGATTGTCTTGTGACATGGAACTTTCACCAAAAGCAGCGAATCAAAGACAAACAACGTACATTATTACTGGTGCTGCCTCTTTTGCCTTAATGTATCACTTCATTGCACATTCCTTCAGCGAAACTGACTATTTATTAAATTTGGCAAATTATGAACCTGAAACGCCGTCAATTTTTATTTTTAAGTGGCCTCAGCGCCATTGGTGGAGGATTTTTAGCCTGGATGTTAGCTGAACAAAATCATCAAAGTGCTGATATTAGCGATTCAACAACAGCTATAGCCGCCAACCCAGTCAAAAAAGACTTGTTATTACGTTTTGTGTCTGTAGCAGATACGGGCACTGGAGCCAAAGGACAGTACGCTGTGGCTGGAGCAATGAATGCCTATCACAAGCAAAATCCTTATGATTTAGTCGTTTTAGCTGGCGACAACATTTACAATAACGGCGAAATTGAAAAAATTGGCGAAGTTTTTGAGCGTCCCTACAAAGTTTTGCTCAAGCAAGGTGTGAAATTTCAGGCTTGTTTAGGTAATCACGATATTCGTACTGCCAATGGTGATCCGCAAGTCAAGTATGTCGGCTTTAATATGAAGGGACGTTACTATACATTTCGCCGTGGAACTGTGCAATTTTTCGCTTTAGATACTAACAGTAATGCTAATTGGAAAAACCAGCTATCTTGGTTACAGAAAGAATTAAGTCTTAGTAATGCTCCTTGGAAAGTGGTGTTTGGACATCATCCGATTTATTCATCTGGTCAGTATGGGAGTAATCCAGGTTTTATTAAAACTTTTACTCCTCTATTTCAAAAATACGGCGTTCAACTTTACATCAATGGTCACGAACATAGTTATGAACGCACTCGTGCCATTGATGGTACAACTTATTTAATCTGTGGCGCAGGTGCAGGTAATCGTCCTGTAGGACGTTCCGAGTGGACAGAGTATTCCACCAGTAATTTAAGTTTTGCCTCTTATGAGGTGTATAAAGATAGAATAGAAATAAGTGCGATCGCTACTGATAATCGCATTTTTGATAAAGGTATTATTCAGTTAAAATCAGCGTAATTATTATGAAAGTCAAGCGTTTGAAAATGCAATCCTTCGTGGAAGCGGTGATTTGACGCTTGAGTTTGATTTTAAGGGTGCAAATGTAATTTTTGGTATCAACCGTGCAGGCAAGTGTATCTATTCGACGCAAAAAGATTTTGAAGCGGTGAAATATATCAAAAAAAGTGAGGAGCAGAAAGTTTTACCGTTTGGAAAAAACTAACAAATGAGTATTGGTAAACAAGTTGGGACAACTTCAGCAAACCACAAAAAACCGATGTACATGATTCCTTGTTGCAAGAGTAGGGTTTTATCTGTTGCTATTGTGGAAGGCGTATTACCAAGGATATTAGCCATATTGAACATCTAAAGCCTAGATATCCTTACACTGAGCTAGTGCTGGAATACACAAATATGCTGGCTTCATGCCAAAGAGAAAGAGAGCGTAAAGAACCTTTGCACTGTGGAAGCAAGAAAGATTATTGGTACGACGAGGATTTGATGGTTTCACCAATAAATGCAAATTGTGAGGAGTTCTTTAAGTACACCGATGATGGGCAGATTTTGGCGACAGATAATTCAAAAAAATTAGCTGCTGAAACAACAATTGATAAACTCGGACTCAATATTGACAAGCTGAAAGATTTACGTGCAAAAGCTCTTGAGCCAATATTGGAAATCATCAACACAATCACAGAGGGAGAGAGACAAGACTTAATTATAGGTTTCAGTGAAACTGATTATAAAGGATATTATCAAGAGTTTTGTGATGCGATTATTTATTTACTAAAAAATTAGTTTTAATGGCGTAGGCTGTTGTAGACATTGCATTCACCTTATACTAATGAGGTGTATAAAGATAGAATAAAACTTGGGGCGATCGCTACTGATAATCGCGTTTTTGATAAAGGCATTATTCAATTAAAATCAGTTTAGTTACATGACTACAGTTGAGCAACTAAAACATTACGTTGAGAACCAAAATAAACCAAATATTTGATAGCTGTCGCGTTAGTTGTTACGTAGTCGCAATTCATTTACCGTTAAGTCTTTCCTGCCGAATACTGCGCGAACAACTGTAACGGCAGTCCTCTTACTCTATTAAGATAGATTCAAGTTCCCAGGAGCAACATATCCTGAACATGGGTTTAGATTTTGGAAAAACCCTTTGTTCTTCACATCGGGTTATAAGCATATGTTTTCTGAAGTTAAAAAATGTCTTGTGTTAGCCGTACCTTTGGCAGCTGCACAACTGGCTCAATCTGCAACTGGTTTTGTGGATACGGTAATGATGGGCTGCTTGGGAAGCCAGACTATTGCATCTGGAGGTTTGGGAGCTATTATTTTTAGTTTTTGTTTGTTAATCGTTAGTGGTATCGTTTCTGCTGTCAGTCCGTTAGCTGCCCAAGCATACGGAGCCGGAAATAGAGAAAAAGTTGGCACAATTGTCCGGCTGGGACTAGGGACATCTCTGGTACTAGGAATACCAATTACATTGCTGCTTTACAATGGAGGTGCTTTATTACTTTTACTAGGGCAAGATGCTAATACAGTAGCACTAGCAGAGATTTTTTTAAGGGCGATCGCACTGGGTTTTATTCCTGCTTTAGGCTTTGGAGTACTTAAAAACTTTCTTTCTACTCTATTGCAACCGCAATTAGTGATGGTGACTGTGGTTTTGGGTACTTTGCTCAACATCACAGCTAACTATGTGCTGATGTTTGGCAAACTGGGATTTCCGGCGCTGGGTTTAGCTGGTATCGGTTGGGGAAGCACATTCTCACTTTGGAGTATGTTTGTTGCTTTGACAGTTTATATATGTAATCAGCCTCGCTTTGCAGTTTACGGTATTTTTCGACCTTCATCTAAAAAAGCTTTTTCCCTAGAAGATCGCCGGATCATTGGCGATATTTTTCAGATTGGATTGCCCATTGGGGGGCTGATTGCGGTCGAAGGGGGACTGTTCACTATTGTTACTTTCATCATCGGACAATTAGGAACAAACGCTCTTGCTGCCCATCAAATTGCTTTACAAACAATTTCGATATCATTCCAGATTGCACTAGGCATTTCTCTAGCGACAACAGTACGTGTTGGGCAGTTAGTTGGACAGAATGATCTGCTTGCTACTCGTCTGGCTGGATATGCAGGCATTGGCATTGCAGCTCTATCTATGGGTGTAGTAGGCATTACATTGTGGTTAGTACCAAAGTCGATTATTTCTCTTTATATTGACATTAACGATCCAAACAATGCAGATGTGGTTGTCCTCGCAGTAAAATTGCTGGGAGTGGCAGCGATTTTTCAAATAGTTGACGGTGTGCAAGTTACTGCGGGAGCAGCATTACGCGGACTACAAGACACTCGAATCCCTCTGTTGATTGGTATTCTTGCTTATTGGTGTATTGGTTTATTCACTGGTTATACTTTCGGAATTTGGTCGGGGTATGGAGCTATTGGTCTTTGGTGGGGACTGGCTATTGGTTTAGCGTTTGCTGCAATAATTATGACTTGGCGGTTTAGCAACAAAACAACTAACCACTGATAAATAAATATGAGTTATCTGTAGCTATTAGTCAACTTACGGCTACGTATCAATTGCGTTAATACTAGTTTAATTATCACCGAAAAAGTTTATGATTCTTGAAGCAGTGATGCTTTATGTCAAACCAGGGTTAGAATCTGATTTTGAAGCTTCTTTTAAAAAAGCTTCCAATCTTATTTCCTTAATCGACGGATATTTATCTCATGAATTGCATAGATGTATAGAAGTCCAAGGTAAATACTTATTACTTGTCAGATGGGAAAGTTTAGAATCTCATACTGTTGGATTTAGAAGTTCTGCTGAGTTTCAAGACTGGAAAAAACTTCTGCATCATTTTTATGATCCATTTCCCATTGTTGAACACTTTAAAGAAATTGAAATATGAAAAACAAGATCCCCGACTTCTCAAAAAAGTCAGGGAGCTGTGGATGTCTCACTCTACTCGTTGCAACTGCGCTACTCTTGGATCAACAATTTTTTGTCCCAAACTGGCAAATTTAATTGCCACAGACATTTTACTACCCGTTCCAAAAACATGAGTGATTTCACCAAGCCCAAAAGTTTTATGTAATACTCTCTCGCCTACTTGCCAATTCTGCGTTGTATCTGGTTTCGCACTAGAAGCAGAGGCACTTTTAGTATAAGTTTGACGACTCAGGCGTTGAGTACTTAATAATTCTTCTGGTAATTCGTCGAGAAATTGCGATCGCATGGCGGCTTCACGAGAACCATACAAACGGCGTTCACGCGCATGTGATAAATACAACCTTTCTTGGGCGCGAGTAATTCCCACATAACACAAGCGGCGTTCTTCTTCCAAAGATGCGGGATCACTCAGCGATCGGTAGCCGGGAAATAGTCCCTGTTCTAATCCCACCAAAAATACTACGGGAAATTCCAAACCTTTGGAAGCGTGCAAAGTCATCAAAGAAACGGCTGTCTGTCCTTCTTTTAAGTTATCCAAATCGGAGCTGAGAGCGGCGCTACTTAGAAAGTCTCGCAGAGAAACCTCTTCGTTTTCTTCTTGAAATTGCAGTGCGGCGTTGTAAAGTTCCTGGACGTTTTGTACCCGATCTGTGGCTTCATCTGTGCCTTGATTCATCAAGTCTTGAACGTAACCAGAGTCTTCTATTATTCCTTGCAAAACCTCAGTCACCGGAAGCGTGCCGATTTGTCCTTGCCAACGGCTAATCATTGCAGCAAAGCTATTCACCGCTTTTGTCGCCCGTCCAGCTAATGTATTAACTGATGTTTCATCGCTAAGTATTTCCCACAGAGTTGTCCCTAATTGTTGGGAGGCGTTCACCAAAGCATCAATAGTGGTTTTGCCAACTCCCCGCCGGGGAGTATTGATGACTCGCAATAAACTGACTGTATCAGCTGGGTTAGCGATCGCTCTTAAATATGCGACGACATCTTTAATTTCTTTGCGATCGTAAAACTTCATTCCTCCCACAACTGTGTAAGGAATTTGATATTTCACCAACAGTTCTTCAAAGGGGCGAGATTGGGCGTTTGTCCGATAAAGTATGGCAAAACTACCCCAGTTCAACTCTGGATTTTGGTTTTCTAAAGTGCGAATTTGATTAATTACAAATGCCGCTTCTGCGAGTTCTTCATCGGCTTTGTGACAAGTAATCTGCTCACCCGGCCCCCGCGTCGGTTTGAGGACTTTATCAATCCGTTGGGTGTTATTTTCAATCAGTTCATTAGCCGCTTGCAGAATGTTTTCACAAGAACGATAGTTTTCTTCCAGCTTAACCATCGTTCGGGTGTCATCATCTACTAAACCATCACCAAAGTCTTCCTGAAATCCCAGCAAGATGGTGAAATCTGCCATCCGAAAGCTGTAAATGGATTGATCTGCATCGCCGACAACGAAAACTGAGCGATTTTGCCATTCCCATTCGCTTTTTCTAGTTTCGCCATTAGTAACCAATAAATGAATAAGTTGATACTGAGTGCGGTTGGTATCCTGATATTCATCTACAAGAATATGGTGAAACTTGCGATGCCAGTAACCTAATACCTGCTCGTTTTGTTGAAATAATCTCGTAGGTACAAGAATTAGATCATCAAAGTCGAGAGCGTTGTTTTGTGCTAACTTATCTTGATATAAATTGTAGACTTGGGCAATCACTCGTCCGCGATAATTGGGTTGATCTTGCTCAAATTCTTGGGGTGATAAACCTTGGTTTTTAGCATTACTAATAGCGTAGCGGACAGAGCGGGCGTCAAATTTCTTATCGTCTAAATTTAGCTCTTTATTAACGATTTCTTTGATCAGACTTATAACATCGGATTCATCAAAGATAGAGAAATTGCGATTCCAACGGCGTCCTTTTTCGTCTACGTATTTTTCAATATCAAAGCGGAGAATACGAGAAAATAGACTATGGAAAGTACCACACCATAAGTCTTTGATCGTGTTTTTGTAAACTTGCGATCGCAATTGCATTTGTTGATATTCTGTCAACAAATCCCACTTCTGACCGTGTTGTTTCATTGCCAGTTGTTCCGCAAACAGCCGTTGAATCCGGTCTTTCATTTCCCGTGCGGCTTTGTTGGTAAAAGTAACCGCCAGGATATTTTCTGGATTAACGCGGTGTTTCAGAATCAGATTCGCAATGCGATAAGTCAGCGCTCGTGTTTTACCGGAACCTGCGCCGGCAACAACTAGTAACGGGCCGCAGTAATGTTCGACGGCTTGACGTTGGCTAGGGTTAAGGTGACTGAGAAAGTCGATGGTTGTTGTCATGGATGTGAAAAAGCGATGTCTCCGACGTGCTAGGCCTACGCCTGGCGTCACATCAATAGAGAGTTGCTATTGCCCAGGTTACAATATCTTAACGAAACTTGGTGAACAAAGATTGTGTGGCAATATTCCTAACCAGAATGGTACTCTATCATTGGCACACCAGCATAACCATTATCTCTATGGAATGCCAAAGCGGCCGTGCAAAAGCGTACCTATTGATGAAAAAACCCGGACACGAATGGGAACAAGCAATTGCAAACTGCTAACAATTCAAGTGTTTCGCCTTTTCTTGGTACCATCAAACGCTCGTCCCATGCCTCCCATAATCGCTGCTACCTTCTGACCAGGCTGAAATGGGGTGTCAGGGGCGGCTTCAACAACACCAACGCACTCAATCCCCAAAATTCTGGGAAGTTGAACGCTGGGAGAATACCCTTGACGTGTAAACATTTCAGAAAGGTTTAGACCAAAGGCTTTGATCTCGATTAGCACCCATCCAGACTGAGGAGATGGTTTTGTAATCTCTTGTAATTTAAGGGCTGTCGGATCACCGCGAGATTCCAAAAGAATTGCTTTCATAACCTTAATCATCGGCTGAATTAACTTAGCAATTTATGAATTGTCCCGACAATACGTTAACTTTTTTACGTAGATAAGTTAGCGACCAATTATTCCTGCGCGTTCTGTCGTAAAATCAGCGACGGGGAATAAAACATCATAAAAATACTGGGCAAGCTCTGACTTGTTCTCCTGTCAACAGAGCTTACAGTTATTTTCAATTAATTGAACTACAGATTTTCGTAGGGATACGGCAATGTTCCCTAGCCCGTGGTTTATTTGCTTGAAAAACGCTGTAATAGCTAACTGAGAGGGTAGTCACCAATAGGACTATTCACTCCTTGAGTACCCAATTGACATTGGGTAGTAATACACGATACATCATGATTGAACCGTTAAATTTTTAAAGATGAAAAATTTCTTTAATTGCAGGTTTCACCAGTATAAAGAGGGGTGGATATGGATTTTAGCTTAATTGTATCCAACTTTTTGAATCCGCCAATCCTGTTTTTCTTTTTAGGCATGACTGCTGTTTTTGTCAAGTCTGATTTGGAAATTCCCCCACCAGTGCCCAAACTCCTTTCGTTGTATCTACTGTTTGCCATTGGTTTTAAAGGAGGAGTAGAACTAATCAAAAGCGGACTCAATCAGGAAGTACTTCTAACGCTTCTGGCAGCAATGATGATGGCTTGTTTTGTTCCAATTTACACCTTTTTTATTCTCAAGTGGAAACTGGATACTTACGATGCTGCGGCGATCGCCGCAACCTACGGTTCTATCAGTGCCGTCACTTTCATCACTGCTGGCGCTTTTCTGAATGAGCTTGGTATTCACTATGATGGCTACATGGTAGCAGCACTTGCACTGATGGAATCTCCAGCGATCATTGTTGGTCTGATCTTGGTGAGTATATTCACCGCCGATGAGAAGCGAGAGTTTGCTTGGTCGGAAGTTTTGCAAGAAGCATTTCTTAATAGTTCAGTTTTTCTACTAGTGGGTAGCCTCTTGATCGGCGTCTTGACAGGAGAACGTGGTTGGCACGTATTAGAACCCTTTGCTCAAGGGTTGTTTTATGGCATTCTCACCTTCTTTTTACTGGATATGGGACTAGTCGCTGCTAGAAGAATTAAAGACTTGCAAAAAACCGGAGTTTTCCTGATTTTATTTGCGATACTAATTCCAATACTCAATGCAGGCATTGGGTTGGTGATTGCCAAATTCATTGGTATGCCTCAGGGAAATTCGCTGTTATTCGCTGTACTGTGTGCCAGTGCTTCTTACATTGCTGTCCCGGCGGCGATGCGGATGACTGTTCCCGAAGCAAATCCCAGCCTGTATGTTTCTACCGCTCTAGCAGTGACATTCCCGTTCAATATTATTGTGGGAATTCCGTTATATCTCTACGGAATTAACCTATTTTGGAGGTAATAATATGCACGTAGTTAAAAAGATAGAAATTATCGCCAACTCCTTTGAGCTTGCCAAAATTTTAGATAGTTTAGACAAGTCGGGTGTACATAGCCATGCCGTAATCCGAAATGTTGTTGGTAAAGGATTACGAGGAACGACAGAAGATTTAGACATGACCATGCTTGATAATGTTTACATCCTCGCGTTTTGTATGCCAGAAGAACTCAAGCGTGTTGTGGAAAATATCAGACCACTCCTCAATAAGTTCGGAGGTACTTGCTACGTTTCCGACGTGATGGAGATTCGTTCTGTCAGATGTGTCGCGTCAATCTAAGAGAGTTATAAATTTAATCAAGGAAGCGTTTCATGGAACGTCGTGACTTTTTGAAGTTGGGAATGACCGGGGCGTTTGGAATGATGCTAACTGCCAGCGATTTACTCTGGCAGGTTAAACAGGCGAAAGCTGCCGAAATACCCTCAAACTCCCCTGAATCCCTCAATCCCGATGCAGCCTTAAAAAAGCTGATGCAGGGGAATCAGCGATTTGTTAATCATCAACCCCAATACCCCGATCAATCTGCGTTGCGGTTGCAGGAAGTTGCTCAAGCTCAACATCCATTTGCAACTATTCTTAGTTGTGCGGATTCACGAGTACCCGGAGAAATTATTTTTGATCAGGGCATTGGGGACATCTTTGATGTTCGGATTGCCGGAAATATTGCCACCCCAGAAGCGATCGGCAGTATTGAATATGCGGTTGTCTTGTTAGGTTCTCCCCTGCTAATGGTGATGGGTCATGAGCGTTGTGGGGCTGTAACCGCAGCTGTCCAAAACGAATCGTTACTCGGTGATATTAGTACTTTTGTGAAGGCAATTAAGCCAGCCCTGAAAAAGGTCAAGAGTCAGCCGGGTGACGCGGTTGAAAATGCTGTGGTGGCAAATGTGCAATATCAAATTGAACGGTTGAAGCGATCGCCGCTTTTAACTGAGCAGGTGCGATCGGGCAAATTGAAAATTGTCGGCGGTCGTTACGACTTGGATACAGGGAAGGTGAATATTATTACCTAATTCGGCAGAGAATTGCTAGATGAGGGGGATGAGGGAGTAAGAATTTTAGATTTTAGATTTTAGATTTTAGATTTTAAATTAAACAATTGAAATTTAATCCAAAAGACGCTTGCGGACTCGCTAACGCTACGCTATCGTCAATCCAAAATCCAAAATCCAAAATTGAATTGCCCAATCCCCAATGCCCCATTCAATCCTGCACAGTCATTGGCAGACGAATAGTGAAAGTAGAGCCAATTCCCGGCTGACTTTTGACAATAATCTCACCACCCATCATCTGACAAAAGTGGCGGCTAATTGCCAACCCCAATCCCGTACCTCCATACTTTTTTGTAGTGGAGGTATCTCCTTGTGTAAAAGGTTGAAATAACTGCTGCTGTTGACGGTGAGACATACCTATACCTGTGTCGGTAACGGTAAAAGTAATCATACCTAAAGGAGCCTCTGGTCGAAATTCATCCTTTTCTAGGTTGACTGTCAGCGTCACCTTGCCGTTTGTAGTGAATTTACTGGCGTTGCTTAGTAAGTTTAACAATACCTGCCGCATCCTAGTCTGATCGGCGTACATGGTGCCAAGTTGCTGATCAAAATCCACTTCTAAAACATTGGCATTTTTTTCTATAGCTGGTTTGACTGTAAGGACGACGTTATGAATCAGCGTCGCAATCTCGAATATCTCTGGATAGAGGGTCATTTTACCCGCTTCAATTTTTGACAAGTCGAGGATTTCGTTAATCAAGTGTAGTAAATGCTTACCAGCAGAGTTAATTGTCTCTAAATCTGTGATAAAGTCTCCCGATAAACCAAGATCGGTAGCGTCGTCTTCTAGAAGTTGGCTCAAGCCAATCACAGCATTTAACGGTGTGCGTAATTCATGACTGACATTGGCCAGAAATATGCTTTTTGCCTTGCTAGCAGCTTCGGCTAATTCTTTAGCTTGTTGTAGTTCTTTTGTTCGCTCAGATACTCGCTCAATCAGATGGTTTAGAGATTTGGCGAGTAGGCCAATTTCATCTTCAGTGGTGACGGGCGCTCGCAAATCGAAATTAGATTTGCGAGCAACTTGTTCAGCTACTTGGGTTACAGTGATCACTGGTTCAGCGATCGCCCGACTGGTACGCCAAGCTACAATAGCTGCGATCGCCACCGAAACTAGCATACTGATGATCACGATGAATCGCTCAACTACTTTTGCCTGCTCAACGGCTTTTTGCTTTTCTTGCTCTTGATCTTCAGCAGTTTGCAGGATGTTAGTCAGGTTTTGCGAAAGCTGCTCTAGCCGCACGGCTGTTTCACCACGCATAATTGTCAATAACTGCGATCGGGCAGAAGAAATTTGCTGAGGCTGCACTTGTTGGGAGTCAATTTTCTGTAAGACGACCTCGATTTGGTTAACGTAAGCTTTTAAATTAGTCTTGTAATCCAGCAATAACGTCTGTAAAGTCGAACTTGTTGCTGCTAGTCTTTTAGGTTTGCTATCGATAAATCCAGCAATTTTTGACTCTAATTCTTTAGCTTTTTCGACATTCTTCAGAAAATCGGCTTTTTTGCTTTGTAGCTGTTGGGAATTTTCCAATACAGCAACTAAGTTAGAGCTATGTAATTGCGCTCCGACTACTGCATCTTTATAATTACTCAGTAGTTGCCCTTGTTCATAGGCTTGATTGAATTGCCTGACTTCCCTTCCCCGGTAGTAGCTGGCGATCACTAACCCAGTCAGTGAGCCAAAAAAACCAATTCCGATAGCTACAAAGTACCCATAGCCAATTTTTTGATGGATGCGCCAAGAACTGGCTTTGAGTTTCCCTCGTGAGGGAAATTCTATGGTTGGGAGTTCGTCTGTCGATGGCTCTTCGGCTGACACTTTTTTGCTTTCTGAACTGTTATCGATCGGGGTTGGCTTTTGAGGAAAGCATTTCTCAAACCTCCTTGCCTTCCCACAAAAATCACCAAATCAGTCTAGCTTGTGCAAATACTTCAATTGGTGATTAACATCTAGATTATCTTCTTTTATAGTAAGAGCAAATCATTACTCACTAGATAATTAGCATAACCTTATAATATAGTATGAGTGATTTAGATAGCAATATTACTAAATACAATTACTGCCAGCGAATAGAATTCAATTTTTTCAGCAGCAATAAAAATTTCCTGTACTAAAGACCTGTCTAAGACCGTCTTCTCCTTACCACACCACTTTCCTCAATATATAATTGATAGCAATGAGTTCTTGCCATCAGGTATGCCCCTACTCTACCTTACTGCTTCGTTATAAAATTAATACAATCAGGAAAAAAACAAAAGCTTTGACATTCCTTGGCATGGGGCATTGCTTATTTGTTCCTCATCTCCATCATCTCCCGCCCCACTGGAAGCTAAAGCTGCATCTTCCCCAACCTTTTTCTTCTCTACGAACGCGAATAGCGTGTCACAGATAGACGCTGCGCGAACAATGCCTGAATTTTGAATTGATTTCTCCCTCATCCCCAGCTACGGGTATCATAAAATAGGTTAAAAGTCTAGTCTATGTGAACACAGAAAAACTTTAATTACATATTAATATCAATACCAATGCGT
This sequence comes from Nostoc sp. S13, assembly GCF_029379315.1. GTDB lineage: Bacteria > Cyanobacteriota > Cyanobacteriia > Cyanobacteriales > Nostocaceae > Nostoc. The sequence goes on from NZ_JAQYWQ010000081.1 coordinate 26,350, forward strand.
TAATTGACGAACGCGGCTTAAGATAGCTTTAATATCAGCTAAAATCGGCTTTTAGGCTTATATAAATGAGAGGTGGACTGATTTTTGGATGATTTGTACTTAGATTACGCGATGTGCAACTTATTCTTAAAACCCTTCTCCAAACCTCTCCCTGTGGGGGAGAGGCTTTGATTCTTGCTCCCCTTCCCTTGTAGGGAAGGGGTTGGGGGTTAGGTTTGAGAGAAAGTTGCACACGGCACTAGATTTAGTACGATTATGAGCAAATGACACGCAATGGGATAATCACAACCTGAGGATTCCAGTTGATTCAAAAAAATAGAACTCAGGAAGTTGATTATAATACATTCTGCTGCCATTGTGAGTTCTATCCTCCTACTGACTTTCTACCTTGTAGTTGATGCAGTAGATATTAGGGGGCAATTATGGTTATAGGACACTAAAACCCTTTTGTGTTCTTGACCCAATTGTACTGATGCACTTGTGCATTACCTAATCAACAGCCTTTTGGTTGTAATTATCCAGATTAGAAAAACTCAACTGTCAAATTTATGGGAGTGAAAATGCCAGAACAAGAATTTACCGAAACTGCATCCAAAGAGACTATAGGTGCAGATATCTACAACCAAACCGGAACCATCACCAAACTCCAGCCTCCCGCGCAGTCTCAAGACGAATGGCTAAAATACGGGGAGCAAATTTCTACCTTTTTAGCAACATTGCCAGAATATCTGGGAAGCTTCTTTAATCAATATAAGCAACCCCTGGTGACAGTTGGTTTAATTGTGGGATCAATTGTTGGCGTCAAAGTACTCTTGGCAATATTAGATGCTTTGAATGATATCCCCTTGGTAGCACCTACTTTTGAGTTAATTGGTATTGGTTATTCTGCCTGGTTTGTTTACCGCTATTTACTCAAAGCCTCAACCAGGAAAGAGTTAACTGGTGAAATCACCGTTCTTAAATCACAAGTTGTCGGTAAAGAAATTCCAGAAGCTTAATATCTAATTATCGCTTCTCTACCAGACGCTCTTGCTAGCTTACTCCTGTGTAGGAGTAAGTTCTAATTCCAAATCACTGAAATCTGATCGCCGGAAGTCGGCGATCAGACTTCTCTAAAAATTTACCAATTCGCAATTACCTCATAGATGGAGATTTAGACTCACCCATAACGCTATTAACTCTAGATGCCGCTTCCTTTGACCCTTAATTTAATTACGAATTACGAATTAGTAATTATTGTTGAGACAAACCTCTGTCGGACAATTTCCCCTTTAGGTTCGTTTTTGGAGTCTGCGAAAGTTCTGAAGATACTTTGGGCGATCGCACTATATTTGGAGATGCAATTGCCTCCAACTTGCCACGTTTTACTAAAGCTTGATGAATCATCGCCGCCACTTCAGCCCGACTAGCTACTTTGTTTGGATCAAGAATTTGTGGATTTGGATAGTTAACTACCAGACCATTGGCTGTAGCAGCTGCTATTTTGTCAATAGCATATCGCGGAATATTTTTAGCATCTTTATAGACACTTAAAATATGATTTGGGGAAGTGGGTGCTTTCAAATTAAAGCCACTAACAAGGGCAACTAAAACTTGCACTCGCAAAATATTTTGTTGTGGTTTGAAGGTTTTTTTCGGGTAGCCTTTGAGAAATCCGGTACTGATGGCTTCGTCAATTGCTGGAGTTGCCCAGAATTTTGCTGGTACATCTTGAAATGCGATCGCAGTCTTAGACGGTTCTTGATCAAAGGCTTTTTGGAGTATAGCGGCAAATTCGGCGCGGTTTACAGGCTGATTTGGTCTAAAAGAATAATCAGGAAACCCTTTGAGAATACCACGGGAAGAAAGAACGTCAATAAAACGCCGACCCCAGAAATTATTGGGCACATCGTTAAATGCAATTGGCGGCGGAATGATTGATTTTTGTTTTGCCGGAGTTACTAAAGGCAATGCTGATAATTTAATTGATGACTCAAGTCCTGTTGAAGAGGATACAGGTGTTTGTGGTTGTGGGGATTGAGTTGGGATTACCTGAGCAGATGGTAACACTGCGGGGAAAGGACTTGCACTGTTAGTCGGGAATGACTTGGGTTCAACAACAGCCGCAGATGGAGATGACGGCAAAACATTGAATCTAGGGACTGCATTTGATTCCACCTTGGGAGAAGGGGAAGGCAATAGTTGATTTGGTTGAACACTAGAAGACGGAGTGGAGTCAGGCGACAGCAGCCCGTTTAAGTTCCAGCTAGAATCCCTGCGGGACAATGACCAAAAAAGAATCGCTCCAATAGTGGTGAAGGCAACCAGAATGGCTATAAATTCATCAAAGCCAAGGGCAGTTTTTTGGGATGACTCCGGTTCGGAAGGAGGTCTATTTGTCATCGTGATTACCCTGGTAGCAGTAAAATTTGTGTCTAAACAAATTAAGCCACAGATGGCTCTTTTACACCACCCCTTTTCAATTCGTAATTCGTAATGGGCTACGCCCCGCTTCGCTAACGTAATTCGTAATTCGTAACAAAAATATTAGGTTTCTGGTTCAACGCCGAGCGATGTCTAACGACAAGCCGCTCTGCGTCTACGCAGTTAGGCGCTCGGCTCTGTTGACGTTCTTGTTGTGCCCTTTCGCGTTCCTGTTCTGCTCTTTGAGAAATCGCACCCCAGTTGCTTCCAGTCGCCTAGTGCAAGATAATATAGGACTTACGCATCAAGTACGAAATGTAGAGGCAATTAATGAATTGCCCCTACGCTAAATCAAGGCTTTCACTGCCTTTTTGCGTAAGTCTTGTAATAGAACGATTTTCACTTTGAAAGGGCTAATCCTACGAGATACCTAAACCGAAACCGGATTTAAGGGGTGAGAGAATGCAAAATATTAACTTATCGTAAATTAAAGGTTTAAGTCCCACGCAACTAACAAGCGGTAAGTTTCGTGGCGGTGTCTCTTTTACAAAGAGAAGCTCTGTTAGCGCTAAATCCTCGTTACAAAACTTAATTACGTTAGCGAGTCCGCGTACTCCTGCATCCAAGCAAGCTACGCTTTTATCGTCTGTCTTCTACACGCTATTCGCGTTCGTAGAGAGCGTCATTACGAATTACTGTCTTCCTTACGCTTTCTCGTGTCCGCGTACTCTTACAGAGAAGCAAACTACGCTTTTAGCGTCTGTCTTCGACACGCTATTCGCGTTCGTAGAGAGCGTCATTACGAATTATCAATTGTTAACTGCTTTGTAAAAATCAGGGTGTCTAGTGCCAGAAGAATTCAGTTACCAAATCTCACCACCATTTTTGTCTGAGGGTAGCGATCGCGATCTCGGTTTAGATTCAACCCTCCAAGAACTACCAATGTACAACTTCCCAGTGGAAATCAACCGCACTGGTATGGAAGTGGCTAATTTTTTGGAAAAATACCCTCTGCTACCAGGAGTAATTTTGGTAGAACAGGAAAAGTTCATTGGGATGATTTCGCGGCGGCGACTGCTAGAATTTTTGATTCGTCCTTATGGACAAGAGTTATTTGTTCAACAACCATTAGCCGTTCTCTACAGCTATGCGCGGATACCGATGTTGCTGCTTGCTGATACAACATCGATTTTAACAGCGATGCAACTTAGCTTAAAGCGCTCGCCAGAATTATTAGCAGAACCAATTGTAGTACAAACAGCATCTGGTGCTTATAGATTGTTAGATGTACAAGAGTTGAATATTATTTCTTGGCAAATTCGGGGAATCGAAAATCTGGTGCGGTATGAACGCAGCCAAGCCCAAATGATTCAAAATGATAAAATGGCAAATCTGGGACGTTTGGTAGACGGCGTAGCGCACGAAATTTTAGACCCGGTAGGTTTTATTTGGGGTAATATAATTTATGTCTCAACCTACAGCCAAGATTTACTCAAGCTGATAGCCGCCTATGATCAAGAGTTACCATCAGCTTCCCAGGCAATTAATCAGATTAAAGAAGAGATTGAATTTGATTTTTTAGAACAAGATTTGTCGCGATCGCTTGCTAGTATCCGCACTGGAGCGGAAAGATTAAAAAAACTTGTCACCAGCTTACAAAACTTCTGTCATATCGATGAAATTTATCCGAAACCAGTAGATTTACACGCCTGTATAGATAGTATTATTTTATTAATTAATAGTCGTCTTCAAGGAGAAATTGAAATCGTCAAATACTACGGTCAATTGCCGCCAGTGTATTGCTTTATGGGGCAGTTAAATCAGGTTTTGATGAATATTTTCAGCGAAGTTGTGGATACTTTACTCAATGAAGGCGTGCAACAGCAGTTGCATCTGGAAGATACAAAGACTGTTCAAAAACCTCGGATTGAGATTACCACAGAAGTTATTTCGCAAGAAGCAAGCAACCCAGATGCACCAGATTCTCGCTGGATCTTAATTCGGATTGCTGACAATGGTTTTGGAATGTCTCAAGAATTGCAACAGCAAATTATAGAGTCTTTTTCTCTTGAAACAAAGAATGGTAAAAATACAAGTTTAGCAGTAAGTTATCGAATTATCACCGCCAGACATGGCGGAAAATTGAGTTTTCATTCACAGATTGGTATAGGCACTGAATTTGAAATTTTATTGCCTTTAGTTTAATTGATTCTAAATTATCGAACAGAATTCAGGAGTCAGGAGTCAGGAGTCAGAAGTCAGAATTCAGAATGAATTCTGTACGACTGGTGGATGAATAATCGGGTTTAAGACCCCCACCAAATTTTCTTGTTTTGTGGTCTTCAATCAGTCACGGGTCTGAATCCCCGACTGATAGCGCCACGGAGAGCGAGTCCGCGTTCGCTTTTAGCGTCTCGTAGAGAGCGTCTTGATTCTGACGAATGTATTCTGACTTCATAATTCTTCTTCAAGAATTATGAATCAATTTTTGAATACCGATCATAACGTTACGTTAGATTACTTCACAAATTTGCTGCTGGAGAGGAATTTGAACCACAAACTCCGTTCCTTTTCCAGGTGTCGAAAAAAATTCTAACTTACCACCATGTTTTTCGGTGATGATTTGATAGCTGATAGCCATTCCCATTCCTGTTCCCTTGCCGACAGGTTTTGTTGTAAAGAAGGGATTGAAAATCTGTTTTTGAATCGATTCGGGAATCCCAGATCCATTGTCAGCGATCGCAATTTTCACCCACTGCAAATCAACGACAGAAGTACTAATCGTGATCCGACTGGGATTAAGCTGGATTTCCTGATAAGTCCGTTTGGTATTGAGTTCTTCGAGGGCATCGAGCGCATTTACTAGAATGTTCATAAATACCTGGTTAATCTGTCCGGCGTAGCATTCTACATTGGATAAATTGTTGTAATTTCTGATGATCTGAATTTCTGGGCTTTTGTCAGTGGCTTTGAGGCGATGCTGCAAAATCATCAAACTATTGTCGATGCCTTCATGAATATCCACGGCTTTGAACTCACTTTCATCTAAGCGGGAGAAGTTACGCAGTGAAAGTACAATATCCCGGATACGTTCCGTCCCGATGTTCATTGAGTCCAATACCATAATCGCGTCTTTTTCTAGAAACTCTAAATCGATGGTTTTGCGTTCGGTTTGAATTTCAGCAGGTGGGTTGGGGAAGTAACGGTGATAAAGCTGGATAAGTCGCAATAAGTCATGGGTGTATTGGCTAATATGACTGAGATTTCCGTAAATAAAGCTAACGGGATTGTTGATTTCGTGAGCAATACCAGCCACCATTTGACCAAGGGCAGACATCTTTTCGCTTTGAATCATTTGAGCTTGCATCTTATGCAAACTATCTAACGTATTTTCTAACTCTTGACCTCTTTGCTGCAAGTCTGCCTGAGAGTTTTCTAGCTCACAAATGACTTTCTTCAGTAAAAACTCCTTTGTTGTAATGTCAATTTCTAGCTGGCAGCGTTCATTTTCGCTGCGTTCCAGCTTTTTCCGCAAGATGCGGTTTGTCTTTTCTAACTCTTGAATATGTATGGAATTGTCTTGGTTATCCATACATCAATCATTTTGTTCCTATTAGTAGTGTGACAAACGTTTTGTTATGAAATTGCGTTTGACCTCCGCTCACCAAAGGAGCAATTTCGCCGTAAGCGTAGAAACCACAGCAAGGTAATGCCTCTGGTAAATGAGTTTTGACAAGCTGATACTCTTGTTTGGTAAGAGTCCCAAGAATTCGCCGACGCGCTGCACAGGAAATGAGTAACGCTGCTGTTGGTTCTACACCGGGATAATCAGCAAGAGCATTTTTCAAGGATGTCTCAGAAGCGGATAGAATATTGTCACGAGTCGCATCGGTAATTTGTACAACCGCGTGTTCAGGAATATCAGAAAAGAACGTCATGCTACCAGACAGGCGATCGTAGCCATTGGGCGCCCGCATATAGAAATGATCTTGATCCTCAAAAACTGCCAGGGCATGAATCGCATAGTTGGACGCAAATCTTTCTTCACCGAGATAATGCTGATAGAAATTTAAGGCACGTCGTCCATCAATTTCATAGACTACGTTGCCATCCACTTTAGTTACACGGCTACGTTGACTGATGGGAGTCCAACCACTGGCAACTGCGTGGGAAAATAGTAATTCTCCAGAAAATAATAGCACTGGAACTGAATCACTTAACACTTCACTTTGGAAGAATTGGTAGGTTTTGTCAAAGGTATAGTCATCGGCAGCCATTCCCCCAATGATCGGAATATACCCTCCCAAGCTTTGTTGTAAACCTTGTAAAATTAACACCCCATTGCTCGTCAGACTATCGGGAAAGGTTAGGCACAATTGTACTAAGGATGCACTCTTTGCCTTGGCTTGGGCGATCGCTTGTTGAGCTGCAAGGGCTGGATTTTTGGATGCTTTTCGTCCAATACCTGCCCGAATTTGCACTTCATCGGTAGCAAACAGCATTAAGGTTAGAGAATCTTGCTGAAACTCCAGAATTGAGGAGATTTCTCCATTTGTAGTTCCACCAATCAACTCAATTCCGGGAAAAGCATCCTGGATGCGTTGCAAAATTAACGCATGGTTAAAGTCTATAGCAGTGAATAAAACCCCAGCTTGAGGAATTGACCCTGCTAGGGAACGGCTACATTCTTGCAGAACTTCAGCGATCGCATTTTGAGAATCAGGATCGTCACTATGACCAACAACAGCTCGAAACACAACTACCTCATTGTAAGTTTGAATATCAGCGTGCTAATCCAATTCCCAAGGCAGCACCCAGCAACTTACAATTTAGTTTTCCCACTTACTTAAACTAAATCTCAATTCACCTGACTTTTTATTTTCCGCCACATCTGACGATACAAAAACTGCTTGAAGAAGAATTCAGAAGTCAGAATTCAGGAGTCAGAATGCAATCAGTGGGGGATTCAGACCCGCCACT
>NZ_JAQYWQ010000082.1 GCF_029379315.1 Nostoc sp. S13
TCAAACCCTCATTTCCTCGTACAGCCAGATGGCGATCGCTCCTCCCGTGCAAATCCTTGTAACTCTCTTCTGGTAAGCTTTCATGATTCGCGGATGAGTCTAATTGATGCAGAAAACTTTTATTACCTTATTGGTATGCCTGATTCCAATAGAGCGCAAATTTTATAGATCGCCATTCTACCATAAATTATTTTTGCAAGAGGTTCATTCCCTCAACACCCAGAATTAACACCGCCGATTTTTCGGTTACTAATTCACCTAGTGCTGCCAAAATTAAAGGTGTAGCTACCCATAACGTATGGGAACATCCCAAATGTGCAAGTTTATTTTTAGATGGTATTTGGACTTAGGCGGAGAATGAAATAACGAACCGCATTCGCGCAGCATCTCGTTAGAGAAGGACGCAAAGAACGCAAAATACACAGGTTTGTACCACTCCTGTGTATTTTGGCAAAATTGGGATGCTCCCTAGCGCATCACTGATGATTAAGCTGATTGTTTGGATGTTCATTCTTTGTAACTGTAGGTGATACTGCCATTACCACACTTTGTTCTTGGGCTTGTATTTCTAGTAATTGGGGAATCGTCACAAATCGATAGCCTTGGGTTTTCAGACCAGCGATCATTTCTGGTAAAGCCTTCACAGATTTGGAACGGTTGCCGCCCCCATCGTGCAACAGTACAATTGCACCTGGTTTTGCATATTTCAGCACATTTTTGACCAACATTGGTACTTGAGGCGAACGACGTTCAGCGTCTCCTGACTCTTCTGACCACATCATGACGGCGTACTTCTTGTTTTTGGCATATTCGGCTAATCCATTATTCAAAAACCCACCAGGGGGACGAAACAGAGTAGTTTTCTCTCCAGTAGTCTTGTAAATGATCTCTGCTGTGCGATCAATTTCACTAGCCGCGGTCGCTCCATCCATTTTAAAATACCAATGATGCCATGTATGATTGCCAATTACATGACCATCAGCAGCTACTTGCTTGGCAACTTGGGGAAAATATTTCACCATTTCTCCAATCATGAAGAATGTCGCTTTGATCTGATTTTTCTTCAAAATTTCTAAAATCTGTGCCGTATTTTTGGGGCCAGGGCCATCATCAAAAGTCAAAGCGATGACTTTCTCATTTGCTTTTAGTTTCGCTTGATAAACGATTGTTCCCTGAAAAGACTTTGGCACTTCATTCATCTGGTTTATTGCTGGGGAAACAGACTGTGCAGATGCACTCATCACCCTACCTAAACTCGCTCTCGTATTCTTGTCTTTTGGTGTTTGAATTCCGAACAGATGGTTAAATCTAGTTGTGCCTACAAGCAGACTGATACCCAAACTACTAACACCAGTAAGCAATATAATGATTCCTACTTTCAAATTTAGAGCTAATTTATCACTAGACACATTAAATCTCCTTAAATATTAGGCATTGGGCATTGGGCATGGGGCATTGGGCATGGGGCATTTCCCCCTGCTCCCCTGTGCTCCCTCATTTCCCTCTTATATAATTCGCACTCGCTTGTAAATTAATATATCTGCTGCTAAAAGAAAAAAGAATAAAATACCCTGAAACATTCCAGCTAAAGCTAAAGGAAGTCCCAATTTAATATAAGAGCATTTAACATAAAAATTACCATTAGGTGATGTGGGGCACGATCGCTGCCTTCGGAGCCAGAAATCCCAGTATTCATACGGTTATAGCCTCCCACATCACACGCAACACTTGTAATGTTAGTCTTCAGACTCCTCAGAGATAGATTCTGACTCGGTTTCAAGTTCTTCTGTTTTGAGTTTGGCTGGAGGTTTAACGGGTTTTGGGCCACGCGCTAGGGCAGGATTCACCGGCTGCCTGTTTTCATCCCCATAGGATGCTTTTTTCTCTGTGCCAGACGAACGATTACGGGTCGGTTTTGAGCTTTTCGGGGTGGATTCAATCGGAGATATAGAATCCGACTTTTCGGAATTGTCGTCAGTATTTGCTTGGGACTGACGTTCCGATTTCTTGATTGGGCGTTCTACCATTGTGGATTTTTGTAAATTTATATTTTATCTTTATAGTACATCGGTTTGGTGACTATCAAGCTGTTGAGTAGCATTTTTTAAAGATTTTCAGGACTTACGCAAACAATAGCCGAAATCCTGATTTTCTTCTTAGGGGTAATTGATGAATTGCCCCTAAGCGCGTGTAGTTTTGCGTAAGTCCTAATTTGATCAAAAAAGAATTCAGTAGTAGGAATTCAGAATTGAAATGTGAAAATGGGTGCGTTATCGATAGCTGAACGCACCCGACAACTATTCAACAAAACCAGGTCGTGCCTGTTGCGTTGATTTCAACTTTGACTCTAAAACTGTCCAATTTTCTTGCTCAATTAAGTTAGTCAACTCATCAAGATTGTGACGATACTGTTGCAGCGATCGCAGCAATGCTTGACGATTATACCGCGCCATCATCACACCCAACTCTGGATTCCCACCACCCACACGACTGGTATCTCGAAAACCTGAACTAGCTAACTTTTGGGCTAATTCCAAAACATCGGAGTCAGTTTCATTCAAACAAGCCGCAATCAAGGAAGAACTGACGATCACAGGTAAATGGGAAATCCAACTAACAGCGCGGTCATGTTGCTCTGGTTGACAATAATAGATATTCGCTCCCAGCGATCGCACAATTTCTTCCACCACCGTAATTGCACTGTTTGGTGTTGTAGTTATCGGTGTTAGAACATAAGGTTTATCGACAAATAAATGCCGTTGTGCAGCTTCTATGCCATTGTCTGTTTTTCCCGCCATTGGATGACCGCCAATAAAATTATCCCAAAGGGGAGAACTCGCCTTGACTATGTGTGCTTTCGCCGAACCCACATCAGTGACGACGGTAGCGACAGACAAATGAGCAATCAACTGTTCAAATTGCGGCACAATAAGGGCTAGAGGTGTACAAATAAATACAACCTCTGCGGCTGCCAATAGGCTCAGGTCAACTGATGCTTGATCAACACTGCCCAAGGCAACTGCCTTTTCACAGGTGGCTTCACGGCGACTGACTCCTAAGATATGATGTCCTTGCGATCGCAAATCAAAACCCAAACATCCGCCGATCAGTCCCAGTCCTAAAATCCCAATATTCATACTTTGATTTTGACATTCCATTTTTTATGACTTTACCAACTATTAAAGTTGGCATCCAAGGGGTAGCATCGATGACTGTAGAGGAATTACTAGAACAATATGCGACAGGAGTCTTAGACTTTAGTGGTGTTGACCTGGCGGAAGCTAACCTGAGTGGGGCCAAACTCAGTGGCATCAATCTGAACGATGCTAATTTGAGTATAGTCAACCTGAGTGGCGCAAATCTGAGTGAAGCTAACTTGAGCAATGCCAAGCTGAATGTAGCCAGACTAAGTGGCGCCAATTTATGTAGCGCCATCCTGAACAATGCCAGTCTCAACGTTGCTAATTTGATTCGAGCGGATCTCAGTCGCGCTCAACTTAGAGGAGCCTCGCTGATTCGTGCCGAGTTAATTCGCGTTGACCTCAGTCGCGCCGACCTGTTCGAGGCTGACCTCACCAGCGCTGATTTGCGAGAAGCCACACTCCGCCAAGCAAATCTCCGTCACGCTAACTTGAGTGAAGCCCTTTTGAGGGGCGCTTCCCTAACGGGAGCCAACTTGGAGATGGCTAACTTAAATTCTAGTGACCTTAGTCGTTCTGACCTAAGCGGCGCAAATTTGGGAGATGCGGAACTCAGACAAGCCAATCTCAGCCATACTAACTTGAGCGGGGCAGACTTGAGCGGCGCAAACCTCCGGTGGGCAGACTTGAGCGGCGCAAACCTCCGGTGGGCAGATTTGAGCGGCGCAAAATTGAGCGGGGCTAATTTAATTGGCGCAGATTTAAGCAATGCCAATTTAACGAATACAATTTTCATCCACGCCAATTTAACTCAGGCAAAATTAATTAAAGCGGAATGGATCGGTGCTGACTTAACAGGAGCAACTTTAACCGGGGCAAAACTTTATGCCACCTCCAGGTTTGGTTTAAAAACCGAAGGCATGATTTGTGAATGGGTTGATCTTAGCCCCGTAGGCGATCGCTCCATTATCCAAAACTTCCATTCGGAAGACTCACGAGATTTTTTTAACGAAACACCGCCAACAATTCGGATTATTATTGATGCAGTTCTAGAACACGAAGCCAATTTTGCGATCGCGGGCGCTTACTATCAAATTGCTCAGGAATATCGCGGGCTGAAACAACCCCCAAGCATGGAAAGTGGCCGTCGTCGAACTGTTTTCACATTTCATGTAGATAACGACGAAGCATTATTTCCCACTGCTTACATTGTGATTCTTCCCTTTCTCGATGCGGCATCTACCCAAAAGAACATTTCCAGTATGGTCGAAATTATTAACAGTCAAGTTGTTGCGAACCAAGATTTAAAATTCCCCGATATGGTAAAACAATTAAATATTCTTGTAGAACAGGCCATGAGTCAGGCTACAACAATTAAACAGATGAAAAAAAATATCGAAATAGCCGCAAAGTTAAATTTTTGCAAAGCTCCAACCCAAATAATTTTAACGAATTCCAGCGCCTACACTTTGATTGTCCATGACAATCCTCACTTTGGAAAAAGATTTATTAATCGTTCTGCTCTCAATGCTTCAGATGATGATCAGATATCGAGTGAATCAACAAAAGATATATTACCTTCGTTAGATATGGTTATGGATTTTGTCAAAGGATTTCACTATATTAGTCATTAGTCATTGGGGATGGGGCATTGGGCATTGGACAAATAACAAATGACAAATAACAAATTTTTGGAGGAGAAAAATGCGCGATACCTTTAATAAAATGATCGGTCGAAATCGCTATGTAGTTTTTCGCCTATTTCTGCACTTAGGGGGAGGCGAGGTAGCGCCAATTTTGGGAGTATTAAATAGTGCTGGACGGAATGCGATCGATGCCGATGGCGATTTAGAAGTTTTGGGAGAAGCATTGGTAGAAATTAGTCAAACCCTGCTGCAATACGATGAATATTGGCTTTCTGCTGCTAACGAAGGCGATGTATTTTGGGACGAAGGCGAGGCGGGAGATTACGTGAATGAATTATTTACTGACTCTGCCCAAAGATATCTCAGTGAACCAGATTACAGTTCTGACTCTGGATTGAATGAACCTTTATCTATACCTGTAACCCGCAACGTCATTGTGATTATTACAGTAGCTTACGAAGGAGAAATTCCACAGTTAGAAACAGACCTTTCTAACGTTCAGTCCCTGAAGGAAGCTTTTAAAGCCTTAATCAATTTACACTACAAACATAAATTGCAGGCAATCCAAGTGCATTTCTCGCCAGCACAGTTAGGCGATGAACTCACTAGCGATCAATTGTTGCAATATTACCCAGAATTGATTCCTTTATAATCTGTTGGGTAGTCCGTACTTACTACTTACATCGATAAATTGTTAAGCTCAGAGATAGGACAATAATCCAATGATCATGACCATAGTACGTAAATTTACAGCCGTTTTTTTAGCTCTGAGTTTGTGTCTGACAACTGTCGCTTGTGGAGGCGAAAACCAAACTAATTCTTCACCTAAGAACGTTAGCCAAACCTCTACTAACACCAAGCTAAAGGACGGAGACTATCAAATACAACAAGCTACTTATGACGATGCAGGTGGTGAGTACAACCTGTTTTTACTTAACAATCAGCCCCCAACCTTTGCAACCGAAAATTTGCAAATGGCACGGTTAACTGATGATGAAATCAAACAGGGTAAGAAAACCTATCTAAAGGTAGAAAAAGGACAACCGATTTTATATCTGACGGAAGACTTTAAAATTGAGTACGTCCACAACGTTACTGAGAATAAAACCAATTCCCAAACAGGACAACAAGAAACGGTTGTAGTGCGTCGAGAAAATAGCTTCTGGGCACCCTTTGCTGGATCTGTAGCTGGTGCTGTAGCGGGTCAGGCACTTGGTAGTCTGTTGTTTAGACCCCAATATTATGTACCCCCTGTCTATCAATCAGGGCAAGGATTAAGTGGCTTTGGTGGATATGGCCCAAGCTATGGCCAAGCAGTTCAACACTACCAAACTCGCTACAATGCGCCACCCGCAGCCGTGACAAATCGCACTGCGTTCCGCAATACAGGGACAATTAGAAGGTCATATCCTGGAAATTCAACTATACGCAATACACCGCGTAGTACTACAGGTAATAACCGTCCCTCTGGTTCTGGTTTTGGTGGTAGTAACTTGCGACCCTCTGGGAACTCCAGCACCACCAGACGCAATTCTGGTAGTAGTTTTGGTAGTGGGCGTAGTTCAGCACCCCGTCGCTCAAGTGGTTTTGGCAGCAGACGCCGTTAGGAAATTCTCAATTTAAAAAATAGACTGCCTAATACCATTTTGGATTTTAGATTTTAGATTTTGGATTGTAAAAAAGTTAGTGCATAAGCTCTTGGGCAATCCATCTGTCGTAATCATTTTTCAAATTGGTATAAGAAGTGAAGGTAGTGTGTTGCACAAAGAAGCCGGAGGGTAACAAGTCAACCCTCCGGCTTCTTTTTAGAGGATGTTTGTAAAACCGGGCGACTAGAAGTCGCGGCTACACAAGCAAAGTCCACCTCCGTGGACTAATGCAAAATCAAGGGTTTTCTAACCCGCGTAGCCGTGATTTATAATCACGAGGATAGATGAAAATAAACTTTTAAAACTCCTCTTATTTTTATCAAACAGAATAAAGGTGCCAGTCGCCAGAATTCACTTGGGTATTTTGTGCGACTGGTGGATGAATAAACGGCGTTTAAGACCCCCACAAAACAAGAAAATTTGGTGGTCAACTTTGGTAGTGGCGGGTCTAAATCCCCCACTGATTGCATTCTGACTCCTGACTTCTGACTTCTGAATTCTTCTTTAAGCAATTCGTAACTAGAAATAAATTATGAATTATTCAGTAAAATAATATGAAATACTAAATACAAATATTGCTAAGATAACAGGAATCATTTTACTAAAGTCTATTCGCTTTTTTTGAACTATTTCTAAACAAGACATTGGAATCATCAAAGGCCAGAAGATAGTTGTTACCATAAACATCACAACCGATAAAAATTTATCTTCGGGAGTGGAAATAGGATGACGTAGGAAAAATATTAACCAATTGCTTAAAAAATAGCATGTCATTAACAGATAACCAATAGTTAAAGTCAGTTGTATCTGATTCACTTTGAGTACTCCTGAAGTTATGTGAGCTTCACCAAACATCACCCGTACAAAGTTATAACATATACAGTCATCACCTTACCCCGTATTTGCTGACACAAACACGGGGTAAGGTTGAAAAATGTACCAGCCTCTCGTAGAGAAGTATTGATTCTGATACCATTTCTTTGTGAGGCTGCACCCAATACGCTTGGGTTAAGGCTTAACTCTTTGTCAAATTCAATTTTTTTAACGAACCGCAAAGGAGAGGCAGCGCGGGAACAGGGGAGCCAGTGCGTTGGGCGGCTCTGCCGACTTGAAGCACCTGGCGTCGGCTTTGCCGACTTGTTCGCGTAGCGTCTCCCCTTGGGAGAAGCATCTGGCGTGGTCTCCCCCATGAGCGACTGCCGTCGCAAAGAACGCAAAGGAAGAAAAGGAAGAAATGCTTAACTGAACTGTATTGAGGCTGCACCAAATTTTTTTTCTTTCTTCGTGTCCTTTGCGCCCTTTGCGGTTCGTTCCTCATATAGTTTGGCGCATCTTCATGCAGAATTGGTATGACGAATGTATCCTGACGAATGTATTCTTCTTTATCAATCTTCAACCATCTCCAACAATTGCGCCTCGCTTAACTGCGTAATTCCCAAGGAGAGCGCTTTTTCTAATTTAGAACCGGCATCTTCTCCTACCACTAAATAATCTGTTTTTTTACTCACTGAATCAGTCACTTTTCCCCCAGCTTTTTGAATCAAAGCCTTGGTCTCATCTCGCTTTAAGGTTGGCAATGTTCCCGTAATTACAAAAGTTTTACCTGCAAACTTTTGATTACTATCACCAACTGTTTTTGTTTCCTCTGTGGTAGCTAATTGCAATCCTTCTGCTTGCAAGCGTTTTATCAACATTTGGTTGGCATCGATCTGAAACCACTGATAGACAGATTGGGCAATTTCAGCACCGATACCGTAAATTCCTTCAATATCTGATTGCTTTGCTGTAGCTAACTGGTTTACAGTGAAATATTTCTGAGTCAACAATTGAGCATTGACACTGCCAACGTGACGGATGCCTAAACCATACAATACCCTTGACCAAGGTTGGTTTTTGGATTGAGCGATCGCATCTACCAATTTCTCTGCCGACTTTTTCCCCATCCTTTCTAATGCAGATAATTTCTCTGCTGTCAACTCATATAAATCCGCAACGGAATGTACCAAACCTTTATCAACGAGTTGATACACCAACTTTTCGCCGATGCCTTTAATATCCAAGGCATCACGACTTACCCAATGTTCAATGGAACCTTTAAGAATCGCTGCACAGGAAGCATTGACGCATCGAGTTACCGCCTCACCTGATTCTCGCACCACAGATTGACCGCAAACTGGGCAATGGGTGGGCATAACAAATGGTTCGGTGTCAGTGGGACGGAGTTCTTTAAGTACCCTCACCACTTCTGGGATGATTTCGCCAGCTTTGCGGACAATCACAGTATCGCCAATGCGGATGTCTAATTGAGTAATGCGATCGCTATTATGTAAAGTCGCGCGGGAAACTGTTGTTCCCGCCAGTTGCACAGGGAGCATTTCTGCTAACGGTGTTAACGCCCCCGTTCGTCCCACATTCACAGCAATATTTTCCACACGGGTAGGCGCTTCTTCGGCTGCGTACTTTAATGCGATCGCCCAGCGAGGGAATTTCTGTGTAAAGCCTAGCTGTTCCTGAAGTTTAAAAGAATTCAGCTTCACTACTACCCCATCAGTCATGTAGGCTAAATTCAGCCGTTCCGTATCCCAGTATTCATAATATTCTGCCACTTCTGCGATCGAGGCACAGAGTTTGTGGTTGGGGTTGACTCGAAAACCCATCTTTTCCAACAACTCCAACGCTTCCCATTGGGTATTGGCAATACTGGTGTCATCTCTACCAGGAATGTGCAAAGTGTAGCCAAAGAAATCTAAGCGCCGTTTAGCCACAATGCGGGAGTCTAGTTGCCTGAGTGTACCAGCTGCGGCATTACGGGGATTGGCAAATAATTGCTCACTTGCTTTTTGCCTTTGCTCGTTAATTTGTTTAAATACTTCTAAAGGCAAAAACGCCTCGCCTCGCACTTCCACCCTTTCCAGAATTTCTAACCCTTCAAAATTCAAACGCAAAGGAATTGAGCGAATTGTCCGCACATTTTGGGTGATATCTTCACCCATCACCCCATCACCCCTAGTTGTCCCCCTAACTAGAATGCCATCTTGGTAGGTAAGAGCCAAAGCAGAACCATCAATTTTGAGTTCAGTGACATATTCCACTGAGTCTATTTTAGATACTTGTCGCCGCCAACGCTGATCCCACCCTTGCAACTCATCGATATTAAACGCATTCTCCAGACTGTACAAGGGGATATTATGCCGCACCGAGGTAAACTGCGTATGCTTAAGTTCACCTACGCGCTGAGTCGGACTGTCTGGTGTCGTCAATTCTGGATATTGAATTTCCAGTTGTTGCAATTCTCGATATAGCTGGTCATAGACTGCATCCTCCATGATTGGTGCATCTAAAACATAATAAGCATAGCTGGCTTGTTGCAATAACTGGCGCAATTCTTCTATGCGCTTTACTTCAGGCTTAATCTGTGTCATTAGACTTATTACAAAATATCTAGCGAATACAATTTAAAGATGATCAGCCCTGCTTTTGTAGGCTTTGTTTGGATAGCCGCGACTAACCGTCGTCGCGTCAAGGTACTTCATATAAAAACTGGGTTTGGCCAATCATGCCATTAGCAGAGGTACTTTGGGCAAACACTAGTACACTTTGGCGGAAGTTTGCTTACCTTTAACAAGGGGCTTAATCAATTGTCTGGTTAATTGAGATGGTAGCTGGATTTGAGCCAAGCTGTACTACAGATTTTTCCAGATTAGCGAATTTAACATTTGACATACAGCGCTTTCTGACAAGAAATCATTCCCTGTTCAACACCTCAAAATAATTTTTTCTTATAAAGGTAATTTTAACTGTCACAAAAGGAAGTTCTAGAGTACGGGCAGTAGGAAAACTGTCCATACTCTAGAACTGCTGTAATTATTAGGAAGCAAGGGTTTAAGACCCCTACTATTGCGTAAGCTTGCCGCAGGGTACGGCTCTTTACGTGGCTCCTTTCTAGGAGGCAGGAGGGGTCGAATCCTATAAGTGATTTGCTCCTTCTACCTCCTTCAATTCCTAGCCTTTAATGTTTATAGCGGTTCCCATTCAGATGCGGTACAACATTACATCACGAGGTGTAGGGGCTGTTCTGTGCCCATTGGTGTCAACTTAAGCCAAAACCCTTTTAAAACCTCGTTTCCAGCCTCTGGCTGGAAATGTTGCTCATTGCGGCTCTGCCACTCTTTCTTGAGGCGGCAGCCCTCGCATAGGCATTCCAAGTCAGAGACTCTTGACAAGAAAATCTGTCAAAACTGGTTCTAAACTAACTTTTACGTTAAGTTTTCACCAATGGGTAGTGCCGTGCCCCTACGGGTGTACCTCACGTAAACGAGAACCGCTATAAGGCATTTGAGCAATAAGATCTGAAATTAAGCAGTTGCTTATCCATTTCTTCATCGTTCTTGACCGATTCTGTATCAAATTTGAAATCTAGTCAAGAAGCTAAAACCATTTTATTTCAGAGATGCCAAAGTCCGGTTTCCAATTATTCCGTCTGCTCTTAACCCTTTAGCCTTTTGAAATTGGATCACCGCTAAACGTGTCTTGTTATCAAAGACACCATTCACACTCGCAGTATAGAATCCTTGCTGCTTTAAAGAATTCTGAGCAGTTTTCACTGCCTCTCCTCTGCTACCTACTCTCAGTACACTACTATGGTTTGCCGCAGTACTAGACCTGTGCTTGCCATGAAGCTTTTGGACAGCATTAGGCTTTTTCATGGTGTTGCCCGGCTGGCTATTTTGAGCAACGTAGGAAGTATTAGTCGTATTGTGGCTTTTATTATTGGTTAAAGAGTAAGCAGGTACAGCAGCAGCTAAAGTCAAGGCAGGGAGCAAAGCAAGTACTTTCCAATTCATCTTTTTGTTCCTTCTAACTATGAGAATTATTAAATTTTGATTAGAAGAATCATCCTAATAAGGGTTAGTGGCTTATAGTGATTCTTCTCCGTAAACTCTGGTGTGTGGGTTTATTATAGAATGAGCCTATTTTTTACCCCAGAGCTTTAGCATCACACGTTATTTTGACAGAGCTATGGCAAGATTGTGACGAAAGCATGACCAATTTATTTAGAATTGTGTCGCACAATGCCTTATTATTGATTGCTAAAATACTTCTGCAATTAGCAACATTCCATGTCCGTCAGGGTCTCTAACTAGACAAACCATTGGTACGAGTACGCATAGTCATCAATCAAGGCTCCCTTTCCCCTTTCCCAATTCTCAATCCCTAGTCCCTTTTCTCTTCATCACCTAACATTTTCAATAATTTTCTGGCAATTAAAACGCCCATAACTCCGGCACCAACTAATTCCACGGCTTGCACCACTTTTTTTCCTACATCTTGAGAGTTGAGGTGATGATGAAAAATTTCCTCATTCACCCATTCAGTTGTGGCTTTGAAATCATGAATTGGTGTTGGCAATAGCGTTAAATAAGTGCCATGACGAATTAAATGTCCGGGTTCGCCTGCAACTTCAAAAACATTGAATAAGTTAGCAGCAGCCTCATTTATCCCTAATTTCAAGAGAGTTCCACGGATGTTAATCTTAGCCGGTTTGGGGTCTTGTCCCAACGCTAATGCTTTCAAATTACTAGCAATATTAGCCCCTTGTTGATAAGCCACTTGAGCTGTAGGTGGTAGAGAATTATCATGAACTGCCACACAATCACCACCTGCAAAAACTTCTGGAAAGTCGAGCAATTGCATGGTAGGAGTAACTAGGAGGCGATCGCTATGATCCCGATGTTCTTTGGGAATTGGCAAATCTTTAATCAGTGGATGAGTCGAAGTCCCAGCTGTCCAGATTGTAGTATGTGTTGCTAATGTCTCGATTTGCTCATTGCGCTTATATTCAATTGCGTTCGGATGAATAGCAGTGGCTTCTGCTCCCGTGAGTATTTCAATTGGCACAATGCGTTTTTTCAATTCCCGTTCGGCAATTTCACGTAATGGGTCATTAATATCACCATTGAGGATTTGTTTATCGTGATTGAGCAGTACCACGCGAATTTCACTCTGATTCCCTCCTAAAGCGCTATACCAATGTGGCAGAAAATCAGCTAAAGTTGCTGCCATTTCTACACCAGAAGCACCACCACCAACTACAGCTACTGTTAATAGTTTCCGACGTTGTTCTAAATCTTCAGTTTGCAGTGCTTGTTGTAAACGATCGCGTAAATGCCGCTCCAGAGCGATCGCATCTTCTTGTGTCCAGAAAGGAAGGGCATTTTCTTTGGCTCCCTCAACTTGATGATAGCCAGTAACGCTACCCAAAGCTAATACTAAGTTGCTGTAATTGTAGGAGTTTCCTGAAGTTAATTTGACTGCCTTTTGATGCAAGTCTATTGACTGCACTGTATCTTGAACAAAGATGACACCACTACCTTTAAGTAATTCCGAAAACCGTGGTACTACTTGGAAGTTATCCATCTCGCCATCGAAATATTCATAGAGTAACGGTTTAAAGCAAAAGCGCTCGTCTTTATCAATCAAAATCACAGAGCGAGGATAATTTTCGTGAGCTAAGTGCAAGGCTGTAAATAACCCGGCAAAGCCACCACCGACAATCACAGTTTGATAAACTGGGTTGTTCATATAATTCCTTCCAAATATTGTGAAATCAAGATGTTCAATTAATCAGAGCTTCTCCTATAGGAATAAAAACAAAGCAATCAAACTAACGCTGAGGATCACAGCCAATGCAATCGCGTATTCAACTCTTCGACTAAAAAATCCCACAGCAGCAACCAAGGCGATCGCTAGCCCGATAATGCCAATATATTGCTCTTTCTGTAAATTGTGTGCAATTAGTGGGTCTTTATCTGGTGGTGGACTTTCTTGAACTGCTTTTGGGGCGAGTTCTGACGCTGGTATTTCTTGGATGAATAAATTCATAAGTTACTCCTGAAAATACTTGGTTAACTGAAGGTTTTATGCCCGCCAAAGATAGAGAAGCGAGAAAAGAAAGACCCAAACTACATCAACAAAGTGCCAAAATAGAGTAGTCGCACTTGTACCGAAGTGAGTCTTATTATAATTGCCTGGAATGAATGAGCGAATCAGCATAATTATCTGAAGCACAACACCAGCCAGAACGTGTAGACCGTGGAAACCTGTCAGCAAGTAAAATGTGGAACCAACTAATCCGGTATTGAGCTTGAAATCGAGATTTTTCCACTCAATTAACAGACCGATCAGAAAGTAGATTCCCATTGCGATCGTTATCAGCCATAGCCAGCGAAATTTCCTGAGTTGATTACGCTTGAGAGCATTTTCTGCTGGTTGAATGACCAAGCTACTGGAAAGTAGCACCACCGTGTTAATAATCACAAAAGTAGATAATTTCGGTCCGGAAACACCAGGTGGTAGCCAGTTAGCTACCGTTAATCGCAGAGCAACATATGTCAGGATAAAACTTAAGAAGATGATGCTCTCTGACAGCAGGAACACGGTAAACCCGAACATCCCTTTACCATGATGATCTTCATGACTCCCACCACCACTTGGCAGGAAGCGCTGCAACCAATTTGGTAGGCGTCGCCGCCACTCTTCAAAACGGATCGGACTTTCATCTAAATGAATGGGGCGACGTTGCATAATTCAACTGGGACATTGGGCATTGGGCATTGGGCATTGGGCATTGGGCATTGGGCATTGGGCTTTGGTTCTCCTCAGTAATCAGTAAAAGGTGTTTTATCCGAATGGCACTGAGTTAAAATACAGCCCTTGCCCTGACCAGAGGTAAAACCTCTCGGAATACATTCCTAGCCTGGAGGCTCTTAAGGAGGCAACACAAGCCTTTGGGCTTTACAAGCGTGCGATTCGTGTTTTATCCTTACTCACCGTTATCAGAATTTTCTATTACTGAGTATTTGGGATCGCCGTAGTCGTAAGGGGGTCTTGTGACAACCGGAATCTCTGCAAAATTATCTCGCGGAGGTGGTGAAGTGGTTGTCCATTCCAATCCGGTAGCGTGCCAAGGATTATTAACTGCCCTCGGCCCGTATAGCCAAGAACCGACAATATTGGCTATAAAGGGCAGAGTAGATACTCCCAGTAAGAATCCCGCTAGACTAGCGATGACGTTCCATCCTTGATACCGTGGATCGTAGGAAGATACTCGGCGCAGCATTCCTTGCAAACCTAATGGGTGCATAGAAAAGAAGGTAATATTGGCAGGGATAAAGGTCAGCCAAAAATGCAGCTTGCCCCAGCCTTCAGCGTACATCCTTCCAGTTATTTTGGGAAACCAGAAATAAATGGCTGCGAAGATTGCCATCGTGATGGTATTAAAGACGATGTAGTGGAAGTGACCCACCACAAAGTAAGTGTTGTTGACGTGAATATCAAACGGCGTTGCAGCAAGCATAACTCCAGTTACGCCACCGAAAATAAACATGGCTGCACTTCCCATAGCAAATAGCATTGGTGTTTCTAAATGCAGCTTGCTTTTCCAGATAGTGGCAGTCCAAGCGAACGCCTTAACGCCAGTAGGTATAGCAACTAACATTGAGGTGGCCATGAAAGTCATCCGCATCCAGCCAGGGGTGGCACTGGTGAACATGTGATGCACCCAAACGAAGATGCTGATAAAAGCAATACCTAATGAGGCGATCGCCACTGACCGATAGCCAAATAGGGGATTGCGCGAAAAAGCTGGCAGAACTTCCGCAATAATACCGAAGGCTGGTAACGCCATGATATAAACTGCTGGGTGAGAGTAGAACCAGAATAAATGCTGGTAGATAATCGGATCGCCATTCTCTTCAGGTTTGAAGAATTGCGTACCGAAAGCAAGGTCTAACAACAGTAGGATCAGCGCACCTGTCAGGGCTGGTAAATTAACCAGCTGCAACAACTGGGCGCTGAGAACCGACCAAACAAACACAGGCATCCGAAAAAACGTCATCCCTGGCGATCGCATCCAAAAGATGGTAGTCACAAAATTCACAGCCCCCATGATGGAGGAAATGCCGATCAATATTAGACTGACGATCCAAATCAATTCACCGTTAATTAGTTGACCGGGCGGAAATTGCAAACTGACTGGTGGATAAGACCACCAACCAGCCTGTGCAGTCCCATTAGGTAGCAAGAAGCTAGATATTAGCAAAATACCTGCTGGTGGCAGAATCCAAAAAGAGATGGCATTAAGTAAAGGAAACGCCATATCCCGCGCTCCAATCATTAACGGCACTAGGTAGTTAGAAAGTCCGGCATTGAACGGGATAATCCAGAGGAAAATCATGATCGTGCCGTGCATGGTGAACAAGCCGTTGTAAAGAGGGCGGTCAACCAGATTAGATTCGGGGGTGAGGAGTTCGGCACGAATGATCATCGCCAACAGCCCGCCAATCAGGAAGAAAATAAACGTCATCACCATGTACTGAACACCGATCACCTTATGGTCAGTGCTGAAGCTGAAATATTGCCGCCAGCCATCAACAGGCTCTCTATCCTCGGCGATCGCTTCAGTGAATTCATGTGTCATTACTTACCTTCCTTTCATTCGCTACGGCGCTGGGAGTGGGTACAACAGTGTACCAGCCGCTTTTAAATAATATCTTTGGTGGTTGAATATGTTCGGCAACTGCCTGATTTTTTATAGCCGTTGGTTCGCTAGCCGTTTGGGTGAGCCACTGGTTATACGCTTCAGGGGATTCAACGTATACATCCGCTTCCATCAAGGCAAAGTAAGTACCACTGAATTGAGAATCTTTCAGCTTATATTTTCCCGTGCGAGTAGGCGTTAGCACAATGTCAATGGCGCGTTTGGGGATTATATCCTGTTTTAAGCGGAACTCAGGGACGTAGAAACCGTGGATTACATCTTGTGCGTGCAGATTCAAGCGGGTGCTGCGATTTATTTTCAGGTGTAATTCGTTACTGGTAACATTATTGGGATAGCGGAAAGACCACTCCCACTGTTTAGCGAAAACATCAAGAGTTTCAAAAGCAGGTTTGGGAACGTCGCTAACTAATGCGGCGTCAGCTGATTCTGATTCTAAGGGCAAATGCAAATGCACGATTTGTCCTAAACCCAAGATATCTAATTGTTGATAAATATTGAAGCTTTGAAAACCAATCCACAAAACCAGTAGAGTCGGGGTTGCTGTCCAGAGAATTTCTACCCTCACATCGCCTCTAGAGGGGTGTCCTTCGCTGTAGTCATCCTTGGATGCACGAAAGAAAAGTACCGAATACACCATTATGCCAATAAGCCCAAGCAAGATGAAAGCTCCAATTGAAACTAAGAAGCTGAACAAATCATCTACTTTTTTTGCTTCTGCGGTGGCTTCAACAGGCATCCAGGAGTAAGCTTGCTGTCCAATCCAATGGCTGACAATGAGCAACACTGCGATATAAGCAGCTATTAGTAAATATTCTAAAAATCTAAACATAGCAATTTTCCGCAAGTGACCAACCCAAAATAGTATGATAATTCAGCATTGGCTGGACAGATGCGTAAATGTTCACACTGACCAAATATCACTGCTAAAAAAATGGCGATCGCCGATGTCTGATCTCAAATTTAAAATTTCCAAGTAGCAACCCAAGAGTTGGTGCAGTCAATCTAAAAGACACCCGTACCAACGCTGGTTCGCGTCAGATAAGACTCGCTATCGCTACGGCTTCTCTATCAGAGGCTGCGCGATCGCTCCCTTGTCCGCAAACATCGTACCCCATAAGTTAGTCACAGAAATACAGCAGATTTCAAGGAAGGTGAAGTAGACAACGATTCGTCCCAAAGCCAGTGTCCTGGGACTATATCTGCTGACCAGGGAACATGAACTAAAGAACCACGGTCGCATACACAAGTATGGCGATGATACTCTATGTGCCACTTGCGGTGTTTCGATTTTGATTGGTTCTTCTCTGGCAAAAAAGGTATAGTTGCGGGAATTTACTAACGTGTGCGCTTGATCACAATATAAACGTGTTTAAGATCACTGCTAATTCAAACAACTTAGTATTAGCCTTAAGCAAAAATACGCGCCGTTATGACTCGCATCTTACTACTCTCGGTGGCCTAGCTGTTTAAAGATTTAGTATATAAATGGTTTTTAAATATATTTTTTTGGTTAATAGGTGATTTTTCCGAAAATTTACTTAAGAAAATCCTAAAATATCCAAATTTAAACTTGATCAGTGTAAGCTAAATTCTGTAAATATTCTGATCGCAAATCTCTTTTAATACTTGCATTTCTTCTAATAGACGAGGTATAATGCAAACGTTAAATGACTTGCCAGATGTTCCCTTAAAGGTACTACACACGGCAGGCAAAGGATTCGCTATGGAATCTTCCAAGTAAACTTAAGCAATATTTGTTTGAGTTTGATTTTGGTTGATTATTCAGGAGGCAGGAGGCAGGAAGTACCCATGCCGTTGCGCGTCGGATTGAAGCAAGGACGACGCCAGATGTTCTACTTGGGCAAAGCCTAAGACTGCACTGGCCACTTTGTATATCGGGCTACGGGTCTCGATATAATTCTTTTGATCCTAGTGCGGCTTAAAACCCCCAACTAAAGTTTCTGTTAATACTTCTTTCCTCTTGCCTCTGCCTTTGTTCGTAAAAGCTCCAAAAGTTATGATGTGCTTTCTAGTTTTTATAGTCCTCTACTTCCTGTAGCCTACCGAAAACTAGCCTTTTAGTGTTCGAGGTTGCTTTTCTTGAGAGTGAGGCTATCCCTGTGTTATTCCCCTAGTGTTTCACGAGTCTAAGGGAATAACACAGGGCGCTAATTGCACATTATATAGATATCTATCTAATTAACCTTCTAGGGTTAATTGGATGTGCAGTTGTGGTCTTTTTCCTGTCAGACTTTGATCACATCACTGCAATGGATTACATTTGCCCATAATTTACAACTCATACAATCTATGCAATTATGTCACACCATTTTAGTCAAGACAAAGCTGTTAAAAAGTTAGGGATGTCTGAAATCAGTCTTTTAATGCTTTTTCTGCGTCAGATATTGTTCAAGAGCATGAAAGCTAATTTTCAATCAATATCTGGATTGGGAAAAAATTGCGGGAGTTGGTGATTGACAACTAGAAGAATTTGCATAGCGATCGCTATGCTCACAAAATTTTGATGTAAAAACAATTCTTCTCAATCACCAATTACCCAGGTTGCTGATTGTCAAAATGAGCGAGCTATATTCGTGTGGACTATATTCATGCAGTTAGTTGATGTTTAGCCAAAATGTAGCTAAACAAAAGTCTAGCTCAATATTATGACATTCATATTAGTGATTGTCAGATCAATGACCTAGTGCAACACGGCGTAAATAAGCCACCCATTGGAAATGTCTGAAACCTTTGATAACAGGGAATTACGAATTACGAATTACTGTCTTCGTCAGGCTTTCTCGTGTCCGCGTCCCTTGCGCGTTTCGTAGAGAGCGTCAGCCCCAACGCTTGGAGACGCTACGCGAATGGGGAAGTCAAAAGTTAAAAGTTAAAAGTAAGAACCCCATACTTCGACAAGCTCAGTAACCATAAATAAATTTAGTTGCTCTGAGTCAGCGTCCGCCGTATTTCTTGCGTTGCACGTCTTGAAATATATTTTTTATTTTTCCATAAATAAATTTAGGGGCTTGTATCTTTTTATTTCTGGTCATTACGAATTACGAATTCCGCCTTGCGGTACTAGTGCAACGAGTAGGGCTGTCTAGCAAACAAAAATACCTTGTATGTAAAAGAAAGATGGTTTCTTACCATGCTCTTTCCTCCCAATATTACTCCAAGGAGGATTAGAGTTTCATCGCTGAAAATACCGTATTTAAGAATGTTTTTAATTAATTTTTGAATCTGATTCAGACTGATAACTAATGTGGAGATTAGAAAATGCCACCAGTGCTTTCTGGGCAACATGTGGGTGAAAGGCTGTTGTACACCTTGGGTGCAAACCTTTCAGAAAAAGAATTACAAAACTTCCTGGCAGAAATGGAGATTGTGGAGCCACCAGTAGCGAAGCAGTTCTGGCAATCCGCACAAACGAATCCTGGTATCTACATTATCCTTACAGGTAAAGTCCGACTGTTGGATAGCTCTGAGAATTTAATCACCACCTTGGGTGCATGGTCTGTTTTCGGCGAATTGACTCTGTTTCCTGAAGCTAACTTTAGTCCTTATGTTGTCAGAGCTTCGACAAACCTAAAACTTGGGTATTTTAGGCAAGAGGCATTGCAAATATTAATAGAGAAGTATCCTAACATTCGCGATCGCCTATACGCCCGTGCAGAACTTTGGGATTTGGTGTTGTTATGTCGCCAAATCTCGCAATTTCCTGGCCATACATCACAAGTTCCAGGAATGCTCAAAGCCCTGTCTCTGTTTGAGCGACAGCAGCTAGAAACTGGCTCTGTAAGTCCACAAATATCCCAAAATTCCCAGTTGTGGCTATTGTACAAAGGCCAACTGCGGCATTCTCAAGGCCATTCTTTGACACCAGGCACAATCTTTGCCCAACCAGAACAAGGAGATTGGCAAGCAATACAACCAACAATTGCTTACATTCTGAAAAACGACCATAGGCAAACAGCACTAGAATACTTCCCGGAGTTGGGGGAGTGGGAAGTGGGCAGAGACGCGATTAATCGCGTCTGTACTGGGGAGTGGGGAGTGGGGAAAAAACTTCTCAATCTCCAAAATCTAAAATTATTCCTTTTCCCCAACGAGTTCAACAGTCACAACAACCAAAAAAATCAGGTTTTTACTTTCCTAGTCCGAAGGTGCAAGTAGGGCATTGGTGGAAACGCCTTACTAAGAGCTATCCCTTCTATGCCCAACAAAGTTCTGCCGATTGTGGCTCTGCCTGCTTGGTGATGATTGGTAAATATTGGGACAAGCATTTTAGTATCAATCGTCTGCGGGATATGACCAACGTCAGCCGCAACGGTGCATCTCTGAAGGCTATGGCAGCAACAGCAGAAAACCTGGGTTTTTCCACCCGTCCGGTGAAAGCCACTGTTGATAAATTGGCAGAACAACCTTTACCTGCAATTGTCCACTGGGAAGGTAAACACTTCATTGTTGTCTATGAAATCGCGAAAAAGCGGGTGATTGTGTGTGACCCGGCTCTTGGTCAACGCAGCCTGACAAAAGCTGAATTTCAAGAAGGTTGGAGTGGTTATGCATTGTTACTCCAACCTACAGCCCTACTAAAAGATACTAAAAACGAAAGTAGAACCTTCTGGAAGTTTTTTGAGTTAATCAAACCTCACTATCGGACACTATTAGAAATCTTTGTCGCTTCGGTAGTAATCCAATTATTTGGACTGGTAACGCCCGTATTCACCCAGTTGTTGCTCGACAGAGTACTTGTGCAACGTAGTGTTACAACCTTAAACGCCATTGGTTTGGGAATGATTGTTTTTGGGTTGTTTGGTGTTGCTGTCAATGCTATACGGCAATATCTGCTATTTCATACTGCTAACCGCATTAGCATCGCCCTACTCGTAGGTTTTATCAAACATACCTTCCGCTTACCCCTTTCCTATTTCGAGTCGCGTTTCGTTGGGGATATAGTCTCGCGCATCCAAGAAAACCAGAAAATTCAGCAATTTCTTACTGGTCAGACACTCTCCATCATCTTGGATATGCTGACATTGGTGGTTTATCTGTCGTTGATGTTCTCTTATAGTTGGCGGATGTCATTATTCGTGCTGTGTACTGTACCGCCATTTTTTATCTTGGCGCTAGGTAGCACAAGTATTTTGCGCCGCATATCCAGAGAGATTTTTAATTCAGCCACCAAAGAACAAAGCTATCTCATAGAATCCCTAAGCGGAATTCGTACCGTCCGCTCATTAGCAATTGAACAGACGGTGCGCTGGCATTGGGAGGAACTGCTGAATGATTTGGTTAAAAAAGCCTTTAATGCTCAGATAATCGGCAATCGCCTGCAAATTATTAGTGGTGTTATCCAAACCTTTGTGAATACTTCATTGCTCTGGTATGGAGCGATGCAGGTAATTAATGGCGAACTGACTATAGGACAATTAGTTGCTTTCAATATGTTGGTGGGTAATGTCTTGAGTCCTTTCCAACGGCTGGCTATGCTGTGGAATCAATTGCAGGAAATCGTGATTTCCACCGAACGCATCAATGATGTGTTGGAGGCGGAACCAGAAGAAGATTTAGAAACTAAACCCCGGAAGTCGTTGGGTAAATTGCACGGTAACATTCGCTTTCCGAATGTTACCTTTCGCTATCACTCAGAAACTGAGACTAACGTACTAGAAAATCTTAACTTTGAAATCCAGCCGGAACAGATGGTAGCGGTGGTGGGGCGGAGCGGTTCTGGAAAAACAACCCTCAGTAAATTGATATTAGGTTTATACCCACCGACAGATGGCAAAGTACTCATTGATGGTCATGACATCACGAGTGTTGTCTTACGATCGCTCCGTTCTCAAATCGGCGTTGTAGACCAAGATACTTTTTTGTTTGGTGGGACTATTCGTGAAAACATTGCGATCGCTCATCCAGATGCTTCTTTAGAAGAAGTTATTCAAGCCGCAAAATATGCCGGAGCCGATGAATTTATTCAAAAACTACCGATGGGTTACGAATCGCAAATTGGTGAAGGCGGCGGTATGCTCTCTGGTGGACAGCGCCAACGTTTAGCGATCGCTCGTGCTTTGCTCGGAAATCCTCGGTTATTACTATTTGATCAAGCTACTAGTCACCTAGACTCGGAATCAGAAAGAATTATTCAAAACAACCTCAAAACAATCCTTCAAGGGCGCACAAGTCTAATCATTGCCCATCGCCTCTCTACAGTCCGCAACGCTGACTTGATTTTGGTTTTAGATCAAGGCGTTTTGGTAGAAAGCGGTACCCACGACGAATTAATCACTAAAAAAGGTCATTATTACTACCTGAATCAACAACAACTCGCTCAAGTTAGTTGAGATTTGTCATTTGTCATTCTCCTCATCTTCCCCATCTCCCCAGTACAGACGCGATTAATCGCGTCTCTACCCACTCCCCATTATCGAAAATAAAACCATGCCAAATACCAATAGATCATCCCCACTTCCCAAAGATGAGCCAAATGAGCATCAAAGTTACACACAGCAAGAGGAATCTCTAGAGTTCAACGAGCAGACAGAGACAGAAAATGACAGTCAAGATTTGCACTACGGTACCGAAGGATTACTCAATGCCTTACCTCGAATTTGGACTCGTGGATTGTTGTATCTACTCATCGGCTTTGCTGGTCTAATCTTGCCTTGGGCTACTCTCTCGCGAGTCGATGAGACTGGTAGCGCCAGAGGGCGTATAGAACCTAAAGGTGCAACTCAAAAATTAGATTCTCAAACTGGTGGGAGTGTCAAAGCAGTTAGGGTTAAAGAAGGAGATACAGTCAGAGCCGGACAGGTTTTACTGGAACTGAACTCCGATCTGCTGCAAACGGGACTGCAAGAAGAACAAAGTAGCTATAAAAGTCTGATGCAAGCCGGAAAACTGGCTGTAATGAAAAATCAGGAACAGCTAAAAGACCTACAGACGCAAATAACAGCAGCGCAATCAGAAGTGGCTCAGACTAAAAGCCAGATTACATCTATAAGAGTTCAAATGCAGCAACGAGTGGTGCGATCGCCGATTAATGGGGTGATTTTTGAATTACCCACCACTAAGCCGGGAGCAGTAGTACAAGCCGGTCAAAGGATTGCCCAAATCGCACCCAAGAATGCAGACTTTGTACTCAAAGCTCAAATACCGAATCAGGATAGTGGTTTCTTGAAGGTAGGAATGCCAGTCAAGGTCAAGTTTGATGCCTATCCCTTCCAAGAGTATGGAATTGTGCAAGGGAAAGTTACTTGGATCTCTCCTGACTCGAAAGTTAACCAAATACCCCAAGGGAACATCGAAACCTATGAGCTAGAAATCACCCTAGAAAAGCAGTATGTCGAAAATGGCAACAAACGTATTCCATTCGGTGCCGGTCAGACAGCAAATGCTGAAGTGATCATTCGCCAACGGCGGGTGATTGACTTTGTTTTAGATCCGTTCAAGAAACTGCAAAAAGGCGGTTTGGAGATGTAGTCACAGCGATGCCTACAGCTGCCTTACCACTTCTCCTTCTCCTGACAAAGAGGCTGCGCCAACGGAGACGCTAGCGCGAACGCTACTTCGACGCCGCTCAGTACAAATCAGTACAAGTGCCCAATGCCCTTAATTATTGGAGATATCATCTTATGCCCCACCATCTGACCATTTCCAGTTCAGATATCATTCAGAGTCTCAAACTCTGTTGTCAGATACCTGATGTCGTGGAAGCGATCGCATCACAAAGGATTATTGCCAAAGCAGCTCAAGAGCTAGGAATTACAGTCACACCAAAAGAATTACAGCAAGAAGGAGATGACTTACGGT
Source organism: Nostoc sp. S13 (assembly GCF_029379315.1). GTDB lineage: Bacteria > Cyanobacteriota > Cyanobacteriia > Cyanobacteriales > Nostocaceae > Nostoc. Next base: position 23,813 of record NZ_JAQYWQ010000082.1, read on the forward strand.
TCGCTAAAAAGCTTGTCAAAGCTAAAGAAACCTGGACATGGCTAGAAAAACACCACCTGTCTGTGAATGAGTTTGAAGAATTAGCCTACAACAACATCCTTTGGCGGAAGTTAGCAAATCATTTATTTTCTGCTCAAGTCAAAAAGTACTTTTATGAACACCAACTAGATTATGTCGCCGCCATTACCTACGAAGTTGTCTTCGAGGAGCGAGACTTGGCTTTAGAGCTTTTTTATGCCCTAGAAGAAGGCGAAGTCAATTTTCCGGAAATTGCTCGTTTATATATCCCAGAACCAGAACTCCGCCGTGCTTATGGATACCAGGGACTCCGATACCGTAAAGATTTTCGTCCAGAGATTGCAGCAGCTGTATTTGCTGCTGCACCACCACAAGCTCTCAAACCGATTACGACTCCCAAGGGGGTGCATTTAATTTGGGTGGAAGAAGTAATTCAACCCCAACTCGATGAACAGTTACGCCAAAAAATCATTACAGAATCATTTTCTCAATGGTTAAAGCAACAAATCAACACTATGAAAATAGTTACTCAGTTCGACTCTGACGCAAATGTGCGTTCGCCGGAGCAATTGCTAGATATGTCATTCACCAATACTCAATAGGTGAGGAAATTCCAAATATTTTTGTAGCTGACTATCTTGCTTAATTTCGCGGAGATAGAGCGAGTTTTAAAAAATATTATGGATGCTGAGATTCTTTACTTAAAAATTTCATACATTTTCGTTTTTAGGTTTTTGTGATTACATTTATAAGCTAGTATTCTCGCGTGATTAGAAACTAATTTAAATTGTTGTAACTTTTGCGGGACAAGGATAACTATAACTTTTATCTTATTTTCTATGCAATTTTTTGTAATTTTAATTAATTCTATAAATGAAAAATTTTGAAGTTAAAGTATTAATTTTATTAATCAAAAGTCCCTAAAAAAAGGATTGAATTTTTTGAGGGATAAACTATAGTAAGTATGTAGCTAATAAAAATAAGTTGGTTATAGAAAAGATTCACAAACTTACAAATCTCAGGAGAAACTCAAATGATTATTTATGATCTAAACTACTTGGAAATTACCTCTGAAGAAGTTTTTGGTGGTTATGATTTTGTTGCGACAAAGAACATAGCGATCGTAGCTACTCTTAACGAGACCATTAACGTCGATAAGAGTGTAAATTCCGTCGCTACCGTTAAGGGCAACTTAGCTAATTCTGAAAGCCAAGCTACAGCATTGGGTAACAACACCCTAGCTGAAACATTTGGTTTCACTAATACGGATTCTAATTCTTCTGCAGCGAACTCATTGTCTCTATCTGCTACCAACGACTAATTCATAGTCCGTATATGCTACCAGTTCATAATTAAACTCTACTCACAAAGAGTATTAACTCATGCAAGTAGAGTTAGGCTTGAAAGCCTATTAGATTCATACAATAGCCGAAGGTTCTCTGCTCATTTGAGCCTTCGGCTTTTACCTATAATACATCGTTTGCTGTCAAGTAACAGTTTCCACAATAAATTTTTACAAGATTTAGTCCTCAACCCAGGCTACAGTTGTGTGCTGTTTGCCTGCCCTGAATTAAAACTCTGGGTTAATATTCTCTATTGCTATTAAAGTAGGGTGGGCACTGCCTACCATTACCTGAAGCCCTTATTTTGACCTTGTGTTTTGCGCCTGACCTACGGTTGTTGAGAATGGGTGCAAAATTTCAGTTTTAACGCACTTTTAACCAAATTCAGTTATAAGTTTCAGAAACTTGAGTTTCTCGCAGATATCGGAACAAAAGACGTGTGAAGTAAATATATTTGTATAAGTTATGACTACAATTACTGAGGCTCTCAAACTCGCGATTCAACATCACCGAGCCAAGCGCTTGACTCAAGCCGAAGAGGTTTATCGTCAAATCATAGACGTAAATCCCCAGCAGCTAGAGGCAGTATATGGATTAGGTATGCTGGCGCAACAGCGGGGACAATATCAAAATGCAGAGCAATTTTTCCAAGCAGCCTTGCAATTACAGCCAGAAGCAGCGGCAATACACAACAGCTTGGGGTTTAGTCTGCAACAACAGGGTAAACTAGAAGAAGCGATCGCCTGCTATGAAAAAGCACTGAAGATTCTACCCGACTGCATAGAAGTGCAAGTCAATTTAGGTAATGCTCTCTATCTTCAAGGAAAGCTACCACCAGAAGAACAAGTCCACTATGCAGACTTAAATCAGCAGTTTGCCTTAGGTAGGCAACAAGTAGAGGATTTCAAGATTGCAGAGTTATATTATCGTCAAGCTATTGCATTGCAACCAGATTTGGTACAAGCTCATAATAATTTAGGAGAGGTACTCCAAAAACAAGGGCGATTAAATGATGCCCTTAAGTCTTACCAACAAGCAATAAAAATTAAACCAGACTATCCTTACGCCTATCACAACTTAGGATATTATTTCCAGGAAAAAGGTAAATTAGAGGAAGCAATAGAAGCTTACAAAAAAGCTTTAAATATTCAACCTGATTTGGTAATCACCCATAACAACTTGGCAAATACTCTGAAGGCACTAAAGAGATTTGATGCCGCCAGAGAATGCTATCAACAAGCTCTCAAAATTCAACCTGATACTGATTATATCTATTACAATTTAGGAACGCTACTTAGAGATAATAATAAAATAGAAGCAGCAGTACAAATATTTGAACAAGCTGTCAAAGTTACGCCAAGCTATGCTGCTGCTAAATTGGGTATTTGTATCAGCCAACTACCAATTATCTATTCCAGTGTTGATGAAATTGAATTCAGACGAAATCAGTATCAAGAGCATTTACAAAATTTAGCTAAAGGTTATGAATTAACTAATCAGGAAGAACGGGCAAAAGCAGCTGAGTCTGTGGGAGCATTACAGCCCTTTTATTTAACATATCAAGGCTTAAATGACCGAGATTTACAGCGAACTTATGGGGAAATGATTTACCAGATTATGTCTAGTCGTTATCCCCAATATAGCCAGCCGCTTGTTCTCCAAAATTTAGATAAAAATCAAAAGGTTCGTATTGGTATTGTCTCTAGGTTTTTCTATAATCATTCTAATTGGAAAATCCCGATTAAAGGTTGGGTAGAAAATCTGGATCGAAGTGAGTTTGAATTATTTGGTTATCACACTGGGGTCAAAAAAGATTATTGGACAATCAGTGCCATCAAGACTTTTGATAAATTTGTTCAAGGTGTTCCCTCGATTGAAGAATGGTGTGAGGTAATAACAAAAGATAAATTACATATCCTGATTTTACCCGAATTTGGAATGGACTCAATCACAGTAAAACTGGGTTCTCTGAGATTAGCGCCAATTCAAATGACATCTTGGGGACATCCTGATACCAGTGGACTACCAACAATTGACTATTACTTGAGCAGTGACTTAATGGAACCAGAAAATGCTCAAGAACATTATACAGAAAAGTTAGTTAGATTACCCAATCTATCTATTCATTACACACCTTTAGCAATTGAACCTCAAGTAATTAAGAAATCAGATATAGGTTTAAAAGAGAATGAAATTCTCTTCTGGTGTTGCCAGTCATTATATAAATATTTGCCAAATCATGATGATGTTTTTCCCGCAATTGCCAAAGAGTTAGTAAATTCTAAATTCGTGTTTATTAAACACGAAAGTGAAGACATTACAGAAGTATTCCGCCAGCGTTTAAACCATGCTTTTGCAGGCTTCGGGTTGGATTATCAAAAGTACTGTTTATTTTTGTCTCACATGAATAGCAGAAAGTTTGCTGGGATTACAGCCTTAGCTGATGTTTTCTTGGATAGTATTGGTTGGTCTGGATGTAACTCTACTTTAGAATCTATTGCCCATAATATTCCGGTTGTCACTTTACCAGGAGAAGTGATGCGGACACGGCATTCTTTGGCAATTTTAAAGATGATGGGTATAGAAGAAACGATCGCCTCAAATAAAGCAGAATACGTAAAAATCGCCATCCGTCTGGGGAAAGATGCTGAATATCGGCAATATATCTCCCAGCAAGTGGCAGAAAACAAGTATAAATTATATGGCGATCTAAAACCAGTCAGAGCGCTGGAAGATTTTATTTTGCAGCTGGTTAATAAACCAAGACAATTTGATACCAAAGATATTTCTGAAGTCTTTAAACTTGCAGTTCAACATCATCGGGCTAATCGCCTAAATGATGCTGAACAGCTATATCGTCAGGTAATCGAAAAACAACCAGACTATTCAGAAGCATTATACAGTTTAGGGATGCTGGCACAGCAGAAAGGTGCGTTACAGGAAGCACTGAAGCATTTGAATGCAGCTTCGCAAGTTCAGCCTAACTCTGTAAAAATTTGGTTTAATTTAGGCAATTTGCATCAAGCCCAAGGACAGTTACTAGAAGCTGAAGAAGCTTACAAAAAAGCTATTGCTTTGCGACCAGATGCAGGGACAATTTACAATAATTTGGGCTACACCTTGCAACAACAAGGTAAGTGGTCAGAAGCGATCGCATCCTATCAAAAAGCTCTAGAATTTCAGCAAAACTGCGTAGAAGCGGAAGTCAATTTAGGGAATGCGCTTTTTGCTCAAGGGAAGCTCTCAACAGAGAAACAAGCCTATTATGCTGAATTGAATTATCAGCTAGGCAATGCCCGCAAACAAGCAGCTGATTGGCAAACTGCTGTTGTTTACTATCGACCTGCGATCGCACTACAGCCTGATTTGGTTGAAGCTCATTATAACTTGGGCGTGGTATTGCAAGAACAAGGAAAAGAACAAGAAGCGTAGGCATAGCCCATCGTAGATATCGCTTTGCTATCAAAAAGCTTTAGAGTTTAATCTTCAACACCAGGAAGCCAAGATGAAATTAGGACATATTTACAAAATCCAGCGCCACTAAAAACTAAAAATTTGTGGTTAAACGGGTCGTTTTACCTAATAGCAAACTGCGATCAATCTAAACTTAAACTTTCAAATTCAGGAGATAAATTTTGTGGCTTTGAAACTAGGAACCAGCAGTAATGACTCACTTACAGGCACTGCTGTAACCGATGAAATCTTTGGAAATTCCGGTGATGATACTCTATTGGGGTTAGGGGGAGATGATTTAATTCAGGGCGGCCAGGGTAACGATTTATTAAATGGTGGCGATGGCAACGATCATCTTTTTGGAGGTGACGACAATGATACGCTTCTGGGTGGCATCGGCAATGACTTCCTCGATGGTGGTGATGGCAACGACAGAGTAGATGGCGGTGATGGCGATGACAATATTCAAGGCGGACTGGGTAACGACACCTTATTGGGCGGAGCCGGTAATGATCGCATCTTCGATATCACTGGCAATAATCTCATTTATGGGGGAAGCGGCAATGACTTCATCCAAGGAGCCAGTGGTAGTATTTTTACAGGGGGAGGCATCGATACGATTTATGGGGGTGACGGGAATGATAAAATATTCGGTCTAAGCCAAAACGATTTCCTCTATGGAGATGCTGGCAATGACACCCTCAGTGGCGATAGTGGGGATGATCGGCTGGAAGGGGGCGATGGCGACGACAACCTCGATGGCGGTTTCGGAAATGACCTTCTGTTCGGCGATCTTGGAAAGGATACTCTAAATGGCAACATCGGCAATGACACCCTCCAAGGGGGCGGCAATGATGATGTTCTCATCGGCGGTGCTGGTGATGATGTCCTCGTGGGTGTGGGTCAGGGTAGCCAGGAAAGTTTCGGAGGAAAGTCACTAGGTCTTGGGGAAACCGATCTGTTGACCGGAGGGACTGGGGCAGACCTGTTTGTACTTGGAGGTAATGATATCCTTGAGGCAGGCCAAGGTAATGATTCGCTAGATGGTGGCAATGGCAATGATACACTTTATGGCGGTTTAGGCAATGATGTCCTGATTGGTGGTAGTGGTGATGATGTCTTGGTTGGTGGCGATGGTAATGACAAATTTATTTTCAAAAGTGGCGATACCTTGTTAAGAAATGACTTTGATGTCATTAAAGATTTCAAAGTTGGTATTGATAAGATTGTATTAGATGGCTGGAGTTATATTAATACTGGTCTTACGCTAGGTACTATAAATATTACAGATAGCAAAGATGGTGCTGTCTTCAAATTAGATTCTCTATTCAATCAAGAAACAATCCTAATTTCCGGTGTGAGTGCCAGTAAGATTAACTCTCAATCAATCGCATTTACTTAAGGCTAATTGCTTTCTAGAAAAACTACTATTATCCTGGATGATTGCCTAACTTTTCACTCTTATTTGGAAAACTTAACTTCCATTCCTCTCTCCTTGCAGAAGAGAAACTTTGAATTCTCTCCTTTTCCTGGTCTACCTTATCCCTGTTTTGTCACTCTCGGAAAACAATAATCTCAGCCAAATTCTGAGACAACGTTTGGGCGATTAGATTCTCCCAAAGTGACAAAAGAGGGTTATACACAAGTCGGAAAACTTCATCCACATTGGCTTGAATCTAATAGAGTAGGTTATGAATATTAGTTCTAACGCACCGAAAATCTCAGATGGTACGTTAGCCTATGGCATAACATAAGGCCAGCGCACAAGTCCTAAATACCTACTACAGCAAGGCGGAATTCGTAATGACGCTCTCTACGAGACGCTCCGCAAACCTCATACTCATATTCTTATTTCTTTATTGGTTAACTAATTATAAAAACTTAATCAAAAGTGAATAGAAGTTTAGGGCTTAGACATTTTTCTACCATCGGATGAAACCACCTTACTTTTTAAGAGGGGGAAGCAGGGGAAATATTTTATACTTATTAGCCATCCTCTGAGGCTATAGTAATCCGTAACAAGTTGATATTAACTTAATAATTAATATAATTAATTATAGATATAGCAATCCTAAATCATTTGTAAAAAATCACAGTTGTTGATACTCTGAACAAATTCAGGTGAAGGCGCAGAAAAAATCAATGAATCAGCCCGAAAAATGTAGTAAATACACATAAGCGTGTGGAGTGCCGACGGGTATCTGGGAAACGCTTCGCTAAGAGCCGTCGGTCAACAAGAGCCCTGGAATTAAGTTCTAGATGTTGCAATAAGGGTGATCGCCAGGGCAGAAGTTGCCGCGTCTGAATTCCCAGATACCCTTAATTGTAAAAAGTATTTTCAATTATCCTTTCTTCAAGTTTTTTATTTTCAGGGTGCTTAACAATTGCGAAAATATGAAAACTTGCAACTGCCCAGCAATTATATTCAATTTCCCCGTCTGCCTTCAAAGATTCTTCAGCTAATGGATGCCAGAAAGGTTTATCACTATGCATTTTTGATTTATATTGTGCTTAAGCTCTTTCAGCTAATTATTTATATAATTCTACATCCAAACCTCTATAAGGTTAGTATTTAGAGTACAATCTCTTTACCATAGACAATATCCTCTGAGCTAACAACAATAGGAGTAAATCAGTGAAAACGACTAGTCCTGATCATAATAAGATTAGCCCGACTGCCAAGTTGGTGGCTTATTTCCGGCAATTTTCAGATATTCCCTTTACCAGGGATGTTGCTACACTGATACATGCAGAAGATGTTTTAAAAAATTTCTCACAAGGAACGAACCTCACACCAGAATTTTTGAAATGGGCAGCTCTTGCTGCTGAGATACGTTATAAAAGTATTGTCAGCGCGATAAAGAAAGAGGGCATTACGCAGGTTTTGGAATTAGCCAGTGGGCTATCATTTCGTGGACTAGCTATGACTGAAGACCCAGAGTATATTTATGTGGAGACAGATCTTCCTGAGCTTACTGAAGAAAAGCAACAAATCCTGTCAAGAATTATATCTAATCACGGTCTAAGAGAGCGCAAGAATTTATTCTTTGATGCCGTAAACATTCTTTCGTTTCCTGAAATTGAATCAGCCATCCGTCACTTTAAGCCAAATCATCCAGTAGCCGTCATCCACGAAGGACTTTATCATTACCTTTCAATGGAAGAAAAGGAGAGGGCAGCACGCAACATCCATTCGGTTCTTTCCCGCTTCGGTGGTGCGTGGATCACTCCTGATTTTCTAACAAACGCTGAACATGAAGGACGTTTACAGACTTACTCAGAATTGCAGAATATCGCGCAAGGGGTCCAAGGTACAACGCAGCGTGATGTGTACAAAACAGGCTTTGATAATCAACAACAGATTGTGGACTTTTTTTCACACTTAGGTTTTAGGAGTTGCATCTCTCCACAAATAGACGGAAGTTATCAGCTAACTGCAATGCAAAAATTAGACATATCTGAAGCCGAGTTCAAAAACTATAAATCCCTGAACTTTAATATTTGGACATTAACAGTGGAATAGTGAGGGCATTGAGCCGAGATGTTTTTCAGAGGGAACAGACACTTAGTCAAGGAATTGACATTAAATTTCCAGGTGCAAGATGTGAGTATAGCTATCCGTGCAGGAGTTGTGAAAAAAATGAGCCATACATAAATATTTTCGGAAACTCAAAAACTTGATAATGAGTTACAAGTTCAAATAATCTTTTGATATGAGAAAATGATTTACATAAGTGGTAAAACTCTCGAATAAAGTTTTTAGCATACAACCAGACGTCCTCTACAGGATTTTGTGATGGGTCATTAGGAGCAAAGCGAATGCAAGTCACTTGATATTCGTTTTCATTTAATCCTTGATTAATCTTATTTAAATAAGCTTTAAACTCGGCAGAACGATGATAGCTGGCTCCATCCCAAATGATGGCTATACGACTTTTTGGATATTGAGAAATTAAATATTCTACGAAAGCAATTGCATTGCGACTATTGCCTTTTTCACAAGGCTTAATCAAAAATTCTTGTGTGTAATAATTTAGAGCGCCGAAATATGTCTGTCGTTCTCGTTCATTGATTACTGGAACTTCAATCCTTTCTTTTTGACTACCCCAAATATAACCACAAATGTCTCCCCACAACAGATGACACTCATCTTCAAAGAAAACTACGAGTTCTCCAGATACTATCTCACGCTTATGTGCATCCAGCCATGCGCTTATTTCTAGTTTTTTTTTGTAACTAAATCTGGATCTTTACGAGGATTCTTTTTTTGTGTTTTTTTCCAACTTATATGGGTCTCTTTAAACAAGTCGTAATAGCTTTGAAGAGATTCAAAGATTATATTAAAATTATCTTCTATGTACTCTTTCAATTCTGAGAGGTGCCAGTAATTCCTCTGTTCAAGCCAATTTAATACCATTTGTTTTTGTGCCGAATCAAGATAGCTCTTTGACCCTTTATACGATAGCCTCAATCCCGTGATGCCCTGTTCTACAAAAATATATTTCCATTTGCTTACAAAACCTGCAGACACTCCTAAAATGTTTCTAATTTTTGAATGGTTATAATTTTGCATCACCATTTGTACAGCAAGTGCCCGCTTTAATTCTCTAGGGTCTGGGTTTGATTGAATGAACTCTATCAACTCTTCCATCCGTACTGTTATGTGCCTTATTACTACCAGCAGTATTCACTTTATCAACAACTGTGATTTTTCACAACTCATTTAGGATTGCTATAGCCCTCTTCTGTCACTTTCCGGAATAAGCAAGTAGTAAATAAGCTAAATCATCCAG
>NZ_JAQYWQ010000208.1 GCF_029379315.1 Nostoc sp. S13
CAGCGTATACTGAGAGAGCTTTTTTACAACCTGCTCGACTTTTCAAACACCCTCTAAGAGTTAGACTAAATTTGATCTGGGGCGTTCAAAGTAATCAGAAGTATCCAAAATGGCAAAGAATAATCAGACTGTTCTGGTACTAACCTTACTAATCACAGCAAGTCTTATAGGTATATTTGCTGTTTTGGGCTGGATTGGATATTCCTTAACGCGGTTTAAGTCTGAGAACAAAAGCCCAGGAAGCACTAATTTAGTTAACACAACTACAACTACTAATCCTAGCTCATTGAAGCAAGTAGAAATTACCACAGCCCGCAATGTCGATTACAGCCAGTTGCAGAAATATTTGCAAAGTAAAGATTGGCAAAAGGCTGACCGAGAAACTTACTTGAGAATGCTAGATGTTGCAGGGACTAAGGCACAAGCGGAGGGTGCTATTGCCAAAGATGAAATGAATGCACTTTCGTGTGTTGATTTGAAAACCATTGACAGGCTTTGGAGTACAGCCAGTGATGGGAAGTTGGGCTTTAGCGCTCAAGAAAAGATTTTGAGGGAACAAAAAAACGACTATCGCAAGATGTATGACGCGGTTGGATGGCAAACGTTAACAGGTGAGTGGCTGATTCAGTGGAACTATAATCAGCAAACTAAAAGATATGAGTATAAACCTGGTAAGGAACCAAACTTTAAAAGCTTCCCCCCAGGACATCTGCCAACTGTGGAAAGAGGATATAACTTTGATGTTTCTCTTGATGCGGCACTCACCAGGTGCAGTATTTAAGTTAGCACAACTTGAAGCGTTTCTTGCCAACCTAACTGCAACTGTGAGTGAGCATTGCCGCTATTAATGGCAATTTCTACCCAGCCGTGACTGCCAACTAATGCGATCGCCTCTCCAACCTTGACATCACTATAAGTTTCACCGCCTGGTATACTCAAAAGTGCGGTTTGCACACACCAAGTTTTGCCTTGGATATAACTCCCTGGAATGTTGCTCACTAAGTTACCAAAGTGGTCAATATATTGAATGCAACCCACTACACCAGTGGTTGTTTGTTTGCACTCGCCGACATCCAGTTTTACCAAACTTGCTGGATCTATTTCTTGTCCTAGCTGTTTGAGAAGGACACCACTAGCAAGACTAGCTGCCACTGGTGCAAAGATATCCCTACCGTGAAAAGTTTTACTTGGTTGAGGAGTTCGCCAATAGTTAAGATTTGTGAGTTCGACGGCTGCGATCGCTGGACTTTGACTGAGTACCCCACTGAATATACCATTATCTGGGCCTACCAGAAACCCTTGAGCAAATTCTACTGCGATCGCTCGTCGCTTGCTTCCTACACCCGGATCTACTATTGCCACATGCACTGTCCCAACAGGGAAATAGGGATAAGCATTCATCAGGCAAAACCTGGCTGCGGCAATGTCTTGCGGCGGAATTTGGTGTGTTAAGTCTACCACCGTCAGTCTAGGGTTAATTTGGGCTATGACTCCCTTCATTATGCCTACATAAACATTGCGATCACTAAAATCGCTCAGTAAAGTCACGAGTGGTTGTTGATCTATCTGATTCTTGTACATAATTCTTAATCAAATTAATTACACAAAAAAATACTTTTCTGTAACAACAGCTACAAAATATGTGTTATGTTATGAATACAAGACATAAAGTGAAAAATTAAAAAGGTAATCACTATGAGTCAAAATAGACTACAAAGTGTGAGCAAAGGACAAGAAGCTCACAGAGCGAATATTCAAAAAAGCCTAGAGCATCGCTTGGAAGTAGCCAGAGCAAAGGGCGACGAACAACTGATTCGTCAACTGGAAGCTGAAATGAGGTATTCCAGCTAAATCAAGTTTTCAATGTTCATAGTTTTGTTGTTTAACCCGCTACGGCGGGTTTTTTATTTTTAAGGGGTTTCCTAGCAATTTCGCTCTTACAGCGTTTTTCAATTAATTGAATTACCCCACTCCCTACTCCCTATTCCCCATCCTCAGACTTCCGGCTCAACACCCAATGCTCGTAACTGTGCCGCCAAGCGTTCAGCTCGTTGCAGGGCAGTTTCTTTGGCTTCTCGCTCTTGTTCGGCTCGTGAGCGCTCTTGTTCGGCTCGTGAGCGTTCTTGTTCGGCTCGTTCTGCACCAGTAGGAATCATATTCCCTGTGGCATCACACCACCTAAGCCAAACATCCCGCTTACCTTCATACGCACCTTCCCACAAACATAAACCTAGCTCAACTTCAGTCAGCCATTGCTCACTCATGGGTATGTATTGCCGCCCTTGCAACTCATACATCTGTAGAACTTCACCACGAAGTTGCCGAGTTGGGTCAAAGATAATGTAGTACATTACCCGCATCCTGGCATACTCTAAGATTTTCCGTCCTGTTTCATTGCCTTCTCGATTTGAAACAATTTCAATTACCACCTCTGGCGGTTTACCAAAGTCCCAGAAGAAATAAGAGCGATGGCGTTTTTCCCACCAGTTTTCAGCTACTTGTACATCCAGGCTCAAGAATACATCAGGCACAATCGGCGGTTGGTTACTACTGGGAAACAACCCCACATTGGCGGCCACGAGAAACCCTTGGGCATTACTTGCGCCGTTCCAAGAACTGTAAAGAGTTTCTGTCAGTAGCCGTTGTTGTTTTTCAGATGGCAGATTATCCAAGGGTTGCTCATCCTCTGTTACCAAATGACTAACATCTGGTAACAAATCTTCTGGTAATAAGCCAGCGTCTGTCAAAGTGATAGATTCACTCATAAGGAATTCAGGGGATAGTAACTTAATTCTATTGTGACAATAGGATCAATTCTTTTCACCTTAGCAGTAGATTTTCTACACTTACTGTTGTCGTCGTACTTGCTACCTAAATAATCCTACTGTATTGACATCTGTAACTTCATAGAGATTAGGAAGAGGATCATTTTTGTGTGGATATCGGCTCAATTCCCATAAAAAACCCCCTCTGCTTTCGTCATAGTAAAGTGATTACCAGCCAGAGAGGGTTCAATTTTGATTGGCAGATTTTAAGGATAATGCTGATAAAAAACCAGTTTCTCTGATTTAAAACTTGCAAAAACCTATGTTGTGTTTATTTTAACCTGCCTACTCAGTTCAGCCTATTTCCAATCGGGAATTTCGGCATCTTCTCCACCAATACCGATCCCAGTGTTAAATATTTTCGCATCAGTGAGATTAAGATCATTCATTGATGCTTGATACACATTAGAATCGTTAATCGTAGCGCCAGTAAAATTTACCCCGTTGAGATTGGCTTGCTTTAAATTCACATTAGTTACATAAGCCGATGTTAGGTTAGCACCTGCCAAGTTTGCACCAGTTAAGTCAGCACCTTCGAGGTTAGCCCCTACAAGGTTGGCTCCTTGCAGCTTCGAGCCTCTCAAGTCAGCACCAATTAAATGAGCGCCACTGAGGTTAGCTTTCGATAGATCACACCGGATACATTCCCCAGTTGAAAGCAGCTTTTGTAAGTCCTGCGGATTCCCAGCTCTAACCGAGCTAGTGAACAATAGGGGAGTTGCTAAGGCAATGGCCGCTAATAGCTGGAGTTTCATAATTTTCCCCCTTAATAATCAAGTTGCGTCCGTTCTGTCCCTCACAACTTTATTATCTCACTAAACTTCGTGAGGTCAATCTATCTGTGCCCCCAGAAGGTGATCGTGATCTGAAACAGCTATGATAGCGAGAAAAAAAATGCTATTTATTCTCTTTTTAGACAATTTGTACTTAATAAACCTTAAAAAACTGCCAGTGTTAAATCACTGTTAAATATTTTTAAAAGGTTGCACTACTCGCCATAAATTGGCTGCTTTGATAAGTATTTATACTTGATAAATCAGATATGAGTTTTATAACAGGTACTGAATAACCTTAAAAACAATTAATCTCTAATGAAATAATTTATATAAGTAGTATGTTTAAACAAAGATATAAATTAAATTAACTCAGATGATATTTGGTTCAGTAATTACATTTAATTTAGTAAAAATATAGTCTAAAACTTGATAAAAACTGGAGAAGTCTACAGATGAAGCGTAATGCTGAAACTAGAGGTTGAATGGAGGAAAAAATTTTAACTCTGTCCGCAAAAAGGCTAATAATAAAATTGCGTTAAGTCACGGACACCTAAAAAAATTTGGTATGTTACTCATGCTCAGACCTTTAAGCAGCCGTAAAATATTCTTGGTGGCTATGCTTGTGCTTGTTATATGCTTTACTGTGGTAAATGTGCGTTCATTTGGGCAAACAATTATGACATCAGCACCCCAACTGCTCACCGACCCATTTTTGCAATTGCCAACTGAAACCTCAGTGCAAGTAGTTTGGTTTACTGAGTTTGCTGGTGTTAATCACACAGTAACCTACGGGGAAAATCTTAAACATACTGCTAAGGCAAATACTACTAAACTCAGTCGCACGCGTGAAGACCAACACTCAAAAGTTCCAAACCAAACCAAAGACGGTCAAGTTGATCAAAAACCCGTCCACCGTGAGATTTGGCGACATGAGGCTGAGGTTACTGGATTAACTCCTGGTTTGCGGGTAAACTATCGCATTACAAGTGTGCGAGAAGACGGCGAGAGTGTTAGCAGTAATGTTTTTAGCCTTGCAGCTACTCCAAAACCGGATACACCATTAAAAATTCTGCTGACTTCTGACCATCAGTTAAAGCCGATGACATCTGCAAATCTGCAAAAGGTGGTAGAAACAGTTGGACGAGTTGATGGAGTGTGGTTTGCTGGTGATTTGGTTAATGTCAGCGATCGCGCCTCAGAATGGTTTGATGATAATAGTGGTGGTGCGTTGTTTCCCGGTTTACAAGGTCGTGCTAAATACGAAATGACACACAACGGTGTGAAGACAACGTACACTGGTGGACAAATAATTCAACACGCACCGATGTTTACTTGCATTGGCAATCATGAGGTGATGGGGCGCTTTGCCAGGACGGGAAGTTTAGATGATGAATTTGATGATACAATTCCCCGTGTCGTTGCTCAAAAAATCTACCCGGAGAAATCTTTAATAGATAATTCTTTTAATACTAATACCTACGAAGAGATTTTCTCTTTACCAAAAAGTAAAGAGGGTGGAAAAAGGTATTATGCAGTCAGTTTTGGTGATGTGCGTTTGGTGGTATTGTACGTTACGAATATGTGGCGCACACCCAAGTTAGATGGAAAGCATAAGGGTAGATATCGAGAAGCAGAAAATGATTTAAATAATCCAGAAAGTTGGGGTTATGGACAGATGATTTATGAGCCAATTGTTAAAGGCAGCAAGCAGTACAATTGGCTAGAGGCAGAACTCAATAGCCCTGAGTTTGAACAAGCAAAATACAAAGTTGTGATGTTTCATCATCCACCCCACACTTTGGGTGATAATATAGTTCCTGCTTATACAGAACCAGTACAGATAATTGAACGGGATAACAGCAATATCAAAGCAGTGCGTTACGAGTATCCCAAAGACGCAGATTATATTATCCGCGATGTTGTCCCTTTACTAGAAACAGCTAATGTGCAATTGGTATTCTATGGGCATTCCCATTTGTGGAACCGCTTTGTTAGTTCCAGTGGAATGCACTTTCTGGAAACATCTAATGTGGGCAATACTTACGGTGCTGCTTGGGGTGACAAAAAGCGAGAAGTGCCAATAGGATATCAAGAGGATTATGTTAAGCTTGGTGATCCCAATGGTTTAGAACCGATAGTGCCAACAATTTCTCCCTTGGTGGGTGAAGATGGGAAGCCGATGCCTTATATTGCAAGTAATGATATTACGGTTTTCAGTATCTTTGATACGGGCACAGGTACGATAAGTAGTTATCGTTTTGATACCCGCAAGCCTGATTCGGAAGTATTTAAGTTTGATGAATTTGAGTTGAAATAGGGAATAAATAGAACGGCGTTAATATTGAGTCAGAATTGAGTCAGAGACTCAATGAATGCATTCGCATACGGAGTATGGGAACGAGGAAAAACATTACTATATAGGACTTACGCAAAAAGGCAGTGAAAGCCTTGATTTCCCGTAGGGGCAATTCATGAATCAATACGGTTCAGTTAAGGCTGAAAAGCTGATTAGTAATGTGAAATTTTGGAGCT
>NZ_JAQYWQ010000209.1 GCF_029379315.1 Nostoc sp. S13
AAACCTCTCCGTATTCTCTCTTAGTCTTGTTCAGAAATCAAATAGGAGTCCTATAGCAAGGGAGATAATACCACCATTTTTACTGCCTCTTCTAAAAGCGGAGCATTTTCAAGCACGTTGAGATAGTTATTTTTAACTCTGTCTAAGTATTATTTTTCTAATTCATAAATTTCCGGGATATAGTCAAACCACTCTGTAAAAAATTGCTCATCTTTAGACTTGTGCAGAGCAAATTTTTGCTTTAAGTAGGCGAGAGTGATTTTTTGGGCTTGGATAACTTGATCATGTTTATTTCAACTTGCGAGAAGTCTAATTTATTACTTCAATCATCGCGCTGGCAGTTTATAGAGCATTAGCTACTTTACCTTCCAGAACTTTTTGAGGATTGATTGAGTTCAGCGCATTGATAATTGCTTTTGCTTTTTTACTATAAATATGATTGACGTAGCATTGCTGTAACTATACCTGCATTCAGTGGCGTTACGTGGCTGCTAATTCCCGTAATTTAGTTAAAACTGCCTGAGCATGACCTTTGGTTTTTACATTTGGCCAAGCATAGACAATAATTTTATCAGGTGAAATTAGAAAGGTTGAGCGAGCAACACCCATATATTCTTTGCCCATAAATTTTTTCAATCGCCAAGCGCCGTAGTCCTCTGTCAGAAGATGTTCTGGGTCACTTAAAAGGGTGATTGACAAGTTATGTTTGCTGATAAATTTACAATGGGACTTACCCGAATCTGGACTTACGCCTAAGATTTTCGCTCCCAGTGCGCTGAAGTCTTGATATAACTCGGTGAAATCTTTCGCTTCGGTGGTACAGCCCGGTGTGTCATCTTTGGGGTAGAAGTAGAGGACAATCCACTGACTGCTGAGGTCGTCGAGAGTGACTGAATTGCCATTTTGGTCAGGAGTGGAGAAATCTGGCGCTGGTTGTCCGACTTGGGGAATGTTGCTCATAATGGGGTGTGAGAGATTGCAATCGTTTTAAAATTGTACATAGATTGAGCGAGTAATCTGATTTACTCGTGTGATGAATTTATCGGCAGTATTTAGATTGGCATCAATAGGGCTGTGTTTCTAGTTTGAAGCTATTGTATTTGCCACACTTTGATTGTAGAGTCCCGACTACCGCTAACTAGGGTTTGTCCGTCTGGGCTAAATACCAAAGATGTAACAGCATCTGAATGCCCAGTGAGAGTATAAATTTCTTCACCAGTACTTAAATTCCAAAGTTTAATCTTTTCGTCACTACTGCCACTAACCAAAGTTTGGCCATCTGGACTTATTGCTACAGAATTAATAACACCTAAATGCCCAATAAGGGTAAAACTTTCTTCTTTTGAGTTCATATTCCATACTTTAATAGTTCTATCATCGCTGCCACTAACCACAGTTTTTCCATCTGGGCTGATTGCTAAAGAACTGATCCTAGCTAAATGCCCAGTGAGAGTACAAATTGACCATATCTTAATACTTTTGTCCTCACTACCGCTAACAAGGGTTTTCCCATCTGGACTAATTGCTATAGTGAATACTGGCCCTGAATGTATGCTTAGAGTGCGAACTAGCTCTCTATTATTTAGATTCCATACTTTAATATCACTACTGCCGCTGAACAAGGTTTGCCCATCCGGACTAATAACTAGAGCATAAACTTGGTACGAATCCTCAGCAAAAGTATGAATTTCTTCACCTGTAGTTATATTCCATCCCTGTATTATCCCTTTGGTACTACCACTAACTAAAGTATGTCCATCTGGACTAATTACCAGACATTTAACTACATCTTCATCTAGAGTGATAGTAAAAATCTCTTCTCCATTATTAAGGTTCCACACTTTAATTGTCATGTCATAACTGGCACTAATTAAGGTCTGTCCATCTGGGCTAATGGCTATTGAACTAATCCAGGCAGAGTGACCAGAGTACCAACTTCCAAGAGTGTATGCTAAAAAAATTCTTGGGTTATTGACTGTAGATATCTGATTATACGACTTAGACTTATATAATTTGGGAGGATATAAAGTCTCAGAAATTTCTGCTAACTTTTGTAAAATTACCTGGGTATTGGCTGGGCGCTTCTTAAATGGACGTGCCATCAGTTTATCTATCAAATCTGCTAGCGAGGCAGAAATTTTAGGGGCTTTTTGTCGCCAATCCTCTAACTCATCTGTGTATATATCATGGTTATATTGATCGCACAAGTCAAAAGGATGTATTCCTGTTAGAAGATGGACAAAAGTGCGACCCAATGCAAAGAAATCTGACTGCTGAATGGCACTTCCAGTAGCTTGCTCTAAAGGCGAGTAACCATCACTAACTGCTCTCGTGACCTCTCCAGCCAATTTTTTTTGTTCGTATGTTTCACTAATTCCCCCTGCGATACCAAAGTCGATTAACACCAATTGCCCATTCGGTTGAAGCATGATGTTAGACGGTTTAATATCTCGATGAATCAGCTGCTGTTGATGTACTTCATGCAATGTGTTTGCCAGTTGGTTTAACCAATCAACTGCCAGCTTTTCGCTAATGGGGCGATTACCTCTTTTTTGTAGCCACTCATGTAAATTTTCTCCCTCAATTTTCTCCATTACTAAACAATACACTGGCTGTTGAATATTCATAGGAAAAAATGTGAAATATTCTTCCCCTTGTGGAATACCTGGATGATTAAGCTTACTTAAAACTTCAGCTTCTCGCTGGAATTGTTATATAGCCTTAGTATCATTTTTCTTCTCTTCCTTAAGAACTTTTAAAACTTTCGGGATACTACTGCGATCTCTAACTTCATAAATATCGCCGTAGCCACCTTTATCGCTCACTAAACGAGTTACCCGATAGCGTCCTTCTAATAGCAATTCAGAGCCACAGCTTTGACAGCGCAGTAGATTATCAGGGTTGTCAGTATTTTGGCAGTTAGGATTAATGCACAGGCTCATCGTCTCTAAAAGTGACAGATTTATCTGATATTTTAGCTTTACTTACTGAGAACCTGGAGAAAATCGGCATCAATGCGATGCCTGCGGCGGGCTATGCCTACGCATCTCATTCATCTTCGCTTACCATGAAAAAAGTTCTCTCATGAGGTTGAGAGCGATCGCTTATATTTATCCGCCATAATAATGATTTAACCTAGAGATATTTTTGTTTATCTATCCTCACCCTTCAAAGTTCACATGACTAAAGATATGCAACGCGAATTTACCAACCGCGATGAGTTGGTAGCCTACCTCCGCGAACAATTTCCAGATGCGGCAGAACGCGATGACCACATCAGTGAAACCGTGGGAGGACGTAAAGCGGCACAGATAGCACTGCAAAAAATTGACCCAGTAAGCTACGCGCAAACACGTAATTTTTTCACAGGTGCAGTCACGCGACTTTCGCCTTACATCCGCTATGGCGTTTTGAGTTTGCGAGAAATTCGAGATTATGTCCTTGACCGGGTACAGCACCAAGACGATGCTACTAAACTAATTAACGAATTAGGCTGGCGCGACTACTGGCAACGGTTGTATGTGAAGTTAGGGGATGGAATCTGGAAAGACCAGGAAGAGTACAAAACTGGTTACACTGTGGATGAATATGTACCCGAATTGCCGCAAGATATCAGACAAGGAACCACAGGCAGAGTTTGTATTGACAGCTTTAGCCGTGATTTAAGAGAAACTGGCTATCTACATAACCACGCACGAATGTGGCTAGCGGCTTACATTGTCCATTGGCGGCATACTCGTTGGCAAGCAGGAGCCAAGTGGTTTCTCGAACACCTTTTAGATGGAGATCCTGCTAGCAATAATATGTCATGGCAGTGGGTTGCCAGTACCTTTAGTCATAAACCGTATTTTTTCAACCGTGAAAATTTAGAACGCTACACGAAAAGCGTTTATTGCCAGAAATGTTCGCTTTACGGTCATTGTGATTTTGAAGCCAGCTATGAAGAATTAGAACAGCGACTTTTTCCTAAAGGGGAATTTAGCAAACAAGCTAACAGCCAAAGTTGGCAACATGGGAAGAAAGGTAAAAAATGAAAAATGAATAAACCAATTGTTTGGATGCATGGAGACTGCCTCAGTCCATACAACCCTGTACTACAAAAATACCCAAATGCACCAGCTATCTGGGTTTGGGACGAGGCTTTGATAGAGGAATGGCAACTGAGTCTCAAACGTCTCGCTTTCATCTACGAATGCTTGCTAGAGTTACCCGTTGTTATCCGTCGTGGTGATGTGGCACAAGAGGTTTTAGCTTTTGGGAAAGAACATGATGCGAATTTAGTCGTCACAGCCAACAGTTCCAGTCCCCGGTTTGATCATATCTGCAATCAAATGGAGCGATCGCTAACAGTCCAAGTGCTGGAGGTAGAACCATTTTTTGATTATGATGGCTATATTGACCTGAAGCGGTTCTCGCGCTATTGGAAAGTGGCTCAAAACTATGTTTTTGAATAGCCCAATTATAAAATTGTCATATCTGGCGATCGCTTCTTCTACCAAAGTTTGATGAATGCGATCGTCAAAAGGATACGAACAAGTTGAGCCATTAGTTGAGCTTGCCCATACTTACGGTATTCCCCTAGCTTCCCACAATCATGATTGTGAAGAAAATGTGGCAGAAAGTCAACGCCGTCAAGTAGCGCGATCGCCAAGTTAAAGGAATTGTTTCATCGCCTCAACCTGCCGGAATGTTTATGCCAGCTGTCTGGCACCACCTTTTCTGAAGGTGAAAAGCAATGGTGAATATTGCCCGCGCCCTCTGCATCAACTATCCGATTTTACTGCTGGATGAACCCACATCAAATGCCCAATCCTGAATTCGAGCATTTGATATTTATTTATATGCAATAACTTACCAAATTTTCGCCTTTAAGTTGTTCTTTTGCTAAAGCCAATGCTTGATGAGCTTTTTTAAACTTTGTTTCATCTGTAAAGTTGTCACCAAAACACTTTAAATAAGCTTCCAGATAGCGAATACGTAAGCGTGGATCAGCCGGACTCTCAAGAAAGGGGAGGTCAAGTTCAACCATAAACCGGATAGCCAACAAGGGGATAGGGCTACGAAGTGGACGAAAATCTGGGTTGTGCAGACCAGGACTTTCATTACGTTTATGAAATTCTCCGATCATTAGTCCTGACTCAACAAACAAAGGTTTAAGTTTTTGTTGGACACTATCTATTAGTTTAGAAGCTTCTTCTATATGGATGTCAGGAAAGATAAGTAAAAAAGCTCTATTGATTGCTAATTCCTGCTCTTTAACTTGCATCCCCATAAAGATATCTCGGTAGGCTCCAACAATCTCTTCTACTTGTTCTGGATACAAATCTTTTGCGTGAATAACTGCCAGACGAATACTGTTTGACTTCAGAGAGTAAGGTACAAAAGGGCAAACTACGCCGGGTCTTCCTAAATTAGGATGAGGTCTTCCTAAAAAATTTTTCACCCACTCTATAGTTTCAATTAAGTAAGGAAGGTCTTCGTGTTGCTGGAGTTGTTCGATTTCAAGATTTGTATAGAGTTGCATGAGCTTGAGTGAAATGGAATAATTGTTTAATTCGGAATCGAAAATTAGTTTCACAATATTATATGCCCGAAACTAATTATTATCTAAGTAAACAAAACAAGCCTTGAATTTTTTGTTTTTGGTTTATCTGTGGCTTGTAGCAGATAAAAATGCTCTAGCATTTTTGTAAATTTAAAGAAATTTATACCAATAAATACACAAACATATTTCCGCATCAAGTGACTTATGTTCATTTATTTTTGGCATTCTAGCTAGAATAGATGTGTATTATCCAGCAGATGCTCCTATTTTTTTTTACATCCTTAAGCTTCTATTATTTTTAACAAAAATATTATAAAGCTTATGTGTAATTAGTTCTTTTTAGTGTGAAAATTTAGTATTGCTTTAACAGCAATTATAGGCTTAATATCAAGTTGGTATAAATTTTACTTATAAAATTTATATTAAATAATTATTTTTAGTGTGAAAATTTAGTATTGCTTTAACAGCACCTATAGGTTTAATATCAAGTTGGTATATATTTTTTCTAAGTAAAATTTATATTAAATATAGGAATCCTATTTGAGTTTTGAACAAGCTCCGTACATCTGAAGAGTGGCAAAGTCAAA
>NZ_JAQYWQ010000083.1:0-15600 GCF_029379315.1 Nostoc sp. S13
TTCGCGTCTCTACAAGGGTTCTAGATAACGCATATTTAATTTCTGGAGATGTCTACTATACAACAGGCATTGATAACGATATTAGACCTGTCTTTAAACAGTGGTGAGTGCTGAGTTAAAAGTTAGGAGTTAATTTTGAATTTTTAAATCTTTTCCTTGTCTGTCTTTTCTCCCCAGTCGCTAGTTCAACGCAAACAACGAATCGCCTCTAATAGACCTCTAGCTTTATTCAGCGTCTCTTCGTATTCTTTCTCTGGCTCAGAATCAGCCACCAAACCGGCACCAGCTTGTACACTCACTGTCTGATCATGCACAACCATTGTGCGAATTGCGATCGCAGTATTTAATTGTCCTTCAAAATCGTAATATCCATACACACCGGAATAAACACCCCGACGACTAGATTCTAACTCGTGGATAATTTCCATCGCCCTAATCTTGGGTGCGCCGCTTACGGTACCTGCTGGGAAGCAAGCTTTCAATAAATCCCATGCTGTTTTACCAAGTGCTAATTTACCCACAACATTGCTGACAATGTGCATCACATGGGAGTAGCGCTCAACTACCATTAATTCATCAACTTTGACGCTACCATTTTCACAAACCCGCCCCAAATCATTCCGCCCTAAATCAACAAGCATCACATGTTCGGCAATTTCTTTCGGATCTTGAAGTAAATCCTGAGCGAAGGCTGCATCTTCCTGGCTAGTTTTACCCCGTGGACGCGTCCCGGCAATTGGGCGTACCGTTGCTATCACTCCACCATTTGGATCTGTTTCGGCTTTCACCATCACTTCTGGACTGGAACCGATGATTTGCCAATCTTGGAAGTTAAAGTAAGCCATGTAAGGCGAAGGATTAATCTGACGTAGGGAGCGGTAAAGGGCAAATGGGTCGCCTGTGTATGTTGTTGATAGTCGCTGGGAAATTACTACTTGGAAAATATCGCCTGCTTTAATGTGATCTTTCGCCTTTTCGACACTGGCACAAAAATCAGGACGGGTGAAGTTGCTAGTGTATTCCTCTACTCCTCCAGATACGCGACTTTCTGGCGGTTTCCATTCCAATCTGGTTTTTTCTGGAGATAGAGGTAGAGATAGCTTTTCGAGCATTTGGGTGACGCGATCGCCAGCTTGTTGATATGCTGCTTTTAAATCTACTTTCTCATCACGTAAATCAGCATAAGCGATCGCCCAAATTTTCCGCTTTACCTGGTCAAAAATCAATAGATGGTCTACCTGCATCCACAACCCATCAGGGATATTTCGCTCATCTGGTGGATAAATTGGCACGCGCGGCTCAATCCAGCGAATCAATTCATAGCCCCAAAACCCAAACAAACCGCCAATTCCTGGTGGTAGCTGTGGTAACTTGACTGGCTGATAAGATGCTAAACATTCGGCTAAAGCTGTAAAAGGGTCGCCTGCGAAAACGACTTGCGATCCATCGCGGTTTAATTGGGTCGTGCGATCGCCCCTTGCTTCCAAAACCCACACCGGATCACACCCCACTAAACTATAGCGTCCCAGCTTTTCCCCGCCTTCTATCGATTCCAACAAAAAGCTATAGGGCTGACCTGCACAAACTTTATACCAAGCAGATACGGGTGTATCTAAGTCCGCTACCCATTCTTGATATACCGGGACAAAGTTACCTTGTAGAGCTAGCTGAGAAAATTCTGAGAAATCGGGGAATACCATAAATTGCTTAGGGATTGGGGATGGGGCATGGGGCATAGGGCATAGGGGCATGGTGCATTGAAAAGATGCAGAGGGGCAGGGTGCTGCTATTGCAAAGGGGAAAAATCTTCTCCCTTGCAAGAGCTGCTCCCTACTCCCCTGCTTCTTCCCCAGTTCCCAGTCCCCAGTTCCTAGTCCCTATGCGTCGTGCGTAGCTTTAGAACTGAACTTGAGTTCTGATGGACTGGGGTTTTCCCCAATCCTGCGTGGGACATAACGCACTTTTTCACGACCTTCATTCACCTTTTCAGGGAAGACACCATCAGCTGGGTGAATTAAAGTAGTTTCTCCATTGGGTAAAATCCGGTAAATTTTGTAATCTGTAATTTTGAGTTTCCGGAGTTTCTGACCGCCCAAAGCGATGCCATATTCTTTACGAGCTATATACAGTAGGTTTTCACCTTTGCGCATAGTAGCAGCACCACCTGTAGGCAATTCAAAAACTTGCTCTTTCGGGCTAGTCCAAGTGATAGCGTACTTTTCTTCTACTTCTGCTTTTCTGAGCAAGCCACCAGTGCTGCCACCGAATAGCGGGGTTTGTCCAGAGAGTGTTTCTGCCATAAAGTATTCTCTCAATGTTTTTAGGGAATCCTAACACCGCAACCAGGATCATATTGCGATCGCGTCATAGACTGTAACAGTTTTTAGTCATTTGTCCTTTGTCTTTTGTCATTTGTTAAAAACCAATGCCCCATGCCCCATGCCCAATACTTCTCTTCTTAGGCTGCGCCAACGACACCGCTCAGTACAAGTGCCCAATGCCCAATGCCCAATTCCCAATACCTATTTACTCTTGACTTTTGTCCGCTTTTCCTGTTGGCTACTCTGAACAATCGGGATAGTGAAGTGAAACTGACTACCCTGGTCTTTGCCAGTTGACTCTGCCCAAATTTCCCCACCCCAGCCATTAACAATTTGACGGCAAATTGCTAAACCAAGTCCAGTCCCGCCAGTGGTGCGGCGTAGCGCTCCTTCTTCTTGATAGAAGCGGTCAAAAACTACTTTTAAACGATTCGGTTCAATGCCGCGTCCATTGTCAGCCACAGTCACCTCGACCATTTGATGGCTATTGTGAATCGCTTTAATAGTGATTTCTCCTTGGGGTGGCGTAAATTTACAAGCATTGTCCATAAGTTTTGCCAGTACATCTACTAGCCAATCACCGTCAGCTCTTACCAGAGGTAGGTTTTCGGGAATTTGAGTCTTGATTTGAGGCGGCTTTTCCGTTGAGGAACGTGTGCGATTTCGGCTGAGTGCTAAATCTACACACTCTTGGAAGGAGAGGGATTCTGGATGCCATTCCACCCGACCGCTTTCCAAGTTGGAAAGTGTGAGAAAATCTTGTACCAGTTTTCGCATCCGCTCTGAGTCGGAAAGAGCTGTGTTGAGCATGATCTGCTGCAACTCCAAAGGCATATCCGGCTCACTAGCGAGGCTTTCTAGGCACACTTGAATTGTAGATAGGGGGGTACGTAGTTCATGTCCGGTGATGGCTATGAGGTTGCTACGGGTGCGGTCTAGGGCTTCTAGCTGCTGGTTAAGTTCTTCTAGGTTGGCATAAGCTTCCGCTTGGATAAGAGCTGCTCCCACTTGGGTAGCGATCGCTTCGATCAAATCCAATTCCCCAGGTTGGCACTCGTGCGGTGGCATCCGGCAATAGTGCAACTCTACAATGCCCAATAATCGCCCCTGATAGAACACTGGTTCCATCAGCCAAGAACGAATGGCAAACTTTTTGGCAATTAAAGAAAGTCCTGGCGAATTGCTAACACGAGGTTCACTGAGCGTATCGCTCACACAAACACCTTCGCCTTGTTCCACTATGTCCCGAAATAGGGAATTTTTCTCTAACTCCCAGGTTTGCCCACGAACAGATAAAACACCGGGAGTCAAAAACTCGTGTTCAATTATGGCTTGGGTATCTGTGGCTTGGGCGCGATAAATCAAACAGCGACAAGCTTCTAGATGTTGTCCTAATTCTTGTGCCGCCACCTGGAGAACTTCGTGAGGATCGAGCGATCGCCGAATGGCAGTGCTAATGGAGTTGACTAATCGTTCTTTTCGTGCTTGGACAGCAATAGAACGGTAGGCTTTGTGCAATTTGTACTGACTAGCTTGCAAATAAGTTAGTAAGCGCTGCACAAAGGGATCTGTATCGATGTCACAAGCATATTCGTTAACCTGTTCGGCTCCAGAGTGGTTTCGCGGCTCCCCGATGGCAAACCTCTGACGTGCCTCCTCAATTTTACTTGCCAGTTCTGGTCTGTAAACCAAAATCCTGTCTAACAGCAATTCGGCTGCTTTCAGGCTAACTCCCCTTTCCGATGTCCAAATTCCCTCAAATCTTCGCGCTGTGTCAATATCCAGACTAGGGCTTAGTTCCGGTAGTTGCTTATTTTTAGCAATAGAACCAAGGTTTTCCCGGCAAACCAAACAAGTAGCATAATTGTCAGCAATTACAACCAAATGCCACTCTTGACTTAAGCCATCCTTTGGGTCAAAAGCCACTTTTTCGTAGTGTTCCGAACTGTTGGTGAAATCCGTTTCTGGAGCAGATAATACGTATATTTGATTACTTCGCAAGGCAAGTCGCTGGTAGCGATGAGCTTCTTGGCGGTAGAATCGCTCTCGCTGAAAACTAGCAATTACAAGGGGTTGGACTAAAGTCGCAGCCAAAACTTGATCTTCCATCGCGTGGGAGAGCGCCGTTAGTGAAGCCTTAAAATATAGCTGGGGCCGCAAGTAGGATAGGGACTTTAGCAGATCACTCAGCACAGAAGTCGAAATGCTCATGAATTATTGTTAAACGCTCAACCTCGAAAAGATCCACGTCACAGCTGCATTGTACAAATTCCAAGGGACTCTCAAATTAAACAGACAGTTGCAATATGTAAAGAACGCTAAAAAGCACTTTTCGCTAAAGCAGGCGTAACACTTTGTTACCAAGTAGTACCGCAAGGCGGAAGTCAAAAGTCAAAAGAACTGTATTTCAAGCTCTTGTGCCATTTGAAATTGTATGTTTATTTACGCCGTAGTGTACTAGTAGGAATGCGTACAACTTGATTTGTTGATTGACAACCTACTATGCCCAATATACATTCTCGACCAACTTATGCTTTTGCTTGCACAGGTAAAACCTTTCAGAACTAAGTACGGACTAACTAATTATTGTATTATTTAAACTATTACATTCCCTAATAACCACTGTTCCTTGATTGATAGTCCACGCGTTGTCATAGCCCGTCGTAGCGGCGGCTTCCGCCGTTAGCAAAGCGATAGCGAGTTTAGGAGCCTCACTTTTCAAGACAGACATCGCCTACTTTGCCTACCTTGATTTATGCTCACTAAATAAATATTCTTACCCAAAAATCATTAGTGTGACATTCACATAATTTAATCCATAATTAGTGATTAAATTTAATCAATTAATTAATTATCATAAATTTGTCTAATCAAATACCAAAGATATTTAAGACAAAATCGTATAATAGTTGGAAACAAAGGCTCTCTATACCCAACAAAAACTGGAATTTCGGATTTTTGCTGAGTATACTATAATCTTGTCTCTTGAGAAAGTTCAATGACTAATGAACTATCTCAAAATCCTTAGTTATTCAGTCTTAACTTTAGCCTTATAAAATATAAATTTATCTAGATTTGCTTATATGGATTTGAGCGCTGCTATTTTGTCAGCAGTATGTAAAGATTACTTTGGCTCGAATGGCTCAAACGAGTTTTAGGGAGCGTCTTTTTTTCGGAAGTTGTGAGGGTCAGCGACCTCGACTCGAAAGACCATAAAAATACAGACCTGTACACGGAACTTTGGCTAATGACATCGGATACGCTAATGACCCCGGAAAAAATTTTCCTGGATGGAAAAACTTTTATTCCTGCCGAACAATTACCGATCCCGGAGTGGCCTTGTGTTGTGAGTGAAAGACCACAACCAACACTGACGGTTAAAGATGATGATTTATTTTTTGTGACAGATACTATCGGGAATATTTCTGGCTGTTCCCTCAACGATGGCAATCCCAGCATGGGACTGTTTTGTTGTGATACGAGATTTTTGAATCGCTTGGAGTTGCAAATTGAAGGGCGATCGCCTGTACTCTTGAGTAGTACTGCTGAAAAAGGGTTTTCACTCGCAGTTTTGTGTACCAACCCCAAAATTGACGAACGCCTAAGAGCGGAAACTGTGGGAATTCGTCGAGAAATAGTGCTGAATGGAGCATTATTTGAAGAAATAGAGGTATCTAACTACAGCACAACAACTGTCAATTTTGAACTAAGCATCAGCTTTGATGCAGATTTTCTTGATTTATTTGAAGTCCGGGGCTATGACAGAGAAAAACGTGGTCGGCTTTTACGCCTAGTGGAACTGACGGCTGAGGAAGGAACATTTTCCCTCGTCGATGGCGTTGCGGCTGTACCTAAAGAGCCATCCGCCTCTAGGGAAGAATCCTTAACACTCGCCTATCAAGGTCTGGATGGCTCGGTGATGGAATCCCGGATTCTATTTCAACATCGGCAACCAGACTCTTTCAAGGGTTACACTGCGGTTTGGCAGCTAGAGTTGGCTTCTCATGAAACTCAAAAGCTGGGCTACAGAGTGAATATGTTGAGAAACAACCAATCCAGTTCAACTGTGAGCGCTGCCATTACATTAGGACAGGCGAAAGCCGCTGAGTTGATGGAGGAGCAAAACTGGGTACAACAAATTACACGCATTAGTTCAGATAAGAATACCTTCAATCGAGTGATTAAGCGGGCTGAACAAGATATGTATTTGTTGGGCCAATCTTTTGGTAAGCATAAAACTGTTTCCGCCGGAGTGCCCTGGTTTTCGACACTATTTGGGCGGGATTCGCTAGTTACAGCTTCTCAAACCCTGATGTTAAATTCGCAAATCGCCAAAGAAACCCTGATATTACTGGCGACATACCAAGGTAAATTGGACGACGAATGGCGCGAAGAAGAACCGGGTAAGATTTTGCACGAGTTACGTTTGGGAGAAATGGCTCGTTGTCATGAAATTCCCCATACACCTTACTACGGTACAGTTGATGCGACTCCCTTGTGGCTGATGCTCTATGCCGAATATTATGCTTGGACTCACGATCAAGAACTCCTAGAGCAACTTTGGCCGAATGCTATAGCAGCAATGGAATGGATCGATCGCAATAGCCAACAAACCAGCTACCTCAGTTACTTTCGTAAATCGAAACGCGGTCTTGTTAACCAAGGTTGGAAAGATTCTGGTGACTGTATCGTAGACCACAAGGGAGAATTAGCCAACGGCCCAATTGCCCTCTGTGAGGTGCAAGCTTACGTCTATGCGGCAAAAATGCGCCTCGCAGAAATAGCTAGGATGAAGAAGCGGCTTGATTTGGCAGATCGTTGGCAAGAAGAGGCTAGAAGTCTTAAGGTTCGTTTTAATCGAGATTTTTGGGTGGAAAACCAGGATTTCTGCGCTCTGGCTTTAGATGGAGATGGCAAGCCAGTAGACAGTATTACCTCAAATCCTGGTCATTGTCTGCATTTGGGTCTGTTCACCCACGAAAGAGCCTATAGTGTGGCAGAACGCTTACGGGCACCAGATATGTTTAATGGTTGGGGCATTCGTACTCTAAGTAGTTTGTCACCTGCTTACAATCCAATGGGCTATCACACTGGTTCAGTTTGGCCCCATGATAACGCTCTGATTGCAATGGGATTGCGATCGCTCGGTCTGATCGATCAAGCCCTGGAAATATTCCAGGGTTTATTCGACATGACTAATCAGCAGCCCTACCAACGTCCTCCAGAACTTTTCTGCGGCTACGAACGGAACGGTGATAATGCTCCTGTGCAGTATCCAGTTGCCTGCACTCCGCAAGCTTGGGCTACTGGTAGTATTTTCCAACTACTACAAATGATGGTCAACTTGGTGCCTGATGCTCAAAATAACTGCTTGCGAATAATCGACCCTGCTTTGCCAGAATCGATTAATCGCCTGTCATTTCATAATTTGCGAGTCGGCCCCACTATTCTCGATTTGGAATTCGAGCGTTCTGGTACTACGACTGCTTGTCGCGTTGCGAAAAAACGGGGCAATTTGCGGGTAGTTATCGAAGCTTAGAAAGGGAGTAGGGAGTAGGGAATTTTCTACTCCCTATTTTCTGCTAAGTGCGTGCGATCGGCAGGATGACCTTCAGCACCAGGGCTTGTCCTAACGCAGTGTTAGCCTGCTTCATCGCCAGTGTGTAGAGTTCTCAAGAGCTGCTCTGTTAGCTCGATCAATTCATATACAGAATTTTGCGTAATTTGTGTAGTTTTGAAACCATGAGCAATAGAATTACGTAATGGGAGTGAATTCATTAGTAACTGATACTCAGATTTGGAAATTACACCTTCAGTTGCTAATTGCTTCACTAAGTACAGTGGATCAAATCTTTCTAAACTTAGCTTTTCCTTTTGGGCAATAAGTCTCAAAGTTGCTTCTACTAAAGGCCAGGAACATAGGAGAGCTAATTCTGGATGTCGCGTTGTAAGTTGCCTTGCTTCTTGCAAATGTGATTCTATTTCATGTTCTTGAAGAGAAGCCTCTGCTTTGGGAGAATATGTTGTATCTTCCGGGTTGGTCATTACTAATTCAAATCTCCAACCAGGATGTTTTTCTACCGCTTGAGCTAAATTACCTAAATATTGATTAGAAGAAGAGTTAAGTGAGGAGCGTGACTTGACTTCAATAACTACATTTTCTTCTCCCCGACGTACTATCATGTCGGGGCGATAGTGATTAAGGAAGTCAGGTAAGTCTTCTGGATTTGGATGAAAAAAAACTTCGTAACCTTTTTCACGATACTCCTCTGCTAGTTTCAGCAATCGCTCTCTTTCTAAGTTTGCGGTTGGAGTTTCCATCAAATAATTACCTCCTGGTTAGGAGCATTAATTACAACAATATGTAAGAACTCATTGCCACGGGCAAAACCTTCCGCCAATGTCGAGGTCATGTTTTCTATTCTAAAGTTACCTGACAAATTCCTCTTTCTAACTAGGAGATCGCTTACTTGATTATCATCGACGTAGGCTAATCCTTTAATTGCATCTTGAATAGGCTTCACTATATTGTCTATATCTATTTCAACAGAATCATAGAAATAGGTTATCTGGAGCATAACCCACCCAGTAGCTGTTTTTTGTTCCGAAGACCAGTATTTTTCAGCTTCTTGTCGTACTGTCTTTTTCCAATCTTGAAGCCGATTGCCCTTACCGCGCTTACGAGCCTGTTGTGATACTGGTCGCCCATTTACTATGAACTCAAATCTGGTCAATGCACTTCTAAATAATAGATCACTTATTCTATGCTATTAACCTCGAACATAACCAGATAACTCCCGCTACTCAGCTGGATTTAGCTTTTCTCTTACTGCCGTTACTAACTGTTGCTATCTCGCCCAGTAGCTTCGCTGAGTGCTTCACGAATTATCTCATCACTCACACCATGCCGTTTCGATTAACTGGCGAATGTTAGCCTCATCAAATTCAGAAACCTTTTGCTCCTTAAATGGAAATTGGCTGAGTTCTTTCGTTTTCTCTAATAACCTCTGACCAATTTTCCTGGCTGCTTCCGGATTGTCCTGAGCGATGTACCGAATGATGGTTTCTAAATCTCCAAGTGATTCGAGCCAGAGAATTAATTGCTAGTCCATGCATCGATTATCTGATCAACCGGGATGCCTTGACCTTGGTCAATTTGGTCAAACCCTTCCCGTATAGCAGGTGCAATAAACTCAATTTTCTGAATAATTTCTCGTAAGGTTACATCTTGGGGCAAATGTTTCACCAACTCAATAACGGCTTCTTTAGTCACTCATCGCAACTTAAAACTGTGTCAAGTGGACAACACAATATTAATTTACCAGCCTCCCGACGCGATCGCCTCAAATTCAAGGATGGTAATAAATTTCTGCTACGCGAAAAGTTAAGGATGCAAAAACAACAATAATTTACACCCAAACTCCTCTAAAGACGCGATTAATCGCGTCTTTATTTTTTTTATGCTTCCTCAGAATTTTCTCTTTTATTTCCTGGAGATGCTTCGTAAAGTGCATCGAGATGTTGACGCGCATCTTCAACGTTAATCGAACGCATTACCAAAAGTGGCTCTTTAATTAAGTTCCCCGCGCTATCTAATAACTCTGGATGCGGTACAAACTGTTTCTTTGATGAATAATAACCATAGTTGCCTTGATTATTCATTGGCGAGGAATTCGTTGGGTAAGTTCGCTCCCGATCAAAACTGAACATGATTAGGTTACGAATTAAGTTGCCAACAGCTATAAATGCAAGGATTGTAAAAGCCAGAATGTAAAGCAGGTGTAACATTGAATTTTCCTCCAGAGCAGCAATTTTTAAAAGTTTATTTTGTAACGCTTTGCTTCGCAGACACTGTGACTCACAGTTAAGACGAGTATTTGACGCACTTTTTGTGCGCTTACATTCATATGGAGTTATTTGTCAACCGTTATTCCACTTACGGTAGCATAGGATACATTCTTTTACTAATCCAAATAATGTTAAGAACTTCTTAAGAATTTTCTACTATCTCTTTAACGAATGATCTAGCGTCTTGCCTAGAAATAAAGGGGCTTGTCATTAGACATCGCTAAGTAGTGTGCCGAAATTTAGCAGATGCTTCCAGAGGCTGCTTAAACTTCACGCCCTTGACGAAAGCGCATTGCGACATTCCAGCATTCTGTTACTAATTGATGCCAAGGCATTAATGTTGCCATATCAATCCCGACTTGTTTATCAGTGGCATTAAACAGCATCTTCGCCGTATTAAGTTCATCTTGCGCTTGCTTAACCCGCGAGAGCAAGTCAGATTGCTCTTGATCACTCATAAATGATATTTGCTCATTTTCGAGTAAATGGCGCGATCGCCTAAACCAATGCTGAAAATCTTCAAGCAGGGGTTCTAAAACCGTTTTCAGCAATTCAGTCCCTGGTAAATTTGAGTCTGACATAAATGAGAGGCATATTTCCAACTTGCTTACTAATATTAACGTTATTTATGTTTCTTAACATTTTTCTGATCTTTCTCATAATTCCGAAAATGTAAAAATATGTAACAAAGAACACACACTTTATTATATAGTCTTGATATCGGGTTTGTATAGTTCCTTTGGAGAGGGATCTATAGGTATAAATGACACCGAGTTGCAATTCATCAGATAATTTAGCGATGTCTACGACGGGCTACGCCTACGCACCGAATCCTGAAATTGACACTCAAGTAAGCAATCAAAAATTTATCTTTATCCGCGATTAAAAATTAATCCAGTAGTGGGAACATGAAGCCTACAGAGCAAAAATCAAAGTCGTTATAGTTGAATAAGCCTACAGATAGATAAATCACCTTTTGTAATCACTTCGCCAATGGTTCAGCAGCCAATGTCGCTAAAATCATCGAATCAGTCAGAACACTCAGAACAGCCAGAACAAGTTGAAAAAATTTATTTACCGCGTACCAGCGAATCGGAGAACTTAAAAAAGATTCGCCACACTGCTTCCCATGTAATGGCAATGGCAGTACAAAAGCTGTTTCCCAAGGCGCAAGTTACAATCGGCCCTTGGATTGAAAACGGTTTTTACTATGACTTCGACAACCCAGAACCATTTAGCGAAAATGATCTCAAAGCCATCAAGAAAGAGATGGTGAAGATTATCAATCGCAAGTTGGCAGTTATTCGAGAAGAAGTCAGCCGCGAAGAAGCCGAACGCCGGATTCAGGGAATTAACGAACCTTACAAGCTAGAAATCCTGGCAGATATTAAAGAGGAACCAATCACGATTTACCACCTGGGGAATGAATGGTGGGATTTGTGTGCGGGGCCTCATCTGGAAAATACCAGTGAATTAAATCCCAAAGCAATTGAACTAGAAAGCCTTGCTGGCGCTTATTGGCGTGGGGATGAAACTAAAGCCCAATTACAACGCATCTACGCCACCGCCTGGGAAAGCCCAGAACAACTCGCTGAATATAAGCGACGCAAAGAAGAAGCGCTGCGGCGAGATCATCGGAAACTGGGTAAGGAACTGGGATTATTTATATTTTCTGATCTAGTCGGGCCGGGTTTACCTTTGTGGACACCCAAAGGCACTCTGTTACGGAGTACTTTAGAAGACTTCCTCAAGCAAGAACAACTAAAACGGGGTTATTTATCTGTAGTTACACCTCATATTGCCAGAGTAGATTTATTTAAAACCTCTGGACATTGGCAGAAATATAAAGAAGATATGTTCCCCTTAATGGCGGATGATCAAGAAGCTGCTGCACAGGAACAAGGCTTCGTGATGAAGCCGATGAATTGCCCCTTTCACATCCAAATATATAAGAGTGAGTTACGCTCCTATCGGGAACTACCGATGCGATTGGCAGAATTTGGTACTGTTTACCGCTATGAACAATCAGGGGAATTGGGCGGTTTAACGCGGGTGCGCGGTTTTACTGTGGATGATTCTCACCTGTTCGTTACCCCAGAACAGCTAGATAGCGAATTCCTCAGTGTGGTGGATTTGATTTTGTCGGTGTTCAATAGTCTGCAACTGAAGAACTTTAAAGCTAGGCTCAGTTTCCGCGATCCTGCTAGTGATAAGTACATCGGTTCTGATGAAGTTTGGGACAAAGCTGAAGGTGCAATTCGCCGTGCAGTTGAAACCTTGGGGATGGAACACTTTGAAGGTATTGGAGAAGCGGCTTTTTATGGGCCAAAACTTGACTTTATCTTTAGTGATGCCCTAGATCGGGAGTGGCAATTAGGAACTGTGCAGGTAGATTATAATTTGCCAGAACGCTTTGATTTGGAGTACGTCGCCGAAGATGGTGTTCGTAAACGCCCTGTGATGATTCACCGTGCGCCTTTTGGTTCACTGGAACGGCTAATTGGGATCTTAATTGAAGAATATGCGGGCGATTTCCCTTTATGGTTAGCGCCAGTGCAAGCTAGATTACTGCCAGTCGGTGATATACAGGTAGACTTTGCTAAAGATGTGGTGACGAAAATGAGAGCGTTGGGC
Organism: Nostoc sp. S13; assembly: GCF_029379315.1. GTDB lineage: Bacteria > Cyanobacteriota > Cyanobacteriia > Cyanobacteriales > Nostocaceae > Nostoc. Next base: position 12,804 of record NZ_JAQYWQ010000083.1, read on the forward strand.
ATCCGTGCAGAAGTTGATACCAGTGGCGATCGCTTGGGTAAACAGATTCGCAATGCAGAGAAAGAAAAAATACCCGTGATGGCGGTGGTGGGAGCGAAAGAAGTGGAAACCAACACCTTGAGCATCCGTACCCGCGCCTCTGGGGAATTGGGAGTTATACCTGTAGATGAGGTAGTGGAAAAGATGAAGGATGCGATCGCTAAATTCGAGAACTTTTAAAATCTAATCGCAGACGCACACTAATCACAATTGGTGTGCGTTTTGTTTAGTAGGGTACTGAGCCTAGCTGGTAGGTTTTGGCAAAGGTGCGATGTCGAGCTTCTCTACCAGACGCTATGCGAACGCTTACGTAACGTATTTAATATCAAAGGCTCATTAATGGAGTTCAAAGGCTCATTAACGGAGTTCAAAGACTCATTAACGGAGTTCAAAGGCTCATTAACGGAGTTCAAAGGCTCATTAATGGAGTTCAAAGGCTCATTAACGGAGTTCAAAGGCTCATTAACGAAGTTCAAAGGCTCATTAATGGAGTTCAAAGACTCATTAATGGAGTTCAAAGACTCATTAACGAAGTTCAAAGACTCATTAACGAAGTTCAAAGGCTCATTGTAGTTAAATCAACGTGAGTTCGACGGGTCACACGAATCAAAAGACCTCTCCCTGGTTTTACTACGCAAAACCTGTCCCTCTCCGACTCGGAGAGGGACAGACTTGAACTTTAGTTCAAGATAGGGAGAGGTTCGTCGAACTCACGTTTAATTAAATCAAGAATTTACCCTTAGCCTAGAAGTCTCTTTCTTAATTACGAATTACGTTAGCGTGGCGGGGCGTAGCTCATTAGCAATTATAAATTCATCTCACGACCTTGGCCGCAACAATTGCATGAAGATATCACTCACAGTATGGTCTTTGGTATCGGCGGCGTATTGAACTAATTTTTCTTTCAGTTCTTTGGCAGTATCTAAAGGCAGTAAATTTACTAGCAAAAAGTATACACCACGAAAACGGGGGTCGCCCATGTGGTCAATCAGCCGATTTTTAGCTTCATCCTTCTCGCCCAGAAAGTTCTGCACCAAAAAGAATTTCATAATCTTATCGTGGCGGAAATAGCATTCTCTCTTGGCTGCACCTTCTTCGTTTTGCCACTGACGGCTGACGACCATTTTATATTTCTCATCTTCTAAAGACTGTACTACCTGGTAAAATTCATCTCCAGGTAGCGCCTGCTCATCGTTTAGTCGCATTTGATAGACAGCATCCGAGAATTTTTTTAAGGGAAATTCCTGGTTCCACTCTTGAAGGTATTCGGCTGCCATCAAATTATATTGCTGTTGTTGCAGGTGAAACAAATCGGGGTATTCACCTTGGGAGATCATTAACGCCACAACAGTTAAATCCATTGGGTTAGAGAGAACCCTTTGGTTAGGAGTTAACTCCTCTGCTGATTGCTGCTTGCTGAGGGCTGTTGCTAGATAGCTAGTGCAGGCTTGCTCGTAATTATTACCCTGAACTTTGGCATCTTTGGGCAGTCGTGGCTGACGGGAAATCAAAAATTGCTGAATTTGGGCTTGCTCAAGGGGCTGGGTAGTCATGATGATGTTACCCCGGAAGTAGCTTTCGACAAACTGCGAGATTTTTGCCCTGGTGTCGGCTGTGACTTCGTTAAGTCCGTCAATGCAGATATCTAACGCACCACTGTAAATTAAATTCTTGAGAAAATCAGCATCTTGTGCTTGCCCGTGCAGTTTGGCTTGAATTGCTTCAATTACCCCTTTGTCACACTTACGAGCGGGTAAATAAACTACAATGCGCGGTGAGGTTTTCACGAGATGGCGGAGAAACATCGACTTACCCAAACCAGAATCACCTTCTAAGACTATTTGCCCTGCGATGCTGGGTAGCACCTGGGTAATTGCTTGGGGTTCTTCGGCACTGGGAACTTTCACTTTAGATTCTCGAAAGTATGTTTGGGGGTTAAAATTATCTAACCCGGCATCGGCTAGTAGGGATGGCTTGAAGGGTTCAAATAACTTGCGGCGGAAAAAGGGAATCCAGGCGAGGAGAAAGCCGACGTAGCCCACGCCTAAGATGCGCCTTACCCAAGGATTCCAGAAGAAGATGGCTTGAACTTGGGGAAATTTGGGATAAGCAAAGATGAGGAGAAGCCAAAAGGTAGCGTGAATCAAAATCATCATTCTGGCGTTAAAAAACCACTGCCAACCCTTGAGGTTAACTATTACTGATTGCAGTGAATCAGCTTCGTTGTAGCCGGCGTTTTTGAGGTTTTTGTAGTGGGTTTCTAAAATAACAATATCTTGCGGTTCCCAATGGACTTTTCTGGCAACTACAGCAATTTGCTTTGCTAAATCTTCGCGTAATCGTGCCAAACCTTGGCTAGGTTCCCAGACTTGGGCAAATATTTTGAGAGTTTTATCACCGCGATCGTGGCCTAATTGATCAGGAATCGTTTTAGTGTCAGGAAAACCCAGCCATGTAAGCAGTGTTTTGACTTCATCAGTGCCGCGACCTAGAAAATATGTCAAAAATCGCCACTGTGCAAATTCTGATTGACCATCGTAATAGATGCTATCCAGAATTACAACAATATTATTCAGGTCAAATTGTTCTATTTTTCCCAATGCCTCTGCTGCATCGGAACGAACATAGTATTCAAGGGTTTTATCCTTGAGAATGTCAGCGATGTCTTTGACGTAGGGTTTGGCAGCCTCCCCCAGATTTCCCAATGCCGATGCTGCACCTCTACGAACATCTGAGTCAACAGTTTTATCCTTGAGGA
>NZ_JAQYWQ010000083.1:15784-33373 GCF_029379315.1 Nostoc sp. S13
TGAGTCAACGGTTTTATCCTTGAGGAAGTCGAGGATGTCTTTGACGTAGGGTTTGGCTGCCTCCCCCAGATTTCCCAATGCCGATGCTGCATAGTAACGAACAGTTGAGTCAACGGTTTTATCCTTGAGGAAGTCGAGGATGTCTTTGACGTAGGGTTTGGCTGCCTCCCCCAGATTTCCCAATGCCGATGCTGCACCTCTACGAACATCTTTGTCAACGGTTTTATCCTTGAGGATTTTGGCAGCTTTTTCAGCAATATTTTCCGGTTTCTTTCCCAGAGATTTTAAATCTTTGAGATCATATTCAACTAATTTGTATAGTGCAGACCCCTTTACTCCGTCATATCCATCATCCAGGGCAGCAACGATACCGTTAATCTGCCACGCTTCTGGCTTCGGCTTGGGCTGTTCTTTCGCGCTCACCCAAGGCAGGGCGAGGAGGAGTGTCAACAGTAGAATAAAGGGAAAAAGGAAAAAGGGCGACCATCGCTTTTTAATTATGTGCAGATGCATTAGTATAATTCGTAATTTCTTTAGTAATAAAGGCTGTTTCTGCCCTTTCCTTGGTAGGGAAAGAGAAGGGAGTTAGGTTTTTTATTAGTCAATCAGGAACCGCTACAGTTATCTTTTTACCGTCTGATAACTCAACCTAGCTAGAAATGGAATATTAATGTAAATATTACAGGAATTTCAAAAGATACGCCCAGAGTCTAATAATGAGCTTCCTTGAGCGATGGTGCGACACCGAGTAGCCCGTCGTAGACATCGCCTACTCAAACCACTGCACCAGATAATAACAATACCTCGTTCAATTGTTGGCGATCGTTAATGTCCTTTGATAACCTCTGCAAACTCCTGTCCGAAAAACATCCTGCTACCTTTGCCAGTTGGGTATTAGGAACACCCTTCGGGTTCGCCAGTCGCCTGCGGAGGGAAACCCTCCCGAAGCGCTGGACTCACCGCAAACTTCTGTGAAAGTCCTGAAAACCGAATTGAGCATTGAACAAATTCGCGCTGATTATGTCACATTTTTACAATTACAAGGACGCATTCTCCATCTGGAATTTCAAACCAAACTAGAATCTACACCACCGCTATCCTTGCGGATGCTAGATTATTGGGTACGCTTGTATCGTTTGTATCGTCTACCGATAACGCAAGTTGTCGTATTATTACTTCCCCCGGCATCAGAAACAGTAATTGAAACTGTTTTCTGTGTCGAAACTACTCGCCATGAATATCGCGTAATTTCCTTATGGGAAGAAAATCCTGAACTATTCCTCAATGACCCAGCTTTGTTAGCATTAGCACCACTGACAGCAACCACGCAACCTCAAGCATTGTTGCAACAAGTTGTGGGCAAAGTTAATCAACTTGAGCCAAGACAACGAACAGAAATTTCCGCTTACACCCAAATCTTAGCGGGGTTAAAATACAATCAAGATTTGATTCGACAATTATTTCGGGAGGGTATGATGCGCGAGTCAGTGATTTATCAACAAATTCTAAGAGAAGGGGAACAACGAGGACGGGAATAAGGACGAAAAGCAGAAGGGCAATTGCTGATTCTCCGTCTGCTTACTCGCAGGGTGGGAGATTTACCTCAAGAAGTGCTAGACCGGATTGAAACTCTCTCTTTAGAACAATTAGAAAATCTCGGTGAAGCATTGTTGGATTTTCAGGCGATGCCTACGGCGGTAAACTACGCGGATTTAGAAACCTGGTTTAGTACATTAGACGTAGGAGTGAAAATAACGTAGGTACAATTTATAAATTATGCCTACCAAGGATTTCGGGCAACGCATAATTAATTTCACTCCTATGTCTATTAGATGAATTTTTCCATTTGAGCCAATGTCTGATAGCGCTAAGGGAAAAAATAGTTTCAGAAGAACGAAAGCGAGTTGAGCTTGTCAGATTGCCACATTAGAGTTCAATTAACTTGAAGCCCCAAGGTTTGAGAGCTGCTAAAGCTATTTCTGGATCTACACCGTCATAAGCCTCCCATTCCAACGGGTGTTCTTTTGGATGTCCGTCGCCGACATTACCTGCAACTTTAATGATCGGACAGTTAGCGATGCGATCGCGCTCTAACCCTTTTGGCAGTGCTAGTTCGATTTTGTGCCCGACAAATTTCGCCGTACTATCATTAGCTACAGATTCACGGATTAAACAAATATCGCCAGCAGTCCCCCAAGTAGTTTGGTAAATGTGGAGAAACGATATATACGTTGCTGGTTTGATGGATCTTTTTAGAACGTGCATTATCTGTAATCCTTACATTATGAGTGAAAAATCATATGAGTATTTTCTATCACCTTCGTATTGAAGAATGTTTTTAACTCACATTTTCCACCTAGCCCAGGCGATTAGAAACCGCCTGGTGGAAGATATCTGAAACTCAAAAGACGATAATCGCCCACAGACTAACTCCCAACCCAATGGTTGCTAGGTGTTGCGGCATGAGCGATCGCACTGCTTGCTTGGCAATCTTTTGCGTTAATAATATAGTCAGCAACACTGAGAAAATTATGGTTGCACCTTGCAAAAAGGCAATCACAGCGGGGTGAGCAACTAATATTGGCAATTGTTCACCACTCAAACCAAAAGTGGCAAAAGTCACAGGTAAAATCCGCCCGCCTTCGCCTAAGCCCAAACGTAGATAGTGAGCCAAGTTGCCCCCCAAGACTAATGGTAGGTAGCCATAGGCAAGTTCTACAAATGATCGCGGCTTAAGGTTAAAGTTGAACACTTGGAGCAAGCCATAAGCCGTGAAGGTAAAAATCGCTGGGATAATTAACACTAGCAGCGATAATCCTAAGTGCTGCCAAAACTGAGTTAAATCCAGTTGTAACCCCAACCAAGATTGCAACTCTGGCAAGCGATGCAGATATATACCACCCAACAGCAAAAACAATAATGCTACTTCATAAGTGCGGGGTACATGAGTTGTCCACAGTTCAATAGCAGGGGGACGCAAGTTGAACTCAACGGAACGATGGGGACAGGCTTTGAGGCAAGTCATGCAGAGTACGCAATCTCTGTTATCTTCTAATTGGGCTGGGTGTGAGTATAAAGGACATCCATTAGTTTCCAGCCCTTCGCCCTTTTGCGGCCCACCTTTATAACACTGATACGTGGTGCAACTGGCAGAACAAATACCTTGTTGTGCCCTAAGTTCCGTCATTGAGAGTTTGGCAAATAAACCATTCATTCCGCCGATGGGACAGAGATACCGACACCAAAACCGTCGCTCAAAAAGAGCCGAGAAAATCATCGCCCCGGCGGTAATTAATAGCAGCAAACAAGCGCTCAGGTAGGCAGTATTTTCTAAATGCCAGAGTTCTTCCCATAAGAAAATTAGGGTGAACAAACCAAACATGAACCATCCGCCCCATTTCTCAGCTTCCTCTCTGGGCCAGCGCTTGAGTTTTCGTGGCCACAGCCAGAGAGATAACTTTTGGGTAATTTCCCCGTAAATCATGAAGGGACAAACAGAACACCACACACGACCCAAAAAGGGAAAGAGAAATAAGAAGAAAGGCCACCACCAAGCCCAAAATAGATTTAATACGAAATTGCGATCGCGGGTTTGCGGGCCAATAAATAACACTGCAACAGTAATCGCAAAAGCCGTTGCTGTAAAACCATAGTTAAGGCGATCGGGCCACCAGGGACTACGTAAAAACCGCCGCAAACGAGGATAGGCATTTAACAGATTCACGCGAAATCGTTTTTTCTTAGTTTCGGCTGGCCAGAAAATTTCTTCTGTTAATTCATTGGCACCTTCCGCTTGCACGATCGCTCTTTCAACCAGATTTTTCAATTCCTTGAGGTTGCCAGGAAAATCATAGGACTGGAGGCGACGCAGAGCTTCTGGGGTGATATGCGGTTTGGGAACGCCTCTAGCCCGAATGTAGAGACTAGTATAATATTCAACCTGTGCCTGAATATCGGTTTTCCGCACCCGTAGCGGTGGTACTTTTATAATGTGACCAACAGAGCGTTCAATTGTCGGCTGAGTTTTTTCTGAAACAATCAGAATTCTGGCTCTACTAGGGCGAGCTTGGGGTGCTGGTTCTCCAGAACGAGCTACGGGAGTATATGTGCCAGTTTTGAGTAACTGCGTCACGGGAGATAATAATTCTTCCGGCAATTCTTGGATGTTGTTGAGAACTAGAGTACCTTCTCCCAACCATTCCAACAGTCCTGCTTTGCCGCCAGCGCGACCGAATAAATCTGCACCGCTAGTTTGGAGAATACCACAATTTACTTTAATAATTGGTTCTCGCCGTTTTGGAGAACCAAAGTGAATCAGGGCTGCTATGTTGTCTTTTTCTAACCCTGGTTCTCCGAAAATATCCACTGATTTGCGGTCAGCCGCAGCTTGTCGAATTTGCTCCCGCAGCCGCACAGCATAGCGACTTGTACCGATAATTCCGCGTTGCGCCTTGGTGACTAAATATGGTCGCAAGGCGAGGGAACGTTCTTGTTCATAGCCAAGAGCAGATGTCACCTGAGCTAATTCTTGAACCAATTGGCGGGAAAAAGCCAGAGCAATTTCGGGGTATTGGCTGACTAATTCCCGAAATTTATCAGCAGGTACAACCCACAAATGACATTCAGTTACCGTAGTAATTGTGAATGGCGTTAATTCTGCCAACAGCAATTCTTGGAGCTGAATTACCGCTCCGGGGAGGAATCCACAAGCTAAGGCTGGGTTGGTTTCATTGGTGCTATTGCTTTCCAGTTGACCTTCTACAAGAATATAAAGGGCTTCTGGAAGAGTGCCTTCGCTAACTAAGTCAGTTTCCGCACTCACTACTTGTTCTTCAATTACTTGAGCGATCGCATTTAACACTTCAAGTGAGAGAATTCCTAAAGTCGTCCGTTCTTGTAGCCATGTAACCATTTCTGGAGATGTCATATTAAGTTCTCCGTGTAGGCTGCTGTATAACAAGAATTATCCCTTGAAAGCCAGCTCAAAATATCTACGTGTGTTGATGCGTGACAATTTAGATCATGTCTGTCCATATACCCATGATTCCTGGAGTATTGTGCCGCCAAGGTATGCGTGAAGTTGTTAGGTGAGAATGTGCCTGTGATTTGGATTAGATGTCTGGTTCTTGCAGCCATCGGGCAACCATACCCGCCAAAACTCCACCGAAAATTGGGAACACTATGAAAATCCAAAGGTCAGCCAATGCCCAACCGCGAGTAAAAATAGCTGTAGCTAGCGATCGCACGGGATTGACGCTGGCATTTGTCACAGGAATCAGGATAAGATGCGCTAAGGTCAGCCCGAAACCGATGGGGATGGGTGCAGACAGCTTGAGAGCGGGAGAAGATGTCACGCTCAAGATCAGCAGCACAAAGCCACAGGTAACAGTGAATTCGGCTAATGCACAAGCCCACCAGCTATAGTTATCAGGGGAGTGAATTCCCACCCCATTAGAACCAAAGTTAGCTGTTGTAAAGTCTGGCTTGCCCATGCAAATCAAAAACAGGATAGTAGTTCCCCAAATTCCGCCGAGAACCTGACTCCCGATATATGGCAAAACGTCTCGGTAAGAAAACTGCTTGGCTACCCAAAAACCAATTGTAACTGCGGGGTTGATATGACATCCGCTGATCGAACCAAAAGTATAGGCAGCAGTCAACAAACTTAAGCCAAAAGCAATCGCCACTCCAGTAACTCCAACCCAAGGTATTGCACCAGAGATAACCGCAGTACCTACGCCCATCAAAACCAACCAAGCTGTACCTAGAGCTTCCGCCAAACATCGTTTTGCTAAAGAGTAACGATTCATGAGAAATGCTATAACTGGCTATACGTAATTAATACTTGTACACATTAGCGGAATCACACTAAGATAAATACTCACTTGTTGATTATTAAGTAGAAAACGTAACGATATACTGTTGGTTGCCTGATTTAAAAACTTGATTAAAAATTAAATTGATCGTAAATTAAAGGGTTTAAGACTCGCAACGTCAATACATAGCTTTGAGTTTCAGTTGGGGTTCAATTTTGGGGAAAGTCTGAGCGGAATTCTACCATCCAAGACGAAACCGTTGTAGTGCTTCGTGTGCTTCACAGCGCACGAGATATGAATACAAAGTTATCGCCAGATCATTAAGGGGAGAAATTATGGCAATTTATCTAGACTCAGCGATCGCATCGGAAGCTGAAGTTGTTAAGCTTTGGGGATGGGTGAAAGGGATTACAACCAATCCCACACTGTTGTCTCAAAGCGATACCCCACCAGAAATCACGCTCAAAAAATTGGTTGCCTTGACAAATGGCCCGTTATACTATCAACTTGTGGCATCTGATAAAGCTCTGATGCTAGCTGAAGGTAGAAAAGCTTTCGAGATTATTGGTTCACAAACAATTTTGAAAATTCCCGCAACACCGTTAGGGTTTGAAGTAGTCGCGAGTCTATCATCAGAAATTACCTGTTCGGTGACAGCAATTTACAGTGCCGCACAGGCAGCAGTCGCACGGGAGGCGGGTGCTAAAATTGCCATAGCTTATGTAAATCGCGCTAGTCGCTTATTAGGTGACGGTATTGCTTTAGTGCGGGATATGGCTAGCGTACTCAAAGGCAGTGATACTGAAATCTTGGCAGCTAGTATCAAATCTCCCGAAGAAGCAGCCGCGTCGTTGCAAGCCGGGGCAGATCATTTAACTTTACCACTGGCAATGTTGCAGGCGATCGCTACTCATGAGTTATCACAAAAAACTGTTGAAGAATTCGCTAAAGGAGGCATTGGCTTAAAATAATTCATAATTCGTAATGACGCTTCTCTAGAGGCTCCGCCAACGCGTAGCTTGGCTTTTGAGCAAGGGTACGCAGACTCGCTAACGTAATTCGTAATTAAATATGAGTTTGTCAGATATCCCTAATCTCTGGGTTCCTTTAGCACTTTTAGGTTTAATTATTATAGCTGCTGTATTTTTCAGCCGCAGCAATTGATATTTAAAGCCAAGTTCATAGAGAGTTTCGCACGATTTTTGACTCATGGAAATCTCTCCCTTGACAATTTACCCATTTCCTTAACTTGTCACCAATGCCGAGAGTAGGGCATCGAAAAGCTGAAATGATGCCCTGCCAAAGCCGTAACACACCTTACAATTAAATTGATTTATGGGGTTACTGAGCAGTTCGGCAAAGCTCACTGTAAGACTTGTCGAAGTATGGGAATTATTAATAGATATCTCCGAAAAAGAATGTAGAGACGCGAAATTTCGCGTCTCTACAAGGGTTCTAGATAACGCATATTTAATTTTACCAGATGTCTAATGGGTAAATTTTGAATTTGGAGCAAAGCGATGTGACTAACTCAGCAGTAAGTCGTTTAGGGGAACTCGCCAACCTGTTTTTTAAACTCGGTGTCATCGGCTTTGGAGGCCCGGTTGCCCATATTGCCATGATTGAAGATGAAGTAGTTAAGCAGCGTCAGTGGTTGACAAGGGAGAATTTTTTAGATTTGCTGGGCGCAACTAACCTAATTCCTGGCCCCAATTCCACAGAAATGGCTATCCATATAGGATACATCTATGCAGGATGGTTGGGGCTGATTGTGTCAGGCGTTTGTTTTATCTTACCTGCGGTTATAATTACTGGCGGGTTTGCTTGGGTTTATGTTGCTTACGGTACTCTACCCCAAGTCGCTCCCTTACTTTATGGCATTAAACCGGCTGTTTTAGCAATTATCATCAATGCCCTCTGGGGCTTGGGAAAAAAAGCTGTGAAAACTCGCCAATTGCTGGTGATTGCTTTGGCTGTGGCGTTACTGACATTGTTATTCAAATTAAATGAAGTAATTGCCCTATTAATTGGGGGATTGCTGGGTATGCTTTGGTTACATTCTGGTGATAAAAACGACAAACCAAGAAATAAAGCCAATTTTTTGATTGCTAGTCTCAGCACAGGTGCAACTTTGAAAGCATTACCTGTATTTGCTGCATCGGTAGCTACTGTAGCCAACGTTTCTTTATGGGAGTTGGGCTGGTTTTTTCTCAAAGTCGGTAGTGTCTTGTTTGGTGGTGGCTACCTTTTGGTGGCTTTTCTCCAAGGAGGATTAGTTGAAGAATATGGCTGGCTGACACAACAACAGTTATTAGATGCGATCGCAATTGGTCAATTTACCCCTGGGCCAGTACTTTCCACTGCGACATTTATTGGTTATATCATTGCCGGTATACCTGGCGCAATTGTTGCCACAATCGGAATTTTTCTACCTTCTTTTGTTTTTGTTGCTGCCCTGAATCACCTTATCCCACGCTTACGGGCTTCTTCTTGGACTAGAGCCTTTTTGGATGCTGTGAATGTTAGTGCTGTAGCGCTAATGGTTATTACTACTCTGCAACTGGGGGCAGCAACTCTAATATTACCACAAGCCCCATTTATAGATTTTCTCGGCTTGGCGATCGCGATCGTCTCAGCCATTTTAGTTATTCGTTTGGGCATCAATGCTGCATGGCTAGTCTTTGGTAGCGCTTTAATTGGATGGGGTGCTTCACTCTTGGGCTACACTCGATAAATTGCAAGTATTGTAGATTCTAGCATTTATAGAGATTTCTCTGATTTTGCCGACTTAAACAAGTCAAAAAATAGATAGATTAAATCTTGCTTTCAAACTATTTTTATGCGATGATAACCATTAACTCCGGTAAATCAATAAGATTGCCGGAGTTTATAAACAAAGTTCAATAATTAAGCTTTTTTATGACTTACCCAAAATATCTCTGAAACTCTTATTTCCACCGTTCGCGCAGCGTCTTCCCTTGGGAGAAGTTCAGAGACGCTCGCGGACTCGCTTTGCGTGACGCTAACGGCGGAAGCCGCCGCTCCGACTTCTCTCCGTGTACTCTGCGCCTGGAGGGGTTCGTTATTCCGTAACTCGTGCGTAAGTCCTATTTTTATCTGTTTACAAGCTATAAACATACCTGTCTATAGATAGCTTCAGGGCTGCTATCTATAAAAAATTTGCTAATTTTCTTTAATGAAAAACCACAAAAATAAAATTAGTTACTCTGAAATCGTGGCTCAAATTTAAACTATTAATTAAAAATTCGATAAGTTCAAAATCTTTGAGTTTAAAACTACTTAACTATTTTTGAACTCTCGGTTCTCAACTATACATATCTGTCATAGTAAAAAGCTTCCTATTTTAATATCGTCTAGAACATTATTAGCCTATAAAAGTTAACTTAAATAAAGGTAAAATATGTCAATTCAAGACACAGTGACTAATTGGGAACAACTGTTAGAAATTGCTCAAAAAAATACCCCTGCTAGACGGGTGCGTAGACCAGGGCAATCCCCTTCTACCGCTCCCATCCCTAGCAGTCTTGATAAACTACCACCAGATACAGAACCGCCAGTACTGCTCTACCGCGATACCAACTCTTGGTGTCCATTTTGCGAACGGGTTTGGTTTGCTCTCGAAGAAAAGGAAATTCCCTTTGCGACAGAGTTTATCGACTTGACCAACAAGCCTAAATGGTATACCGATTTAGTTCCTACAACCCTTGTCCCTGCTGCGAAAATTGAGGGAAAGTTAGTCTATGAATCCAAAGACATTCTGTTAGCATTGGAAGAACGATTTGGGCCAACCTTACTGCCTGAAGACCCAGAGGAAAATGCCGTTGCTAGGCAGTGGCTTGAGGATGCTGAAACCAATGGTGTGAGAGATATTGCCTACAAATTTCTCAGACAAGCCCCTGAAGATCCTAATGAATTAGCAAGTTTACAGGCAGCTTTTGAAGCGAAATTAGACGAACTGGAGCAACTTCTGGGAAAGTATCCTGGTCCCTACTTTTTGTCAACGTTTAGCATCGTAGACATTACCTATAGCCCCCATTTAGACCGATTGGCAGCTAACTTACCCGTTTATCGGGGATATCACCTCAAGGGAAATAGCCGGTATCCTCGCATCAACGCTTGGTTTGAAGCACTCAAACAGCGTCCCGCCTATCACCGTGTCAAATCGGATGATACGACCAACAATTTACTCCTGCGTCGCCGATGGGGCGTGACACCAATCGGCAATCCCTTGCCCCCAGACCCAGCAGCTAGCCAGGAAATTCAATTTCGGGCAGAAGCGGCTGAGAGATTGACTGATAACCGAGAAGTTGCTTTAGGAGACATCCTAAAAAACTCCGGGGTGCAAGCATTGGCGGTTAATGGCGACACAACAGCCGTTAAAGAAGCGGTTGATTTTCACCTCAGATTGCTGGCTGACTATCTGATTAATGGTAATGGCGCAGCATTACCGTGGGGGCGCGTAGGTGGCAAAGACAATGCTGATCCGATTGTGTCTGCGGTTGGAGCGATCACACTCGCTTATGTGAGAAATCGGATCTGTGCGCCACGGGATATGAGCGCTGGTGCTGCAACTGCATTTCGGGCAGCAGCAGATAAAGTGTTGGCATCGCTTTATTAGCGATCGCTAGTGACAAATTAAGATTCTATTTCACATGGTGGTAGGCTGGACAATTTTTAGCTACCACCTGTTTTTCTCACCAATTTCTCTTGCGGAGAAGTCTAATAAGAATGACAGTATATGCATATTAGCCTTCGTCATATCTCAGAAGCTGACTTTGATTTCATTCATCAGGTGACGAAAGCGGCAATGCAAACCTATGTTGAACTTACCTGGGGAAATTGGGTCAATGAAGAGCAGCGATCGCTAACTTACGATTCAATTGATTTATCAACGCATCAGATTATTCAGTTTGATAGTCAGGATGTTGGATGTTTGGCAGTCGAGCGTCATTCTAGCTACGTGCAGTTAACGAAACTGTATTTGCTTCCTAATTTTCAGCGTCGTGGCATTGGTACATTTGTTATCCGACAGTTGATTGCTGAAGCCAAGGAGCGTAAAACACCCTTGCGACTGAGAGTTCTAGCTGTAAATCCAGCGCATAGGCTTTACCAGCGTGAGGGGTTTGTTGTTCAAGCACAAACACAGGAGAGAATTTATATGGAATATGTCGGGTAAAATTTAGTTGCAGCGATCGCGGCACGATTACAAATCGCTAAACCGGAATGCAGCATGAGTTGTCTAATACCCTTTCTTTGTGAAGCTGCATATATTTACCCCCCGGCTACGCCGTCCCGCCTTGCAAAGGGGGGACTTGTTATGTGCATCTTCATACAGAATTGGTATAAGTACTTTTTATTTACTTTAGATAGCGCCTATTATTCCTGAGTTTCAATACTAAGGGTTCAGGTAAGGACGCAGACCGAGCCTGAACCCTATTAGTATCTTGTGGCGTTTTGGGGTAGATATGGCATGGCTGACACCAAGGGCAACAGCCACGAACGCACATCGCCCGTTAGACCATTTCGACACGGCGACCCCAAATACCCAATTTCCTATTTGTCATATCTGCCGTCTCTGCCGTCTCTGTCATACCTGTCGTTTCTGTCATACCTGCCGTCTCTGTCATATCTGTCGTTTCTGCGATCGCCAACTGAGAATTCAGCTCGGCAACCATTTTTCACCCAAACACGATTATTTCTATAGCCCCAATTTCCTCTACAACTGGCGCTAGACAATTGCCTAACAAGCCTGACTCTGCCTCTAGTAGGTATTGAACAAGTATTACTCTGATTATTCTCGCTTGAACAAGTGATTATCTCCTGAGCTGAAGCCGGAGTTGCAACGCCCAAAAGTGTTCCTATACTAATGCTGGCAACCATGAAGGTGGCAGCAACTATGGGAAGACGCATTACCATATTCAATGTTAGACTTATTCAAAAATTTCAAACCGAAAACTACAGTAATTGTAGCGAACTGGATTAAGAGCCAATTCTCAAATAAATTAAATGCAAATATTCTTTGCATTCTCAACAGTAGTTCAACGAACCTTTCCCTGCCTAAAACTAAAGTTCAAGTCTGTCTCTCTCCGAGTCGGAGAGGGACGGTTTTGCGTAGTCAAACCTCTTAGAGGTCTTTTGATTTAGCTAATTAGGCGGACACTATATGGGCCGTCGAGTTCACGTTTTCTTAGTAACGAAAGCGAGCTTGACGTTCACGCAATTCACGAATATGTCGTTCACGAGCTTGACGTTCACGCAATTCACGAATATGTCGTTCACGAGCTTGACGTTCACGCAATTCACGAATATGTCGTTCACGAGCTTGACGTTCACGAAATTCACGAGCGCGTTGTTCCCTGACTTGACGTTCGTGTTGGACTCTACCGTTATTAAAAGCTACAGTATTGCGATTCAAATGCTCATGCTCAGATTTAAATTCAGCAGCATTAGCATTTTGGGAAAGAGCAGCAATTGAAGCAGCTGCTAATAAGCCTCCAAGAAGAATAGATTTAAAGCGGTTCATATATCCTCTATCTACCTTGCATTAGTTGATTTGTATACTCTCAATCTAATCGGAATAATCAGGTACACGCCTGTGACAAAAGTCATGTTTAAATGGTTACTTTTGTCACTAATACTAGGATTTATATTTGATTTTTAAAATCGAATAATGGTCGAAACCTTACCTGAGATGGATTATACCTCTCAGGGTAGTCTAGTAAGAGGCTATTTATAAAGTAAATATTAAGTAGGGTGTGTTACGGTTATGCAAGGATTTGGGAGTTCGAGAGAGTGAGAAGTAGCCGTAACGCACCATGTTTCTCGGTGCGTTAAGCGTTGCTATAACGCACCCTACAATTTAAGGTTTACTTTATAAATCATCTCTAAAACTAAGGTCGGATTCCTATATTAAAAACCATCGCCAAGCGGTGGTGTGATAGAGCATTAGTCTACACATCTCAATTCTTCTATTACACATATTTAGGAATACGTATAATGCTGTTTTAATCACTAATAAATATTTTAGGTAACTGTAATGTGCCCAAAACTACGAATTAACCCGTGCTGATCGTTTCAATCCCTAATAGGGATTTTAGGTAATTGCAATCAATTGGCACAACTGCAATAATTCTGAAGCATAGAGTTTCAATCCCTAATAGGGATTTTAGGTAATTGCAATTAACTAGAAGTAATTGCAGCAGCAGAACCAGGAATGTTTCAATCCCTAATAGGGATTTTAGGTAATTGTAATGGTATACAATTTCAGTTGTATAGCCGTGTCTGCATGTTTCAATCCCTAATAGGGATTTTAGGTAATTGTAATGCACAGTGGATAGTTTGCAGCCACGGGTCGTGAAGTGTCTGCATGTTTCAATCCCTAATAGGGATTTTAGGTAATTGTAATCGCTGGCTTCTGAAAACCTTGCCTTATATGGTTTTCAAGGTTCGTTGCGCGAATAAAAATTCCTAATACGAGGAGTTGTGATTTGGCTAGAGTCAAATGGCTGAAAACTAGTCCAAATAAGGTGCGCGGATGATTTAAAAATGCTAAAGCTCTCAAGTTTTTGCAGATAAGGCAATTCAGCCATTTTTGTACTTACCCCTTCCCCAACACCTACCCATCCGCGCATTCAGCAAAAAAAACTAATCTGATTGGAAAGCTGCTTACTATAAATATCTGACTCGATTAGGTTAGCTAACTTCAGGGCAATGCTTGGGCTGGGCTACGTCTAGGCAATACCAGCATCGCCATAACCAATCTTATTTAGGAACGTCTTCAAAGTCTGTTATGGCACAAGCAAACTCCCTAAAAGCTGTTTTAATCAAAACCTCTTTCGTTCCCCTTTCCAGCGAAGAATTGCGTATGAGGTCTGTTAATTCTATGAACAACAGAGAAAACATAAAACGATCTTGGCGGTCAACTTGTTTCAAGCAAGACAATATGAACTGATAAAGCTCTGTTTTTCTAGGTTTGGTTTGTTCATCCCATATTTGCAACCCAAGCCGCAAGGTTCTCAAGCGGATTTCATTACTATTGAAGGACGCGTCTTTGTAGCGGACTGATACGCGTTGGGGTATTTCCATGAGTTTTAGCTATACATATTCAATGTAAAGTAATTATTCAGTTATATTTTGCCTCAACCGGAAAAATTTGATATTTAGCTTGAAAACAGGTGACAGGTGATAGGGAATAGGGAAAGATATTTTCAATCTGATATAGCAGAATTCAGATGTAACTGTCTGTAAAGTAATGTAACAGATGTTTCAAAAAATGCAACCTTAAGTTAGTTCAGTCTTGTGGCGATCGCAGTAATGAGTGAGTTAAACTGCGTTTGATTAGGGAAAATAGCATCAAATTATACTCAGCTAGTAAGTTTAAATTTTATGCCAGTAGCCATTCACGCCACAGAAAAAGCACTATTCAAGGTTTTTAGTAACGACTTCGCGTTTTCCATACCGGCTTATCAGCGTCCTTATGCATGGACAAAAGAGCAAGCAAGTGAGTTGTTAAGTGATCTGTTGTCTTTTTTAGGAAATGATTCAGAAGTTATAGCCGATACTAACTCTTATTTTTTGGGGAGTATAGTTTTGATTAAAAGTGAAGATGCTCCTAAAGCCGACGTAGTTGATGGACAGCAACGTTTGACAACGCTTACAATTCTTCTAGCCGTTCTACGAAGTTTACTCAGTGAGGAGTAGAGGAGGGTTGAATTGAGTCCTCGGATTTTTCATCCTGCTGTAAAAAGCTGCACCAGATTTTCAGCATCTTAACCGCTTTCGCTATTCTAGCGATCGCTCTCAACAAAATTTTGTTTAGCACAGATTAAACTTTTTGCAAAAGTCAATTCCTCTCCCCGTTGGCATCAGCTTGCCGTTAGGCAAGGGTCGAGAGGCTTTGAAACCCAGTTTTAGTTTTTCTCTGCTTGTATGAAACCACCCTGCCATTCGCTTGTAGGGAAGGGGGCCCAGTGCGTTAGGTTTCTCAGGCTTAGATGTTACCAAAAATACTTTTCAAACATCCTCTTATTGTTCTAACATTTGGAAGAATCGGGTAAAGTAATCTGGAAAGGTTTTCGCTGTACAGCCAGGATCTTTAATCACAATCCCTGGAACCTTCAAGCCAGTGACAGCAAAAGCCATCGCCATTCGATGATCGTGATAGGTTTCAATCGCCGCCGGGGTAATGGGGCTAGGCTCAATTTTCAGTCTATCTGCAAATTCTTCAACTTTGACTCCCAGCCGACGCAATTCTGTGACAACAGCTTGAATCCGATCGGTTTCTTTATATCGAATATGTTCCACGTTCCGAATCGTAATCGGTGAACTGGCAAAAGGCGCGATCGCTGCTAATGTTTGCACTAAATCTGATATATCATTCATATCAATGTCGATGCCTTGCAATTGCTTTGGCCCCGTGACTTCAGTGTAATCATCAGAGTCATTAATTTGGCAACCCATCTGTTCTAAAACATTCAGCCACAAAATATCACCCTGACAGGATTGTTTGGTCAAATGTTTGACGCGCACTCGTCCACCCGTGACGGCGGCGGCGGCAAAAAAGTAAGAAGCATTTGAAGCATCAGGTTCTACTGTATAATGTCGAGCTTGGTAACGCTGACCGGCTTTAATCTGAAATTGATTATCGCCGATTTGAATCACCTCCACGCCAAAATCCGCCATTAAACGACAGGTCATTTTGACGTAAGACTGAGAAACCAGTGTACCCTCAACCTCAAAAATCGTATCCTGTTGAGCATAAGGGGCAATCATCAGCAATGCTGAAAGTTGCTGACTTGTTTGGTTGGCTTTCAAGCGAAAATTTCCCCCAGCAAATCCCTGGCTATAGAGGGTGTAGGGCATAAACCCGGAGTTTCCCTCAAAGTTAACAGTTGCTCCACCCGTTTGCAGCACCGTCAACAAGTCACCCATCGGTCGTTCTCGCATCCGAGTCACGCCATCTAGCCGATATTCGCCGTTACCTAGTGCCACCAGCGCCGAAATAAACCGTGCTGTAGTACCTGATAAACCCACAAATAAATCTGCCTGTTTAGCTGGGATGTCGCCTCCCCTTCCTGTAACCTGAATCTGAGCCAAATGAGGATTCAAAGTAATGGGAATGCCTAATTGCTCTACGCATTTGGCAAAATACTCACTGTCTTCACTAAATAAAGCATTTTCTAGAATGGAGTCACCTTGCGCCAAAGCGGCGACAAGCAACGCCCGATTGGTAAGACTTTTAGAACCGGGAATTTCTACCGTGGCATCCACTGGCCGATTTAAAGCAGGAATTGCAATGGTATCCACGTTAAACCTCTACGTAGGCGATCAGCTACAACTTTATATATTGACATATTGTGAGCAAAAGAGGCTGGGGAAGCTGGGGAAAAAGAATTATTGATTATTAACTGATGCCCAATCTGACTAATTTAGAGGACATAATATTACACATAAAGCAGATTTCAAGCAAGGTAAAGTACATAAGTATTCGTCTCAAAACCAGGTATAAACCCTATTTTACTTCTGAATTCTGCTGTATAACATACATAACTATTAAAATTAATCTTGATGTAATTTCAGTTATTTTTAATGATTAATTCTTTTTTAATGAAAGTGAATTCAATAAAAAAATATCTTACTATTAAAAAATAAATATTGATAAACAGGTGAGACTTTACAAGCATTATCACCTACATCATGCATGGGAAACAATAGAAAAACGCATAGCCGATGACTAACGTACTATGGTTACAAGGTGGTGCTTGTTCAGGCAACACCATGTCATTTCTCAACGCTGAAGAACCGACAGTCTGCGATTTGATTGCCGATTTTGGTATCAAATTACTTTGGCATCCATCGTTGGGATTGGAACTAGGTAACAACTTGCAAACACTGCTACGAAATTGTATTTCTGGGACAATTCCTTTAGATATTTTGGTATTTGAAGGCAGCGTTGTTAACGCCCCCAACGGCACAGGCGAATGGAATCGGTTTGCCGATCGCGCCATGAAAGATTGGTTAGCAGACCTCGCCAAAGTTGCTCATTTTATCGTAGCTGTAGGAGACTGTGCCACATGGGGAGGAATTCCCGCTATGTCACCCAACCCCAGCGAATCGGAGGGTTTGCAATTTCTCAAGCGTCAAGAAGGCGGCTTTTTAGGTAAAGACTTCTTGTCTCAAGCCGGATTACCTGTAATTAATCTACCTGGATGTCCCGCCCATCCCGACTGGATTACGCAGATATTAGTTGCGATCGCTACTGGACGTATAGCAGACATTGCTTTTGACGAACTAAATCGTCCCCAAACCTTCTTCAACTCCTATACCCAAACAGGTTGTACCCGTAACATCCACTTTGCCTACAAAGCCTCAACCGCCGAATTTGGTCAGCGTAAAGGATGCCTATTTTATGACTTAGGTTGTCGCGGCCCCATGACCCATTCTTCCTGCAACCGCATCTTATGGAACCGCGTCTCTTCCAAAACCCGCGCCGGTATGCCTTGTTTAGGTTGCACTGAACCAGAATTTCCCTTCTTTGACCTCAAACCCGGAACCGTATTTAAAACCCAAACAGTTATGGGAGTTCCTAAGGAATTACCACCAGGGGTGAACAAAAAAGACTACGCATTACTCACAATGATCGCCAAAGATGCCGCACCACCTTGGGCAGAAGAAGACTTTTTTACAGTTTAGGGAATGGGGCATTGGGCATTGGGCATTGGGCATTGGGCATTGGGCATTGGGCATTGGGCAT
>NZ_JAQYWQ010000001.1 GCF_029379315.1 Nostoc sp. S13
TTGCAGCAGTTGCACCAAGGCGGCGATCGCAATTTCATTGCCAGTGCCGATTTCCACTAAGCTTGATGCTGCCAGCCTACGGGTGGAGTCATCCACAGTAGTTGATTGCAGCAGTTGCACCAAGGCGGCGATCGCAATTTCATTGCCAGTGCCGATTTCCCCTAACCTTGATGCTGCCTGCCAACAGGTGGAGTCATCCACAGTTGTTGATTGCAGCAGTTGCACCAAGGTGGCGATCGCTTTTGTGCGGTCTGTTTGTTGCAATGCCGACCTAGCTTCCTCTTCGATTGAACTCGGACTATCAATTGTCCACTTGACAATTTGTGTTACTATTTCCTCTGCTCTGAAATAATCCCTAAACTCTGCAATTCCTGCGGCGGCTAAAAAATAGGCGCGATATTCATAAACTTTTTGACATCCATCTTTCAAATTTACTAAAGCATCAATAAACTTTTGCTTTTGCTGCTTGAGGTTTTCTTCTTCTCGCCCTAGCCAAAGTAATATTGTTTGCTTCCATTGCGGTTCAAAGATGCGATAAATTCCTTGACTGGGATTTTTCGGAACGTGCTTGAGAAAGAAATCCCCGTTATCAATTGCTTTAGCAGCAAAGTACTCTTGAAATGAAGCATGAAAGAAAGCGTAAACAGGTTTTCTATTTGTATCTATCCCTACACAGTTCAGCCAGCCGCGATTGAGTGCCAATTTTAGCAGCGACTTTTCATCATCAGCATTCCCCAGAAACTGACTAACAAAATCCTCCCGCAAGCGAAAACGGGTTGCTTCCTTGTCTATTGCTTTTTTAGCTAATTCCCCTAGTTTGACATTGAGTTGCTGACGCTGGTCAGATGTTGTCGCAAATTCCTGTTCTTTCCACTTGTAGAAGTCATTAACAAATTGCTGATAGAGTCCCGCTTGAGTATTGGGTAATTTACCATCTCCTGATTGCCAATTCAAGCACAGCAGTGTCAACCGCAGAGGATTTTTCACTAAATCTTGAATCCGTTCTTTACCTGATTCTTTCAAAGCAGCGCATAATCGCTTCCCAGTTTCGGGAATAGCAGCGAACCATTTGTGAATAAATTTCTCTACCTGTTGTGGATAAGAAAAATCTAAACTGCGATAGGTATCAAAATCATTAAGTGCAATACTGTTGCCATCCCACAGATTAACCCGACAAGTCAGCAGAATTCGCGCTTGAGAAATTAATCCTGCTTCACGGAATTGCCATGCAATTTCTGTAAGAGGATTACCTGAAGATGCGGACATTTCATCTAACCCATCTAGCAACAGCCAGACATTATTTTGATTAAACAGAGCAACAAAATCATTCTTCAGTTGCTCAGTGGGTTCAGCTTTACCTGTTTTTTCGGCAATTTGAATTAACCAACTCTCGAACAGATAAGCTTTTAGTTCCTGACCTCGCAAATCTGCTAAAGATACCCAAATGACAATCGATTGGTCAATCTCACGAGATACCCAATCAGCAATCTGCTGTAAAAGTGTTGTCTTTCCTGCTCCTGGTTCGCCAATAATCGCAATTCGCTTACCTTGACTTTTAGCCGTATTCTTCTGTTTGAGAACTTCATCTAGAAAAGCATCATGCTCAAATGTTTTGGTGATTTCTGTCTCCTTGTACAGTTCTGACCCCTTTTCTGGAGAAATATCACCCTGACGCTTAGATTGTTTTTTGCGCTCAACTAATCCCAGTGGCACGTAAACATCATCAACTTGCAGGGTGACTCCTTCAGTTGATGTCAGAGGATTTGTAGTCAGCTTTCGCCGTTCTGCCAACAATTCACGGCAGACTTTGCGCCAGTCATCGAGAGTTAACTTTGTCCCATCCTCCCCTTGAGACGACTGTAGTCAAAAGTTGAAGTTATTAATTTGGTTATTTATTTGTCCTTGATTTACAACCCCAATTTTTTCTGCTAGCTGCGTCAGATTTTGAATGGTTGGCTGTTGAGACTTGAGAGTATTTTCGATTTCTTGAATTTTTTGAGTGAGTTTTGGTTCTGCTTTTGCTGCTGCTTCCACTTCCACAACAGCTTGAGCAATTTCTGGGTCTGTGTCTGCTGCTGCTTTCAGTTCCAGCACTGCTTGACCATAATCTAAACGCTGCGGTTCATTTCCCTCAACAGCAGTGGTGAGTAATGGCGATTTATTCTTCTGGCGGAGTAATTCTATTAACTTACCAGGAGCCATCGATACAGCATGACCAATGTTTTTGCCGATTTCCTCCTGCGCTTTAGTCCAAAGTGTTGTTGCGATCGCAGTAGCAACAGCCGTTAGTGTTACAGTTACCATAAATTCACTACAAATTGAGTTTATGTAAAAATTATTTCAATTGACACAAATAGTATGACGCAAAAGCTAGACGATTACTACTGAATATAACTCAGTCGTTTTAACTCACGCAGGCGGGTTTTGTATTTTGACTCCGCTCAATACAAGTCTGTATAGCCGCGACTTCTAGTCGCCAAGGCACTTGCTAACGCACCCTACGAAAATATTTGAAACCTAACCAATTTGTTAGGTGTAAGCGTCAATCTCAAGGGTGGCGCTTACGCCTTACTTTAACTAATCCAAACAGCTTTTGACATTCCACAAGATAAGGAACAGCGTTACTAGCATCACCCTTCTCTTGGACAGACGTAAAGATTAGTTGATTTCGCTATGATCAGCCAAGTTTTAGCAAATAGCACTTATGGATAACGATTTACTGGCTTTTTTTGCGGGCGTTGCGTTCCTCATTCTCTATCTCATCTTTTCTGCATTAACTGAAATGGGGACTAAACTACCTTGGAAGAAATAAGCCGATGAGGCGATAAAGTTAGTGACATACTCTGAGTTGATATACTTAATTGTTCGAGAGAGTGCCAAATGCGCGATCCACACCAGAACCACATTAAAATTGATCCGGCAACCCTCGTTTTGATTGTTTGTATCCTAATACTCTTGCCTCTGCTGGTTGTTGGTTTTTTCTCGCAGTGAGCTAGTGAGAAATATTTAACAGATATATAGGAATCCTACTTGAATCTTGCTCAGTATACTGCCAAGGAAAGCTTTGTAGTGAAGTTTCTAAGCGGCTTAATTGTTCAAAAATCAAATATGAGTCCTACATAACGTGAACAAAACTACTTAGGCAAAACTTGCCGTAGTGCTGCTAAAAGTTGGTCAACGCTTTCCCTACGACTATTAAAGCCCATCAATCCCACGCGCCAAACTTTACCAGCGAGTTCGCCAAGACCACCGCCAATTTCAATATTATGTTCATTAAGTAATTGCCGAGCGATCGCTTTACCATCTACCCCTGTTGGAATGCAAACAGTAGACTTATCCGGAAATGAGAACTTTATTTGGCTGAAACCTAGCTCTGGAGAGGGTTTTAGAGGTTCCTGTTTTATATAAGCTAAAAAGTCAGCTATGTAAGGGTTTCAGCTATTTTGAGGTTTATTTGTGGATAGGTCTAGTGGTAAGCGTTGGCAGTCTATACTCTTGCTCAACGTGCATACTCAATCCTAAATTTTCCAACCCTTCCCAGAGATATTCTACGTTTTTTTGATGTCGCTGCCAGGAGTTTGCTAACCCTTCTTCTGCAAGCAAACGTAATGCTTCCCGCAATGCATAGTATAAATTAATCGGTGCTGTGTGGTGATAGGTGCGTTCAGGGCCCCAATACTTGCCCAGCAACAACATATCTAAATACCAATTTGTCACCTTTGTTTGGCGCCGTTGCAATTTCTCAACTGCACGCGCATTCATTGTAAAGGGCGAAGCACCAGGCGGGCAACCCAACCCTTTTTGGCTACAACTATAGGCTAGGTCAACTCCCCAAGCATCCAAAAACAAGGGGACACCACCCAAACTTGTTACCGTATCCACCAGCAGCAAAGTGCCAAATTCGCGACACAAATCAGCGACTCCTTCCAATGGTTGACGTGCGCCGGTGGAGGTTTCGGCATCAACTAGAGCTAAAATAGCTGGACGATGAGTTTTTAAAGCAGTTTGAAGTTCATCCAGCTTAAAAACTTGTCCCCAAGGTTTGGTAATGCTTCGCACATCAGCACCATAACGTCCAGCCATATCCACAAGGCGATTACCGAAGTAACCAGCTACACCAATTAAAACCACATCACCGGGTTCTACAGCATTGGCGATGGTTGCTTCCATTGCGGCTGTTCCCGTACCACTGACTGCAATGGTAAGTGGGTTTTCTGTTTGCCATACGTAGCGTAGCAACGATTGAATTTCATCCATGAGTGCGAGAAAAGCTGGGTCAAGATGCCCAACGGGTGAGGTATTCATCGCTTGGAGAACTGTGGGATGGGCATTTGATGGCCCAGGCCCTAACAGTAAACGGGATGGGATTTCTAGCGGTGTGAGTTGCAAGCGCCCAGAGTCATTGATTGAAATTGTTTGCGTCATAATCTGTGTTCGCCTAGACGATACTTACCGGATCATAGAGCGAACGCATCACCGATGTTTTAGTGAATCTGTCATTTGCCAGAAGATGCGATGTCTGACGACAAGCCTTATAAGCGTCTACGCGGCAAAGTATTATAGTGATTTAAATAAATGTGTGAGAGTATACTTATTCATTTACCCGGAGAGATAATTATGGTATTTGCTGGCAAACCACCAAATAATTTAGGTGTTAACAACGGGAAATTAGCATCCTGCCCTAATTCCCCTAACTGCGTTTCTAGTCAGAGTGCAGATGCAACTCACAAAATTGCACCACTGACTTTTACATCTACTCCAGAAGAAGCGATTACTAATCTCAAAAAGATTATTCAGTCCTTACCAAGAACCAAAATCATTACCGAAAGTAAAGATTATTTATATGCAGAATTTAAAAGTGCTTTACTAGGATTTGTGGATGATGTCGAATTCTATCTAGACCGAAATGCTAATGTTATACAAATGCGTTCAGCCTCACGCTTAGGTCAAAGCGATTTGGGTGTCAATCGTCAACGAATAGAGACGATTAGAGCCAAGTTAAAATAATTCGTAAATGGTAATTCAATTATGAATTACCATTTAGTTAAACTGGACTGGATAACATCTGCGATCGCAAAATTTGTGAGACTTAATTTCTTTAAAAACTTTGACACCCGACCCCGACTAATCATTGCTATCGGGCTCGCTGTATTCGTTTCATTAATCCTTCCGCCTTGGCTGCACTTACCCACTCGCATTCTCTGCGCTTGGAACTCCGGTGTTGACTTTTTCTTAGCCGTGACGTGGTGGAAAATGATCAAGGCTACCCCACAAAAAATTCGCCGTTATGCTGAGAATGAATATGAAGGACATCTGGCTATATTTTTGCTGGTGATCGCTGCTGCTTGTGCTAGTGTTTTAGCCATTGTATTTTTACTAACTGATAAAAAAGGGTTGTCAAAAATTCTGCTTAACCTACATGTCATACTTTCAATTATAACCATTGTCAGTTCGTGGTTACTAGTGCATACGATGTTTGCAGTGCAATATGCACATAGCTATTACAAATATATTAATCGTAATAATAGTGAAGAAATCACGGGAGGTTTAGATTTTCCTCATAACGACTGTCCAGACTATTGGGAATTTTTATATTATTCTTTTGTAGTTGGCATGACTAGTCAAGTTTCCGATGTAGAGACGACATCACCTGATATGAGGCGCTTGACTCTGTTACATAGCATATTATCCTTCTTTTTCAATACCACCATTTTAGCTATGAGTATTAATCTCATTGCATCGCTGATTTAAAAATTGTTTGACTCAGCCAAAAGCATGGGTTTAAGAGGAATTTAATTTTCACGAAGCAGAGATTTTATTTACCTTCCTTTATTCACAACTCATGCTAAAGGATAAATATTTTGAACAAACTATATTTATTATTTAAATAGTTGCTCAAAAAATATATATCCAAAAAATATGCTGATTCAAAAAGGCGAAATAGCTATTCGTCTAATGCAAGATTTGAAGAACTGCCATCTTATAAAATTGTCATCGACCCGCACATTGACAATCCTCGCGCTATTTGCTAATATGAAAAATGTGGTTTTGTGAAAGTAAAGCTATTGCCAGCACATAAACTGCATGAAGGGGAATATTCAGATTTTTGGCTGATGGCAATAGATCTAAAAAAACCATTATAGCCCTAATTTACAATGGTTCCAGGTATTAATTGAGTAGCATTTTGAGTAGCTAAAAATCTGGACACTTTTTGAAAAAAAATTAAATTATATTAAAGGTCTGATTGGTTAATTATAAAAAACTGCATATTACCACATACATTACAGGCTATAGCTTCAAAAGGGATTGAACTATCAAATAAACTTCTCTCTGTCATCTGTAGATAATAACTTGCCAATTTATTATTTGGCTCTCTCTCTGGATATAAAGAGGTTTTCAAAAGTCCAGATTGAACAGCTTTATAAATTCCTTCGCCGCAAAATCTACAAATTGAATCAATTTTATTAGGATAAAAACCTCCACTAATCAAACGTTTAATTTTTATTGCTTCTTCTCTTATGTTGGCAGAAGTTAATCGGCTTTCAACATTCTCTATTACAGTTTTAGATAATATTCTCCCTGTTATGTAGTCAAGTTGAGAATTATTTAATAGAGTTGCCAAATTATCGTAGTTTTCTCTAGAAAAAGTTTTACCAGTCAATAAAAAATATAATATTTTACCCAAAGTATAAGAATCAGATTGTTTGCTGATTTTATCTGTGCGTCCATTCTCTAGCTCTGGTGGAATATAAAATCTAGAGCCTATTTGCTCAATAGTTTGTGTTAGCCGAAAACTATCATTTAAATCATCATCTGTATCAGAATTTAAATTTAAATTAAAATTAAAACATAAACCAAAGTCAAGAATTATGGGTTGTTCTTTATCATCTAAAACAATATTATCTGGTTTTAAATCACGGTGTACTATATTGTTGTCATGTATATAGCTTACAGTTTCACATATTTTTATAAAATTTATAAGAGCTGGAATAACTTCCATCGGGGCATTTTTACTCAATATATTGTTTCCATAATACTCAGTTACAAAATAATAGGGTTCTTTATCGAAAGAATAATCTAAGATAGGAAATATTCCTGAATATTGCTTTTTGTTTAATTCCAGAATTGTTTCTATTTCCTGTTTAAATCTCAAAAGCCTTTTATTGTTAGTCAATTTTTTGAGAGCAAAAGTTTTTTCTGGTGTTGTTGAATCATGCACATCTTTGACAAGATATATCGAACCTTGCCCACCCTGTCCAATTGGTTCTGGTTGAGTTTTTTCCCATCGGTCATTAAATAAATTCTTGTTCATAAAACGTCTCATTGTGCCTGAAAGCCATCTACTGCCATAGATGGCTAGAATGATAAATGATTGCCCTGCATCCAGTAGAAACTATGACCGAATAATTATTAATTTGTAATTCGTAATTAGTGGTACAAGCTCCTCAATTCATTGATGGGGAGAAAAAACAGCTTGGCTTTTTTAAACCCTCGACTGAAGTTGTGGGGTAACAATTATGAATTATTCTAACACCCCTATTAGCTCCCCCTTCCCTTGTAGGGAAGCAGGCTAGTTTCATACAAGCAGAGAGAAAAACCAAAACTAGGTTTCAAAGCCTCTCCCCCGGTGGGGGAGAGGTTTGGAGAGAGGTAAAAATCCATGCTACAAGACAAGAAATCAAAACTTATGTATTTTTCTTTTTTCCTATGAAACCACCCTGCCCTTCGCTTGTAGGGAAGGGGGCTGTGGGGGTTAGGTTTTTGATTACTGAATCGATGCTCTAGTAACTGTGGATTCCATTCAATTTCTTAAGAGTTTTCATCACGCTTGTTTGGTCATTGCCGCTAAATTCATCACACATTCAGGGAACTGGCGCTTTAATGCTGGAAAAACCGGACAAGGCGCTTGTTCTTGTAAATTGTCCGGCTTACTCCAAGTAAAGGGGGCTTTCTGTGCTGCTGACATCCACACCAGACGCTTTGCTCGTGTCATCGCAACGTAGAGCAAACGGTACTCCTCAGATATTTTCAAGTGCTTTGCTTGTTCCCATGCTTGTGTAACATCTGGTATGGTAGATTCTCCGTGGAGAGCAGCACGAATTTGGGCGCGGGCTACTTCTGATAAGGTAAAATCCCCTAAAAATTGGCTTTGGGGAGGAACCCAAAATCTGCCAGGAATCAAGTTTTCGTGGAGAAAAGGAAGAAACACATAGTCCCAATCTAGCCCTTTGGCTTTGTGCATCGTAATAATGGTCAGTTGACCGCGACGAGTGTAACGTTCTTCCGAATCCTCGGTTTCCACTGGTTCAAACCGTTCGGAACTGACGATTTCACTTAAAGCTGACAGCATTCCCCCCATCGAACTATTACCAGCTATCTGCTGGTTTACCCGTTCTGCGAGTTTGTCAGCAGTTGCTAATTCTGCCTGATCGTAATTTAAGGTCAAGGCGAGAAAGGAAATTAGTTGGTACAGGGGCAACTCCAAGCGAGCGCGGAGTAAGCTGCGACATAAGCGAGCGGCTTTTTGGACAGTTTCTGACTGGGGTGCTGCTAGGGGGCCAGGATACAAAAACTCTTCTGGTAAACTAGCAAGAGCGTTGAGGTCTTGGGTAGGAATTAATTGGCGTTGTACTAATGCTTCTAGTGCGGCTTTGAGGTAATCGGGGGAGTGGGGGCGATCGCAAAATTGTAGTAATGCTAAAATTTCTTGCGGGACATGGGAACGGCGATCGCGTTCTCCTACATCATAAAGTATAATATTATGCTCTTTGCACATAAGTGTGAGAGCCTCTGCTAACCATCGTCCTTGGCGATTTTCTCGCACTAAAATCGCGGCACTATTTTTTGTTGGGTCTTCGCCAAATAATTCAATCACCCTTTGAGATAACAATTCAACGGTCTGATGGATGTCACGCGGTGTATAAAGTTCTAGTCCTCGTCCAACTGGTGCAGGGTTAGCGTTAGTTTGTGGGTCACCAACTTCAACAGGGCGAATTGTCTGCAAGCGAAATGGTACTTGTCGGTTGACAGGAGTCTGTTGTTTGTTGTTCGCTGCTGCTAACGACTGATTATTGATCCATTTGAGGGCAAAGTTAGCAGCTTCAATGATAATTCTAGTACTACGTCCAGCTTGATCCATCGTTGCCAATCGTTTAATGCGATCGCACTCTTCGCAAAATTGCCGAAAATAAATCGGATCGGCTGGGGTGAAGGTGGAGTTAATCGCCTGGTTGGGGTCGCCGACTCTGACTAAGTTGAGTGGGGAGTGGGGAAGGTGGGGCCCCCTCTGGGGATAAGGGGTAATGGGGAGTGGGGAGTTAGGAGTTAGGACTGAAGAATTATCTCCCCCATCTCCCCCATCACTTGCCAAAATTTCTAACAGCTGCGTCTGAAGGGGGCTAGAATCTTGGGCTTCGTCTTCAAAGACGGCGAATACTTGGTTTTGCTCGATGCGACGGGCACTGTCATTTTCTAAAACGCGCAGTGCGGCTAAAATCATATCGTCATAGTCGATGAAATCACGCGATCGCATTAAGTTTTGATATTGCTCATACAATCCCGCCGCTACGTTTAAAATTGCATATTCATCTGTGGTTTGTTTACTCCACTCCCGTAACAATTCTTGCGATATCCCCGAACTTTTTGCTTCATGAATTACCGTATTAGCCAATTCCGGTAATACTTCTGTTCGCAGTACAGATTGGCGACGCAACCTTTCTGTCTCTTCTCCGTCAAATTGATGACCTTCTAATAACCGCAAATATACTCCTGGATTATTTACAATCCATTGCTCTACGGCTGTTCTGATAAAGCGGTGACTTTGGGTTGGTGTAATTAATGTGATATTTTCTAACTGCAAACCTGACAAATCAGAATGGCGGCTGGCAATGTTTAAAGCTAGACCATGTAGGGTATAGACAAAAAAGCCCATCTGAGGTAGCGATAAATCATCTCGTAAGAATTTGCGAATCTTCGCTTTAATATTGGCAGCAGCCGAGCGAGTAAAAGTCACAACTACCAAGTGACTGCGGAAGGATGAACGCTCATATTGACGTGCGATCGCGATCGCTGCCGCCGCCGCCATACCAGTGGATTTACCTGCGCCAGGAACGGCAGAAATAGCCAGAGGGCCAGATTGCCAGTCAGCCATTTGTTGCTGTCCAGGACGTAGAGTGTTGCGGATTGCGATAATCTTCTCTCGTAAAAGAAGAACAGACGATCGCCCAGATAATTCTGAGTGGAGTGATTCCGAAGGTACAGCAGTAAAATTAGTATTTGACATGATAAAACTTTATATTTTAGATTTGGGATTTAATTCCAAAACCGCAGATATGAAAAATCATTAGTGTTTATCTGTGGTGACAAATATTTAATTGTAAATCAATTAGCTAATAGCTATATGAAAATGCTAACAGCAAAGAAAATTATTTTGATTGGCGGCGGCATCGGTGGCACTGCAACCGCGCTTGCTCTTTATCGTGCTGGATTTGAACCCATTGTTTACGAGCGCATGGCAATATTAAGCGAAGTTGGGGCAGGAGTCGCGCTTTGGCCGAACGCTACCCATGTCCTAAAGGAGTTAGGCGTGTTGGACGAGGTGTTACGCGAGAGTGATCCGATTACCAATTATTAATTCTTCTCCCACATGGGCAAAGAATTAATCAACCTCTGCGCCAATCATTTTGAAGTGCCAGCCGTAGCCATGCATCGTGCTGATTTGTAGGCGCTGCTCTGGCGGAAACTGTCGAGTGAGCAGTCTGTTTTGGGTCAGGCGTTTGAGCGTTTCGAGCCAGTTGGAAACAAAGTTCGTGCCTATTTTAGTAGTAGTTTAGCAGATGAGGACGATGTGTTGATTGGAGCCGATGGACTAAGGTCAAAGGTGCGATCGCAACTGTTTGGTGAAGCAAAATCGATTTATCGTGGGATAACATCGTACCGAGGGCTGACGAATTACATACCTGACACCTATAAACGTGGATACATCTGTGAATTTATGGGTTCCGGCAAAGCCTTCGGATTTGTGATGTTTTTTATTTGTCAGTCCCTTAAATACACTTCTATTTACTACTTTGTCGCAATTTAGATGCGTTTGTCCTGGGGGAGACACGGCAACGTCTCCCCCTAGTCAGCAGAAAAAGTATCCTTGAATCTGCCTTCTGATGTCAGTACAATCTTTAAGTTGATAACGTTCTTATTTAAAACTGACTCCTAGCGTATAGGAAAAATCAGGTTCAGAGGTGGTACCAAAGAAAGTTCCATTATTTTGAGGCAAGAAAGAATCTTTACTCACTGAAATGGAGTAGTAACCTGCACTCAGGAAACCGGTAATTGGTGACGATTTTTGACTGGTCACTAAAGTCCCATAATCCTTAA
Source organism: Nostoc sp. S13 (assembly GCF_029379315.1). Taxonomy (GTDB): domain Bacteria; phylum Cyanobacteriota; class Cyanobacteriia; order Cyanobacteriales; family Nostocaceae; genus Nostoc. The sequence goes on from NZ_JAQYWQ010000001.1 coordinate 11,374, forward strand.
ACAGTCCGATAATTGCCTTTCCCGATGTCACTGTGTTGATAGTGATGATTCCTGAAGTTGGTAAATAAAATGTAAAAAAGTCAAAATCGGGATTGCTCCCCGATTGAGCTGTTGCTAACTCGCCTGAAATATTAACTTTTGAGCCTGATGATAAGGTGCCTAACCCTTCAGCGTTCCCTAGTGTGTTGTTTGTACTTTGTCCAGCATCTTCCTGTTCATAGAAAAGGAAATCATCACTACGAAGTTGGAGATTGTTTTTCCCCTGCACAATACCTATGATCTCATCTGCTTGTCCCGGTTGCTCTGAGAATATTCGTGTGTTACCTCCAACAACTTGCAGGCGGTAGTCCTGTGGAGTTCCTTTGAGTTGAATTCGATCTTGGCTAGAATCGAAGTCAGTAATAGTAGCGAAGTCCCCAAAACCAGGATTCGTAGTGTTGTTATCGTCGTAGAAAACATTTACAGCGTCCCCCAGGACAAATGTATCTGCCCCAGCCCCGCCAATCAAGATATCAGTTTCCCCTAATCCAGGTGGAAGCAGACTACCAGGATAAACACCGATCAGGATATCGTCTCCATTACCCCCATTGAGTGTGTCATTGCCAGGCCCGCCTTGGAGACTATCATTGCCGTCGCCACCATTGAGGATATCATTACCAAAATTACCATCTAGTGTGTCATCGCCTGCTTTTCCATTCAGAGTGTTGTTAGCACTATTACCAAAGAGCAAATTGTTAAGATTGTTACCTGTGCCGTTGATCGGGTTAGTTCCGAGTAGCTTCAAGTTCTTGAAATTGGCACCCAATGTATAGGTGACAGAAGACTGGACGCTATCTTTGCCGATAGTAATTGCCATCTTATTTATCTCTCCTTAATTTCTCACTAATGATTAAAAGCACAAAACAGATTTAAGTATTGCCCCTTTTAAGGAACTCCTGTAACAACCAGAAATTGCAGACTAGTACCGCTTGGCAGAGTTCGTAATTACTCTTATGTAAGGGTTTTAGACGTTTAAAATGGGTGGCTTATTTCTGCCGTGCTGTACTAGTACTTTGTCAGGCTGATTTTAAAAGTTCGTAGTAAGGACTTGCTTACCCATCAATTCTTTCTTGACAAACTACTAGTACAGCACGGTTGAAAATGACTTTTAGACTCGCTCCTTGACATTTTGCCGTTCCTCCACAGTTGATTCACTAAAGACGGCTACGTATAACCATCCTGCTAAAATAGCCCCCAAGATCGGAGCTATCCAGAACAGCCAGACTTGCGAAAAGAGTTCTACGCCTGCAAATATAGCAACTCCAGTACTACGAGCAGGATTAACCGAGGTATTGGTTACAGGAATGCTAATCAGGTGAATCAAGGTAAGCCCAAAACCAATTGCCAGTGGTGCAAATCCTTTAGGAGCGCGGCTATCAGTCACACCCAGAATAATCAGCAGAAACATGAAAGTCATCACAACTTCAGTAATCAGGCAAGCAAGCAGCGTGTAACCACCTGGGGAGTGAGTTCCGTAGCCATTAGTGGCCAATGGGTTGGAGCCAGTCAGAGAAAATCCAGTTTTGCCGCTAGCAATTAGGTAGATAATGCCCCCACCAACAACTGCACCGATTACTTGAGACGCGATGTAAGGTAGTAAGTCAGACCCCGGAAAGCGCTTACCTGCCCACAGTCCAAAGGAAACAGCTGGGTTGAAATGACCACCAGAAATATGACCAAGAGCATAAGCTCCTGTGAGGACAGTAAGCCCGAATGCCAAAGATACACCTACTAATCCAATACCCAATGGAAAAGAAGTATTCTCGCTGATTTTTGCGGCATCTGCTGTGTAGGCTGCGGCTAGAACAGCACTACCACAGCCACCTAAAACAAGCCAGAATGTGCCGATAAATTCGGCTAAACAACGTTTGTTGAGAGACATTTTGGGGAAACTCCTTGTTCAGCTACAAATGGTTAATAGCTATGTTGCACAATCCTTAAGTAATTTCTGTCAACAGGAAATCGATTGCGTTTGTTTCGTTATGAAACTAAATTCAAAAAATAGGAATTTGTTTTTTCCTCAATAATTGTGGTGATAAAATATTAAGATACCGGAAAAGCTAAAATCACAAAAAAAACGCTTAATTTCTTAAGCATTTTGCTCGAATATTACATCTGTTGAGATTGTTGAACCAGTGCGTCTTATTAAAATTTATGACAAAATTCCAATAAATTTAGACACTTTCATCTGAAAAAATTTGGGTTTTTCTGTGATGGTTGTGACTTCGTAACTGTTCAACTTATGCTCTTGTTAAGATACTTAAAACAACTGGTGGCATTGGCTAAACAGAAAATTGAACCAATGCCCCATCTACTATTGTTTGGACAGTTTTAACAGATAAAATCACGGAGTTAGTCCTGTCTAAAATTGAATTTATTCGTCAATCTGCCATGAATCCTTAGTTAATTCTTCATCCAGAATTTTCTTAGGACGCACAATGATAATAATTTGTCCTAGTAGAGGAATTTCTGGCTCAGTTTCAAACCACTGAAAATCTAATTCACCACCATTTTCAACGACAAAGTAGTTGGAGACATCCCATTGCCGTTGGGCACGATCTATGACTACGACGACAGGTTCTATTCGGCTTTGGTTTTGGATGGGGAAGCGATCGCTATTCGCAATAATTACCACTGGATCTTCTGCTGCTAACAGCACTTGCCAACCTGGTAACGGTACCCAAGCTTGCTCTCCAGAAAACTTTACCATCCGAAATGGTTCAGTTTCTGTCACTATGGGCACAGCTTGCAAGTCTTGCCGTGACAATGGCAACTCGCCTACTACGGGAACGATTCGGGGTAATTGTTCTTCAGATTCCAGGCGGTAAAAAGGTAAAATTGGAGCCGGACGCTGGGGAACGGTAGTAAAATCGGTCAGTAGCTGTTCGATTTTTGTCCTTGCTTCTGGCGTGTGAGCAAAGCGTAAACCTTTGGCGATCAGACGCGATCGCTGTTGCAAATCTGTATTTTGGCGTGCCCGTTTCCAAACTTGGTAAGCAACTGCATCCCCAGGATGGGCAGAAAACCCTTCTGGCAAAAGGCGGAAATAGGAGAACTCTTTAATTGCTTTTGCCACTTCCCGCGCCTCATCGGCATCGACTTTCTGGACGAAAATCAGTTCGGCGGCGCTGGCGCGTTCTTCTTGAGTAAGCAAACGCAGTTCGTATAAAATATCACTACCGCGTGTGGCATAGTGCGATCGCGTTGCTGACGAAGCTCCAAACTTTTCCAAAGAATTGTAAACTTGAGAACCAACAACCACCTGATTTTGTTGAATTGGCTCAAACCCAGTCGCCTCAAAAATTTCTTGGGGATTGTAACCGGCTTTGAGCAACGAGGCGATCGCCGTTCCCCATTCCACCCAGTTGCCTTGTTTTTGCCTCAGCCTTCGCAGTAATTCTTGTGCCACATCGTTGGTAGCATTTTCTTCGGGATTCTGAGCATTGGGTGGTAGATCAGTCATAATCGGAGTGCGAGCTTCAACTTGAGAGGTTGATTAAACCTCATGAGCAAGTCCTATTCTAATCTATGAACTACCCAGACCTACTGCCTTGAGTTCATCTGTGGAAACTTATCTCCACTTGAATTTTGAGATCGCCGGGGCGAACAGATGTCATTGGTGTTAACTTAACGTAAAAGCCAGTATAGAAAGAGCTTTTAGAGATTGTCTCATTAATAGTCAGAGACTCTTAATGCCTAATGGGAGGGCTGCCGCCTCAAGACTTGCGGCTCTGCCGCAATTGAAGAGCATTTCTAGCCAGAGGCTAGAAACGAGGTTTTAAAGGGGTTTGGGCTTAAGTTGACACCAATGCACAGATGTGGACCCTACTGGCCATTGCATCCAAAGGAGATTTGTTAACGTACCTCATCGATGATCAAAACTGGCATAGTTAGGCTGATTTAGTTGGTTTTTCTAGTGCAATTTTTTCTCATTCAGATGTTTGAGCAGGCAAATATCCTCTGTAGCACTTATCATAAATGTATTTAAACATGCAAATTAAGTACGTGAAAACCCCTGATAATTTTTAGCTATTCTCAACTAAACTTGGTATGGAATATAACAAGACAGTGAATATTTAAAGGAAATATCTTATGGATAAGTCCAGTCTCGAAACAGATAAACTTCAATATCAAGTAATGACTCTCGAACGACCAAAAAAGCTGAAAATCCTGGTAGTTGACGATGAGCCAGATAATCTCGATCTGCTTTATCGTACCTTTCGACGGGACTTTAATGTTCTGAAAGCTGATAGTGGGGTGAACGCCTTAGAAGTTTTGGCAGCAGAAGGCGAGGTAGCAGTGATTATCTCCGATCAACGGATGCCAGAAATGAAAGGAACTGAGTTTCTCAGTAAGACTGTACCTCAGTTTCCCGATACGGTCAGAATAATTCTCACCGGATTTACTGATATTGAAGACTTGGTAGAAGCGATTAATGCCGGGCAAGTCTACAAATATATCACCAAGCCTTGGGACCCAGGGGAACTGAAGGCAGTGGTGCAAAGAGCAGCAGAAACCTACGACTTGCTCAAGCAACGTACAGAAGAATTACGCCGTGCTCATGCTCAAATGGCGCTGCTGAGTGTTTTGGTGCAGGTAACTCAAGCAGCTTCTACCTTAGAGGAAACTCTCACTCCAATTGCTAGGGCTGTGAGTCAGACTTTTGGCGCAGAAGGATGTATCCTACAACTTACAAATGGAAATACTCTGGTTGCAACTCAAGGAACTTACAGTGATACAGGTACAATAGAAAATTGGCTATCTAAAGATCCACTAACAAGGGAAGCGATCGCCACCGGGCAAATGCAAGTTTCCTTAAATGTACTTAAAGATACTAAACTAGTTGATGCTATTCATTACCAAAATACGGGTGTGCAAGCACATTTAGTTATCCCAATTAGCTACCGTAATCAACTTTTGGGCGTATTGTCGCTACAGTGGAAACAATCCTGCACTTTGCGGGAAGATGAATTAGTGCTAGTTAATTTATTAGCACAACTGCTGGCGATCGCTCTTACTAGTAGTGCATACCATCAAACCATTGTGTAATTGTCATTAGTCATTAGTCATTTGTCAAAAACCAATGACTAATGCCCCATGCCCCATGCCCCATGCCCCATGCCCCATACCCAATGACTAACGAAATTCAGTCCATTTTTAACCGAATTGCTCCAGTTTATGACCAGTTGAACGACTGGTTGAGTCTGGGACAGCATCGAATATGGAAGGAAATGGCAGTGAAATGGAGTGCAGCTAAATCGGGTGATACTGCACTTGATTTGTGTTGCGGGAGTGGTGATTTAGCCTTACGTTTGTCACGGCGTGTAGGAGCAACAGGACAGGTGTACGGAGTGGATTTTTCCCCAAATCTGCTAGAAACTGCTTCATTACGCTCCCAAAAGCAGTACCCCCAACCTGCTATCACCTGGATAGAAGCAGATGTGCTAAATTTACCCTTTGATGATGATCAATTTGATGCCGCAACAATGGGCTATGGTTTAAGAAATGTTAAAGATATTCCCCGCAGCCTCCAAGAGTTATACCGTGTTTTGAAGCCAGGTGCTAAAGCTGCAATTTTAGACTTTCATCGACCGAGTAATTTTCAGCTACGTACCTTTCAGCAGTGGTATCTGGACGGTTTCGTAGTCCCAGTTGCCAATTATTTAGGCTTAAAAGAAGAATATGCTTACATCAGTCCCAGCTTAGACCGCTTTCCCATCGGAAAAGAGCAAATAGAGTTAGCTCATCAAGTTGGTTTTGCTGTTGCCACACACTACCCCATTGTGAACGGTATGATGGGAGTGCTGGTAGTCAAGAAAAATGAGTGATGAGTTAGGAGTTACAAGTGATGAATTATGAGTAGTGATAAATTCTCATTTATCGTTCATAATTCATTATTTTTGATTCCTAACTCCTCACTCTAAACTCCTAACTTTCTTAATTCTTCCCTTGGACTGGTCTCATCTTTGGCTTTATGTGTCTCCCCCGGTACTGGGTGGAATTATTGGCTATTTCACAAATGATATAGCCATCAAAATGTTGTTCCGTCCTTACCGAGCAATTTACATTGCTGGACGAAGAGTACCCTTCACCCCTGGATTGATTCCCCGCAACCAGGAACGTCTGGCTAAGAACATTTCCGATACAATCATGGGGTCGCTACTGACGCCAAAAGAATTGCAAAATCTGGCGCGGCGTTTGTTGCAAACAGAACGCGTGCAAGCAGCAATTCTCTGGTTGTTGCGGCTGGCGATTGAACAAATCAAAACAGATAAAAACCAAAAAAGCGCCAAAATTGTGGCGGGAATCTTGCGGGATTTACTAGGGGAATCGTTACCACGATTACTCAAGGTTTTAGCGCGACGTGAAGACTTTTTGGAAGCGCAAATCAATCAAATTTTTGACCAGATATTGCTGGAATTTCAGTTGAGTGAAGAACAAGCCACGCGGCTTGCTGATTGGTTGTTGCAAGTAGTTCTACCGCCGGATGTGCTGCGCCAAGCGATAGTTGATTTTTTGACCGATCGCACAATTCAAATTATTGATGAAGGCTTCCGCGAAAAAACCAGTGGTACTTATTGGGTAGTAGCAAATTTGTTTGGCTTACGTAATACTCTCACACGGTTACGGACTTTTTGCTTGGATGAAAAGGAGGCTACTAATACTCGCTTGCAGGAATTGACTCAAGATTTAAAAATGCGCGATCGCATTCGGAAATTACTGCAAAATTTATCATTACAAAACTTGCCAATGGGTACGGTGCGCCAACTACGAAAGACTACCCGCGAAAGTGTCCGCCATTACCTGCAAAACAGTGGCAGCGATTTTTTACAAGGATTAACTGATTCTGTTGATTGGGAAAATATTGCTGGAGTGCTGCTCAATCGTCTTAGTACTTCACCTGTTGTCAGTACTTCTTTAGAAGTTATGAGTCAAGAATTGGCTCTAATTTTAGATAAGTATTTGGAAAAAGATTTAGAAGTAATTGTGGCGCAGGTGATTCCGATTTTGTCGATAGATGAAGTCATAGTTGACCGTGTGAAATCAACTTCACCGGCTGATTTAGAAGATGCTATCGAGGGAATTGTAAAAAATGAATTGCAAGCGATTGTGACTTTAGGCGGTGTTTTGGGTTTTGTTATCGGGTTATTGCAGACAGTGTTTTTAATATTAAGCCAATATTAGTTTTTTATTGCTGGCTGTAAATTTTTATCAAATTATAGTGACAAATTGCCCATATTCGGAAGCGAGTGAAGCTTTTGGGGAAAGCGGCGATAGACTCGCAAGCGATAGTCAATCATGCGAAATGGGATATTAGCATCGGGTTAAGTCTGAAACTCTAGGTGAAGCACTAGTTCAGGCAATTCCAATAAAATTAGTGCATCGGCTCGAATAGGTTCTAACGAGAGTTCAGAAGGACTTAACTCCGTAAGGGAAATGGGTTCTCCCAACAGCCAAGTGGCAAAGTCGGTGGAAAAGTTTTCGGCGAGGAATTTGCAGATGTTATCAAATATCCAAAAATCTTACCACTCCAAAACTTCAAACTGGGTCGTAGTTACTAAAAAGCCATCTTTAATGATGCAAAAATTGGAATTTTGAAACAGCGATCACTTAACTCAAAATCTGTGCTAAATCCAGCAAAAAACCAGGCAATACATCCTCTCCTGATAAGCTACTAGGCGATTGCAAAACCTCAACATCCTGTCCTGGGCGGTAAATTTCCACCTGTTGGTTCTGGGGGTTAATTAGCCAGCCTAAACGCACACCGTTGTCAATATACTCCTGCATTTTTTGTTGCACAGTCTTTAAGCTGTCTGAAGCAGAGCGTAATTCTACCGCAAAATCGGGAGCGATCGGTAGAAATCTGTCGGGGTTTGGATTCAGGGCTTCTAATCGCTCTTGGCTCACCCAAGATGCATCGGGAGAACGGTTTGCACCATTGGGGAGTTTGAAACCCGTTGAAGAATCAAAAGCCAAACCTGTGCCATCAGCGTCAGCCCAATTACCTAAACGCTGTGTCAGTCTACTATTTCGATTTCCGCTTTCCCATCCAGTTGGTGGCATGATAATTAATTCTCCCTCTGCCGTGCGCTCAAGTCGCAAATCTCGATTATTTTGACACAGTTGGAAGAACTGCTCATCTGTTAGTTCAATGGTGGGGCTGAGGTTTAGAATCAGGGCAGTCATAGTTGCCTTTCAATCTTGGTAACTGTAGCCTAGCATTTGGTTAATATACTAGGTTGACATCAATGGAGATGAGCTTCTAGCTCAGTATAGAAATTGGAGTATGTATCATAAAAGGATAAAATCAAGTTTTATCAATCACTGCAAGGTGTGCAGATAGTTCATCTTCTTCAAATGCATCTGAATATAGTCTTTTATTAAATATTTTAATTAAATCTTGCACTGAAATTTCCTTAATACGAATCCCATCAACATCATATAATTCTCTAGTATTTTCTTGGGTAATTATCCAAACTTGACGATTTTTACCTTGAATTTGGAGCGTTTTTTTCCTTCCTCCACCATCTGTGAGTCTGACATCAATTGTCATCTGAGAATTTTTTAATTTATTTACATAGTTTTCAATCTGCTCTTTTTTGTGTTCATCAAAATTTTTTCTAAGCGTGCAATCATACATCACTGCAAGGCTTCCTATTATAAAGAAACCATCCGCTCTCCCAGCTTGATTTTTTTTGTCATATTGATACAAGTTGTGGATACCCAGAAGCCTGAAAACCATAAATACATAATCCTCAAACTCTGCTGAGTCTGAAAGCTTCATGCAATTACCCAAGCAGTAACTAATGTTTTCTTTGATATCTTTAACATTTGAAGTATCAATATTAAAAATAGCTTTGTTATTTAAAGATTCCGTTGGTTTAGGTAAACTTGAAACAACTAAACGAATCTTTTTTACAGCTTTTATAATCCTTCCATCTTGATAATTGATATTTTGTAAGATAAATTCTACTTTATCGCCTTTAAAAAGATTTTCGATTGTAATTTCCTCTAAATCTCGCTTAAAAAATAGCAAATCTTTCTCTTGATTTTTTAAGGTGATATCAGGTCTAATAAAGCCTCTACCTTCTTGCTGATTTAGCCAGTTAATAACTCCTGTTAATCTGGTATATTCATTTAAAAGACATACTTCATCAGCAATTTTTTCTACAGTCCCATCTTTTCTATTCCATTCTTTAACACTGAATTCTACTAAGTTGCCTCTTTCTAAATCTTCAATAGCGACCCCAATCAGCTTATCTGCAAAAAAAAGTATATTGCCTTCATGACCTGGTATTGGTGTATCAGGAGTAATAAACCCACAAGATACTTTTCCTTGTTTGATACTGAGACCCCTGATTGTTCCTGTGATTTTCATACCTCTTTACTGACAAGTCTTATACAGTTCCAGATATAGGATTCCCTATAAACTGAACGGTATAACACTGCTTGAAAGTTGTAGCAGTTATCCCTACCTTTTGATTTATCCACCGAATCGAACTTTATATCATGTTAAGAATTTAGCTTGCTATTCAAAGGCTCAATATATGCTTCTAGAGTATCCTTAACTTTAGAAGGCTGACGAACTGGAGCGATCGCAGAATAATCCGGTTTTACTGTCCAGTCGTAATGCCGAAGCAGTGTAGAAAGCACAATTTTCATTTCCATCTGGGCAAATTCCATGCCTAAACAACTGTGCGAACCATAACCAAAACCTACTAGTGCTAAGGGATGTTTCTTATCTTCTTCACGAGGTTGTGCAAAGCGATCAGGGTCGAAGCGATCGGGATCGGTGTACAGTTCTGGTAAACGGTGAGTCAGCATCGGCGAAATAGTCACAAACCAACCGGCTGGGATGCGATAGCCTCCATACTCAATATCCTTGAGGACACCACGATTATATGCATACACAGGGGGATAGAGCCGTTCTGCTTCTTTTAGCACGTTGGTTAACTGTGGAAGTTGTTTGAGATGGGACAGGCCCAGGGGATTATTTCCCACAACTGCTAATTGTTCTTCACGCAGTCGCTCTCGCCACTCTGGGTGATTACCTAATTCAAATATTACCCAACTCAGCAAGGAGGCTGTCGTCTCATGTCCAGCAAACAGCAGTAGTAATGCCTCGTTGATTATCTGTGTTTCGCTCAACTTGTTGCCGTCTTCATCAACAGCTGCTAGCAGCAATCCTAAAACATCTTTTGATTCCTCTAAGTTACCCTGCTCGATACGTTGGGCGATCGCTTCACGCAAGAAAGCCACTAATTTACCCCTAGCATTTTGACCGCGACCATATAAAGTAGAAGGGACATTCCATTTAAATATCGCCATACTGCTATCTAGCAATTGTGTAAACCATTGACTGGTTTGCTCAACTTCGCTCTTGTTCTGACTTCCCAAGAAGAGGCGAGTCGCAACTATCAAGGTAAGCTGGCGGAAACTAGAATTTAAAGGAATCGTTTCCTGTCCCCAATCTTTGAGGAAGTCTTGCACAATATTTTGGATAGTGTCGAAGTATGTAGCGATCGCTTTTCCGTGAAATGCTGGATACATCAAGCGACGAGTTAGCCGATGTTCTTCCCCATCTTGTAATAAAATATTATTGCCAAATGTTGGTTCTAGGAAATACCACCCTATCCGCGACGACATATGTTCCGCTTGTTCCACCAGCACTAGCCGATTAGCATCAGGGCCAATTAAATAAGCACGTTTACGTCCCAGGACGCTTGTCTTAAAAACTGAACCATGCTGCTGGAATCGTCGCCATATATACAGTTCTAAATCCCGAAATATTTCCAATGTCTCCCCCAAGATGGGCAAGCCATAGCTACCAGGCATTTCCTCGGCGGATTTTAGCTGCCGCATATTTGAGTATCTCCAGCAGTAATTAGCTACAGTGTCTACTTAATTGTAAAGCGCAGTTAGGCTTTGTAAATCCAAATTACCAATCGCGGTAAAGTTTTTCTGCGTAGAACATAATCTCTTCATTTGGCAATCTAATTTTTGGTTTTTGCCGAGCATACAAGCTCTCAACTGCACCTGTATCCTGTTCAATGACTGTGGCTGCTGCTTTTAAAACTGAATTTTTAAACATAAATTTCATCAAAGGATTGATGACTTGGGCATACATCAAAATAAACGTCTTGGTGATTTTTTCTGTTTCCGGGTACAGAATATGAATTTGAGCAATATCACCAATAGGTGTTTTGGCAAAAAAAGCTGTTGTTGAAGGAAAAGCGTATTCGAGTGTGTTAGCAAGTGTTTTAGGCAAGATTCCCAAAATAGGATTTTTGATAATAAGCGACGCCGAATAGTCCGTCGTAGACATCGCACCCATAATCGTCTCAACTGGCTGCTTATATCATTCCGCTACAAACTTCTCTTATTTCTATTCTGTCAGCGCATCAAGTTTAACCAGTATCCTTAAGCCTTCTTCTGAGTTCCCAGTTGCAGCCATTGCTTTAAATCTGGTATTGGCATCAAATTCTGCTAGAGCTATAGTGGAAAGTTCTTCAATCAGCTTATTTACACTTATGCCTTTAACTTGAGCAAGTTCTTTTAATCTGTTGTGTTTTTCGTCTGGTAAACGAATCGTTAAAGTAGCCATTTTTGTTTAACTCCTAATAATTTCTTCAGGTTTTAAAATTGATAAGTTAGGAAATAACAATTCAGCATTTGGGAAATATTTAATATTATGAGTGGCAATAATTTGAGCATTACCAGCAACGGCTAATTCAATTAAATGGTTGTCAGCTTCATCTTTTAAATTAAGTCGCCATAAGTAGTAAATATAAATCCATTGACTCACACTCATAAATGATGCAAGTAAAGCAGAAATTTCTGCACTCGTTAAAGGGCATTTGGCGATAATTTCTTCTCGCCCAATAACTGACTCATACTCAGAAAATAAAGCGTTTCCCATCAAAGGCTGATATTCGCCTATCAAGGAGCGTCGAATGAGTTCTCTACTGGAACTCTTAGAGCTAATAAGCGCACTAATAAAAATGCTGGTATCAACCACAATTTTAATCGCCATGCAATAATGATAGCATATATGCTATCAGAGCACCCCGACTCAAAAAACTTCTTAACAAGATTATCAACAGATATAGGTAGGCGTAACCCGGCGTAGACATCGCATTACGAGTTCCGTCCAGTACTACTAGCCTTCAACTTAGGATAAGCAATGCGTTTGTGATGAAATTGCTGCCAAACATCTACAAATATCTGGGAAATTTGTGAAATTTCTTCTCGTGTTAGTCCTGAATCTACGAGTTGATTGTCTTGCCATTTGGCACGCAGAATATTATTTAACATTGTTAAAGCTTGTTCAGTCGAGACATCTTTGAGCGATCGCTTCTCTGGCAAAGGTTTAGCCGATGCTTGCAGCGATCGCAGCGCTGCTTCGCAAGAATCTGCTAACATGACAATTCCTGTTTCCCGTGATTGGGGAATTGGGCCATCGTAGCGAAAATCTGCGTCATCCACTGTTAAACTTGAATCTGACTGAGCCATTTGCTGGGCTTGGTGATGGAAATATGCAATCAGCATCGTTCCCTGATGCTCTGGAATAAAAGCTTGAATCGCTGTCGGCAAAAGGTGTTTACGCGCCATCACCAACCCTTCAGTTACGTGCTTTTTGATAATTTCTGCACTCTTCCAAGGGTCTTTAATCTCTGTATCGTGTTTATTCGGCCCCCCCATTTGATTTTCAATAAAACCAAGAGGGTCGTGCATTTTGCCAATATCGTGATATAATGCTCCAGCCCTGACTAACTCAACATTGCATCCTAGTTTTTTGGCAGCAGCTTCGGCAAGGGTAGCCACAAACAGCGTATGTTGAAAAGTTCCAGGAGTTTGAGTAGCAAGTCGTTTTAATAAGGGGCGGTTAGGGTTCGCCAGTTCTGCTAAACGGATTGGAGTGACTAAATCAAAAAGTTTTTCTAGATAAGGACTCAAGCCCAAGGCAACAACACTCCAGCCTAAGCCGGATAAAGCAAATAATCCGGCTTCTCGGAGAACGATATACCAGGTTGAACCAAATGCTTGACCAATTAAGATTTTAACAACCAGATAAATGCTGCCCTGAGTTAAGGCGATCGCAACACCCAATAATGCCAATTCTTCACGCGATCGCAATCGTTGTGCAATATAACTACCTAATATTCCTCCCCCGACACCAGCTAAAAGCGCAGCCTTGCTCATATCCAAGTTAACGCCTAATATCGGCAACAGCAGCCCGACAACTGTCAACCCCAAAGTGGGGCCGTAAAAGCTTCCCAACAATAAACCAAGGGCGCTCCAGGTAGTATAAGGCAATCCGATCGTGATCACTCCTGGCACACTCAGAGTCAGCAATAATACCAATAGGCGATCGCGTTGTCGCAATTCGTAATCGATATGCCGTTCTACCCAGACAAAAATGCTAATGGCGATCGCAATAACGGTTCCTAAATTCACTAACTCCTGCCATTTCACCTGCCGGCGAATCAGGTGATAATGCTCCAGCACCTCAAAGTTCCACGCAGTAATCTGCTCTCCTTTTTTGACAATCACCTCACCATGCCGTATTTTTACCATCACGGATGGCACGCCAGCAGCAGCCTTTTGAGCGTTTTGTCTGGTTTGTTCTTCATCTCTTTGCAGATTCGGCTTAAGTACAGCTAACAACAGTTTTTTGGCCAAAGTTTCAGCGTTTTCTGGTACAAAGGTCTGCAATTGTAAACTCACCGCATCCTGTAAGATATTTTTTGGCAGTCCCTGTGGGATGCCTTGGGTGAGAATCCGCTCTAAACTCTGATGGATTCCCATTTTTGTTTTTTCCCACTCCTCATCTAACAAATCCAAAAGGAGCGATTCCTCGTATACTGCTTCTGGGCTAACAGTCTCTAACTGTAAAAGTTTGGCAGTGGCTTGCGTGTATCTTGGGCGTACTTGGGAAATTTGGGCAATCAGTAAAGACAAGTTTTTCTCAGAAGTTGTGACACGGTAAGATTCTAGTTCTGCTACTGCTTGAGTAAAGTCAGTGTTTTGAGAGAAATCAACTGGCTCTGTCTTCTGTGGCTTTACCTGTGGACTCTGGGAATCAGATTTGGGGAGCCAGTCGCGTGCGTATTTTCCTCCCATTGAGCGGACTGGCGTTGGTGTTGTGCGCGGCTGGCGTGACTGATTGGGTGCAGCTATAGATAATGAACGGGAGGCGGCGGTTTGTCTTGTTCCTTTTTTCTGCTGATTTTTACTATTTTCTATAGCTACTAGTAGTGCTTGCCATTCCGAGTCAGGACAAGAGCGGAGGTAACGCTGGGTAGAGATGGACAAAATTACAGGATCAAAAAAAGGAAAAGCTCCAGCAAGAGCGCGAATTTCGTTGCCATCATTCAGGAGTTGTTGTAAATTTCCGTTGATTTGTTTGTTGATTCCCACATCAACCATCAACATTTGTAAGGAGCGATTACTGACGGCTTTGCGCTCGGCTTCTGTTTTTTTCTGATCTTCGATGCTAGCTGTGTAAGGCGCTCTAATCGTTTGGGGCGCGGGATTTCCTATTTGGAGTTGCGTCTGGTTGTATAATTTATGCCCAATAACACCTGTGAGGGAGACTACAGTGATCGCTAAAATTACTGAGTAACGCTGTTCATGTGCCCAATCTAAACCGACTGCATAAATACTACTCTTAGTTTTGACCGATTTTGCCTTTGACTTAAGCGCTCTTTCTTGTTTTCGGCGATTGCTTTTCTCATTAGTTTTTGATAAAAACAGGATTACATTCTTGACCATAGTCCTTAGAAGTTCCCTTCTATGACTTTTGCCTTTGGGACTTCTGATTAACTTTCCCTTACGGCGTAGTCCTGTGTACTGTCGCCGCCAGTAAGTCAATTGCTGGTTCAAGAACTGCAAAAATTGCTGCATTTTCATTATCTTTGCCTGCAATTGCCAACTTTGATAGCTCAAAAAAAAGACAATCATCAGGGAAGTTTGCTCTGCGGCTGCTGCAACTCCGGGGGCGGGGGCTTTTTTGTTGCCAATTTGCCACAATCGCTAGGTACAGAATCAGTCGGAGGGTTTGCTGAAAAATTCTAGTAGATCAGACTAATACATTGTGGCGTCAGTTTACCTAAGTAAGTGGGCGTGAATAATTAAAGGTTTGTAGTGAGTTAGCGCGGTTTTCTCCCTACAGCCCTTCTCAAGACAAGCAAGCTACGCGTAGCTTGCTTGTCTAGTAGCTCCAACGTCAGACGCTAGCCTCTCACCGATGGCATTCGGGGAGACGCTAAAAGCGATAGCGCCACGGAGAGCGAGTCCGCCTACTCCTGCTCTTAAGCAAGCTACACGTTGGCCAAGCCTCTGTCTCCGACACGCTATTCGCGTTCCTAGAGAAGCGTCTGGTAGAGAGCGTCACCCGAAGGGTAAGCGGCTCCAGCCCTATTTTAAGGGCTGAAGTCCTTGCTAAGAAGTAATTTAATTAATTTTACATTGCGTAACATAGTTTGATTTATTCTTGCCCACTTACTTATCTTTAACCCGTTGCTTAGAGCAACTTGTCTGGTTTGAGATGGTAGCTGGATTTTTGCCAAGCTGTACTAGTAAGTTTTTTAGTTTTTGGCTAGATTGTGTAGTATTCAGCGTTTGACACTCGCACCATTGTTCGGTGAAAATAGATTAACGCGACCGAATAACACGAGGAGCTGCGTAAACTGAAAGCGGAGCCACCTCACATCCCTCCTCTGTTAACTCCCTTGGATTTAAGGAAAGATCATACACTCCTGACCACACTGCCCCAAATACATCAGCCAATTTTAACATTTGGGAAAAACTTGTTAGTCCCCATGCTGAAGAATTCCTCTGCAAGAGTAAGACTTGCCAAGTTACGGGAATTCCACCTGTACCGTTATATGCTCCTGATAAAGCACCAGTAATTGCAGCTGTAGCTTGTGAGGTTAGAGGTGTCGCATCTTGTACTTTAAAATTGCCATTGCGAGTAGCCCGCAAAACCGCAAGACGAAAATCTTCCAAGGTACTCAAAAAACAGTAGAATGCCATCGGAATAATGTTACTGAGTTTTTCTTCCTTAGCAAACTCAGCTTCCGCACTTGACAATCCAGCCCCTTGCTCTAATAAATTCTGGACTCTTAATAAATTTTTTGGTATTGATGTCGGTGTTTCTCCGATAAAAGTAATTATTTGCGGTATGAGGGTTAAGGGGTCGAGTTTTTCAGTTAGGGCAAGAGCGATCGCATATCCTACTGCTAGTGTTCCATCCCGTACTACTGGGTCATCCTCCCAGATTTTTAGTACATGCAGCAAGTTTTGTCGGAGCTTAATTGGATTTTCGTGAAAAAAAAGTGCTACTGGCAGTGTGGCAATAATTATTTTGATTGATATATCATCAGTTGTTACTAAATGAAGAGATTCTTGTTGCTGACGCCCTATCCAATCATCTAAATCTAATCTACCCAACGCAATCAAACTCTGGGTACCCAGAACCGCCATTCTACCCAAATCTAAGTAACTCTGAAACTGTATTTCACCACCAGAGGCTAAACTTTCCCCCAGAAATGCTCCAAACAAAGTACCTTTAAACCGACTTATAGGAGAGTAACGCATGAATTATATAGTTAAAAGTGAGGAGTGAGAAGTTAATGAAAGATTGCTAATTCTTAACTTTAGTACCAACTACCAATTCCTAACTCCTGTACAGACGCGATTAATCGCGTCTCTCCTAACTCTTGTACAGACGCGATTAATCGCGTCTCTCCTAACTCCTAACTCTTAAATGATTCACTAATGCTTGTAAGCCCAACAAGTAACTTTGGACGCCAAAACCACTTATTTGCCCGATCGCGACTGGGGCGATGTACGAATGATGGCGAAAATCTTCCCGGCGGTAGATATTACTCAGATGTACTTCTACTGTGGGCAAGTTAACAGCAGCGATCGCATCTCGCAATGCCACACTTGTGTGAGTGTATGCCCCAGCATTAATCAAAATTCCCTGATATTGTCCTAATGCCCCATGAATAGTATCTACCAAAATTCCTTCATGATTTGACTGCAAAGGAAAAACTTTCGCCTGTAACTTGAATCCTTCTTCTTCTAACAGGCGGTTAATTTCAGCCAGTGTCAACGAACCATAAATTCCTGGTTCTCGCTGTCCTAGCAAATTTAAGTTTGGCCCATGCAGTGCCAGAATGTTTAAGGGTTGCAACGTCGAGTTCAGCACTTTCAGGCTAGTGGCGACGGCGCGAGCGATCGTTCACAGGAATCGGAATCAGTTCCGGTTCTGGCTCAACCTCTGGCCCTAATAAGCTCTCAATTAGCCTACGCGCTAACTCCTTAAGCTTTTCCAGCACCTTTTCTATATAGTCCATGAACTGACCGCTCCTGAGATACTACCTCAATTTTTGATTAACAGGTACGCAGAAAATGGCATATTTTCGCACCTCTGGCTTCCAACCGGGCACAGACACAATCCCGCATTTGGGATATAAGCCACTTCTAAAACTTGGCGTTGTGCTCTCCCTTACTTTTTAGAGTATCACACTTGCAACGTACCGAACTTCATCCTATCAAGGATGGAGATCAAGGGTCAAGAGTTAAGGATCAGACTTTGGACTCTTGACTTGCAATTAACTTTCTGCGCCCTTTTTTTTCGCAGTAGTCGTTGATGACTTAGCAGTTGACTTAGATTTGGAACTCGTTGATTTATTCGTTTTGCGAGTCGATTTTCCCTCCGATGCTTTAGCTGCCAACAAGTTCAGCGCCGCACTCAGCGTTACATCTTCTACCGATTGACCTTCTGGAATACTCACATTAGTTTTGACATGCTTGATGTAAGGGCCATAGGGGCCATCGTAGATGTTGATTGTTTCGCCGTCGTCTGGATGTGTACCCAATTCGCGTAAGGCTGCCTTGGACTTGCTGTTGGTGGAACTACGTCCCTTTTTTGGTTCGGACAATAATTCCAATGCACGTTCAAGAGTAATTGTCAATACATTATCAGCAACTTTCAGGGAGCGGTAGTCTTTCCCCTCCTTACCCTGGTCATGAACCACATAAGGGCCAAAGCGCCCCAAACTTGCTTGGATTTTGCCGCCAGTTACTGGATGAACTCCTAAAGTCCGGGGTAGTGCCAACAGACCAACAGCCATTTCCAGGGTAACGGTTTCTGGAGTGACACCTTTGAGTAAGGAGGCTTGTTTCGGCTTGGGGTTTTCGTCGGTTTTGTCACCCAATTGGACATAGGGGCCATATGCACCAATTTTCACATAAATCGGTTCACCAGTTTCGGGATGCCGACCTACCTGATCTGGGCCTGTGGTTTTTTGTCGCAGCAACACTTCTACCTGTTTGGGGTCGAGGTCAGCTGGTGTCAGGTCTTTGGGAATTGAGGCGGTGACAACTCCGTTACCATTTTCGACTTCAATGTAAGGGCCATATTTCCCAATGCGGACTCTGGCATCTAGATTCTCTAGTTCCACAGTCCTAGCTTTGGTGGCATCAATTTGACTTTCTTGTTCTTTGACTAGGGTTTCCAGCCCTTTCTCTCCCAGATAGAATTCCCGCAAGTAGGGTAGCCATTTCGCTTCACCTGTGGCAATGTCATCGAGGGTTTGCTCCATTTTCGAGGTAAAACTGGGATCTACGATGTCTGGAAAATGTTTTTCCAGCAAGTTGGTGACGGCAAAAGCGGTGAAGGTGGGAATAAGAGCGTTAGTCACCAATTGGGCATAACCCTTGTCAATAATCGTGCCAATGATGCTGGCATAGGTACTGGGACGACCGATACCTTCGCTTTCTAAGGTTTTCACCAAAGTCGCTTCGGTGTATCTAGCTGGCGGTTGGGTTTCGTGGCCAACTGCTTCTAGCTCTGTACAATTCGGATGATCTCCCACTTTCAGATTCGGCAAAATTACTTCCTGGTCTTCCAGTGCTGCTTCCGGGTCGTCTGAGCCTTCAACGTAGGCACGTAAGTATCCAGGAAATTCAATCCGTTTGCCAGAAGAACGAAACCCAGCGTCCTCAACTTGCAATTGCACGGTAATTTGAGTTTGGCGTGAATCAGCCATTTGACAAGCGACAGTACGCTTCCAAATCAAATCGTAAATCGCAAGTTCCCGACCGCCCAAACCAGTTTCTTGAGGGGTACGGAAGCTGCTACCTGCTGGACGAATTGCTTCGTGCGCCTCTTGTGCGCCTTTGGACTTGGTGGTGTATTGCCGAGGTTGGGGACTGAGGTATTGTTGACCATAGAGCTTTTCTACACAACTACGAGCAGCTGCGATCGCCTGATCTGACAAATGCACCGAATCTGTCCGCATATAGGTAATATACCCCTGCTCGTACAAATTCTGGGCAACCCGCATCGTGTCACGGGCTGAGAGGCGTAACTTCCGGTTAGATTCTTGTTGCAACGTCGAAGTGGTGAACGGTGGCGACGGTTTGCGCGTCACTGGGCGTTCCTCGATGTCGTTAACACTCCAGGTTTTCCCAGTTAGGCGTTCCTTGAGCGCTACCGCTTCGTCTTCCTTGAGCAACAAGACATTGCGACCTGCGGTAATTTGTCCGGTCGCTGCGTCAAAATCGCTGCCGTTAGCTATTTTGGTTCCTCCCAATGTTACCAACTGGGCACCAAAGGGGGTTTTTTCCTTTGACAAACTGGCTTTCAAATCCCAGTACGTACCTTCATGGAAAGCGCGGCGTTGGCGTTCCCTAGTCACTAAAAGTCGCACGGCTACAGATTGGACTCGCCCAGCAGATAATCCCCAGGCGATTTTTTTCCATAGCAAGGGAGACAAGGTATAACCCACCAACCGATCTAAAATCCGCCGCGTTTCTTGGGCGCGAACCAACTGCTCATCAATATTGCGGCAGTTTTTCAACGCTTTTTTGATCGCGTCTTCAGTAATTTCGTGAAACACCATCCGCTTAGTCGGAACTTTTGGCTTCAGCAATTGGTATAAATGCCAACTAATGCTTTCACCTTCCCGGTCTTCGTCCGTTGCCAGAATCAGTTCATCTACGTCTTTGAGGGCTTCTTTGAGCTGAGTGACAATTTTCTTTTTGTCTTTCGGGACAACATATACCGGTTCAAAGTCGGCGTCCACATTTACCCCTAGCTGCGCCCATGTTTCGCCCTTGACGGCAGCAGGAATTTCACTAGCCGACTGAGGTAGGTCACGGACATGACCCATAGACGCCTCTACCCGATAGCCTGATGGCAAGTAGTTGCGAATGGTACGAGCTTTGGTTGGAGATTCGACGATGACGAGAGTTGACATGGAAATTTCAAAAAAAAGAATAGCTACTAAGCTAAACAGTCAAATTGAGTTAATTTTTGCAAATTGTCAAGATAAAAGGTCACGCTTAGGTTGGTGATTTAATCCTCACACAAACTGCCCGTTAGGGCGAAAATTCGCTTAACTTAGGGTGCAGTCCTTGCTAAAGGATAGGGTAGAGGAACGCTGGATGTGAATTTCCAGCTATTTCAATCTTTAACTTATCTAACGCATAATTGGCGAGTAAAGTTTTCAAAATACCCCGCAAGAAGTGTAATACGACGATATCTTTTGTCAATGAGGGCAAGGGGAGTTGGGACGGTAGGGCCCCCTCTAGGGATAAGCAGGGCTGTTTAATTCCATTTCAAACAGGATTTGTCAAGATGGTTAGCGAGAAAATTGTAAGTAAAAGTGACCCTGAGATGAACATTTAAGCACTTAAATATCAGTAAGATAGTTCATTTTATCGGCACGCTGGTAACAAAATAACTAATTTTTAATTGCTATAACCCTTGATTTTTAAAGCTTTTTAGGGAACGAAACAGCCCTGCTCTAGGGATAAGGGGTAATGGGCAATCGGGGATGAGGGAGATGAGGGAGAAATAACCAATGCCCAATGTCCAATGCCCAATCCCTAAGAGCTTGTGCCAAAATTAAATCAAACTTAAGAGTAAAAGCGAAGTAGAGTTTGTACCTATCCGCTTGAGGCAAAACTATGCAAGCAATTCGTCAAGGTGATGTAATCTTACTACCTGTGTAGCAAATTGAAGGATAAAAAATACCTCACTTAACTTTGGCAGAAGGCGAAGTTACGGGGCATAAGCATCGCATTACTGAGGGGAACGCAGAATTATACGAAAAAGATAGCACACTCTATTTGCGTGTGTTTTCCGAGTCGGCATTGCTTGCCCATGAGGAGCATAAAGCTATTTCTATTCCCCAAGGTGATTGGATAGTGAAAATTCAGCGGGAATACGAGCCTCAAGGTTGGCGATATGTCGTTGATTGAAAATTTAACGCTTGAGCAAGAGGCTTTGATTCCAGTTTATCGCCAGAAGTGGAGAGCGATCGCGCTTTCAACTGAGCGGATTGATAAAGAGAAAGCGACAGACTAGCTAATGTCCCTGAACCTACTACAACATTGGGCTTGCTACCGTTCGGTGTTATGAATGCTGGTTCATTTGTGAAACTGAAATCAAAGTTAGTTTAAAATCATCTATTTACACTGTTTTAAAAACTAACAATGTCGTTCTCCTTTTAAAATCAATACGCTTGGGTTAAGGCTAAAACTCTTTGTCAAAGTCAATTTTTTCACGAACCGCAAAGGACGCAAAGGAGAGGCAGCGCGTTGCGGTGAATCCAGCGCTGTAGGCGGGTTTCCCGCCGTAGGCGACTGGTGAACCCGAAGGGGGGTTCCCACGCCACTCCCCCCAACGGAGGGAACCTCCGCAAGGGGGTGGCTAAGAGTTGTAGCGACTGCCGTCGCAAAGGAAGAGAAGGAAGAGAAGGAAGAGAAGGAAGAGAAGGAAGAGAAGCAAGAAATGCTTAACTGAACTGTATTGGGTTTAAAATCATCTATTTACACCGTCTGAAAAACTAACAATGTCATTCTCGTTTTAAAATAAAAACCCAGCATTTTCGCTGGGTTTTTATTTTGGAATCATCTAAAAAAGCGAAAGACACAAAGAATTAATTTGCGTCTTCAAGCAAGATTTTAAAAATTAGAAAGTGAATGTGGTTCTGACTGTACCAATGACGATATCATCGTTGTCATTGTTATGATCTGGCGCTGTTAGCCAGATAACTCCTGGGGTGATGCTGATATTGTCACTCAGCTTATATTGATAGAAACCTTCAATGTGATATGAAGTGTCTGGATCTTTGTTGATACCTGCATTGCTGAGGGAACTGCTCACACTGGTAACTTTAGGTTCCATACCGACAACAATGCCTGCAATGTTACCTTTTTTACCAAGATCCGGGAAAGCCAGTGTGACGGCATAGTTCCAGATTTCAGCATCACCAACTGAAAGGACGCGAGCTTTGGTCAAACCAGCCCAACCACCAATCACAAATTTTGAGCTAGGTTGAAAGGATGCTTCTATACCGTAGGAGTTAGTAGAAGCATTCTGCAATATGTTGTCATTAGCGTTATTGCTACCACCACTACCATTGGCAAAAAAAGTATTTTTGTAGGCGTTAATGTAGGTCAAACCAAGGGTAATTTGGTTGCTAGGCTTAACAGTTAACTGCGCCATTGCACCATAAGCACCGTTGAACAGTCCAGACCCTGGCTGAGGGCTAGCAGCATCATTCGCTAAATACCCCAAGCTTAGTTCAAGGTTATCACTGAACTCGTGTTTTATTCCTATACCAGTACCATTGACTAGATAATAAATTGGATTGCGAGTCCCAAAATGGGAAAGGGCACCAGTACCACCGTCCCCATCTAGGTACGGGTTGACTGTGTTAGTGAAATCATCAATTGCACCTGCATTTGCTTCCAGGGTGACACCTGTTTTCTTACCAAGAGGGAACTGATACAACAGCGCGTCTATGACAACTTGATTATTGTTGTTACCACCAGCAAATCGGAAGTCACCTTCTGGTGTAAAGGTAGCAGTCTGAGAGAAGGGGTCTAGGTTTGTTGCTTGAAGTCGTGTTCTGAGTAAATCTTCACCTGTGAAACTGGTGTCTAGGTTGAGACGCACCCGGTTTGCAAGGACAGCATTTTGATTGACTTTTTGACCATTAACTGTATCTCCACTTACGACACTGGCGATCGCTATTACCACTTCCCCATTCAGTTTGGTTGTGGTTGAGAACCGATTTGCCTCCAATTCAGCAGTGTGTGTTTCTACTGAGTCCACACGACCTCGGAGTGTCGTAAGTTCGGCTGAAAAGTCTTCTCGCAGCTTTTGTAATGTGGCTAAATCTTGTTTGTTAACTAAATCGCCAGTGGCTGTAGCAATTAGTTCGTTAACGCGATCAAGACAAGCATTCAAACCAGCAGCAAACTCATATCGCGTTAATGCCCGATTACCACGATAAGTGCTATTTGGGTATCCTGCAATACAGCCATAGCGCTCAACTAAGGATTGCAATGCTTGGAATGCCCAGTCGGTGGGTTGTACGTCGGAAAATTGAGACACAGAGGTAACTTGCCCTGTTATCTGAACTGGCGCTACGTTCTCAGCTTTTTTGTCTGGATTAGCTAAAACTTGCGGTTGATTGATTTCAGACGTGCTGGATGTTTCACCTGCAAATGCAGCAGTATTCACAAATAGCATTACACCGCAGACTACTGGAGTAAATAGCAGATATTTACAGAATTTTTCCATTTTTCTCCTCACACTAATTTCCAATTCACACCCAAACCACGTTAAAAAAAAACGTGGGGTTTCTAAGAATATTTCTCAGTAATCTTATCAGAAGTTAGAAAACTTTTTAAGAAAAAAAATCAATAAATCCTAATTATTCAGGGAAAACTAAATTGCAGATAGCTGTACCGTCTGAAAAAGTTTTGTTGTTACTCATTACACAAGAAACCCAGAATGATATTATGTATCTTGAATGAGAATGAGAATTATTATAGTATTAAATGCTAGGAATTGTGACAGAGGCAGAGCAAGCATCCGTTTTCAGGAGAAAACACCGTGATTGTGAATTGTAGAGGACTTAGAACAAGTAGGCAAAGAAGCGACATCCTGCCCATAATTGCTCTGCTAATGTTGTCAATGGCTACTGGCTGTAGTCAATCGAATCCGAATCAGGGAAGAACTTCCCAACAGTCGCCGCAAGCACAGGAAGCTGCATCTACCCCACGGGCGCAGTCGGGAAAAACTAAAGTAGTGACGACATTTTTGCCGATATATTTGTTTACTAAGGCAGTAGCTGGAAATATCGCAGATGTTGAAATTCTAGTGCCACCTGGTACGGAGGTACATGAATATCAAGCGACACCAGAAAATGTCAAAGCGATCGCGACTACAAATGTGTTAGTAAAAAATGGGTTAGGTTTGGAGGTATTTCTAGAAAATACTGTCAAAAATGCCCAAAATTCCAAATTAACTGAAATTGATGCTAGTAAAGGTATTAAACCCTTAAATGAAATTTCACCTGTTGTGAAAACGACGCAACAGGAGAAAGACCACGAACATACCCAAGGTAATCCGCACGTTTGGTTAGATCCAGTTTTGGCTAAACAGCAGGTAACTAATATTCGGGATGGATTAATTGCTGCTGACCCAGTGAACAAAGCTACTTATGAAGCGAATGCTGCGGCTTATATTAAAGAATTAGAAAGTTTAAACAGCGAATTTCAGCAGACTTTGCAGAAAACTCCTAGTTGTACTTTTATTACTTTTCATGATGCGTTTCCATATTTAGCTAAACGTTATAATCTCAAGCAAGTTGCTGTGGTACAAATTCCCGAAGATCAACTTTCACCAACAGATGTGCAAAATGCAGTCAATGCAGTGAAAAAGTACAAAGTTAAAGCCTTATTTAGTGAACCAGGAGTAGATAATAAACTGTTGGTCAGCCTCTCCAAAGACTTGAAGTTAACTTTGCGTCCTCTGGATTCTCTGGAAACTGGCGAAACAGATCCGCAGCATTATTTTCAGGCGATGAAATCTAACTTACAAACTCTGCAAACGGCGTGTAAATAAATTTGTCATTTGTCACTTGTCCTTTGCAAATGATCAATGACTAATGACTAATGACCAATGACCAATGACCAATGACTAATGACTAATGACATGGCTATTTTGAAAGTAGAAGGATTAACTGTCTATCAAGGCAGCTATCTAGCTGTTCGAGATGTTTCCTTTGAATTGTTGCCAGGAACAGATACAGCCATCGTCGGCCCCAATGGCGCTGGTAAAAGTACTTTGGTAAAAGGGGTTTTAGATTTGATACCTCGAAGTGCTGGTACGATTGAAATATTGGGTCGTCCAATTGCAAGGCTGGGGCGTTTACGTCACCTGTTGGGCTATATGCCGCAAAACTTCATCTTTGACCGCAGCTTTCCGATTTCTGTCAAGGAATTAGTGGGGCTAGGATGGACTAATGAAGAGAAAAGAAAGAATTCATTTTTCTCTAAGCTGTGGAAACAAGACCGGGAAAAATCGACGGCAGTAACAGAAGCTTTACGACGAACTGATGCTTATCATTTACAGCATCAAGCGATTGGTACTCTTAGCGGTGGTCAACTGAAGCGGGTTTTATTGGCTTATTGTTTAGTAATGCCTCGGAAACTCTTGGTACTAGATGAAGCCTTTGCTGGTGTTGATGTGCAAGGTACAGCAGATTTCTATGCTTTGCTAAATGAGTTAAAGCGGCAAGAGGGTTGGACGATATTACAAGTTTCTCATGATATTGATATGGTAAATCGCCATTGCGATCGCGTGCTTTGCCTGAATCAAAGCATTGTTTGTACTGGGAAGCCGGAAATTGCCCTTTCACCGCAAAACCTGTTAGCAACCTATGGCCCAGGTTTCAGTCGCTACCAGCACCAACATTAATGCCGCACCCGTATGAATTTCTTCAATGATTGTCAAATAGCTTGGCTTGCGATCGCCAATAGTAATGACTTGGTAAGCTTGTTACAATTCCCCTTTATGCAGCGTGCGATCGCAGGTGCTGTATTAATGGGAATACTTGGCGGTATGTTGGGCAGTTTTGTCACCTTGCGCCAGTTATCCTTTTTCAGCCATGCGGTTGGTCATGCAGCATTAGTAGGTGTGGCGTTAGGTGTGCTGCTACAAATAAATCCTACTTGGATGCTGTTACCCTTTACCTTGGTTTTTGGGGTTATTGTCCTCTACTTTATCGACAAAACCGACTTAGCTAGCGATAGCGTACTTAGCATAGTGTTATCTGGAGCATTAGCGATCGGTGTAATTCTCACGAGCCTAATTAAAGGATATCGTGGCAACTTGATGGCGGTGCTGTTCGGCGATATTCTAGCGATCGATACCACAGATTTGATTTTGACGCTGCTAGTACTTGTGGGAGGTAGCATATTCTTACTATCAACCCTGCGGCAGCAAATTTTATTGACCCTTAACCCCGATGTAGCGCAAGTTCAAGGTATTTCCGTTCAATTATACCGCTATGTGTTTGTAGTCTTGCTTTCACTCGCCGTTGCTGTAGCAATTAAGGCTGTCGGCGTTTTACTGGTGAACGCCTTTTTGGTTATTCCCGCCTCCACCGCCAAACTGATGAGTCACCACTTTAGCCGCTTTCTAGTCATGTCGGTGATAGTTGGTTCCATCAGCAGCATTGCTGGCATCATTGTGTCAGGTATTTTCAACTTTGCTTCTGGCCCGAGTATTGTTCTTGTCCAGTTTCTGCTATTTGTAGCCGTTTTCATCTGGTTCAAGTTGAGGTTGAAGGTCGCATAAATACTTTTCTCCCAGGTCTTGCTATATTCTTTGATGTTTGCTATGTTTATTAATCGTGGCTCACAAAAGCCCCAGCCGGGATAGCTCAGTTGGTAGAGCAGAGGACTGAAAATCCTCGTGTCACCGGTTCAAGTCCGGTTCCTGGCATACTTTACAGCTAAAAACATCACTTGCATCCTCCATCCATTCGCAGTAAACTTGCATCCAACCTAGAAGTAGCGATGGTACTAATAGCGGCAATAGTGCCTGTCAGCCGTACAGTTGATAGCACAAATAAAAATAGGTAAGGAGGCTGTGTTTCGTTGTTTTCT
This sequence comes from Nostoc sp. S13, assembly GCF_029379315.1. Lineage (GTDB taxonomy): Bacteria > Cyanobacteriota > Cyanobacteriia > Cyanobacteriales > Nostocaceae > Nostoc. The sequence continues at coordinate 38,404 of NZ_JAQYWQ010000001.1, forward strand.
TCAGTATACCACGTAGAATGTAATACATTATTTATCGACAGTAGTACTGAAATTTTATAAAATCCTGCTAGTGTAGAATGCTTTACCATACTCTTCGGAATGCTATGGAAAGCCATAGAAGTCCGGTAAAGTCTATGCTGTTGGCATGATGGAGCGGCGTAAAGGTGATTTGATCGCTATATGACAAATCAAATATGTGAATCATCGCCTAGTGTAGTGGATGGAAGTTCACTGCGATCGCAATCGTGAGGGTACAAGCACGTAATCTACTCATCCTGTGGTGGTGAGGGTAGGGTGTAGAAATCATATGTCATTTCGTATGACGCTTGGAGTGACATATTTGCGATCGCTAGAGGAATACTAAAACAGATTAATATTTACGCCTAGCATATCATTGCTAGGTTTTTTTATGGGCAGGGTATAAAGCGCTAGTAAAAACCAGTAGCCAGGGTAATCTAGGGTCGAAAATATCACGCCAGCAGAGAAAGATATTCTGACAGGTTAACCTGTTAGAAAAACTTTCTCTGTTGCCTTGACCCTCTGGCAAGTGCTTTGGTGAGTCGCATCGCTCCATAAGATCCACAAGCTCTTGTCTACTAAGCTGTCGCGCATTTAATTTGCACAACTAGGGCGGGCAAGATGCCCACCCCACAAGAAATTCATTTTTTTGAGGATGCAAATTAAAAGATTTTTAGCTTAACACCACTCCTGCTTCAGTCACGGAGTAAACCCGGTAATTACTTCCCTTGCTTCTCATCCAGTGCTTTCTGAATGGCATCCCTACAAAACTCAGGAGGGTTGTCTTGTGCTTTGACTTGCTCCTCTATTTCCTTGGTGACGCGGAAAGCAAGTTTGCCATCCAAAGGCTTATCTCTATCAGATTTGATTGGTTTAAAATTTTCTGGATTACCTTTAGGATTAGGCATTATTGAGAAACGTAAATATAACTTGAATGTTCCGTTAACAAAAGAATAGAGTTTTAAATCGGTGGTGACACGCGTCTTGCAAACAGTTCACCACCGATACCACTTTTACAAATAGACTTATCCACAAATAAACCTCAAAATAGCTGAAACCCTTACATAGCTGGCTTTTTAGCTTATATAAAACAGGAACCTCTAAAACCCTCTCCAGAGCTAGGTTTCAGCCAAATAAAGTTCTCATTTCCGGATAAGTCTAATGGGTAATTCTATTTTATGTTCACAAGGTCAGAACTCGAAATCAAAACCATTGCTGAGTTGAGAGACTTATGTCGGCGTTACGGCATCAAGCCAACGGGGAACGCAGGATACAACGTCAGCTACATTACCTCCTTAATGGCGTTCACTGCGATCGCAATCCATCAAATGAATGAAGGTAGAGGGCTAAGACAATTAAGCTTCGAGGCTTACCAGAATATCGGGCAAGCGCTTGACCAGATGAACTCACCCACGGATGAGCAAGCAGCACTGATCAAAATCACAATGGAAGGTCGCAAGATGCAGTCACCTGCCAGATGGGAACAAGAGAAGCTCATCAACCTGTACAAGGCAAAGCAGAAGTTGGAAGAGGTAATGTCCTTACTTGGCGACTAGTGGTTATTTCCTACTTACAGCAATACCCCAGGAACGTATTTATACTCTCTTGGGGTATTGTTTTTTACGAGAGAAGCTTTGCTTCCTAATTCCCGTCAAACTAGAGAGATTTAGATACCCATACTGAATAAATCGAGCGATCGTCACTGCAATTTCGTAAAAAATTTAAATGAAAGTAGTATAAATTATTTACTTAAGTAAAAGACTAGAGAAACATAAATTACTATGTCTGTCTAGTCTAGGGAACGCATAAATCATATTTAAAATTTTCAAATAATCTGCGTGATAATACTTAGAATGTTTTTGGCAGGGTAAAATTAATAGCTCTAATGTGCCTGTGTTTGATAATCACAGAATAAATGTTTTGAACCAAATCTTGCTTCACCCGATCAGACTAATTATTGATTACCCAGATGGTTCACCCGATTGGAGGAAGACAATAACCAATAGGCATAAGTTTGAAAATTAATGAATTGTGCCTACCAAGGATTTCGGGCAACGCATAATTAATTTCAACAGATGTCTAATGATCAACTCAGGTTGATAAGATGATGAAAAAGTAAAGATTTGTGCTATGACTATTGTTGACATTGCTTCTCCCCTAATTACGATCGCAGGGCAAACCCGCCAAGCTGCAAGTAAGCTAGCGATTCTCTCCACTGAGGCAAAAAATCAAGCACTTGTTGCGATCGCTCAAGCTTTAGAATCAGCTAAAGATGAAATTTTACAAGCAAATATTGCTGATTGTAAAGCTGCGACTGCGGTCGGAATTCCCAAACCACTTTATAAGCGCTTGGAGTTGGATGAACATAAATTAAGAGATGCGATCGCTGGAGTAGAAGATGTTGGTAAGCTAGCTGATCCAGTGGGTAAAGTACAAATTCACCGCGAACTAGACACTGGTTTGACTCTCAAGCGGATCACTTGTCCTTTAGGTGTTTTGGGGATTATTTTTGAAGCACGTCCAGAGGCGGCGATTCAAATTGTTTCCTTAGCAATCAAATCGGGCAATGGTGTGATCCTCAAAGGTGGAAAGGAAGCGGTGCGTTCTTGTGAAGCGATAGTTAAGGCAATTAAACAGGGATTATCTCATACTGCTGTTAACCCTGATGCGGTACAGTTGCTAACAACTAGAGCAGAAACTCTGGAACTTTTGAAATTAGATAAATATGTAGATTTAATTATTCCTAGAGGTTCTAATTCCTTTGTTAAGTTTGTGCAGGAAAATACGCGCATTCCGGTACTAGGTCACGCCGATGGTATTTGTCATCTTTATATAGATAAAGCGGCTGATATTTCTCAAGCAGTTGCGATTACTGTCGATGCCAAAGCGCAATATCCTGCTGTTTGTAATGCAATTGAAACTTTGTTAGTTCACTCCTCTATTGCTACAGAATTTTTACCAAAAGTTGCCGATGCTTTGCAAGAACGCCATGTGGAATTAAGAGGTGATAAAAGTACCTTAAGAATTTTGCCTAACATTGCAACTGCAACAGAAATAGACTGGGAAACTGAATACAGCGATTTAATTTTGTCGATTAAGATTGTAGATTCTATAGAAGATGCGATCGCCCATATTAACGAATATGGTTCTCGTCATACTGATGCGATTATTACTGAAGATTCAGCATCTGTTGAAACTTTCTTTGGACTTGTCAATTCAGCTAATATATTCCATAATTGTTCTACCCGATTTGCTGATGGTTTCCGTTATGGTTTCGGTGCAGAAGTAGGGGTTAGTACACAACAAATGCCTCCCCGCGGCCCCGTTGGTTTAGAAGGATTAGTGACATACAAATATCAAATGATAGGCGATGGTCATATTGTAGCTACTTACACCGGAGCTAATGCTAAATCCTTTACTCATCGAGATTTAGGGTAAAACATCCTCCAAATTATGGACTTTAGTAATGCTATAGAGCAGAATTCAGAATTCAGAATTCAGAATCCAGAAGTAAAGAAAGGTTTATACCTCGCTTTCGGACTTACCTTGTGTACTTCACCTTCCTTGAAATCTGTTATGAATACACCAATTTATCAAAACACAATAAAGGGTGTCAGCCGTCACAATTCATGCTGAATTATGACCGCAAAAGTGGATGGATAAACGGCGTTTTTGCAGCCCTACTAAATCTACGATTTGGTGGTTTTCTATCAATGGTGGTCACTGACCTTTTGCCTGACATGAGCTTGCGTTGTCACACTTGCCGTACCCCTACGGAGAAGCAAGCTACGGGCAGCGTATCGTAGACAAGGGTAGAAGTGCGGGTCTGAATCCTTCACTGATAGCACAGCATTAGCTCATCCGGGAGCGTCTTGATTCTGACTCCTGAATTCTAACTTCTGAATACTTCTTCAACTGGTAAGCATTTTTTAAATGATCTATTATTGGGATATACTAACGACAACAGAATATCATTTACACAAATCAAAGTGAGGTATTATGAGAGAACAAGTAAAAGTTATTAAGCTCATCGGTAATTTAAATGCCACAACTTCACAAGACTTCCGACAAAATATTACTGATATTTTAGTAACTGGTGCGAAAATTGTATTAGTTGATTTTCAAGATGTAACGTTTATGGATAGCTCAGGTTTGGGAGCTTTAGTATTAGCTTTTAAAACCTTGCGAGCCGCAGATACTAAGCTCGTTCTCTGCTCAATTAATGAGCAAGTCAGGATATTATTTGAACTGACTAATATGGATAAAGTATTTGAAATCTTCCCCAACCAAGACGCATTTAATCAGGTTTTAGTTTCAAATACTTAGTTAATTAAAGTTAATTTGCAAAATAGATAAATCATCATCAAAAGCATCTTTGGAGTTCAGAGCGATTAAATAACTCAATACGCGCTCAAGTTGGCAATCAACAGGATGTTGTAAGCTAACCAGTAGCTGAATAAAAGCATCCAAGCTCCAAAGTGTGCCATCTGATTTAGTGAGTTCATAAGCGCCATCACTAAAAATATAAAGGGTACTAAATTTTTCAATATTGCAAAACTCATCAACATATTTTGCCTCTGGAAACATCCCAACTGGCATACCGGGGGTTTTCAAGAGTTTAACTTCAGACTTCCTTGGAGATGTGCCGGTTACTAAAACTGCTGGCGGATGACCTGCACTAGCATAAATTAACTGGCGGTTGATTCGGTTGTAAACTCCGTACCAAATCGTAAAGTATTTGTCATTTTGATAATTCATCTGAAAGGTATCATTCAAAGCCTTTAATACATCACTAGGTTGATAATAATCCAGACTTTTCAGCGCCCGGGAACGCAGCAGATTCAGTACTGAAATAGAGGGAAGAGTAGCTTTGAGTCCATGTCCGGCAGTATCCATTAAGTAAATTGCCAGATAATCAGCATCTAGCCAGTAGTAATCGAAACAATCACCGCCAAGTTGCCGTGAGGGAATGAATCGGAAATTTATATTAAAGGGTTCAGTCATGGAAAGAGGCAGCAGCGATCGCACATATTCTGCGGCTTCTGACATTTCTGATTCTAAAAGCAACTTTTGAGCCTGTAAATCTCTACTCAACTGATGTAGGCGTAATCCCGCTCTTACCCGTGCCTGTAATTCATTCTGATCGATAGGTTTGGAAATAAAATCATCAGCACCAGCATCTAAACCTTTGACGCAATCGGCAACAGAATCTAAGGATGTTAATAAAATAAAGAATGTGGTAAAAAATTTGGGGTCTTTTTTAATGCGATGGCAAACTTCCAGTCCAGTCAAGCCCGGCATGATCCAATCACAAATAATTAGTGCTGGATTGTAAGCCAATGCCTTTTCAATTCCTTCCTCGCCGCTACTAGCAGTAACTACCTCATAACCCTGTTTTTCTAACATCCTTTTCAGGAGTGTTTTTATTGAATAGTCGTCATCAATTATTAGTATTTGAAACATGGAAGATTGGATAAAAAACTGATTAATAGTTGGCTGAAAAAAAATAAAAATATGATATCGACTAATTAGTTAGTAGTATATTGAGATATAATACTAACTAATTTCTCTTTTTACATCGAATTTATGACTGTTTAACAGTCATAAAACATCATGGCGCTGCTAGAGGATTTAGCCACAAGAGGATATTACTTTTTAGCTGGTTCAAGTCGCGGTATGCTTCTTGCTTGAACCATTGCCCTAATGCATCAAAGGGAGTGAAAGATGTTCCAGTTTGCCATTTAATATCTTGACCCAGAGGTGTTGTATGACTTCCTGGTAACGTTTGTATTGTCACCATCTGATCAAAACGTTCTTGTAAGATTTTGGTTAAAGCTGCCGATTGATCAATTGTGTCATTGCTAAATTTTATTAATAAATTCCGCCGGATATTGTAACGATCTTGGATAAGCTTGTTAGTTTCCAACGGTGAGGGTGTAAACTCGATTTTCAAACTAGAATTGAACTGTTCTACTAGGGGGATAGCTTCTTTTGCGGCGTAGTTGTTGAAGGATATTAAAATATTGCCTGCGCGTTCTACTTTAAAGAGGCTACCAATGATCAAGTGAAGTTTACAACCCATACTGTGTCCAACGCCATAGATGGGAAAGTAAAGCTTGCGTAATGCCCCAGAGTCATGTAAGCGTTCGAGAGTGCGGTCAAAGTTTAGCAGCACGGATTGTGCGATCGCAGTATGATCCAATGTATTCACGAAAGGCGTAGCAATTACAACATAACCTTTACTTGCGAGTTCTTCCAGTAACCAGCGATAAGTGATGTGCGGTGCAGTGGCGACAAATGCACCTCCTAAAAAATGGATGATACCTATGGGATTTCGGGGAATGATTACCCAGTTGCCTCTGACTTCTTTCCAGTCCATGCGGATGAGCGATCGCTTTAAGAATATTCTTTATGTTAGACCGGAGATCGCAACCGTGGGAAGGATTATGCAAAAAGCCATTGAGAATATCTAGTGAGTAGGTTACGTTGCCTTAACCTCCAACAGCATCTATGGACTTATCCTGAGCATTTAGGCTTTGTCTAATTCACTTCTTTTACGTTGCCCTGAGTCTTGGTTTTAACGCTGAGTCTGTAATCTTTTCATTTCGTGTTGCACATCTAATGCAATTTGTAATGCTTCATTGAGCAACCTTCCATGCTCGGTAGCCTGTTCAGTTACTTGCATGGCTGTTAATGTTGCTAAATTGTTGACGAATAATTCTGTATTACTAAGGATAAAGCTTTTATGCTCCCTCAAAATCCTTTCTGTCTTCAAAGCGCGAACTAAATCAGCTTTGGTGAGTTTAAGCGCTTCGAGCACACCCTCTCTTTCCTTTATAACTACCTCTGGATTGCCAGCTTCTTCTATTTGGTCATTGATATCTATTACTCTAATAACAGTATTATATCTCTTAACCTCATTTAAAAGAATTTGTAGACATTTTGTCATATTACTTTTGACAATTTTATTTCTAGTTTTCCAGATTAAATATAAGATAGTTTGCGTCATCCCCCCAACCCAAACACCTAAGATAATTAACAATATCCAAGATGGAATTGTTATCCACGCCACAAAAAATTTAATAATTATATCAAAGAAAATATAGACAAAAACAAATGTAGAAAATCCAATAAAAACTACAGTTGCGCCTTCAGAGCTTTTCAGCTTTTGTATATATATATTTGCTAATAGTTTCAGAGGACTTGTGATGATTAAAAGTTCCTCATTGACAGGCAAATTAGTCAGCTTTTGTAGTTCATCCTGACTAATTTCCAAGCCTTGTAAATCATCCCGCACAGCTTTTCAACCCTTGCCAGAATAGTTATTTAATCTAATATAGCAATCAAATTTGGGGAATGCTGGCATTTTGTCTAAACTTTTTCAGGCAAGTTAATACTTCTAGTGAAGTCAGGAGTTTTTTGTACAATATGATACTTTATAAAGTGCTGCTTAGAGCCACTAGTAATAATTAAAGTAAACAGCGTTCAATCGTCGCTACAACTGATCGAGAAAGAGTATCAAAGTCGTAACCACCTTCTAAGCCAAAGAGAATTTTACGAGTTACCCCTAGACAATAATCAGTAAACAAAGCGTAGTCTTCTGGCTGCAAATTGATACTTGCTAAAGGATCTGCCGCATTGGCATCGTAACCAGCACTCACAATCAGTAAATCCGCTTGAAAGTTAGCTAAAAACGGTACGACCTGTCTTTCAAATAGTGGCTGATATACTGCAATATCACTACCAGGGGGTACAGGTAAATTTAAGACATTATTATGAAAGCCGCGTTCTGTCGATCTTCCAGTACCGGGATAGCATGGGTACTGATGGAGGGAACAGTAGGCGATGCATGCTTGGGTTTCAACGATCGCCTGAGTACCATTACCGTGATGCACATCCCAATCGAGGATGGCGACGCGGTTAATTCCAGGTTGTTCGAGGGCAAATAAAGCGGCGATCGCGGCATTAGAAAATAGGCAAAAGCCCATCCCCGCATCACTTTCTGCATGGTGTCCTGGGGGACGCGCCAATACAAAAGCCGGATTAGCTGACTTCAAGACAGCCTCAACTCCATCTAACCAGGCACTGACTGCCAACAATGCCACATCATAACTGCGCGGGGAAACTGGCGTATCTCCATCCAAAGGGCCGCCGCCACTAGAAGCGATTTGCCAAAGTTTTTTGATGTAGGCTGGGCTATGCGCTTTAACTAACACAGACATCAGTGATGGTTTTTCTGATACTGGTGTCGGCGATCGCCAGGTAATTTTATCTGCGAATCTAGCTGCTTTTAGGGCAGTAGCGATCGCCCTCAAGCGTTCTGGTGTTTCGGGATGGTATTTTCCAGTTTTGTGATCTAAAAATTCGTCGGAATAAATGACTGGCAGCATAGAACGAAAAAGGTTGGCAGCAGGACAATCAATGCTATTGTATCCTCACTGGTACAAACAGTTTTTCCTTGTATTAGAGCTTTGGTCGTTTACTTTCGAGGATTTCTGTTGCAATCTTTGCAGAAACTGGCCGGTAGAATAAAAAGCCCTGTACCTCGTCACATTTGATAGATCTCAAGAACGCCAGTTCTTCTTCTGTTTCTACCCCTTCGGCTGTCAACTTCAATCCCAAGCTCTGTCCCAAGCCAACTATGGCCTTGACAATATGAGCAACTTTGACATCGTGCGTCAAATCTTCAATAAAAGACTTATCTATTTTCAGATTGTGGAGTGGTAAAAGCTGTAGGCGCGAGAGCGAGGAATGACCCGTACCAAAGTCATCAATGGAGATGTAAACACCCATCTGCTGTAGATTCTCTAACACCGTTTTAGTAAAATCTAAATTTTCAATGGCTGTGCTTTCGGTAATTTCTAATTCTAAAAAGCGGGCTTCTAACCCCGTTTGCTCTAAAACTTCGGCTATAGTCTCCAGCAATTTGGATTGGCGGAACTGCTTCAGAGAAAGATTGACAGCGATCGTGATGGGTGGCAATCCTGCATCTTGCCAGGTTTTATTTTGGCTACAGGCTGTTCGGAGCACCCATTCGCCGATGGGGACAATTAATCCACTCTCTTCAGCGAGGGGAATGAAGACACTGGGTGCGACCAATCCCATCTCTGGGTGCTGCCAACGCAACAGAGCCTCCATACCAGTAATTTCTTGTGTGGCAATGTTCACACGAGGTTGGTAGTATACTGTAAATTCTTGGCGTTCTAGCGCATAGCGCAAGCTCTTTTCTAAAGTCAGCAGTTCCGGATTTTTGGCGCTCAGGGAAACACTGTAGAATTGGTAGTTATTCCGCCCTTTGTCCTTGGCGTAGTATAAAGCGGCATCTGCGTGCTGGATTAGTGTTTCGGTGTCAGGACTGTTGCCATCAAGCAACGCAATACCGAGGCTGGCAGTCACATAAAGTTCATGTCCTTGGAGATGGAAAGCATCCTCTAAGGCTTGTAAGATTCTATTCGCCACCAACGTGACCTCTTCAATATCATTGATTCGCGGGAGTAAGATAGTGAATTCATCGCCTCCCCAACGGGCTATGGTGTCTCCGCCTCTGAGTGAGTCTTGTAATCTTTGAGCGACGCTTTGTAACAAAAGGTCTCCCAGAGTGTGCCCCAGAGTGTCATTAATCACCTTAAAACGATCTAGGTCGACGAAGATCACAGCTAAACTTTCGCCATTCCGAGTGGCGTTGGGCAGAGTTTTACCGAGTAGTTCGTTAAATAGTAAACGATTGGGCAACCCTGTCAGCACGTCATGGAGGGCTTGATAGCGAATCTTTTCTTCTACTTGCTGACGCTGCTGCGTACCAATAATACTGGCGGCCATTGTCAAAAGGGTAGATTCTTCGTGCTTAGACCAATGACGCTCAAAGGTGCAGTCTGCCAAGCCAAGATAACCCCAGAACTCATTCTCGAAGCAAAGAGGTACTAAAAGAAGGGATTGAATGCCATCTCGAATCAGGAATTGTTGTTCGGCGATCGGAAATTTATGGGTGAGTCCGCTAATCGACTGGCCGCTAGAGAGAACAGTATACCAACGGGCTAATCCAGAAGCTTGATAAGGCTGATTCTGCCAATGCAGGTGGGTAGATTCAATAAATGAGTGTGTCCATTCAAACCGTAGGCTGACTGCCATTTCCCCTGTAACAGGATGGGGATGGTTCTGAAAGAGATAGACACGATCTGCCAAGGCCGCTTCGCCCAATACAGCTAGAGCTCGATGAATACCAGTTTCGTAATTAATTTCCCCCAGCAAATAATTGGCGGCTTCCGCAACTGCTTGTAGCAAGCGATCGCGCTGACGCAGTTCAGTTGTGGCTTGTTTTTGCTCTGTAATATCCCTAATAATAAAAGTTCTAATTAAATCACTTTCAGGAAGGTAGAGAACGGATTGTTCAAAAACTTCTGCGCCTACTTCTACCTCTCGCACAAAAGAATTTTTTTCTAGATTGTTAATTCCACTCAGGAGTCCTGTTAAAATCGGGTGTTGCGTCCCAACTTCCCTGAGTTTGGGAAACTTGAGAGTTGCGGCCGGATTGAGATAAGTAACTGTTCCCTCGAAATCCATTTCAATAATTGGATTGGGGATAAGTTCCGGGAAGGATGCTAGGCGAGCTAGGGCAAATTCAGTAGCTCTTTCAAAGCTGGGATCGACAGCTAGGGTTTGAAAAGGATTGGCAGGACTGGCTTGCTCTGATAAGAAACCAGATAAGTCTTCAACATTAAAAGATTCAGAAAATGCTTTTTCTGAGAGGTTGGAAATAGCATAATATTTAGCTTGAGCTTGATTACCACCAAAGGCAATGATATCTCCATTTCTAAGATTATGAGAAAAGCATTTAGTCCCATTGACAAATAAGCCATTAGTACTTGCTTTTCCCTTGTAGTTGCCATCAATAATCTGGAAGCCGTATTGGTCAGTCTCTGGAACAGTTACTCGCAATAAAATTCCATGTTGCATTGATACTGATCGGGAAGCCAAGACAATAGTATTTGAGGGATGCCGCCCCAAAGAATAAGTAGTCTCTTGTAAGGGGACAGTTCGCCGCCCTTCCAGGTCTTGAATGACCAACAGATGGCGTATTTTTTCCCGCTCATTTCCTAGCATGGCTGTTCCTCAAATTCTTATAATTTTATGTCTTAATCTGAAAAATACTACTCCCATAAGTGCAGACTTTCAGGCTGCACTTATGGGGAAATTTGCTCAATCAAAGTTGTCATCGTCTGTGATTTCAAAATTGGTTTGAGGGTGCAAACTAGCCTTTTTCTTGATGATTAACCGCACTCAGTTCTGAGTCGTGAGTAAATTAAAAATTACTCAGTAAGTAGGTAGGTACGAGTTATGGCTAATTGTTCAATCAGTTTTTGCGGTAGAAGTTCTAGCTGTTTTCTCCACTCATACATAAGTTATAAACTTTGTCCTTTCGTCTATATCATCCAACCTTGTCTTTCTTAGGATACCCAGATTAACAATTCAAAATTCAAAATTTTTGGATGAGAAGAGAGTTTCAGACTCTTATTTAAACTGCGACTGTAGCAAGATCCCACAGGGTAACTCAGAGCAGCGCCTTACGTATTTTCCCCCCGAAGCTCCTCTTCTCCCTACAGCCCTTCTCAAGACAGGAGACGCTGTAGTTAGAAGACCGCATTCCTCTTCCGTTCTAGCGACTGCGGGAATGAAGTCGCAGCCACTTCGTTTCCGAACTGCGTATAAAGGAAAGAAAAGGAGAATCAACCTCTAAGTTTTAAAAAGGATTATAGAATAAACTAAAATACAGACCGTTTTCTTGTAATGTTCTCTCATTTGAGTCAATAGATACTAAAGGAATGCCCCAGTCAAGACGAACGATGAAGCGATCGCTCTGTGACCAACGCAACCCCAGACCAATAGCAGCTAGAGTATTAGGGTTGGGATTCTCTCTACCAGAACTATTCCAGCCAACACCAAAATCCACAAAGGGGACAACCTGTAACACGCTATCTATCCGGGGTAAGCGCACAATCGGTACTTGAACTTCCGCAGAAACAAAAGTGCCATTATCCGTCAGTAGGTAATCTTGACGGTAGCCTCGAACGCTATCCTGCCCACCTAAGCCAAATTGCTCTAAAGGTAATAGTGTTCTGGATGCAAGTTGTGTATTTAAACGAAGTAAAAATAAGGTTTCAGGAGCTAAAAGGCGTGCCCACTGCGCTTGCCCTTGCCAAGCAAAAAAACGGCTATCGGGAGGATTTTGATTAATCGTGGGATTCAACGCATCTATGCCCAAACTGAATTGAGAGCGGAGGGCAATGACTTCACGGCTGTTACGACTCGTCCATTCTTGAAAAAATCGTAACGCAGATACCCTGGTGCGTCCCTGTTCATCAGCACCTAAACCGGGGAAAGGTTGTCGCTCTATTCTTTCAAGATAAGAGGCTTCACTTTCCCGTCGGGAGGCTGTCAACCCCACGGCAAATTCTTGTGTAGGAGTTTGAACTATCGGCTGGCGAAATGTTAGTTCGTAATAGCGAGAAGCCGATTGGATATCTAAAATGTTGAAAGGAGTTTCAATCACATTACTTGACGTAGTGCCATAGTTTAAACTAAGGGTTCCGTTGTGGGGATTGAGTGGTAATGTATAGCTGGCGTCAAAGGAGTTGCTACCATCGGTATTAGTGTATTCTAAGCTCAGACCATCGCCGAATCCGAGTAAGTTGGCTTGATTTAATTGTAATCGGCGGCGGAAACTGCCAACGCTAGGCGATCGCCCATTATCAAGAATTATTTGGCTTTTAAAAGTGTTTGCCTCACTGATCTTAACTTCTAAGAGACTGACACCAGTCCGCGATCCTGCCGAGAGTTCAGCAGACACGTTTTGAATCAAAGGATTAAGCTGCAAAAGTTGCAGTGCCTCTAATAGACGCTGGCGATTGAGAGGCGGTGATGTCGCTATTGCTAGTCGGCTGCGGACATAATTCGGATTCAACCGCCGAGTCCCAGTTACCTGGATATCTTCTAATTTACCTTCGAGCACCTGAATTTTGACAACACCGGATTGGATTGTTTGAGGTGGAATATAGGCACCAGAAGTAATGTAACCATTTTTGACGTATAGATCAGTGATTTTAGAACGTGCTTGATACACTTGGGTCAGTGAGATCGGTCGTTTGGTAAATTCAGCAGTGGCTTGGGCTAACTCTTCGGGACTGAAAACTGTGCTACCAACAACTTCAAACCGTTGAACAACAATAGTTTGGGGAAGGTTGGCAGGAAGTGGTTCCTCAGGTGTAGGAGTTGGGGCAGAGGGAGGAAATAGTTCTGCTGGTGGGGGGAGTGGCTGTGGCAGTTCAGGTGAGGGAAGTGGCGAAGGTGCAGATGGTTGGACATCTTGTGGTGGTGGGAATTTTTGCGACAGGATGAGATTACTAGTTGGTAATTCTGTAGTATCAATAGCCTGAGCTTTCTCTGGACTAGAAAATATGCTGCTGAGTGATAGAAGCATACTCAGAGGTAAGCAGGACACTATAAGATTCTGAGGATATTTATCAATCATCGCACGGAACTATTTTTTGTTAGCAACTGTGGGATTATACGGCGACTACTTCAGATGTGAATCTTACTGTTGCTAAAGTTGATATCTTGGGCAAATCTCAATTTACTCAGCACTGAGTAAGGTAAATGTTATATTTGTCCAACTTGGGGAGTGTCAATGCAGACTTAAAAGTATCAATGGTGTTCAAGCCACATAAGCAAGCAGATATGTTGAAATTATCTGTGGCTGCGAGAGAAATCCGGGCTAAAGTATTTAGACATCTGGTGAAATTAAATATGCGTTATCTAGAACCCTTGTAGAGACGCGAAATTTTGCGTCTCTAGATTCTTTTTCGGAGATGTCTATTTGGATAAATCAGGGTTTTATCTATGACGCGATCCAGGTTACACTTATTACTTCCGAAGGTAAGCAAGTAGGCACAAATAATTAGAAGATGGTGTAGAGTGCACACCCTACAGCTCCATACCCCTTTGCTTAAACATTCCCATCAATTTATGTTTCCGAGCGTGGGTTTGCATCAAGTTTTCCCGATAGCTTGACCAGTCTGCTTTCTTCCCACATTCCAAGTAGGCATTGCGTACCTTTTTCAACCATTCAACCGCGTAGTAGTAGTATTCGGCTTTACCTGCATCCATAATCTTTTCGGCACGGCGACAAGCATTAGCAATCACCCAAGCAGGATTGTGAGGGATAGCAGCATCCATGACTCGGTGAATCAACTCTGAATAATCAGAATTGAGTTCACTAACGATCGCAATTGCATCATCAATTAGCCCTTCATATAAAAATATATCCACCTTGGCTGATTCTGTTCCCCAACCACTATCAGTACGGACAATTTTCAGTAGGTCTGTTTTGAGGCTTTCCCAGTTTTCCCCAGCCAATTCTGCCATCTTTTGGTAGTCTACAAAGCAGGGCTTGACTTGAAAAGCCGCCTTGATTGCTAATAAAGCAGCTTGACTATTACCCCACTCCAGAGCCAAATCACTTGTCCAAATTCCCAATTCGTACTGACAATTACCCGGTAAATTTAATCCACTCTGGGCTATATCTAGTGCTTGCTGTAATGCTCCCTGAATGCTGAGTGTTTTCGCTAGAGCAAAGGCTTCTTCCATTGAGTTCATCTGGGTTTGAGCAGCATCAATTGCTTCTTCCACTCTGCCTAAACGTCCTAGCATTGTGAGATACTGCTGGGTTTGTTCTTCCGCTTCTGCTAAATACAAGTATTCTTGGTAACGTTCTTGACGTTCGAGAATTTTCAGTCGAATTAGTGCCAAATCATCTGCATAATCTGGCACGTCTTCTTCCCAAGCTCCCCTTTCGGTAATATTACCTTGGAGAACTTGCACCAGTGGCGGATAATCCCAACCTTGACGTAAAGCCTCCATAACTAGGCCAAAATCAGCATTCCACTCATCTTGCCAGGTTTCCAAATTTATTTGAATATCAACTTTTTCTTCTGGGGTCAGCTCGGCACTGAGAATTGCTTCACACCAAGCATTATTTAATTCCCCGACAATTTGATCATTTTCAGCGCCGTATTCTGCAACCTCATACCAATTTTCCACACAGGTAAAGGTAATCGCTTCTAAAATAGCGATCGCATTTTCACCCTCTCCCTGTTCGCTAAAATCTATCGCAGTTTGGACTACACTCAGCAATTCCTCGGCAATTGGGTCTTCTTCGTATCCTTCCTGAAAGTAACGCACGGCATCCCGGAGAATCTCCCGTACTTGTCCCCGAAAGGGAGCCGGATCAATACTACTACGGCGCAGAGGTTTTGCGGTTGTTTCCTGGACAGCAGGATTGATCATCCAATTAACATGGCGGTTAATCGCCTCGATTAGTGGTGGGTATTCTGTTACCAAATCTTGCAGCAGCCTTTGAGTTTGGATATGATCCAAGCGATCGAGTAGTTGTTCTAGGGTAGGGCGCTGCTGAATATTTTCGGAGTTACGCGCACAGACGAGCATCGTCGCGACAATGTGTTTACACCAACCCTCAAAGTTGTAACCACAGGTGCAGTTGACTGAGATTAACCCACTGCGATCGAAACTCAGGTTGACATGATAAGGTCTAGTTTGATTGCCCATAACATCTGCTTGAAGCAGATGACCGCGTTGGGTAACAGCATTGACAGCACCAGCTACATAGTATGCCTCGCCCTGCTGGAAAGATTTGGCGTTGGCATGACGGCGGATAGTAAATTCACTAATTTGGGGAATAGACATCGAGCGATCGCCTGTGTAAATCCTCTGGATAAATCTTAAATCCAGCTTAGGTGTTAGGCTAACGCCCTGTAAAGAGATTCAAGCAGTATAAAAATAAATAAGTATACGCTTTTGACTATAATTACTCAAAACATCCATCTTTTCCCCAGAAGTCAGTGAATCATAATTGGAGTTAGCAACACCCAAACCTTAAATCAGTGAACAGTCGTAAACAGTCCTGATAGTGTATGGTGAGTGATTTAGAGTCAAGGGATAAAACTGATAACTGTTAAAGGGGTTGCACTGATTGTCGGTCAAGTTGAGAATAAATAGGCGAAGCACACGGGGAAACTAACGTGAGTCAAGAATTTGATTACGATTTAGTAATTATCGGCGCTGGTGTAGGCGGACATGGGGCAGCCTTACACGCCGTAAGTTGCGGTCTGAAAACAGCGATTATTGAAGCTGCTGATATGGGAGGAACCTGTGTTAATCGGGGCTGTATTCCTTCTAAAGCGCTGCTGGCAGCATCTGGACGTGTGCGGGAGTTACGTAATGCCCACCACCTCAAGTCACTGGGAATTCAAATTGGTAGCGTGGAATTCGATCGCCAAGCGATCGCTAATCATGCTACTAATCTCGTATCGAAAATTCAAGACGATTTAACCAACAGCCTTAAACGTCTAAAAGTCGATATCATCAGGGGTTGGGGAAAAATCGCTGGGGCGCAAAAAGTCTCTATTACCGGAGACGGTGGTGAAAAAACCATCACAGCCAAAGACATCATCCTTTCCCCTGGTTCAATTCCTTTTGTGCCTCCAGGGATTGAAGTAGACGGTAAAACTGTCTTTACCAGCGATCAAGGTGTCAAGTTAGAGTCGCTACCAGACTGGGTGGCGATTATTGGCAGTGGTTATATCGGCTTAGAATTTTCTGATATTTACTCAGCTTTGGGTTGTGAAATCACCATGATTGAAGCCCTAGATCAGCTAATGCCAGGATTTGACCGCGATATTGCCAAACTTGCGGAACGGGTGCTGATTACTCCCCGCGATATTGAAACGAAAGTGGGGATATACGCCAAAAAAGTCATTCCCGGTTCACCTGTGGTGATTGAGTTAGCAGATTTCAAAACCAAAGAAGATGTAGATGTCATCGAAGTAGATGCTTGCTTGGTCGCTACGGGACGCATCCCGGCGACCAAAAATCTCGGTTTAGAGTCTGTGGGTGTGGAAGTTGATCGGCGGAATTTTATCCCAGTTGACGATCGCATGGCAGTATTATCAGCCGGTGAAGTAGTACCGCATTTGTGGGCAATTGGTGACGCCAATGGCAAGATAATGTTGGCACATGCAGCTTCTGCTCAAGGCGTCATCGCCGTAGAAAATATAGTTGGGAGGGAAAGAATAGTAGACTATCGCAGCATCCCAGCCGCGGCGTTTACCCATCCAGAAGTCAGCTATGTGGGCTTAACAGAAACCGGAGCGAAGGAGTTGGGACAAACCGAAGGATTTGAAATCGCCACAAGTAGGAGTTACTTCAAAGGAAATTCCAAAGCGTTGGCAGAAAATGAAGCCGACGGGATTGCCAAGGTGATATATCGCAAAGACACCGGAGAAGTCTTGGGCGTGCATATTTTCGGACTGCACGCCTCAGACTTAATTCATGAAGCGTCAGCTGCGATCGCAAACCGTCAATCTGTCCAAACTCTTGCACATCTAGTTCACGCCCACCCGACACTTTCGGAAGTCTTAGACGAAGCTTATAAACGAGCGATTTAGTCATTTGTCGTTAGTCATTTGTCCTTTGCTAATAAACAAGGACAAATGACTAATCACCAATGACCAATGAAAAATGACCAATGACCAATGACCAATGACCAATGACAAATGACAAATTATGCAAATTCGTCGCCGTTCACCTAACCCAGCTATTAATGTATCCATATTACGTTATCAGGCTGCCGTGCCTGACGGGGCGCCAAACAACATCTTAGAGGAAATTGTCTGGCAGAAAGAAGTAGAATATGACCAAATGCGGGAAAAAGTTCCTTTGCAGGAATTGGTCAAGCAGGTACTCACTGCACCGCCAACCCGTGATTTCGTCGCCGCCTTGCGCCAAGGTAAGACTAAGCCAGCATTGATTGCCGAAGTTAAAAAAGCTTCACCCAGTAAAGGCGTTTTACGAGAAGATTTTGACCCAGTAGCGATCGCTCTTTCTTATCAGGAAGCCAAAGCTAGTTGTCTTTCTGTACTGACAGATGTCAAGTTCTTTCAAGGTAGTTTTGATAACTTAGCCAAAATTCGGGCTGCCGTAGATTTGCCCCTACTGTGCAAAGAGTTTATCATTTATGCTTACCAGATATACTTGGCGCGGGTTCAGGGTGCAGATGCAATTCTCTTGATTGCAGCTATCCTGGGCGATCAAGATTTGAAATACTTCCTGAAAATTGCTAACAAACTGAAAATGGCAGCCTTGATTGAAGTCCATAGTTTGGTAGAACTTGACCGTGTGTTAGCCTTAGATGGGGTCTCCTTAGTAGGAATTAATAATCGCAATTTGGAAGATTTCTCTGTTGACCTGCAAACTACTTGCCAACTTTTAGCTGCAAGGGGTAGCCAATTGCAGGAGAAAAACATCCTTGTTGTTAGCGAGTCAGGACTACACAACCCAGATGATTTGAGTTTGGTACTTACAGCAGGTGCATCTGCTGTACTCATTGGAGAATCTTTGGTAAAACAACCAGATCCTGGCGCAGCGATCGCTTGGATCTTGCCGAGGAATTTCTGAAAGCAACACCCTCCCTGCGCCCCTTAGCGCAGGGGCGATCGGGCACACTATGCGTAGATACGCAGCACCTTGCTGTTAAATATCATCAATATCTTTGCCAAATCTTCATTGCTAATCAAATCAAAGCCATGAGCAACTAGTTATTTATTCTGTAACAATTTATTGACAACAGACCAACTCTGACTAATAGAAAATCTCAAATATGAAATCAAAATTTAACTTCATGGAGCAAATTCCTCTACCTTCACCTATTCACTACGAACTTATACTTCAACTTTTAGAAAGACAAACCATGTTAGCGGTAAATGATAATCCAGATTTACGGCATCAGGTGAATCAGCTAATTATTACTCTTCGTAAAGCTGCTGTGCAGCAAAAGCGGCTAGAAGAAATTTGCGAGTTTTCCTCTGTAACTATTGATCACCGTTGGTCAATCAATCATCATCATGATAGCAAAGTTGTTGTCCCCGATTGAAGCTGATAACTTAATATCTCAACCTCAAATTTGGTGTCTTTGTTAAGTTAGCTTACTATCATCAGAAAGTGTATTCAAGTGGCTATTAGTTAAAAGTTCCGTCGCATTTGCTTGACTCAAATGCACAGTTTGGGGTGTGACTTCAAATTATTCGGGTTACAGAACTTTCTCTGCTTTGCAAAAATATCTATAAATCCTAGATGAGGATTTGAAATCGGCAGTCTCAACGCTCAGATTTTAGTTGATATAAATTTTACATTATTTAGCTTGTTTCATAAAGTTATACATAGTTATTTTTTTCTAAATATTAAGAGGATGTTTGAAAAGTATTATTGCTAGGGCAGCAACTGGCGCAATACAGAGAGAAGGAAGAAATGCTTAGGTGATTTCTGATGAAAAAAATACCTATGTTGACGAAACCAACGGCTATGGTAATTTTATTACTAGAATTTACCTTAACTCAACTGTATTAGGAAATGGGGATTTTAAAGCCTCTTGACCTTTCGGGGAGAGGTTAGGAGAGGGTTGCTAGTATACTTTACGACTTTTCAAACAACCTTTAACTTAGCTTTTGACAATTTATACAATAATTCTATTAATGCTGGAGAAAAAAATTGTCATCTTTATAAAATTTTAGCTTTGAAAAAGTTCATATTGATATAGAAGAAACTGTAAATCAGCTAAAATATCGGTAAGATTCTCTCTCGAATTTGACGAAAGATGAAATATAACAACATTGATGAACTCTTCAGAAATAATCAGGCTTGGGTTGCCGAGAAACTGGCTCTAGACCCAACTTACTTTCAAGAATTATCTAACGGACAAACACCACCTTTTCTATACATCGGGTGTTCTGATAGTCGTCTGGCATTAACAAGCTTTACCCGTACTGAACCAGGAGAGTTATTTGTACATCGTAATATTGCCAATCAAGTTTCTCTAACGGATATTAACTTTTTAGCCGTTTTAGAATATGCAATTTTACATCTTGGGGTGGAACATATTATCGTTTGTGGTCACTACGATTGCGGAGGAATTAAAGCGGCTTTAGAAGGGAGAACCATCGGAATTCTTGATAACTGGGTAAATCCGATTCGGGAACTCTATTTAGAGAAACAAGAAGAAATTGATACCTTACCAACAAGAGAAGAACGTCTGAATCGTTTGGCGGAAATGAATGTTGTGGCGCAAGTGAAAAATCTTTACCAAACTTCCATCATGCGTCAGGTACTCTATGAACGAAAAGCGCCTATGGTTCATGGCTGGGTACTAAATATACGCACTGGGTTGATTAAAGATTTGAACGTTTCAACTGTGCAATGGCAATTGCACATCTGCCCCTTGCTTCTAGAGTTTAGGCTCTATGCCATGTTAAAAAATGAGAGTTAATTCGGTATTTCCCGTCACACAAAAATATACATTTGAGGCGTGATAAATAGTGCCTTTACAACTTTTATTTGAAGTGAAATAAATAGTTGTTTTTTCGCCACACTATTGTAAATTTTACGTCAGAGTTCTAAATTATTTTATATTTTTGCCCAATTAGAGTTACAAATAAGCTAAAAATCTTTTAATTTGCATCCTCAAAAAAATGAATCTCTTGTGGGGTGGGCATCTTGCCCGCCCTAGTTGTGCAAATTAAATGCGCGACAGCTTATTAATAATACAACGGTGTGTTATGGCTCTGGCTAACGCACCGTGACAGATTAGATTAACAAAGTAACACACTTTAAAAGTTGGATATTTTTTTAATTGGAAGTCCCTAATTTATTTTTAATTATGAATTATGGCTGGGAGAATTCTTCTTTAAGAAGTTGCAGATGTCCAATTCATAACTCTTTTCATAGAGGCAATTCATGAATTGCCTCTATGCAAATATTACTCAGAATCCGTAACGTTGAGATTGGGACACTCAACCTACCCCTAAAAAGAATTATTTCTTATAAATTATCCATACTGCATGAATAATTCCAGGAATGTAACCAAAAAGCGTCAAAACTATATTAATCCAAAAGTCTATACCAAAACCAACTTGCAAAAAAACTCCCAAAGGTGGTAAGAAAATCGCACACAGAAGACGAACTAAATCCATTTGAACCTCCTCTTAATCTCATAATAAACAGCTTGTTAGCGAAGTGATTCACCACTGTTCAAGCATATTTGGACTTTTCAAAGATAACATTTTCTCTCTCAATCAAGGTCATGGTTAAGATGCGGTAAACCGCACTCAAGATTAGCCACCGCTAATTTTGGCTTTATAACCTAGCTTCGTCAAAATCTCGACAATTTTCTGCTTGTGTTCGCCCTGAATTTCAATTTCGTTGTCTTTAATTGTCCCACCTGTCCCGCATTGGCTTTTCAACTGCTTCACCAAATCTGCCAAGGTTTCCGGTTTGGCTTGAAAACCGCTAATCACTGTGACAGTTTTGCCTTTGCGTCCTTTGCGGGAAGCTTGTACTTTGAGATTTTGTTGTTGTGGGGGCAGTTCTAGAACTGGTCTTTCTGTGGCGGCGGAGTTGTCGCTGCCAAATTCGCGGTAGACAAAGCCTTTATCGGAAGATTTGGGAGTGGAAGAAGACATAAAATGAATGTTTAAGAAAAATTTCAAAGGCAGTGGAAACTTCTACGCAACCATTCTGCTGGGATATCAATTTCTAGGCTAACATCACAAATCCATTGGAAGGGATTCAAAGTAATTGGGCATGGGGCATTGGGCATTGGGCATTGGGCATTGAGTATCAACGAAGAATTTAGTTCCCAGTCCCCAGGTATACCCCAGATATACCCCAGACTTTCTATAATAATTAAGTTATTCCCGTCATCGAAAACAGCCCGTGACTACCACTCCTCTATCTCCAAGTTGAACTGCTCAGGTTCCCGATACGCTGGTAAGTATGTACCTGAAACGCTGATGCCTGCTCTTACTGAACTAGAAACAGCTTATCAGTAATACTGTAATGACCCTACTTTTCAAGCAGAACTACAGCAGTTATTACCGGACTATGTAGGACGTGCCACACCATTGTATTTCGCTGAACGCTTGACTGCTGATTAA
The DNA here is from genome assembly GCF_029379315.1 of Nostoc sp. S13. GTDB lineage: Bacteria > Cyanobacteriota > Cyanobacteriia > Cyanobacteriales > Nostocaceae > Nostoc. The sequence continues at coordinate 60,477 of NZ_JAQYWQ010000001.1, forward strand.
TGACGCGTAAATATCGCAGTTCTCGTTTGGATGGAACACATAGTAGGGGCACAGCAATGCTCATGCGTAGCAACTTAAGCAAAACTCCTTTAAAACCTCGTTTCGCCAGAGGCTGGAAATGCACCTGATTGCAGTTCTGCCGCAAGTCAAGAAGCGGAGCCTGATATTAGGGATTAAAAGTCTGAGATTTCTTTTCGAGACAATCTCTAAAAGCTTTTTTTAGACGAGCTTTCACTTTAAGTTGACACAAATGAGCAATGCTGTACCCCTACGAGTGGTCTGTATTCCCTGATTAGAGAACCGCTACATATATAAAATTTTTGGGAAAAAGCACTAATGGATTAACAATTCCAGCACGCTATGCTACCGCAGCCGATTCATGACGAGTTGGCAGGTGAAAATGTGCAAAGTTTGAGGACAATGCACATTTTCAGGAATGTCTCTCCTGGTAAGCTGTCGCGCATTTAATTTGCACAACTAGGGTGGGCAAGATGCCCACCCCACAAGAGATTCATTTTTTTGAGGATGCAAATTAAAAGATTTTTAGCTTAATAACGGTAGAGTCCAATTTTTATCGAAACAGAATTCAGAAGTCAGGAATCAGAATTCAGTTGGATTATTCTTTACGACTGAGGGATAGCGCGAGGTAAAGCCTTCTCTTCTGCTTCTGCTATGGTCGACGCGCAAGGGACAAAGACCCTAGCGCGAACCAGAGGCTTCTCTACGATAGGCTTCTCTACGATAGGCTTCTCTACGAGAGGCTTCGCCAACGCCAACGCCAACGCCAACGGCATAGCTTTGCTTAGAGGAAGTCCGCGACATCTTGATTCTGAATTCTGCATTCTTCTTCAACATACTAATAGTATAATATTTATGATACGTAAGCTTACATATCAGTATTTAATAAGTAATACTATTTAAAACATGATTGAAAATCTGAGTTGAAAGTACAATCGGATGCAGGTGATGCCTAAGCGTAATCTTGATAGGCAGCATTCATTCTTGCCTTATAAGTTCAGTAAAAGAGCTAAATTCGTGCCTATGTATTGTATAAAAATTAAGTATAATCACTAATTTACAAAAGTGATATTGTTTTAAATTATTACGGACAATTAAAGTTAAATTTTTTATAAACAGGGCAATTTTCTCGTAAGGTCGTGAATTTAAACGTTTTGTAGTAGTTTTTGAACATAAAACGTCATAAATAGAAGTATATAGACTTATAATGAATTTGTCATATTGACATGAGTTTAGTTACATTGTCCGCAACTTTACTTTCAGCAAATGATAAAAACAACAGTCTACGGACTTGCTTTAGGCACCATTGTTATCAGTAGTGGGACGATCGCTACTTCTGTAACAAATCCAACTTTTGCACCAGAGCCTTCAAATGTATCAAGTAATACTATTTATATCGCAGCATCTAGCTTCAGTCTTCCTGGTCTAGAACAGTCGGTTTTCGATCAAATCAATAACTACAGAGTTTCCCAAGGGCTACCAAAGCTGATTCGTAATTCTGCCATCGATAATCAAGCCAGAATTCACAGTCAGGACATAGCTAATGGTAAAGTTCCCTTTGGACATACGGGATTCCCAGAACGTGTTAATGCAATTGGTATTTCCTACAAAGCAGCTGGTGAAAATGTCGCTTCCAACGGAGGATATCCTAACCCTGCCAAAATAGCTGTTCAAGGCTGGCTCAAAAGTCCAGGGCATCTAGCCAATATCAGAGGTAACTATGATAAGACGGGGATTGGTGTCGCTACCAAAGATGGACGCGAAATCTACTTCACACAAATTTTTCTTCGCTGATAGATTTGGTAAAATTTAGGTTTTTTCTCAAATTCCCCAGACTTCAGCTAGCTTGTTAGCAAAGCTTTCGCTATAGGATTCCTATTTGATTTTTGAACAACTAAACTGCGTAGAAGTTTGACATACAAAACTTTTTTCTGAGTATAGTGAACAAGATTCAAGTACGATTCCTATAGATGTTGAATAATCTAGTTTCAATGACATTTGTCTATTGAATACTACATTGTTTTTTTAGTAATTCATGAAAATCTGAAATTACAGCAGAATTCAGGAGCGGAGCTTGGGAAAGCTTTGCCGAGGCATCAGAATGGGCTACGCCCCGCTCCCCTAACAGAAGTAAAACACGTTTTATACGTGGCTTTGAGACTTAACTTGTGTACTTTACCTTCCTTGAAATCTGAAGTTATCAGCCAAAATAACCGTGATTTTCATGAAGCTAATACCGTTTCTTTGTGAAGCTGCATATATTTACCCCCTGTAGTCCCCCCAAAGTATCGAGGAGTCAGTTGGAGAGGCAGTGTGTTGAGCGGGTTTCCCGACTTGTTCGCGTAGCGTCTCCGAACAGGAGAAGCATCTGGCGGGGGACTACAAGGGCGTCTTGTATGTGCATCTTCATACAGAATTGATATAACCTATTGAAGTATTGACAATTGGAAATGATTGTTTGTACTTCCTATACAAAGATATAGCCAGATTGCCAAAATTCATCAACCCTTAATAGAATCGTGGTATATATCGTCGGAACAATAAGGTAGAGTAGAAGTCTTATATCTCTACACATTACGCAATTCTCCATGTTCCGACAAACTGCTTTTGGCATCGCTTTAAGTGCGCTTGTCCTTGCTAGTGGATTAACGACTGTTCCGATCCCAAATCATCCTTCTACGAATACATCCACCCGTAATAAGCTGTTGTCGCTTTTTTCCAGTCAGGTTGCAATATCGACTCCTACTTTTAAAACTACGGAGTTAGAAAAATCAGTTTTTGACGAAATTAATCGATATCGGGCTTCTAAAGGACTGCCAAAGTTGACCCTAAATGCAAATATCACTCGACAGGCAAGAATTCATAGTCAAAACATGGCTAAAGGTAAAACCCCATTTAGCCATCACGGATTTGAAGGGCGAGTCAAAGCTATCCCTATTCGCTACAACAGTGCGGCGGAAAATGTTGCTTTCAACCGGGGATATAGCAACCCTGTGGAGGAAGCTGTTACTGGTTGGATCAACAGTCCCGGACATTTAAAGAATCTTAAAGGAAATTACAACCTGACTGGAATTGGTGTTGCTACTAATAATCAAGGCGAAGTCTACCTGACGCAACTTTTCTTTCGCACTAGGTAGATTTATTTGGTGATTTTTTTGCACAATAATAATGTAGTGTCTGACAAGACTTTTCTCTGCTGGACACTGCTATTTTTTTTTAAAATTCATGACATTACAAGATTTTCAGGTGAGCGATCGCGACCTCAGTGACGCAGCTCTTGGACAGTATTTAGAATCTACAGCGATCGCAGTTGATACAGAAACGATGGGATTATTGCCGCAACGCGATCGCTTGTGTCTCATCCAGCTGTGCAACCTCGAAGGGAAAGTGACTGTAATCCGCATAGCTAAAGGACAAGCTGACGCTCCAAACTTAAAAAAACTCTTGGAAGCGGCGAATGTCGTAAAAGTGTTTCACTTTGCTCGTTTTGACCTTGCCACTTTACGAGCTAATCTGGGGATTCAGGTTGTCCCTGTTTTTTGCACCAAAATTGCTAGTAAATTAGCCCGTACTTATACAAATCGCCACGGACTCAAAGATGTGGTGCAAGAGTTAGAACAAGTGGAACTAGATAAAAGTTCTCAAAGTTCTGATTGGGGTAACGCTGCTAGTTTATCTGAAGCTCAACTAAGTTATGCTGCTAATGATGTGCGCTACTTACTTAGTGTGCAGCAGAAGCTAATAGAAATGCTTAAACGAGAAGAACGTTGGGAAATTGCTCAAAAATGTTTTGAATTTCTGCCAATAATTGTTTCCTTAGATTTGTTGCAATTTAAGGATTTATTTGAACATTAGACCTCTTGCAAAAGTTATTGATCTGGCGCACAAGCATCAGCAGACAGAATATTCTGTCTTTTGACCTGAGTTTTGGAGTCTGCGCCTCCATTTTTTAATTGTGACTTCTCTGCTGATCATAAATCGAGATTAGACCTCTTGGAAAATTCTCTAATACCCCACCCCTAACCTCTCCCCGCAAGCAAAGAGGAGAGACTTTGACGTAAGCCAAAGGTAGAGTGGGGTTCTTATTCTTGATTTATGCAAGAGGTCTTATTAGCTAATTTTCTAAGTTATTTTTTGCCTAAGAGCCAACATTGCAATCATTCATTGTCTCTAGGAGTTTTAGATTCACTAATGCCTTCTTTGACATTACTGGCTCCCTCTTGAATGCCTTCTTTGACATTACTGGCTTTCTCTTGAATGCCTTCTTTGACATTACTGGCTTTCTCTTGAATGCCTTCTTTGAGGTTACTGGCTCCTTCTTGAATGCCTTCTTTGAGGTTACTGGCTCCCTCTTGAATATTCTCTTTGAGGTTACTAGCTCCCTTTTTAATGGCTTCTGTTGCGCTAGTGCCTCCCTTTTGCAAATTTTCTTGGTGATTTTTTAGTCGATCTACGATATTGTAGTCGTCTGCACCTGCGGGAGTTTTTGATTCATCAATGCCTTCTGTTGACCCACCGATCGCCTTCCATGCGGCAAGACCACCTTTAAGTTGGGAGACATGCTCAAATCCATTAGAACGCAGTTGTTGTGCGGCTTGGGCAGTTTCTTCTTCATTAGCACCGTAAACGTAAATATCACGGCTTTTATGCAAAGAAGATACTGCACGCTCTACCAATTCATCTATTGGGGTCGTTATTGCTCCCGTAATGTGACCTTGGTTGAAGGTGGGGCGATCGCGCACATCCAGTATTGTAAAAGCTGGTTCGCCCCATTCTAGACGAGTCTTCAGGACATGAACATCAGATTGTGCTTCTATTGGTGGCTGCGGGGGAATGATGCCACCAGCTAAATTGTTAGTCATAATTATTCCTCAAAGACGATATTAAGAGCAATTTAACGGACTAAGCATATTTAATTGCTCTTTCTCTGGGATGAATATCCTCAAACTCTCTCCTGAGATAGACTGGTTAAGTGAAATATTTTCTACCATTTAAGGCATTGCTAATATAGTCAACTTAGACTATCGGAAGCCATTTTCTCTATTAATTTAATTAAATATATTTAATTTTTATATTTCTAATCTTTAATTATTCAGAAGCAGATTTAATAAATTTAAATTTATTAAATCTGCTACCTAATTAATAAGAAAATAGTCTAAAAATTAAAAATATTCAGACATTAGTAAAGGAATTACGTACCTTTTCAATATCTGCGATCGCTAACAATAATGTCTCTTCAATCTCTTGCTGCACTATTGAAGTTACACAAGTAGCGCTGTTGAGGCAATCTACCAGCAATTTATTGACATCGTAATATTGCTGAAGCAATTCTTTTTGCTGTTCGTTAAACTGCCAATTGTAACCAATATTGCGATACTTAATCAGCATACCTCTTAATTGTTCATCCCAGGCTTTCCCCTTAGCTTGCCACCAATCCCTAAATTTTTCTGGATTGCTGTCTATTTTTGGTAGTTGTTTTTTGAGTTTTTGCAGCACTTGCTTCAATTTAGGATCAACAACAAGGTCAACAGCTTTATCAAAGGTAATAACAAGGGCATGTGCATGATCAAGGGCATCGTTGAGGGTATGCTCAAATGCAAAGTCAAGCTCATTAATGCAGGCAATGGTACTGAATAGAAACTCATCAAGTACGAGTTCAGGGTCAAAAGCGATGTTACCAACAAGAGCGCATTCAAGGTCATAACCAGAAGTATAGACAAAGGCGTTATACCTATGGCAAGAGCTTCGCTCAACGCAAACAAGGTAAAAAGCACGAACGCCTGCTGCTTTGTAACAGATAGAGACTGAACTAGATTTTTGATGCAGCCAGGTTAGAAAATACTGTAATCTTTCGTCGACAGCCACTAGCAAATCAATTTTTTGCTTCATTAACTGTAATATTTCATTAGCATTCGGCAACATACTAACAGTTAGTAAAAATATCTGATGCCAGCGCTTTTCAGTTATGTGACTGACTAGATTATTCAAAGCATAGTTTGGGTAACTTTCAACAATTTTTCGAGCCGTGAAATACTCTTGAAACGTTAGATGAGAAAAAGAGTAAATTCCCTGTGCCCTTTCCACTAATAACCCATTTTCTACCTCAATGGCTTTGATCACTGCTTCATTATCTATTTGTAAGGGTTCTAGATAGTCACCCATAACTTGCAGGATTTTTTCTTGTTCAAAAAAGTAATATTCTTGCTCAAAAGTGATAGTTGCAAGCTGAAAAAGCAGCTTTTTCTTATTTATAAAAGTCAGATTAGGAGGAATGCGATCGCGTTTAATTCCTCTGACTTCATCCCATCTTATCAACAAAATGTTCAGTGCTTGCTCATATAACTTGCCTGGATTTAAAGGAAATTCATCTTTGACTTGAAACACCAAACAAATCAAATGCAACAGTAGTGGAGTAATTGCCAATTCTCGGATATGCTGATTTTCTGGCAGATGTAGCTGATTAATAAATAAATTTCCTATGGCTTCCCCATCTTCACTGGACTTAAGAGCAACTGCAACAAACCAATTTTTGGCAAAAACTTCTACTTGCTCTTGGTTAAAGTCTGCTACTTCAACTTCATTAAATCCCTGAAATCTATATTTTTGGGCAGCAATCCGACAGCTAATAACAAACTGATTTTTGTAAAAAGTTTGGGTAAATCTCCGAATTTCTATTGTGACTTTATCTGCCATTTCTGCTGGGACTTCATCTAATCCATCTAGCAAAATCAGCAGTTTGCCCTCAGCCAGCAGAATTTTAGTTGATTCCTGTTCAACACCACAACTGAGAAATTCTTGGCTGATGTAGTTCAAGAGATTGAATTCGTTGTAACTTTTGGCATCTTCAGCAAATTCTTTGATCCTAATAAAACTTATTATGCGATTTCGTTGAAGCTCGCCTTTGTTACATTCAATCGCTAGGTATTGTAAAAATGTAGTTTTACCTGACCCTGGTTTACCCAATATCATCAGTTTTGAGTGCCGTAATACTGCTTCTAATCCTGGTAATCTTCTCTGACGCTTGTGTCCTCCAAGTTGAGTAAAGTCCGATTCCGATTTGAAGTCTTTCAATAGGTCAGAAGCTTCTCGCCATTGCAGGCTGGTTATCTCCTCTAAGACATTAAAATTGGTGTAAATGTCCATCAGTTGGACTGTCTGAGCAATATCCAACATTTGCAAAATATTGCACTGGTCTTAGATTTTATCTTGGCGCTTTTGACGCACTTCCCGCACCAGTGTATCGAGGTCAGCACCTTGGAATTGCGCCTTAGTAGTTACCTCAAATGCCACACCTTCAGGTAAGCCAGCAACCTTTTGCCAAGATAACCCTAGCTGTTGGCAAATTTGCACAAAACAAGAGCGTGAAACCGACTCACCTGCAAAAAATTTGGAAACTGGTTGACGTGTAATGCCTAAAGCTGTTGCTAATTTATGCTGACTCCAAGTTTTGTCTGTTAAAGCTGTTTTTGCTGCCCTTATACCTTCTGGTGATGCTCTCAGTCCTTGGCTTGTCATAGTCTCAGGCTGACACTTGTAGTATAGTATATACTTAAGATGGTAGATATATGTAAATCCACTGTAAATAAATTTTCGTAGACTCTCTTCAATAAGATATACCCGTTAACTAGAGGAAGTTTGGGTAAGTGGGAGTTTAAAATCTAGATTGGCTGATGATTTTGTTTGTGAGCCTTTGTAGATACCTAATTAATCAGGGAGGGCGTTGCTCTAACCAAGTTGTAGCAATTACGGTGGTATTTGATGTTCTCTGGACTATTTGCGGTTATGAAGATGGTCTTCAATCACACTTATCTTAAGTATAAAAGTTCAAAATCAGAGAATATAAATTCAAAGTTATACAAAAATCACACAAGACTCATACATTTTATCAGCATTATGATGGCTGAAGTTTTGATGAACTTCATGGAAAATTAATTGTGTACAAGTACTACAATAGCGATCGCACTCAGCAGAGACGCGTGTGAATACACTTTCAATAGAAACACGTAAAGCAAAATTGGTACAACAGCCAATCGTCCAATCTACAATAGGTAACATTATAGTTATGGTTATGGTTACTGCTACTACTCCCAAAATTCTGATCGTTGATGATGACTTTGGCGTCCGAAATCTCGTCTATCGTTTTTTAAGTCGGAAATATCAAATAGAGTCGGCAGCAGATGGGAAGTCTGCTTTATCATTGTTTGAGCAATTCAATCCTGCTTTAGTGATTCTGGATTGGAATTTGCCGGATGTTAATGGTTATAACCTCTGCCAAGAAATGCAGAGTCGTACTAATGTTTTAGTGCTGATATTAACTAGCCGGACTGACGAGGCTGATAAAATTAAAATCTTAAGCGCAGGTGCTGATGATTTCATGACTAAACCATTTAGTCTTGCAGAAGTTGAAGTTAGAGTAGAAGCTCTTTTGAGACGCATACGCTACATCAACCCCTCTCCATCACAACGTATCATCTTCAAGCAGCTAGCAATTAACCCAGAGGGTCGAGAGGTAACACTTAACGATAAGCCTCTCACTTTAACAGCGCTGGAATTTAATATTTTACATTTTTTGGCAAGTCATCCTAATCAGGCTTGGAGTCGCCCACAGCTAATCCAAAAAATCTGGGGTTGTGACTATATAGGAGATGGACGGGTAGTTGATGTGCATATTGGTCAGTTGCGTAAGAAGATGGAAGTCGATACCAGCATACCGGAGTTTATTAAAACTGTGCGGGGCTATGGTTACAAGTTTGAAGTGCCCGATGAAAATACTAATTCGTAATTCGTAATTAATGAGTAGTTGTACCATTGTTTATTAATGGAGACAAAAATTGCATTTAGGCATGGGCTAATAATTATGAATTATCATCACATCTGACTTACTTAGATACTTTTACTGAGGCTTGACCGTATAACTTGCGTTAATTTGGGACGTTGATACAAACTGATTTGGTGATTTTGTGTCTGCTCAAGCCTCAGACAGTAACTTTATTGCTTTTAATATATCCTCTCAAGATAAGTTCCAACAAAATCAAAATGTACAGAGTTTATCCGAAGTTTCACCTGTTGGTAAAATTTGGGATAAGCACAGAGCTAATAGTGATAAAGTCTTGCATTATTACGCCAAAGCAAACGAACATTATTTTCAGCAGTATGCTTGGCGGATGAGAATATGTTCCGAGTTGCTGAAGTTTCAATTAATGCCAGAGGAATCGGAAGGTATTCTCAAGTTAAAGCTATTAGATGCCCGATTCTGTCGAGTTCGTCATTGTCCGGTTTGTCAATGGCGGCGATCGCTCATGTGGAAAGCAAGGGCTTACAAAATTCTCCCACAGGTTGTCACTGATTACCCCAACTACCGTTGGCTATTTGTCACCTTGACTGTAAAGAATTGCCAGATTCAGGAACTCAGGGAAAACTTGGATTCGATGAATAAGGCTTTTAAGCGATTCACTGAATTGAAAGTATGGCCTGCGAAAGGCTGGGTGAAGTCTACAGAAGTGACTAAAGGTAGAGATGGAGTCTCAGCACACCCGCATTTACATATTTTGGCAATGGTGCCGCCTTCGTATTTCAGTCATGGCTATCTTTCTTATGCCAAATGGGTAGCGTTGTGGCAGCAGTGTTTACGGATTGATTACCAGCCAATTGTTCATACTAGCGCGATCGCAAAGCATCATAACCCGTCACTACTTATCCCAGAAATTCTCAAGTATCAGGTGAAAGAGTCAGATTTGGTGGATGATAGAGAATGGTTTTTAGAGTTAACCCGTCAACTGCATAAAAGTAGAGCGATCGCTGTTGGGGGTATACTCAGGCAGTATATGCGCGAATTAGAGGAGAAAAACCAATACCTCATTGATGAAAGTGAAGAGACAGACGAGGTGGATGGGGAAAGTTTGTATTTCCGATGGGAGCGCCAGTTACAAAGATTTAATATAGAGTGATAACTAAGATTAGTCAAGATACTCACTATCAAGCAGGTGCGGTGGTTTCAGCCCTTTAAAGAATGTAGAAGCAGAGTTCAAAAGATAGTGAGTATAAGCTGCATGGCGATGGTGTGGATAAAAAGATGCAAGACGATGATATTCAGAAATAGGAGCAATAAACCAAATCACTTTCCCACTAACATGAGAAGTGACACGGCGAATCTCCATAGATTGATACCAACGAAGAAAATTAGGCTTAGTTGTGAAAGAGTGAGGAACAAAGATACGTCCAACAGGAACACCGGGAATTTCACAAAGATTAATCAAGAATTCTGGCATATTAAAACCTCATGAGTTGTCAAAAAAAAGAAACCTCTATGAGCCAAAAAGTGACTCAATAGGAAATACAGTTACAATTAGTCAGTTCACTCCCCCTTCAGCGCGAAGCGTTTAAGAAAAAATATTTAAAGGCATGTGGACACCACGACTATTGGAGTACAACTCTTTATTTATCTTTTTCTTCATTCACACTTTCCAGGTGTTAGCCTGTTCTTTATTTCTTCAGCGCGAAGCGTTCAGAAAAAAATATTTAAAGTCTATTCCACTCCACGACTATTGGAGTAGAACTCTTTATTTATTTCCTTCATATACTTTTAGATGTCAACCTATTCTTCCTCTAAGCAAGAAATCAAAAAAAATAAATACCAGTCGCCCGGAAACAGATGACTAGTATTTATAAATTGCCTTTACTTGAAGCTAGTAAATAGCTTCGATGATAAAGTTATAAAGTCTTAAAATAGATTGGGAAAAATAACAATGACTGATCCAAAGCCTACTCGCACAGCTCGTCGGGGAAGAATATTCCCTGATATTCAGTGGTCAGAAGAAAAAAAAGCTCAATGGAAAGCTCAACAAGAGGCATTTTACCAACGCTGTAAAGTTATTTTTGACCTAGTTCAGCCAGAGTTAATCAAAACTCACCACAACTGGTATTTAGCAGTTGAACCTGAGAGTGGAGACTATTTCACTGATACAGATGAATTAGCTGCTATAAATAAGTCTCGTCAGCTATACCCGAACGCTCCGGTGTTTATATTTCGGATTAATGAGACAGGAATAGCTGGCACAATATGATCCAAGGTCGATTTGGTGATCAGGAGCAACTATTTTTTGAAATAGAGTTGATTACTGCTGATGGTTTAGAATTACCTGTTGATGCCATGCTAGATACAGGATTTTCAGACTGGCTAGCAATTGACAAGCAGGATTTAGAGGAATTTGATTGGGTGTATTTAGGTGAACGAAATATGCAACTAGCAAAGGGGGAAGCAAAGTTTGATATCTACGCCGGAAAAGTCAGAATAGATGGACAAGAGTTTAATATCCCTGTTTACGCAGGTGATGGAGTTTCAGAACTTTTACTCGGTCGTCAGTGGCTGAAAAATCGACGGTTAGTGGTGGATTTTCCGGCGGGAGTGTTAACACTGGGAAACAGTTGAAATTATGAGGAAAATACTGCTTGTAATGGGTCTTAGAGACTTTTAATTAGTACTTTGTGAGAAGTTATATTTCTAGACATAATCATTGATAATTTTTCTTAGCCAACCTTTGAATAACCAACTCAGCCGCTAAATGTATCGCTGCTTTCATACTCGTAGCATCAGCAATTCCCTTACCCGCAATATCAAACGCTGTTCCATGATCTGGTGAAGTCCGAACGAAAGGAAGACCAATAGAAGTATTAACTGCCCGATCAAACGCCATCAACTTCACAGGAATTAAGCCTTGGTCGTGATAAAGTGCTAAATAAGCATCAGCAGGATTTTGTACTAAAGAATTTCCATACCAAGCTTGACCAGGTTTAACCCACATCGTATCTGACGGTATTGGCCCATCTAGCTGTAATTGTGGTCGATTTTGCCGCTCTTGCTGCAACCAGGGAATTAACCAATCTTGTTCTTCATGTCCAAGTTGTCCCTGTTCGCCACTGTGGGGATTCAAACCTGCGATCGCAATTCTCCCTCTATCTATACCAAAATCCCTCTTCAAACACTCCACCAACAAATCTAATTTCTGTGTCAACAACTGCGGTGTCAATGTATCGGCTACTTGACGTAGGGGAATATGTGTAGTAGCAAGTAAAGTGCGGAGTGTCCAATTAGTATGGGGCGATCGCGCTACGAATAACATCCCAAAACGCTCAACACCTGATTTTTGTGCCAAAAGTTCCGTTTGCCCTGGATAATTATACCCTGCGGCTTTCCAAGCAGATTTAGCGATCGGCCCTGTGACAATACCATCAAATTTACCAGCGAGTGTTTGAGCGATCGCATATTCCATATACGCAAAACTAGCTGCACCACTCGCCGCATTACCTATTCCTGGGATAATTTCAGCTTTAATTTTCTCATCTAACTGCACATCGATGACTGACAACTCATCTGGATTTGCCAAAGCTGCTAAATTCTCAGTTAAATTCAGTTTGCGATAAGTCTGTGCCAGCAAATCCCCGTTACCTACAACTGTCACGTCATATTTTTTACTAATTTCCGCATCTGCTAAAGCTTTCAAAATCACCTCCGGCCCAATCCCTGCCGGATCTCCCAGCGTCAGCGCCAAACGCGGACGATTCTGTTTGCTAAAATTTACTAAATTACCTTGATTATTTTGATACATGAAATTTCTTCATAATTATTATTATCAAATTTTTCCTATTTCCCATCTTCGCTTCTCTCAACAGTAGGGATTGCCCCCCAAACCAGTAGGGATTACCTGCTAAACTAGTTTAAAATTATTTACACAGGTCTAATCCTACAGCAACTATTGAAAAGCTTCTGGTAGGCCTAGTTTACACATCACTTTGCATAAGGAGAATCACACCAATGGGCGGCGAAATTTTGAATGCAGCTCTATTATCCTTCGGTTTAATCTTCGTGGGCTGGGCTTTAGGCGCGTTGTTACTGAAAATTCAGGGCACAGAAGAATAATTGAGTTAGGAGTTAGGAGTTAGGAGTTATTATTCTCTCCACTCCCTTTTTGATCGAAATGGGAAAAAAGCTTGTCCGTTAACCGGACAGCAATTTTCTCATAATTCTCTCCAAATAAATTTATTTTCTGAGAAAAGATGTAAACTTTTGTTTGCATAGGTTATTCTGATAACATTATTTTCATAAAACATTAAAATTTATTACAACCCTCATGACATTATTAATCGTCGGTGCCACTGGCACCTTAGGAAGACAAGTGGCTCGTCGTGCTATCGATGAAGGGTATAAAGTACGCTGTCTTGTACGGAGCAGTAAAAAAGCAGCTTTTCTCAAAGAATGGGGTGCAGAACTCGTACCAGGAAATTTGCGTTACCCCGAAAGCCTAGCCCAAGGATTAGAAGGTGTAACCCAAGTTATTGATGCGTCAACATCTCGCCCAACAGATTCACTCAGTATCAAACAAGTGGACTGGGATGGCAAAGTAGCATTGATTCAAGCAGCAAAAGCAGCAGGCGTAGAGCGTTTTATCTTCTTTTCGATTTTAGATGCTGATAAATACCCAGAAGTGCCGCTAATGGAAATTAAGCGGTGTACAGAACTTTTTTTGGCTGAGTCGGGCTTGAATTACACCATCTTGCGGCTAGCTGGGTTTATGCAAGGGTTAATCGGTCAGTACGGGATTCCCATTCTGGAAGCACAGCCAGTTTGGGTAACAGGCAATTCTTCTCCCATCGCCTATATGGACACTCAGGACGTTGCGAAGTTTGCTATCCGAGCATTGAGTGTACCAGAAACGGAAAACCAAGCTTTTCCTGTAGTCGGTACTCGTGCTTGGAGTGCAGAGGAAATTATCAACCTGTGCGAACGCTTATCTGGAAAAGACGCCAGAGTAACGCGGATGCCAATAAACTTGCTGCGTGCTGTGCGGGGCTTAATGCGGTTCTTTCAGTGGGGATGGAATGTAGCGGACAGGCTAGCGTTTACAGAAGTATTGGCTAGTGGTAAACAGTTAAATGCTTCAATGGATGAAGTTTACACAGTCTTTGGTTTAGATCAGCAACAAACCACAACCCTAGAAAGCTATCTACAAGAGTACTTCAGCCGAATAATGAAGAAGCTCAAAGAGTTAGACTACGAGAAAAATAAAAGCAAGAAGCAGAAACCTAAAAAAACTCCTTTTAAACAGTCTTCAAAAGTCAATAGTCAATAGTCATTACAAAACAGACATTAGTCGTTAAACTCTAGACTCTGGACATTTGACTCTAGATTAATGACTACATGACCAAAAATGTGTAAGGATTACAAGAAATACTGGGAACAATGAGCGCCTCTAAAGAATAGGTACGTAGTACTAAGCTAAACCACATCTAGTTTACATATCTAAAATTTATATAACTCTTGTGGGATGGGCATCCTGCCCGCCCTAATTATGCAAGTTAAATGTGTAACAGCTTATATTCTTTCCTTTAGGTAGGCGATGAAAAACGACAACTTCGACCCTTCTCTACGAGACGCTGCGCGTAGCTTGCTTCCCCGTAGGAGTACGGCGCAGGCTCAGGGCAAGCAAGCTCAGTGACCACTCAGGTGGTTTTAACTACCGCCAATATTCTGTGAACACTTGAGGGTATAATAGGATTACGCCATAGGTAGAATAACCGCTAGCAGAAATGGATAACCAACCCCAAAACGACTGGCTAGGAAATAATAATGGATAGTGGGCGGCGAAAACCACGATAAACATAGCTAGGGTAGCTAACGCGCACCCATACCAGAAAACAAGACTATTTATTGATTGGACAAAGTACCGTACGGCATACGGAAACTAGAGAAACGATTCTCTAACGCTTAGGGAGATAGAGCCACCTGGGGTTGTTTAAATTAGACTCAGTACTTTGTTCTATTGAACGGGTATCAGGTTTAAATATTGCCGCAAGGATAGACAATTTTAAGGCTGTCGTTGAAATAAGAATCTCCGTATATTTAGAGCGGAGAATGTCAAATAATACAGAGCATCGCCTAAACTTGGATATTTGAGTGTGCCGAAAGCAGGCATTATCTACAATGACATTAAACCGATAGCGGGTCGTGTCGCTATCGAGTTGAAAGACAAGCTAACCGCAGCCGGTTGGAATGTATGTATCACATCGAGTATTGGTGGAATACTGGGCTACTCTACCCCTGAGAGTCCTGTGTGCCACACCCCCATTGACGGTCTGACGCCCCCTGGTTTTGACTCAGATATGGAGTTTGCAGTGGTGTTAGGGGGAGACGGCACTGTTTTAGCAGCGTCTCGTCAGGTTGCCCCCTGTGGTATTCCACTGCTCACAGTGAATACCGGCCACATGGGATTTTTGACAGAAACTTTCCTGAATCAATTGCCCCAAGCACTAGAACAGGCGATGGCGGGTGAGTATGACATTGAAGAACGAGCTATGCTCACCGTCAAAGTATTTCGGGGAGATTCAGTGTTATGGGAAGCCCTCTGCTTGAATGAAATGGTGCTGCACCGGGAACCTTTGACCTCTATGTGCCATTTTGAAATTGCCATAGGGCGTCATGCGCCAGTAGATATTGCGGCGGATGGTGTAATTGTTTCTACGCCTACTGGTTCTACAGCTTACTCATTGAGTGCTGGTGGCCCAGTGGTGACTCCTGGCGTACCTGCTTTACAGCTAGTACCCATTTGTCCCCATTCCTTAGCTTCTAGAGCATTGGTATTTCCAGATACTGAATCGGTCAACATCTACCCAGTAAATATCCCTCGTCTGGTGATGGTGGTAGATGGCAATGGCGGGTGCTATATATTACCAGAAGATAGAGTATACATGGAGCGATCGCAATATAGTGTCCGATTTATTCGCCTACAACCGCCTGAGTTTTTCCGAATTTTACGAGAAAAATTAGGTTGGGGTCTGCCACATATCGCTAAACCAACTTCGGTAGAATTGCCGTAGTTATTTGTCATTTGTCATTTTCCCCCACTCCCCATTACCCCTTATCCCCAGAGGGGGCCCCACCTTCCCCACTCCCTACTCCCCATTCCCCACTCCCCACTCCCCAAGTTACTGATTCCTTCCAGAATTACTGCCGTAGGATGGTATTTGGAGTTAGTTATTAAGATTGCATCGGAGAATTCGATGGCTGATACCTGAACGTGCTAAAAGATCCTTAGCAGCGTGTCAAATCAGCATTGTTCCATCACTAAGAACTCGTAATTGCACTTTTAACTGATGTAAAGATTTTCTCTTGAATATCTTTACAATCCCAAATCCAATATCCCAAATTGTTATGACAGTTGCTCAAAGTCCCTGTGTTCTGGTGATTGAAACCGATGAGAGCCTAGCAAATCAGCTTTCTTGCGATTTGCAAGAAGCCGGCTATGAATCAATTTTGGCTCATGATGCGACCAGTGGTTTGCAACACTGTCGCGATCGCCAACCTGCTTTAATTGTTTTAGACCGGATGCTAGCAGGAGAATCAGGGCTGTCATTGTGCAAAAATCTAAGAAACACTGGTATGCGATCGCCTGTGTTAATTTTAATGGCAAGGGATACAGTCGATGATCGTGTAGCTTGTCTAGAAGCTGGAGCGGATGATTACATCCTCAAGCCTTACCGCTCAGAAGACTTTTTGAAGTTGATTCGCCTCTACTTAAAACCCGATGTGGATACCACGGAGCAGTTACGCTTTGGGGATTTAATTTTAGACATAGCAACTCGCCGTGCCATACACAACGGACGCACAATTGACTTGACAATGAAAGAATTTGAACTATTAAAATTCTTAATGGAACATCCCCGTGAGGTATTAACTCGCGAACAAATTCTGGAAAATGTTTGGGGTTACGACTTTCTGGGTGAGTCGAATGTAATTGAAGTGTACATCCGTTACTTGCGGTTAAAAATCGAAGATGAAGGTCAAAAGCGCCTCATTCAGACAGTGCGCGGTGTCGGCTATGTTTTAAGAGAATCCTAGTACACTGTGGCGTTAGTTTGCTTACCTTTAACAAGTTGCTCAAAGCAACTTGTCTAATTAATTCAGATGGTAGCTGAATTTCTACCGCACTGTACTAGTAATATGTACCTCGTTACTTCGTTAAAAGTCTCAGACTGGGAATGCTTGAGGGCAGATGCCTCCTACCTAACCAGTTTCTGCTTATAACACTGTAAAATTGAAATCTAAATTACAAAATCAAAAAACTATATGACTCGTCGGTTAAGTTTGCTCTCGATGTTGCTGAGTATTTTCCTTATGGGCTGTTCTGTGCCAACAACAGCTAAACCTTCCACTCAAACTCCAGCAGCAGATAATTTAGGTCAAACACTACCAATTTCTGCTAAAGCCACTGTTCCTAATGGCACAACGATTCAGTTAGAAGTGGCACAGACCCCAGAACAGCAAGCGATGGGGTTGATGTATCGACCAGCTTTGCCAGATGACCGAGGAATGCTATTTGGGTTCCCTTCAGCACAATCAGTCAGTTTCTGGATGAAGAATGTACCTGTGGCGTTGGATATGGTATTTCTACGTAACGGCGTAGTTAAATATATTCAGGCTGCTGCACGTCCTTGTGCAAGTGAGCCTTGTCCTACCTATGGCCCCAATACACCAATCGATAAGGTGATTGAACTTCGCTCTGGAAGAGCTGCCGAATTGAAATTGAAAGTGGGCGATATTGTCAAAATTCAATTTTGAGACTTCAGTACTTTGCGGAGATAAAGATTTGGATGATTGCTCTGTTCAAAGCCTATACTATCGAAATGTATATTTTTTTTGTAAAAAATGTCACGTATTGTGGAAAAAAGTCATCTGTAACGCTACCATTTAAAAACTGTGGTAATAATCTAAAATTCTACTGTCTCCAACCTGAAATCGCGGTCTTAAGGTTTGGTTGCAAAAATATTCCCTTGGGCGCAAGTGTAAATAGTCGCCAATAAGAGAGTATAGGCTATGGAATCTTGATTACTACATGTGTAATTAAATAAAGCACAAAAGTAAACCAGATGGAGCCAATTTAACTAAGTAAAAATACTGCTTGAGAATCGAGCAGATGATTTGTACGAAAATTTCTATTTCTCAGACCTTCTATGAGCAGCCTCTGTTGAAGGTAAATTAAAAAAACTGTGCTGGGGTGTATAGCCGATAACGGCACAGTGACAGATAAAATACTGGCTACTGGCTACCGAGCAATAGTGAACTTAATATATGACAATACATTCTACACAAGGAGGTGAGATACAAATGTCACCATCAAAATATTCTCGAATGATTCATTTTTTGCAAGAAGATTTAGCAATTTCCACAGCATCACTGGCGGTGGCGCTTCGGCATCGGGAGCAAGATCCAGGCCCATTGGCAATGATTCTTTGGCAGTATGGGTTGATTACTCTAGAGCAGTTAGAACAAATTTATGATTGGCTGGAGACAGCATAGGTAAGCAATTCAAAATTCAAAATTCAAAATGTTCTGGCGGTGTCTCGTTGAGAGGAAACCCAATCGTACTAGTTAACGTATGCAAGCTTAACAGCTTAGTCACTTTTAATCTTAAACATCAAAGGCATGGTAAAGAGTCACTATCTAGCCAAGTCCATTAATAAATGATGTAGCTGGGTCTAGTTTTAGCCGTTGGTTAGAATATTCTACTGGTAAATTTGGAAGTGAAGCTATTTGCTATTCCAGCAGAATATACGTCGCCAAAATGTAGTGACTGCGGTGTAATCGGTAAAAAATCTCTATCAACACACACAGATAAATGTAATTGTGGATGCGAGTTGCAAAGATATCCAAATGCAGCAATAAATATTCTGAATCTTGGCATCGCTAGGATGGGACACATCGAAAGGAATAAGAATTAAATAACATACAATTTATGTCCCTGGCTTACCTCACCCTCAATCCCTCTCTTTATAAAGAAGAGGGAAGCTAGATACAGGATGAAGTTTTGCATTTTATTATTGTGTTTGTAATACCATTTCTTTGTGAGGCTGCGCTAAACCCTTTTAACTTCTTTCTTTCTTTCTTTCTTTCTTTCTTTCTTTCTTTCTTTCTTTCTTTCTTTCTGTCCTTTGCGTCCTTTGCGGTTCGTTTTCTTTCTTGTACTTAAATATGGTTTAGTGCATCTTCATACAGCTTAACCATTTGCCAACACTTAGTCCTAGTAAAGTCAAGAAAATATCAGGCTTTGCTCCGCTCAAAAGTAATTGCTTTTAGAAAATCAATCTCTTAAATATACTTGCTTATAGCTATCTAACGCTCTTCCATCACTCTTGTAAGAGAATAATCTAGAATCGTTACAGGATAAGACTTTCACCAAAAATCTTGATTTCAGCCATTCTGTTAAAAAATAAACCCTCAAACCCTTGCCCCATCTAAAGTTTAAAAATTAACCCTTATTTTTCTTTTCCCAGAGTGATGGAAGAGCGTTAGTTAGTCTCTTTTAATTTAGTGCTGAGTATGAATAAAAGTACTCAGCACTCGGTACTCAGGAGTGACTAAACACTCTAACTGCTGCTGCTATACCAGCTCCAGGGGTGAAGTCTTCGTAGCCCAGTTCTGAAAGTGTAACTTCCAAAGATGCTATACAACTGAGGATATCGCGATCGCTCACAAAACCCAAGTGACCAATACGGAAAATTTTATTACTCAAATGGTCTTGACCGCCTGCTAGGGCAATATCAAAGCGTTTTTTCATAAATGACCGAATCTTATCCGGTTCAATTCCGTGTGGTGCTACAGCCGTAATCGCCGGACTGGCGGAACTATCTGCTGCAAATAGGGGTAAATTTAACCCTTTAATGGCGGCACGGGTAGCATTCTTCAGCCGTTCGTGTCGAGCAAATATTGACTCCAAGCCTTCTTCTTTCATGATTCGCAACGTAGTGTGTAGCGCTACAATCAAGTTCACCGGTGGAGTAAATGGAGTTGTATTTTTGGCTGTGGCTTTGCGATATTTGCCTAAGTCCAAATAATATTTTGGTAGCTTTGCAGTTTTGTAAGCTTCCCAAGCCTTGGGGCTGACAGAGACAAAACCCAATCCCGGTGGAATCATATAACCTTTTTGGGAACCGGAGGCGACGATATCCAAACCCCAAGCATCCACGGGTAGATTGAACGCACCCAAGCTAGTCACCGCATCAACGATAATTAAAGCTTCACCGTGTTCTTTAACGTGGCGGTTGATGGTTTCTAGATCATTCAACACACCCGTTGAAGTTTCGCTGTGGGTAATGATTACGGCTTTGATTTGCTTTTGGGTATCTGCTTGGAGTTTTTCGGCAAATACTCGGGTATCTAAGGGTTTTCCCCATTCCACCTTAACTTCTTCTACATTCAAACCGTAGGCTTGACCAACTTCTACCCAGCGTTCGCCAAATTTACCATTAGAACCAACTAAAATGCGATCGCCTGGAGAGAGGAAATTAATTATTGCAGCTTCTACAGCACCCGTACCACTGACATTCAGCGTCAGCACATCACTTTGAGTTTGGTGCAGCCACTTGAGGTTTTCCGTCACCTCTGCCAATATGTTGCTAAATTCACTGGTACGGTGTCCAATCGGATGCTTGGCTAATGCCAGTAAGGCAGCTTCTGGCACCGGCGTTGGGCCTGGAATCATCAGCATCAGCTTATCGTTCATGTGTGTATCCTACAAGTCAAATAAAAGTCAAAATTGTGGGAAGTTGGTTAAGTCTGGTAGAAAATCCTAAATATTCATCTACAAATTCCACTCAGTTTGTCACCAACCTTGTTGTATATTTTCCAAATCTATAGGAAAAGTATCGTGGGAGTTAATCATCGGTCAGCTTGACCTTTGCAATTTATACGAGATTCCAACTCAGATTCAACCTCTGTTCTAGGCAATCTTATCACACACCTAGATGGCCAGGTTAAGCTGTCTGCTCGTAGGGGAGTGGCTATTTTACCCAAGGGTGAAGCGTCTCACAATTTTAGGCACTGGTATAGATGAGAAACATGATCAGTTCTTAAATCTTACCGATAATCTGCTTCCGTTGTTTTTGTAGAAACACGCGAAATCGTTTTCAATATCGCTGGAATCGTCGGTGAAAAAGCTGCGTTTTGCTTCAACGAAGGAAGTAATCTCCTACACTCTGCGGAAGACTTAGATGTCACCGTTTACTAAGAGATAGAAGATACCCAGCCCAAACTTTTCAATCTGTTTGGGTCGAGGATTTGTTCTTAGGTTGACATTCTTTAAAGAATACCTCCATCTATGGAGTCGGTAATCATTTATTTCAGTCAGAATCGCTTTGATGCTACTATCCAAGACTTCTCTGCCTTCCTCGATGGCGATTTTCTACTGATGCTTTTAGGTGCATTTGCCACCGAAGTTAAGATATTTATGCTACTAATTGCTGCATATTATCAAACTACACTTAGACGTAGGCGATGCCTACGGCGGGCTACACTTACGCTAAGAAACTATAAGTTTTTATACTATACTTACAAAAATGCTACAATCTTGCTTAGTCTTGTTAGTTACCATTCATGATGAGTCGTTTTTAACTAGTGTTCAGTTCATAAACTGTCACTCACCAGATCCCCGGTATTCTTGCAAAAGAGATATTCTTAATTAGTGCAAGGAGTGATACCATTTCACTACATGTTTGTCACAAGTTATCCCCGCAATGCCCCTCCTCAGGGAGTGTTGCAGATTTCAAATGTTGCATCAAACGAGTGAGTTGGTATAAGCTTTTACGGGAAAGCGCTTGAGTGAGCAAAATTCTCAAGCGCTTTCTCGTGTATAAATAAAACGTATTGCCAATGGTGAAGAAACTAATAGGGACATAGAAACCCTGCGGCGATCGCTACGTGCGCGTGACAGTCAGGATAAGATACATATTGGTTGGCAAAATTGGCAAATATATTATCACTATCGCCGAGGGAAGAGATATTCATGTAGGCGATCGCATCTTAATATTTCAAGTTTGCGCTTTCCATCAAAACCTTTTTAAGTGACTGGACATACCACACGAATTAGTTTTCCTTGCAACGGTTCTTCTGCTGTTACAGCCTCATCTATCCGTCCTGCAAACTGTTCCCAATTACGATTGTTCGTGCAAACAATAATACCGAAGTGGTTAGAATCACGACGATGCAAACGGATAAAATCATCTCTGTTGATAGTTAATATCGAGCGTTCTTGACTTATGGCAAATGCTAGCACTTCCTGATCAGGTATACCTTAGTCTGCATTTCCTACTTCTTGAACTGTCAAAACATCATGCCCCAAAGCGCGTAATAATTCCACAACTGGAAACGGAAACTGCTCATCTGCGTAAAACCGTGCCATCGACTAGGCTACCTGATTACGCTCAATTGCCAATTTGATTTCATTGCGATGAGCTTCTGCATATACCCAAGCATTAACTAAATCTGTAGCTGTAATGGTTGGATAGCTTGTCAAAAGGTCAGCATCACTATATCCAAGACGGCGAGCTTCCACAAGTACCCATATGGGAATACGAGTTTTAGCGATGCGAGCCTCTCCACCACACACTCTAGGAGTTTTCTCAATTCCTTGCCAATTGTTGCCGAGACTTTGAGCAAGTATAGCAGTGGACAGATAGCTTAGGACATTCGCAAATCTTTAAGAGAACGGCTGTCACAGCTATCTATAACAGACTTGTCCTAACCATTATGGCAGCTGCTATAACTGTATAGCCTGCAATTTTTCACCAGGACTGAGGGCAACAAGTTGTTGTTCTAACTCTTTGAGTGTCACGAATGTAAATCCTCTGATGTTTTGTCAGCTACATTTACAATTTTATCGATTACTAAGTACAACATTTCATTAATTCATAGCAAATTCTCCGCGTCCCTCCGCGCTTCCCTCTGCGCCACGGCAGTCGCTACAACGGGGGGAACCCCCCTTCGGGTTCACCAGTCGCCTACGGCGGGAAACCCGCCTACAGCGCTGGATTCACCGCAACGCGCTGCCTCCACTTTGCGTTTAAATTTCAACCCTCAATTCGCCACGATTTTACGCAAACCTGTACTTAGCTGACTACAAAATTCACCAGCTTTCCAAGCACCACAATTACCTTTTTAATCTCTTTCCCTTCGATGTAACGCTGGGCAATTTCTGATTCACGGGCATACTTCTCCTGTGCTGCTGCATCTGATTGCGCTGGCACTTGAATCGCGCCGCGAGTTTTACCATTGATCTGAATTACCAAAGGAATTTCATCAGCTACCAAAGCAGCAGGGTCAAATGATGGCCAAGTTTGAGTGTGAACTGAATCACTTTCAGCCAATAAATGCCATAATTCATCAGCAATGTGTGGTGCAAAGGGTGCTAGTAACACCACCAAAGCCCGAATACCTTCTGCATAAATTGGTGAATTTTTCCCGTCGGCATCAGTTAGGGCATTACTCAACTTCATCAATTCGGAAATAGCTGTGTTGAATTGATATTCATCTTCCACATCTTCTGTCACCGCTTGAATAGCCGTGTGAATCGCCCGCCGCAACTCCTTTTCTGCCTTAGTTAAATCAGATTGGGCTTTCTTACGGGATACCCCAGCCTTTACATAATCTGTCACCAAACGCCAAACCCGATTTAAAAAGCGGAATTGTCCTTCCACATCGGCTTCATCCCATTCCAGGTCTTTTTCTGGCGGCGCTTTGAACAAGATAAACATCCGCGCTGTATCTACACCGTATTTGGAAATTACATCTTCTGGTGCTACACCGTTGCCCTTTGATTTAGACATAGTGGCGTAGAGACGTTGCAATGGTTCACCTGTATCGGGGTCACGGGGATCGGCTGGATTTACCAAATTAGAAGGAATCCATTTATCTTTCCCGCCCTTGTTGGGATTTAGGTAAGTTAAACCCTGTACCATACCTTGAGTTAACAGGCGTTGGAAGGGTTCGTCAAAGTTCAATAATCCTCTGTCCCGCAACACCTTAGTAAAGAAGCGCGAATACAACAAATGCAAAATCGCGTGTTCAATCCCACCTACGTACTGATTAACTGGCATCCAGTCATTGATTTTACTGGAATCGAAAACCTGTTGTTCATTCTTAGCGTCAGGGAAGCGCAAGAAATACCAGGAGGAATCAATAAAAGTATCCATCGTGTCGGTTTCCCGCTTCGCCGGAGTACTGCAAGTTGGACAAGGCACATTTACCCAGCTTTCCAACTGAGTCAAGGGTGAACCGCCACGTCCAGTAAATTCCACCTCTTCCGGCAACTGTACTGGCAAATCTTTGTCAGGCACAGGCACTATCCCACAGTTGGGACAGTGAATTACAGGTATCGGTGCGCCCCAGTAACGCTGCCGCGAAATTAACCAATCCCGCAAGCGATATTGCACGCGCACTTTACCAAAACCTTGTTGTTCGGCATATTCAATTATTGCTTGTTTAGCATCTGTGGAAGCCATACCAGTAAAAACCCCAGAATTAATTAAAATTCCTGGTTCAGTATATGCCTGGTTATATTCAATTTGGATGATTTGTGTAACTTCATCTATCTCTGATGTTGGAGTTAAGTCAAAATCTGCAACATCATCTGGGGAAGCAATCACAAAATCAACTGGCAAATCGTAATTTTTGGCAAACTTAAAATCCCGGATATCGTGTGCTGGTACACCCATCACTGCCCCAGTACCATACTCATACAGTACATAGTCAGCAATCCAAATAGGCACTTCTTCCCGTGTAAACGGGTTAATTGCCACCCCACCTGTGGAGATACCCCGCTTAGGTTTGTCTTCAGAGGTACGTTCCAACTCACTTTGATTGGAAACTTCTTTAATAAAGGTTTCTACTGCTGCTTGTTGTTCTTTTGTGGTGACGCGGTTTGTTAAGGGATGTTCTGGTGCTAAGACTAGGTAGCTAACACCATAAACGGTATCTGGGCGTGTGGTATAGACACCGATTTTTTCATCTATCCCAATAATGGGAAATTCTAAGTAAGCGCCTGTAGATTTACCAATCCAGTTTGCCTGCATCAACTTGACGCGTTCCGGCCAACCTGTCAACTTATGCAAGTCATTGAGCAATTCTTCTGCGTAGTCGGTAATCTTGAAAAACCACTGCCGCAATAATTTACGCTCAACTATTGCCCCACTGCGCCAAGAACGTCCTTCGTTATCAACTTGCTCATTTGCCAGTACAGTTTGGTCAATGGGGTCCCAGTTTACAGCTGCTTCTTTTTGGTAAGCTAACCCCGCTTGCAAAAACTGCAAGAAAATCCATTGTGTCCATTTGTAATAATCAGGTGAACAGGTAGCAAGTTCGCATTCCCAATCGATGGATAAACCAAGACGCTGCAATTGCTGCCGCATCTGGGCAATATTTTGATAAGTCCACTTTGCTGGCGGTACACCACGGTCAATGGCGGCATTTTCTGCTGGCAAGCCAAAGGCATCCCAACCCATTGGGTGTATTACCCGATACCCTTGCATTCGCTTGAGGCGGGCAATCACATCTGTAATCGTATAATTACGGACGTGACCCATGTGTAGGCTGCCCGATGGATAAGGAAACATGGATAAAGCGTAAAATTTTGGCTTGTTACTAGCTGTCGGTATCTTATCTAAGCCAAGTTCTACCCATGTTTTTTGCCATTTTTCCTCAATTGCTGCTGGGTTATATCGAGAATCAACAGAATGACCTATTTCCAATGCTTTCATGCCTGTTACACTTTACTGCTACTAAATTTCTAGTATTTACACTTATTAGTACATTTAAACTACTATTTTGAGGGAATTATCTGTCTAGTAATTTTCTAATTTGATTTATAAAATAAATTTACTATGTCTGTTTATTTTCTATTTCTCTCTATCTTATATCCCGAAAGTTCTTAGAGTATTAGTCTAAGAACTTTGACTATATACTCCCCATGAAAATAGACATAAAAAAAGTTCTCAGGCTTAGGATGCCAGGAACAGTTTGTATTCGGGTCGGAAACTGATTTACTGGTTTACCAGTCTGATCGCTATTTCAAGGTGCATCTTAACCTTGTGTAAGTTAAGCAGGTTCTGTTGGTCATATCGGTAACATTAGTGAAAAGTTAAGCCTGTGAGTCTTTTGTCAAGTATTCGTGGCAATTTCAGGCGAAGTTAGTTTTGTCAACAGTAATTAAATTTAGCTTCTTACTGAGTTTTGAGAACAAGGGTAAACAATGCTTTTAAATATGATACGTAGGCATCGCTGACTTAAAAATTGTGTTTCTAACCCCGATTTTTGATAATTTTTTAAGTACTATTGCTTATTGACAAAAAATAGTTTGTAATCTTAACTTGTCACCAATATGCTAAACCTGCGAACGAGAAATATGATGTAGTCAGCGAGGAAGCTCTGATCTGAGGTTGACAGCAGGATTGCTGGTACACAAAGAGTTAAAGGTCAAAATATAGAAAAAAAATTAAGAATGTGATTAAATATCATAACAATCATTTTGAGTCGCATCTCTAGCTCAGAATAAAAAGAAAGGGATTCAGGGATTGACTGAGCAGGTTATGCTCTATCCTGGCAACAGGAGGATACTCAAGGTCTACCAACAGTCGCAAGAATAGTAGTGGTGCATTCCAGTTATGTGGGCGATGTCTAACGATAAGCCCTTGAGGTTTGGGGGTGACGCTCATTTATCGCTACCGCTTGCGCTAACCACGGGAACCACCATCGCTCTTAGCATCTCCCAAGGGGAGAAGACTACGACCCACTCACCGCTACGCGTCTACGCATAAAAAAACCCCCAGTGGGTGTTAGCCAACCAGGGGAGCTAGTTATCAGGGTGCATCTACCAATTAAATGTTCTCAGGTTGAACACCATACTCCGGATAAATTTGTACAACCGTCAGTTATTTTTTTAAATAAAAAACCCCAGTGAGCGTTAGCCAACCAGGGGAGTGAGTTATCAGGGTGCATCTACTAATAATCTTTTCTAAGGCAAATGGGTAGCTACCGGATAAAGTAGCAAAGGTTGAAGTTGTTATTCTTTATCAGAGAAAAACCTCAGAGGGGTTAGTTATCAGGACAGACTTACCAATCAAATGACCGGTGCGTTGCCTTAAAAAATGGGTGTGTCAGATATGATTACTGCTTTAGGACTTATGCAGAAGAGATCCCCCAAACCCCTGAAAAAGTTCGCTCTTAGAGTTCCCTTTTTGAGGGGAGCCAGTGCCTTACTGTTAGCGTAGCGGTAGCAACATAGGAAGGCGCAGGGTAGGAACTACTGAAAGGATTCCCCGACTTGTCCCCCGACTCTTAAAGCTTGCTAGCAAGAGCGTGTTTGAACAGGAGAAGCAACTGGCGTGGACTTATTCAGATATAGATTTCAGGTTTTCAGTGCCTAAGTTTTGTACTTATTGAGTAATAAAAAAACCCCCAGTGGGTTTTAGCCAACCAGGGGAGCTAGTTATCAGGGTGCATCTACCAATTAAATGTTCTAGGTTTAACCACCATGCTCCGGATAAATTTATTAAAAAATTAATTCTTGTCGTGTGTCAAAAAAACAAGAGCGGATATTAACTGAATTAGGGGAGTTAAAGATCAAGGTACATCCATCAATTATTGAACCTGGGATGACTACAAGTCACGAGTGTGCGGCTTGTAAAAATCAAGTATTCTAGGGTTAAGCACTATTTTCTGGTACGAGAATATCTGCGTCAGAAGTTGCTGTTGTTTGCCAAAATTGAAAAAAACCCCCAGTGGGTGTTAGCCAACTAGGGGAGTTGAAGATCAAGGTGCATCTACCAATTAAGTGTTCTAGTCTTAAGTAATCCGATCCGGATAAAGTTGTAAAGGCAGAAAAAGCAAAACAACTAGAATCAGAAACATTCAGGGGTGGGATGCATCTAAGTTATCAGAGGGAGCGAAAAATCGACTTGAAACTTTCGCGTTTCAAACCAGATTTAGGAGGCGGACAGGAGAAACTGTGACTCAGGAATTCCACATTTCGGTAACTCCTGTAGGGCAAAATGACTACTTGGTGCGGACGGAACAAGTTGCGCCGGGAGTACCGTTGGCAGAAGAATTGGTGACTTGGCCTGTAGCTGATTGGTTGATCGCTGCTGGGCATTTGATGAATGATCCGTTGAAGTCGGTGTTGCAGGGAGATATATTCGCCTCTGGCGGGAATGAAAGCGATATCGCCAGAAACTCTGTAAATTTGGTGGCGTTAGGTCAACTATTTTATAACGCCCTGTTTCAAGGCACTCTCAGAGATAGTTGGATTACTGCCCAAGGTATTGCCCAAAACCACCAACAAGTACTACGCTTACGGTTGGGGCTAAAAGATATTAGATTAGCTCGTCTGCCTTGGGAAGTGATGCACGCAGGCGATCGCCCTCTGGCTACTGGGCCTTATATCGCTTTTTCTCGCTTCCAAAGTGGAATTTTGGGGGCTTCCCCTTTGCGATCCCTGCGGGGGGCTACGCCTACGCCAAATATGCCCACACCACGAGAAGAAGGTGGTGTGAAAGTATTGATGGTAATTGCTTCTCCCTCCGATCAAGTCCGTCTTGACTTACTGAAACAGGAAGCGATCAAACTGCAAGCAGAACTTCACCGTGTACCACGACTTGCTGAAGGTAGCAATCGTTTCCCAGAAATTGAACTCACTGTCTTAGACCAACCAGGACGGGAAGAACTGACGCAAGCTCTAGAACAAGGTAGATACCACGTTCTACACTACTCTGGTCATAGTAACTTCGGCTCTAATGGCGGAGAAATTTATCTTGCTAGTCGCAGAACTGGCTTAACGGAAATCTTAACTGGGGACGATCTGGCAGGTTTGCTCGTCAACAATAACATCCAAATGGCAGTGTTTAACTCCTGCTTGGGGGCGTACACAGCTGCGTCTGATGCCTCTGGAGATACTGGCGAACGAAACCTGGCAGAAAGTCTGGTGAAGCGCGGAATTAGCAGCGTTTTGGCTATGTCAGAACGGATTCCTGATGAAGTGGCGCTGACACTCACACAATTGTTTTACCGTAACTTGAGTCAGGGATATCCAGTAGATTTGTGCGTAAGTCGGGTGCGCCAAGGATTAATTTCTGCCTATGGTTCTCATCAGATGTACTGGGCATTACCGATTTTATATCTCCAGCGAGAATTTGACGGTTTCTTGAGCCAGGAAACTGACTTATCCGAAAGTGCAGAGTTGCTGAATCAGTATAGTTCGCCTTTAGGGGCAACTTCTACGATGTACTCTAGTATGGCAGATGATTCCGAGATGCCTTTAGGAATGGAGGAAATGATTCCTTCTGGTTTGACACCTGACTCTTCTGGGTTGGACTGGCTAGGTGAAGATACTTGGGGCGATCTCGTTGATGAAATTGAGTATGATGACCCAAGTTATGAAGAAGATTCTGCTATAGTTTCGGATTTGTTTCGTCAGCTAGATAACCAAAAAGCTCCAACTGAACTGGATCAACAAATTCACGAAAATAGTCTTCAGCAAAGGCAGGTTTCAGAGGAAATAACTTCTTTGCAAGAACAAGCAGATTTGTGGGGAGAAGCCCCAGCACCACCACCTCAAGTTGCTGGGAACTTTGCAGGAAATTGGCAAAATTCTGATTTTTCGCATAGGCGTAGCCCGCCGCAGGCATCGCAACCAGCCCCAGCAAGAAATCGTACCCGTCACCGCAAATTATGGCCAATTGTTGGCATTGTGGGAATTAGTGCATTAGCAGCTGCGATCGGTTTAAATTGGTGGTGGCAAAATCGACACCAAGTAACTCTGCCTAATATCCCAGTAATTCCCAGTCAGTCTCTACCCATTCAAAAGCAGCAAAATATCGATTTACAGACAGCACAAACTGGAATTGTCGCCGCCACCGCTACGGAAAAATTGAGCCAGGGCGACTTGCAAGGTGGGTTGTTAGCTGTAGAAGAACTACTTAATCGTGGCGCACTGGCTGCGGCTGATACTGCCCTGAAACTGATTCCCAATAAACAAGCTGATCAGCCATCTGTGAACTTTTACAAGGGACGATTAGCTTGGCAATCTATCCAAACTGGAGACAATAACTATAGCGTCGATGATGCCCGCCGTTACTGGGAAACTGCTGCAAAAGCTAAACCAGAATCGCTTTTGTATAATAATGCTTTGGGATTTGCCTACTACACAGAAGGCAATCTAAATCGAGCCAATGATTCTTGGTTCAAGGCTTTGAATTTAGCTCTCAAAGAACAGAAGACAGACTCAACATCTACAGTACCTAAAGATGCTTTAACTTCCTATGCTGGGTTAGCTCTGGGACTGTATAAATCTGCACTTAGTCAATCTAGTGGTAAGCAGACACAATATCTGAATGAAGCGATCAAGTTGCGGCAATTGGTTCTGAAGTCTGATTCAGTAAATTTCCAGGTAGATAAATTAGCTAAAAATTGGCTGTGGACGGAGAAGGCGATCGCAGATTGGCGATCGCTCCTTCAGGAAAAAGGTGAAGAACAGTAATCGTAATTCGTTGCAAGTGAAAAGGGCGGTTAGAAACCGCGTCTACACAGGCAAAACCCACGGAGGTGGGTTTCAATCCCACAATTTTTCCTTAGTCCCCGGAGGCGGACTTTGTTTGTATAGCCGCGAATTCCATTCGCCTTTTATTTATTGCCTTGAAACTGCTTAATAATATTGCCAATTAAAGGCAACTGTTCCAGTACCATTTTTGTTAAATCTACAAAAGATTTTTCAGATAGGCAGTTATCTTGGCAAAGTTGCAGAACGCCTATTAAAACGATAAATATTGCTATGCCAATAATTGTTAAAGCTAGATAATGAAATGGTAGCGAACCACCAAAAAATGCAATTAGACAAAATACAACTACAAATAAATAGAACATAGCAGCTACATTACGGTTGCTCAACTGTCTTTTGGGTGTTTAAACAAAAACCAAAGCCATAAAGATTAAAATTTAAACATTGGTGTACCTTTTAATTTATTAAATTTGACACAAGTTGAATCAGGGGAATACGAATAATAAACTCAGCACCAACTCCTGGTTGGGAAATGCATTCTAAAGAACCACCATGTTTTTGTGTGATAATTTGGTAACTAATAGCCAGTCCCATCCCTGTACCTTGTCCAACAGGCTTGGTTGTGAAAAAGGGATTAAATATTTGCTTTAAAGTATCTTCTGGTATCCCTAGTCCATTGTCGGCAATGCTAATAGTGACTTGATCTGGTTCCAGTAATTGGGTGCGAATATAAATTCGGGGATTATCTATTATATTGATTTTTTTTGTTGTCCATCGACCTCTAAGGGCTGAATCTTCTAAAGCATCAAGCGCATTCACTAAAATATTCAGAAATACTTGGTTTAACTGCCCAGGATAGCATTCAACTAAGGGGAGGCTACCGTATTCTTTGATCACTTCAATTTGCAGGCGCTGGTTAGTAGGGTTGAGGCGGCTTTGAATGATCATTATCGTACTATCAATTCCCTCATTAATATCAACTGCTTTCATTGAAGCTTCGTCTAAGCGTGAGAAAGTCCGCAGGGAAAGAACAATATCTCGAATCCGCTCTGCCCCCATGAGCATCGATTTGAATAATTTGGGAAAGTCTGACCTTAAAAAATCTAGTTCAATGAGATTTGTAAACTCCTCAATTGCCTTGACTGATTGGGGATAATGTCTTTGGTAAATATCTAATAGTGAAAATAAATTTTGGGTGTATTCATCAACCGATTTTAGATTGCCGTAAATAAAGCTAACTGGGTTGTTAATTTCATGGGCAATTCCACCTACTAATTGCCCCAAACTGACCATTTTCTCATTTTGAATTAACTGAGCTTGAGCCAGCTGTAACTCTTTGAGAGTTGTGGCGAGTTCATCTTTCTGACTTTGAGTTTGTTTGAGTAATTCTGCTTGCTGTAATGCTACACCTAGCTGAGAAGCAATTTGGCTAAATATATATACTTGATCTGTTTGCCATTTTCGAGGTGCATCGTTTTGGTAAACTGCTAGCAGTCCCCAAAGTTGTTGACTTTGATAAATAGCAGTAATCACGTAAGCTCTTGCCTGGCATTGCTCTAAAATTTTCAGGTAGCACTTACTAAAGCCAGCACTGTAAACATCGTCACAAACACGATAAGTTTCATTTTGAGAAAAGCGCCCTCCCTGTGTATCTTGTAAATAAGTATCTGCAATTGGAGGAATAGATAAATTTTTCAAGCTACATTCACTGATATTTTCTCGTAATTGTGGTTGATGCGCTTGCTGCTGAATTAGAGGCAACCACCCTTGTGCTAAGGATTCAGAGACAACTTTTCCACTCCAATCTGGATTGAAACGATATAAAATTACACGGTCAGAGTTGAACAATTGCCTAATTTCTTGAGTGGTTGTCTGAAAAATATATTCTAAGTCAAGAGATTGACGGATTTTTTCAACGGTGATCGCAATAATTCTCTGAGAATCTGAGCCTTGATTCTGAGAAGCCATAATGATACTAGACGCAACAATAATCAACTTTTACTTAGAGTTCCCTTATTTTGTTTCAAAATTAAAATTCTGTTGGAAAATTGCAGTGTAATTGACTCAGTAAGACTACGGCTGTAAGATATTTGAGTGCGTATATCAGTAGTAGTCATGGTATCGGACTGAGCGATACCCTTATTTAATTGTATAGGTGCAAGCCTAGTAGCCTGCCAACCCTTGCATTGTTGGGTAACGACTGGAAAAAGGGGTTCATGTTAAAGGGGAAAGGGCTAAAAATATGAGTCCCATTACCCCTTGCCCTTAAAAGAGCCAAGTTCACCAGAGCCAACTACTAGACCCATTTTGTGATCTATTTGTGGACATTGGGTTAGCCAATAACCCAATATCCACACCCCACATTTCCGGTAGCATTTACATTCGCGGAGCGTCTCTGAAAGAGAAGTGTGCCAAAGGTATCGCCCAATAATCTCCCGCCCAACGATGTGCCTGTGGCAGAAATCCCCCATCTTCAAGGGAACACAACAAGGTAATATTTGCACTGGACTGCTGCTGTCTTTGCACCCAAAGGTCAATTAACTGTTGCCCAACCGCCACAGGTTAGAAACCTATGGCTAATAGCGAAAATCCTCTTAAGAGGGCTAAATTCTTTCCAGACTTAGGTTTTAGTCTACTTGAGTGGCTTTGGCTATTGGTTCCTAGAACTTCGAGTTTCAGGCGATCGCAGCTACTAATTGAGAATGCTGCAAGATATCAAAGCAATCTACTATGCTGTGTAACACTACACGAGCGCTAATAATTTTTACAGGATTTTAAATATAATTTATCATTACCAAAGCTTAAACTCTGACGATTGCCATCCGGCGTTGGGAATTCTTGGTTGAGCAGAAACTGGATCTGAAGAAAGTGACAACCAATGGACGATCGCTAGTAAATCATCAACTCACTCTGAAGTTGTATTGTTTAACTATTTCATAACTGCCTCTCTGATTCGGGAATGCCTTTGCAGACTAACCTTTCAGGCTGCGATTTGTCTAATAACCCAAGTTGCTAGTTATGTTGTTGAGCGATCGCATGGGGTAATTTAAGCAATAAAATCCCCTCCAGAGAGAAAAGTAGGAGGGGAATATGCTTAATGAAATAATTACCATCTATGCTATCATCGACGACTTGTTAAAAGCGCTGGGACATGATGAAGATTGTCGGCGTCAGGTGAGCGACGCAGAAATTATCACAACGGCAATAATTGCAGCGATATTCTTTTATGGGAATCATAGCAAGGCTTGTAGCTATATGAAAGACCATAATTTGATCCCAGATATGTTAGAAAAATCACGTTTTAATCGGCGATTACATAATGTCTCAATGCTGATCAACGATTTATTTCATCAACTAGGAATGATCCTAAAAGAGACTAGTGATTGTACTGAATATCTTTTAGACTCATTTCCTATACCAATGTGTGATAATATTCGGATTTTCAATGTTAGATTAATTAAGTCAAAGGAATACAGGGGTTATATTGCCTCTAAAAAACGTTATTTCTATGGGGTTAGAGTCCAGCTATTAACCACTAAGAGCGGAATTCCAGTAGAATTTGTATTTCTACCGGGTAGCGCTTCTGATGTGCGTGCATTAAACGCCTTACCGTTAAATCTACCGTCAGGTAGCGAAGTATATGGTGATTCGGCATACACTGATTACACTGTTGAAGACGATCTCGAACAAACCAGTCAAATATTCTTGAAAGTGATGCGTAAAAAAAATTCCAAGCGTCAAGATGAACCGTGGAATAAGTATATTAAACAACATACTAGACATTATATTGAAACAGTGTTTAGTAGCATCACTTGTGTATTCCCAAAATCAATTCATGCAGTGACATATGAAGGGTTTTTACTGAAGGTTGAAGCATTTATTTTTGCATTTACCCTCCAACAAGCATTCATCAAATGAGCTAAATTTAATACTTTAAGCTGATTCGACACTTATACTTTTGATTGAGTCAAAGTGGTGGTTGCATTCAGTAGTAAATTTGTATTTGGTAACTCGCAACTTAGGTTAATATATTTTCCAAATGGGGGAACCTACTGATTAAATTAAGCCTTGGTGTAATTGAAAATGTTGTAGAGTATAGAATTGTCCTAAGTATTGCCTTACGCAACTCACCCTATGACTACCGCACCCTTAAGCTGGCAAGAACTAGAAACCCTCACGGACTATCAAATAGATACCGTTAATGGTCTCACCAACGCTAAAGCCAGGTTGCGCTTGTTTGGTCAGCCCGAATCTGATGTGCGGGTAACGCTGTACCGCGATAACCACGCCTGGTGTCCTTACTGTCAAAAAGTTTGGTTATGGCTAGAGGAAAAACAGATCCCCTATCGCATCGAAAAAGTGACAATGTTCTGCTATGGGGAGAAAGAAAGTTGGTACAAGCGTAAGGTACCATCAGGAATGCTCCCCGCGATCGAGCTAGATGGATGGATTATTAAGGAAAGCGATGACATTTTGATCGCCTTAGAAAAGGTTTTTGATCCATTGAGCCAAGGGATGGAAGACCGCATGGTGCTTCCTCTACGTCAATTAGAACGACTTTTATTTAGAGCCTGGTGCGCTTGGCTGTGCTCTAGAGCAGGTTCTTCTCAACAAGAACAACGCAACCGAGAACAATTTATCGGAGTGGTGGCTATGGTCGAGTCGGCTCTGGGTCGCACCCCAGGGCCTTACTTTCTAGATAGCTTCGGCATCGTCGATGTCATTTTTACGCCCTATGTTGAACGGATGAATGCAAGCCTTTACTACTACAAGGGCTACTCCCTGCGGGAAGAAAACTCTCGCTTGAGGGCATGGTTTGCGGCAATGGAAAGCCGACCAACCTACTGCGGTACCCAGAGCGACTTTCACACCCACGTACATGATTTGCCGCCCCAGATGGGGGGCTGTTGGGAAAACGGCGAAACCCAGATGCTTCTCAATAAAGCGCGGGTGGATAATGGTTCCTGGTTTGGGCTACCAGATGTTACTTATCCAGAACCTGAAAACTCCCGTATGGAAGCTCTTCAACGAACTATCGAACACCGCATCAATATTATCCGAGTCAACCCCTTAGATGATAAATTGTTTGACCAAGCCCTACGTTGTGCTTTAACACACATGATGACCGATGAAGATTGTCTACCCCCATCGGGATCTGATGTTGCTCTCCGATATTTGCGCGATCGCATTAATGTACCCCGAGACATGTCCATCTACGCAGCCAAGCGATTGAGGGAATCCTTAGAGAAAACCGCAGCCCTTGCGGGTGATGGGCAGCCAGACCCCATTCCCACTAAGCATCGACGAGATCAAGACCCGTCTAACTTTGTCATCAAGTAGAATTTAGGCACCCATCCTGGCAGATCGCGCTCCTCTAACAGTTAAGAGTGTCACTAATGTGGAAATCATCTATATTATAGTAAATTAAAGGGTTTAAGACCCCTACGTCTATGCGTAGCGGGGAGTCGGAGCCACTCCGCCTCCGATCAGTTTCAGGCGGTGTTTAAATCCCCGTCTGAAAATGTCTAAAATGTTTGAATTTTGAATGCGTGAATTTTGAATTGTTAATGGTGACTGACACCGATTCACTTTGAAATGCTTTATCCCGAATATTTTACTTGCTACCACCAGTCTAGTTTAAGTGTTTGTATCTCGTTGATAAGTATTTGAAACTGATTAATGAAGTTACGAACTCCGTTAATCAGTCTTGAATATTCGTGAATGGGGCTACGAACTGTGTTAATAAGTCTTTAAGACTCGTCAATGAAGTCTTTTTTCCTAGTGGACGAGTGAAGCGAATAGAATTCGGGGAGTTTACGGGCATATAAACGGAGGCGTACCCCTGCTCTTAAGCGAACTACGTTTAGCGTTCCGTAAAAGTCTATAGCAATCCTAAATCATTCGCAAACAACAAGATCCCCGACTTCTTAAAGAAGTCGGGGATCTGAGGCTGACGATTTTCACTAATCAAATAGGATTGCTATACTATCTACCTGCTGCTATCAAACGCTGATGCACTAAATACTCAAATTGATAAAGATAGGCAGCAATAATGACTCGAATTATGGTTTGGACTATCAGCAGAGGCTGCGCTTGAATCTTAAATAAACTGAACAAATTGAATAAATCAGGAGATGGCAAGAAAAGCATTATAATACCAAATGCGATGATTAGCGAGAGAATATTCACCAACCAGCCATACAATCCTTCCCACCAACTGATTAAACTAGGAAAAACTCCTGTTGTTGGCTCTGTTTGTGCTAGTTGGCTCTCAGGAAAGAAGCTATCTAAAAATCGATGCAGCCAATGGTGAACCAATGCGACTACCACGATGGGCAAAAGTTGGATTAGTAAACTTAATAAGTACAAGAACTTGACAGAAATAGGCTGGGGTAGGAAGTTAATCAGGGTGGAAATAATATTCCAAAAATAGACGATCGCATACTGGAAACCAATCATTAACAAAATGAGCGCGATCGCATTTACCCAAAACCGGGGAGTAGGAATCCAAGATGGCCAATTTCGCATAAATTTTTTCTTAGTGGATGAAAGACTTTAATCGGAACTGGATTGAAATATTTTGGTGATTTTTTGCCAGTATAATCTATGCCAGAAAGTTAGTGGGGAATAAGTAGCGATGCCTGCGGCGGGCTACGCCTACGCAGAAGATTGCCGGTGTATGGTAAGTTAAGAAAATTCTCCAGTCCGAAAAATCTGTTCAGCAGTCAAATTCAACTTTGGGAAAGCTAGCGACTGAATGCGGTCATTTTCCCTAAATTGCTTAACTTGATACTCACCTTCGATTAGTTGGTAAATCTAGATAGTTGGTTGTTTAGGATTGCCAATAAAGCGCCTACCACCTAAACCTAGATAGTCTACAATCCAATATTCAGAAATGCCTAAAGACTCGTAATCTTCTAGTTTTAAGGCATAATTATCACTCCAGTTGGTTGAAAAAACTTCTACAACCAACTTGACGGAATTACCCTGCGTAATGATAGATTCTTTTTTCCAGCGTGGTTCATTCCTAACAGCTTGTCTATCAAGAACGATTACGTCTGGTTCATAATCTGAATCAGTGTTAACTGACTTGATGACGCATTCTTTAGGGATAAGAGAACTCGCCAACCAGCCTGAGTGCCAATCCATGTCCCTAAAGGCGCGGCGATCGCTGTGGTTACGCCGCCTGTCACCAGGGCAACTGCACGACCCTGCCAGGCTAATCCGACGAGGACACTAGCAAATGTAACGGCTGCTAGCATAAAGAGTCCTGCCATTAGTGCTAAACCGATACGTGCCAGCATCAGTATCCAGTAGTTAGTTGATAGTCCCGCTAAAAGATTCATCGCGGAAAAGCCTGTCAAACTCATGTTAACCATCTTTTGTCACTTTAAGCAGAGGAAAATATAAATCAGCATTATTTAGGTAAACAAACACTGAACTTGTAAGGCTATAAATAATAGATTGAAGTTTAGAAAAGCCCAGATATAATTACAGGGCTTAACTGATCCTGCTCTCAGAAAGTATGGTGAATTAAAGGCAGAACTCCGTAGAAGAGGACAAACAATTGCTGAATTTGATTTACTAATTGCTAGTGTTGCAGTTGCAGAAAATTACATTTTAGTAACAAACAATACTCGTCACTACAGCCGCATTTCTAATTTACAGTTGGAGAACTGGATTTCACCTTAAAAAATATTATGTAAAATAACGTGAGTTCGATGAACCTCTCCCGGACAGCCTCCCTCTCCGAAACGGAAAGGGAGGAGCAATGAAAAATTCAGCTTTTTGCTCCCCTCTCCGCATCGGAGAGGGGCTGCTCTTGAGAGGTCAAATAAAACTTGTTGAACTCACGTTAAAATAGAAATAACTATAGGGATAATTTATTTTTTGCAAGTCTCTAACAACGCTTAACCTGATTGCAAAAAAGCATTAAATATGACTTTTTTTGATAGAGTGATGCTTTGTCGATCGCGGAAATCTCTATGTCCCGGATATCGCTCCCCCAATCGCTCCATCCAAACCTACCTCTCATGGCTCTTGCGCCCATGCAGGATGTGACAAACCTCTGGTTTATGAAAGTCATTGCCCACTACGGCAGCCCTGACTACTTCTTCACCGAGTATTTCCGCGTGAATGATACCTCACGGCTCAATCGTAACATTCTGGCAGCAATCACCGAAAACGACACGGGTCGCCCCGTTTTTGCTCAAATGATTGGCGAAAGCATTCCAGACTTAGTAAGAACAGCAAAGGAACTCTGCAACTATAATATCGCTGGAGTTGACTTGAACATGGGCTGTCCAGCACCTAGAATCTATCGCAAAAATGTTGGGGGTGGATTGCTGCTCTCACTAGAAAAAGTGGATCGGATTTTGGGAGAACTGCGTTCTGCTGTGAACGATCGCCCTTTGACCGTCAAGATGCGCGTAGGCTTTGAAAATACAGATACCTTTTACGAAATTTTAGATATAATCAATCGCCACAGCATTGATTTGCTGAGTTTGCATGGTCGCACGGTGAAAGATATGTACCACGGGGCTGTGAAATATGATTTGATCGCAAAAGCGGTGAAACGGGTTGATTGTCCAGTGCTTGCCAATGGAAATATCCATTCTGCAACAACTGCCCTTAAAGTGCTTTCTCAAACGGGCGCGGCGGGTGTGATGGTGGGACGCTGGGCGATCGGAAATCCTTGGCTTTTTAATCAAATTCGCCAGGCTTTGCGCTTCGAGCCGATCACGCCCGTTCCTTTAGTAGAGGTACGCAACTATATTGATCGTTTATGGCAAACCCCCACAGCGGCAACTATGCCGGTGCGATCGCGTGTAGGCTATCTCAAAATGTTCCTCAACTACATTGCCCTGAGTGTTGACGCTGAAGGTGATTTCCTGCGGCTGATGCGACAGACGCAGACCGAGGTAGAACTGTTAAACCTCTGCGATCGCGTTTTCCTTGCTGATCTGACGAAAACTTTAGCCTTAGCACCCTACTCAGGTGTGTAACCTGGTTGCTATTTCGCTAGTTCTTTGCTGGTTTTCCATAGTTGTAAAATTGGATTTTACCTTAAAAAGTATTAGACAAAATATAAATGACTACACAAGAGAAAAATCAACGTATTCAAATAAATTTAGATTTATCACCAGAACTTTATGAAACACTAAATAATCTGGCGCAACATATTAATGGAGATAATGCTGAGGTGCTGTTAAAGGCACTTGCATTGATGGAAGTAGCTGTAGAAGCCAAACAAAAAGGCAAGCATATCTGGCTTGCAGATGATAATCAAAATCTTGAAACTGAAATTATTGGCATCTAAACAGCATGACAGATATAACAGATTTATCAAAAATAATTGCCAGCAAAGGCGACAATCCACTAATTCTGTCAACTGGAAACTTGCAGTCACAAGAAGACGTAGAAGTTGAGCGAAAACTACGAGAATTAAAGTTTAAACAAGAACTAAGAAAAGATTGGATTTTATTTATTGTCAGAGATGTAGTAATTTTTCCTGCCGCTATCCTTTTTATTTTTGTTGTCAGTGGTTATTCCTTATTTACTCAGATTCATCGGTAACTTATCATATAGGATTAATATTTGATTTCTGAAAAAGCTCGCTACAACTCGAAAAGCCTAATTCCTAATTCCCTACTCCCTACTCCCCACTCCCCGCCTACGTAGATAATTTCAAAAATCAAATACTATTACTATAGTTAGTCGAATAAAAAGACCACTAAGAGATAATCGTTGTGTACTTCACCAACTTGAAATCTGCTGTATATAGCAATCCTATCTGATTTGTAAAAATCCTGTCTAGAACCCCGACTTCTTAAAGAAGTCGGGGTTCTAACTTTTCACGAATGATTTAGGATTGCTATAGATGATACTTATGGTATAAATCTTCTGATAGAGACATTATAACAAGATGAAATTGTATTCTATTAACAATGTCGTTTTGAAAAAAATGCTTATAAGAAAAAGCGGTTTTTTATAAAGAATAGATGTCAAGAGAATTACGCAATATTATTACCAACAAAAACAGAATGGAGTAAACAGATGAAGTTTGTCCTAAGACGCCGCAGGTTGGGTCAATTGATGGTCGTCAGCACAGTAGCGGCTACGATCGCTAATTATGTAGGGAAAGGTGTAGCACAAACTCAAGTCAAAAAAACTACTCCAATGCTGGCAACTTCCACATCTGAGACTATGAAGGTGACGCTGCAAGTGAACGGAACAGCACATAGTTTGCAGATTGAACCGGGTGTTACTTTACTTGATGCACTTCGGGAATATATCGGGCTAATTGGTACTAAAAAAGGTTGTGATCACGGTCAGTGTGGTGCTTGCACGGTGCTGGTTGATGGGCAGAGGATTAATTCATGCCTGACATTTGCAGTTATGCACACTGAGGCAGCGATCGCAACTATTGAAGGGCTGGAGCAAGGAAATAATCTGCACCCAATGCAAGCCGCATTTGTTGCCCACGATGCGTTTCAGTGCGGCTATTGCACACCGGGACAGATTTGTTCGGCGGTGGGTTTGGTGAACGAGGGACACGCTAAGTCGGATGCCGACATTCGTGAACTGATGAGCGGCAATATCTGCCGTTGTGGCGCTTATCCAAATATCGTGGCTGCTGTCCGCGATGTCTTAGAGGGGAAAAAAGATGCAGCCGTTTAGCTATAAGAAAACAGGACAAGCAGAGAATGCCGTGGCGTTGGTTGCCCCAGAGGTGCAAGCTGCTTACTTGGCAGGGGGTACAAGCTTAATTGATTTGATGAAGCTGAATGTACAGACCCCAACAGAGTTGGTTGACATTAACCCACTACCGCTAACCAAGATAGAAATCCAAGGTAACGGTGTACGGATTGGGGCAATGGCACGTAATAGCGATGTTGCCTATGATGCGATAATTCGGGAGCGTTACCCTGTGCTATCGGAGGCGTTGCTATCTGGGGCATCACCGCAACTGCGAAACATGGCAACAGTAGGCGGAAATTTGCTGCAACGTACCCGTTGTTACTACTTCCGCGACACAGCTTTCCCCTGCAATAAGCGCGTTCCCGGTTCAGGTTGTCCGGCAATCGAGGGCTACAACCGCATTCACGCGATTCTGGGCGCAAGCGATCGCTGTATTGCTACCCATCCCTCTGATATGGCTGTGGCAATGATCGCACTCGATGCAGTTGTGCAAACACGCGGGCCGAATGGAGAGCGCAGTATTCCCCTCGTCGATTTTCATCTCGTACCTGGCGATACACCAGAACGGGAGACAGTTTTACAACACGGAGAGTTAATAATTGGGGTTGATTTACCTGCTTCAACCTTTGCCAAGCGATCGCACTATTTAAAAGTCCGCGATCGCGCCTCTTATGCTTTTGCAATGGCATCGGTTGCGGCAGCATTAGATATTCAAAATGGGATTATTCGTTCGGCACGCATTGCCCTCGGTGGGGTAGGAACAAAGCCCTGGCGTGCTTACGAAGCTGAAAAAGCACTTTTGAACAAGCCCGCAAACCAGGCAACATTTCAAGCAGCAGCGTCAGTTGCGATCGCCGGAGCTAAACCTCAAAAATACAACGGGTTTAAGGTCGAACTGACTAAACGCACAATTGTGAAGGCGCTGGCAACAGTGGGAGGGATGGCATGAACACAGGCGATACAAATACAGTTGTCGGCAAACCGCTAAACAGAGTCGATGGACATCTCAAGGTAACGGGTGGCGCACGTTATTCGGCAGAGTTTCCGATCGCAAAAATGACTTATGGAGTCACAATTCAAAGCACGATCGCCAAAGGTAAAATCGCCCAAATCGATACAAAGGCGGCGGAACAAGTACCAGGTGTATTAGCAGTAATTACCCACCTCAACGCACCCAAGGCATCTGGCGAAAAGGGCAACGGTCATAAGTTGCAAGTGCTGCAAGATAACACTATCCTAT
This sequence comes from Nostoc sp. S13, assembly GCF_029379315.1. Taxonomy (GTDB): domain Bacteria; phylum Cyanobacteriota; class Cyanobacteriia; order Cyanobacteriales; family Nostocaceae; genus Nostoc. The sequence goes on from NZ_JAQYWQ010000001.1 coordinate 102,804, forward strand.
ATAGCGGTCAGCACATTGGTGTTGTAGTTGCCGATACATTTGAACGAGCTATGTACGCTGCTTCTCTGGTGCAAGTTCGCTATGACGAAGAGAAACCGACCATCAACATGCGGAACAACCTTGCTAAGGCATACTTGCCTAAAGGTAAAATTCCTAAAGAGGAGCCGCCCGATTTAGCGCACGGCAATGTCAACCAGGGACTAGCGACTGCGGCTGTCCGTATCGAGCAAACCTATACCACACCGATCGAAAATCACAATCCAATGGAGCCTCATGCCACAACAGCAGTTTGGCAAGGCGATGAACTGCTGCTGTATGACGCAACTCAGGGAATCTTTTCGGCTCAACAAAAAGTTGCGGCGGTATTAGGAATTGAGCCAAAGAAAGTCCGCATTATGTCTTACTTTGTGGGCGGTGGCTTCGGTTGCAAAGGTTCGGTTTGGTCGCATGTGCCTCTAGCGGCGATCGCAGCCCGGCAAGTTAATCGCCCAGTCAAATTAGTTCTGGGACGGATACAAATGTATGGGCCTGTCGGCTTCCGACCAGAGACAATTCAACAGGTTTCTCTCGGTGCAACCCGCGAAGGCAAATTGACCGCTCTCCGACACGCTGGGACTTCCCAAACTTCAACATTCGATGAATTTATCGAACCTGTTGGTAAAAGCGCCCGGATGCTCTACGCTTGCCCGAATATCGAAACTAGCCACCGTCTGGTTCAACTCGATCAAGGAACACCAACCTTTATGCGGGCACCAGGCGAAGCTTCTGGGTCGTTTGCCTTAGAATCGGCAATGGACGAACTGGCTTATGCGCTCAATATCGATCCGGTGGAACTGCGTCTGCGTAACCATGCTGATGTCGATCCCAGCAAAGGACTGCCCTGGTCGAGCAAGTCACTTATCCAATGCTACAAATTAGGGGCAGAAAAGTTTGGCTGGCAGAAGCGCAATCCTCAGCCCCGTTCAATGCGAGACGGTAACTATTTGATCGGTTGGGGTATGGCGACAGCTACTTATCCTACCAACCGTTCCCCAGCAGCTGCGATCGCTCAAATTATGGCAGACGGTACAGCCGTGGTGCGGAGCGGTTCGCAAGATATTGGTACGGGAACTTATACTGTGATGACTCAAGTCGCAGCTGAAGCACTCGGTCTCCCACTTAACAAAGTCCGGTTTGAACTAGGCGATACGAAGATGCCAGAAACCCCCGTTTCCGGTGGTTCGCAAACCGCAGCCAGTGTCAGTTCGGCGGTGCATTTAGCGGGAAATCAAGCTCGCAGTCAGCTTTTGCAATTAGCACTTGCCGATCAAAAATCGCCGCTTTATAGTTCAAACGCTGAGGATGTGATTGCCCAAAATGGCAGCTTTTTCTTAAAAAATAAATCGTCAGCAGCGGAAACTTATGAGGCAATATTGGCACGGCATGGAATGAAAATGATCGAAGCGCGTGCAGATGCCAAGCCTGGAGAGGAACAAAAGAAGTTCTCAATGCACGCATTTGGAGCGCAGTTTGCGGAAGTCCGCGTTGAACCTGACTTGGGTGAAGTGCGAGTAACGCGTTGGGTGGGAACTTTTGGCGTGGGACGCATACTCAATGCGAAAACAGCCAACAGTCAACTGATCGGTGGGATTATCTATGGTATTGGCATGGCGTTAATGGAACACACAGTAACAGACCCTCATTGGGGGCGCGTTGTCAACCATGATTTAGGTGAGTATCACGTACCAGTGAATGCAGACGTTCCTGATATTGAGGTGCTGTTCGTTGATGAACACGATCCACATATCAACCCGCTTGGTGTCAAAGGAATCGGTGAAATTGGGATTACTGGAAGTGCGGCGGCGATCGCTAACGCTGTTTATCATGCCACAGGTAAGCGCGTTCGTGATTTGCCAATTACATTAGACAAGCTACTGTAGATAGATTTGGGATCGCCCGTTTTTAAAAACTAGCGTTAAGTTCTTGGAAGATTGTGCTAATGTTCCCATTCTCGGCGGCGAAGCGTAGAGGCTTACAGCGCTCCACCACAACCTCTTCTATTGTTGGCTGGTTGGAAAGTATGTTCATCACCTCGGTGATGAACTCGGCGAGAGGCATGGCATGGGGATCATTCGCTTGCTGCTCGCCCGTAAGATGGGTCTGAACATAGGGCGGAATGATCTCGATCACCTCCGTTGTCGTGCCTTTGAGTTGCTGGCGCAGCGATACCGAGTAGGAATGGATCGCGGCCTTGGTCGCGCAATAAGTTGGCGCGTTTGCAAGCGGTACGAAGGCTAGCCCGGACGAAACTGTCAGGACGGCCGCGTGCGGCTGACTTTGCAGCAGTGGCAGCAAGACCGCCGTGAGGCGAATGGGACCAAGCACGTTGGTTGTCACAATCTCCTCGGCATCATCCAGGTAATCAGGCAGTGATTTGATATCTTCCGCTTTCATGATCCCGGCATTGTTGATCACAACATTTAGCCCTGGGTAGTCTTGAGCCACTTGCTTACCAAACGAATGTATGCCGTCTCGGTCATTTATATCAAGCAGAATGGATTTTATACCGGGATTGGCAGCCGTCACCTCATCCAAAACTTGTTGTCGCCGACCGGCAATGATAACCTGGTTTCCTTTCTTGTGGAAGGCCTCAGCGATTCCGCGACCAATACCCGATCCGCCGCCAGTAATCAGAATTGTGTTTCCTGTAATCTTCATGATAGTCCTCTAACTTTCTTGTCCGAGCAGATAATAACAGATAATAAATTGTCAGATCTGGATACTATCATCTGTCGCCTCAAATCGTTTTGTTCTCACCCTAATGCTGGTTCTACTATTCAGTAAAAGGTTATTTGTGTCAATACGGGGCAATGATATCCTGTAGTTTATTTTACCAATCAGTAGAAGTCTCAGGGTTGATGACGATTAAAGTAGAATTTGGTACTCTTAGCTCGGAATCACTGTAGTTACGTCCGTGACCGAGATGAGTAGTCGATCAGCCCGCTCCTACGCTTTCTTGTCGATTGCAGCGGCAATCGTCACTATTGCTCTCAAGTTTGGCGCTTACCTGCTAACCGGGTCAGTAGGTTTGCTTTCAGATGCTATTGAGTCAATTGTAAATCTCCTAGCTGCATTGGTCGCTCTATGGGCATTGACCTATGCTGATAAACCAGCCGATGCCGAACACGCTTTTGGGCATTCTAAAGCCGAATACTTCTCCAGTGGTGCAGAAGGTGCGTTGATTGTAATAGCCGCCATCAGCATTGCTGTTGAAGCTTGGGGACGGTTGTTGCATCCAGAACCATTAACACAGCTTGGATTGGGGTTGGTACTCTCCCTATTTGCAACCGCAATCAACGGCATTGTTGCCTTTATCTTGCTACGGGCAGGGCGACGGTTGCGTTCCATTACACTCAGGGCTGATGCTCACCACCTGTTTACCGATGTGGTGACTTCGGGTGGTGTGGTAGTTGGAATCTTCCTCGTCAAGCTAACAGGCGCTCTCGTGCTTGATCCAATTGTCGCACTGATAGTAGCAACAAATATTACTTGGACAGGATTTCGTCTGCTGCGGGAAACCAGTAGCGCATTACTGGATGCAGCTTTGCCTAAAAAAGAAATTGAGGCAATCGAGAGTATCCTTAACGAGTACAAACATCAGGACATCCAGTTCCATGCCTTGCGAACCCGTACTGCTGGAACCCGGCGCTTTGTTTCCTTTCATGTTCTTGTGCCTGGATCTTGGACAGTGCAACAAGGGCATGATTTGTGCGAGGCAATTGAACTTGCTATTCTTCGGGTGCTGCCTTTAACCCACGTTACAACTCACCTGGAACCTGTAGAAGATCCAGTTTCTTGGGAAGATTTAGAGTTGGAGCGTCCAAGCAATCAGCAAATGCAAGATATGAGATAAGAGATTAATTCCTGCTGTTGAGCTTTAAGGAATTGCGCGATCGCATCTCTCATAAATTGCAACGTCGAAACGATGAAAGCTTAATCACACGATTAGCGATCGCCAATTTTCAAACTCAATCAAGTTGATTAACTGGTGATCGCAACTAGCTTTTTGCGGAAAGGACACCATTACAACCAAAAAGCTATCAGTAAGATAAAGTTTTAAATTGGGCAAGCTTAAACAAAAGGTAAGCATTGTGAGTGCATCGACTTGCATTGTGAGTGCATCGACTTACATTGTGAGTGCATCGACTTGCATTGTGAATGCATCGGCTTGCATTGTGAATCCATCGGCTTGCATTCATAGTTGAATCAGTTTTAAACCATGATAAGCATTAAAATTTATAACACTCTAAAGCTGAAGTGTCACTAGTGGGAATACAATCAAAAAATTATACAGTTTTGTTAGTAGAGACCGTACTAGAAAATAGCGGAGGTTAAAGCAATGGATGGGCGCGATCGGTACTTACAAATCGCTCTGGTTCTTATTGGAATAGCTTTTCTACTTATCTATCCGCTAACTCAGGTCTGGGCATCAGGCTGGTTATGGCAACCAGGTCAGCACGAATACGAACAGATGATCATTGGTGTTTATGGGACGCTTGGTGTCTTTTTGCTATTGGCTTCAAGGCAACCAGAAGCTCACCTTAGTTTAATCTGGTTCACCGTCTGGTCAAGTGTAGTCCACGGGCTAATCATGGCGGTATATGCAGTAATTGATCCTGTTGAACATGGACACCTGTTTGGTGATGTTCCAGCATTGTTCTTGGTAGCAATTGTCCTTGGCTTTTTACTGCCGCGCAAAGTGGTGTCAAGTACATGAACGGGCATGGAATGTCTATACATCTCCCGCAATTGACAGAGATAAGCAATTCCCCGATCAATCTAATAACAGTTATAGTGTTGCTGAAGCGCGAGTATGAAGCGGCATCGATTCGCTCTAATTGTTGCTGTAAGACAACTTGGTACAGAAATACGAAGGGCAAGTAAAGGCGATCGCAAGGGCTGGCGTTGCTTTGCTTTGTCTCCCCTCCTCGCTTGTTCTTAGGAGTTGGGGGTGGGGTGTTAGGCATTGGTGGCAACTTAAGGTGAAAACCAGCCTAGAACCAGCTTTTAGCAGATTATCTCCTTAAGAGTCTCCGACTGGGAATGCCCCTCATTGAGGCTGCGCCTCCGTAATTTGCGGCAGAGCCACCAGGATCTGCATTTCCAGCCAGAGATTTTAAACGAACCGCAGAGGCGCAGAGAAGCCAGTGCATTGGGCGGGTTAAGAGACTTGTAGCAACTGGCGCGGCACTGAGAGAAGAAGGAGAAGGAAAAAATTGCTTAACTGAACTGTATTGCTTTAGAGGCAGTTTTTCTCCTACCCTTTAACTCCTACCTTTATTGATAAAGTTTTAAATCAAGCAAGCTTAAACAAAAGGTAAGTTTTTACAATACATCGACTTGCATTGTGAATGCATTGACTTGCATTGTGAATGCATCGACTTGCATTGGGAATGCATCGACTTGCATTGGGAATGCATTGAGTTGCATTGTGAATGCATTGACTTGCATTGTGAATGCATTGACTTGCATTGTGAATGCATCGACTTGCATTGTGAATGCATTGACTTGCATTGTGAATGCGTCAACTTCCATTGTGAATACATCAACTTGCATCATAAATACATCGGCTTGTATTGTGAATGCTTCTTACGGTGTATGTTTTAATAACACTCCTTAGTTAGAGTCCCTGTGCAAGATTACCGTGCTACTATACGGCTCATTCCTGTTGTTGCTTGTAGGAGACAATTATGGAAATCAGTAGACGCAGCTTATTAAAAACTGCTTCTGCTTCGGGATTAGTAGCGGCAGGAATTGTAGTTTCGGAAGGATTTTTGCAGCCGCTTTTAGCCCAAACAGAACCAGTTGATGAAAATACTCAACTGTTAGCCCAAAGTTCACCCACTTTAACTCGACGCGGCGAAATGTTGTATCGGAATCTCGGACGCACCAAAGAACAAGTATCTGTGATTGGTTTAGGAGGGTATCACATTGGAAAAATTCAAGAGGAGCAAGAAAGTATCAAACTGATCCGTAGTGCCATTGATCGCGGCATCAATTTTATGGATAACTCTTGGGATTATCACGACGGCCGTAGTCACCGTTGGATGGGAAATGCTCTTAAAGATGGTTATCGTCAAAAGGTCTTCCTCATGACGAAAATCGACGGTCGCACCAAAGGCGCTGCCAAGATGCAGATTGATGAATCGCTCAAAGATTTGCAAGTTGATCACATTGATTTATTGCAGCATCATGAAATACTGCGCTTTGAAGATCCCGATCGAGTCTTTGCTCCTGGCGGCTCAATGGAGGCAGTTGTCGAGGCGCAGAAAGCGGGCAAAATTCGCTATATCGGTTTTACAGGACACAAGAATCCTCAGATTCACCTTCAGATGCTGGAAAGTGCCACACAAAATGGTTTCCGCTTCGACACTGTGCAGATGCCCTTAAATGTAATGGATGCCCATTTTAGAAGTTTTGAACATCAGGTTTTACCTGTGCTAGTGAAAAACAACATTGGTGTGCTAGCAATGAAAACCATCGGGGAGTCTTACATTCTTAGAAGCAACACAGTCAGTGCGATCGAATGCCTACACTACGCGATGAATTTGCCAACCTCAGTTGTAATTACGGGCATCGACAGCATGAGAATTTTAGACCAGGCGTTTGAAGCAGTCCGCACCTTTAAACCAATGGATCAGGCACAAGTTGCAGCACTGTTAGCGCGTACTCGTGAGGCCGCGGCTAAAGGGCAGTACGAACGATATAAGACCACAACCCAAAATGATAGTACAGCAATGAATCCAGCTTGGTTAGGGTAAACATTAATACTATTCTTAACCGTTTTTATTACGCAAACAGCGATGTCTACAACGAGCGGAGCTGCGGGAATTTTGTTTGTAATTCCTAATTTCAACTCGTCATCTTTAGCATTAGGGGTTGTACTCAACCGTGCGATCGCACTTGTTTTTGATTCTACGTTGCAAAAAATAGCTTTATCCAAGGAAAACATTGATTATGTCCAACTTCAAAATATTTTCTACTGGTATAGTGGCGATCGCTTTATCTTTGGCGACTGGTTGCACACCAACTACTCCGCGTGACCAGAATACATCTGAAACTCCAGCTGCTCTGCCTGTGCAAAGGACTGAGAATCCCTCACCAACTGCGTCACCAACTGTTTCACCAACTGCATCAGGGCAAAATAGGCTCAGTTCTTCAGACAGACAGTTCATAACTGAAGCCGCTCAAGGTGGTTTAGCAGAAGTCCAACTCGGACAACTGGCATCAAAACGCGGAGTTAGCAAGGTGGTAAAACAGTTTGCACTGCATATGGTTCAAGATCATACCCCGGTGAATAATCAACTCAAACAGTTAGCCACTCAAAAAGGTGTCACGTTGCCAACTAGTATCGGCAGCAAAAATCAGCAAGTCAAGCAACGCTTATCCAAACTTTCTGGTCGTAACTTTGATCGCCAATATCTGAATCAGATGGTTCAAGATCATCAAAAAACTGTCTCCTTATTTGAGACTGAAGCTCAACAAGGACAAGATCCAGATCTGAAAGCATTTGCGGCTCAAACGCTACCAACCCTCCAAGAACACCTGCAACAGGTTCGTGAAATTGTTAATCGTGGAAGTTCAACTAGCACGCCAACTCCAACTAGCACCGCAACTCCAACTCCAACTACCACGCCAACTCCAATTAGCACCCCGTAAAGCAATATAAGTCAAGTATTTCTTCCTTTTCTTTGCATCCTTCTAGTGCTTCACCGCTTTGCGTCAACGATAAAAAAATATTCCCATCCGCTCTTGAAGTTGAGGAGGCAATACGATATTAACGTTAGCGAATAATTGAGCGTCGGCAGTACAAGTTTGAGGAAATCCTCAAAGTTGTACTGCCGTGCATCTGGGGAAGTTGGCGAGAAAAATTTAATATTTGCCTTGTATGAAGGAATTGGATAATTTATTTCTTCGAGTTGCCTAAATATAGTTTTGCGTAAAAGCGTAGCGTTTTTAATTGCAGGGAAACGCATTGGCATTGTCAGCCGATGTATTGGCATTGCAGGGTATTACCAAATTTAATTAGTAGCAAATTTTCTGCGTGCCTCTGCGCCCCTACCCTGCGGATCGCGCCGCCCCTATGCGTTTAAATTTCAACCCTCAATTCGCCACCATATTTACGCAAAGCAGTACTAAGTCCAAAATTTCATCATTAAAGAACCAGGATGTCTGAATTGTTTAAAAGAAGATTTTCTCGTCGTCATATTCTGACTACTGCTGGGTTAGGAGCCATTTCAGCCACCGCAATTGGTAGTATAGGCGAAGAGGTTGCTGCCCAAGAGCCAACTCAGCAAGCAACGCCACGCGGTGGGCCCTTGCCGCCTCAGATTGAGTTTCCGCCGATCTCGGCATCAACCGAAGTTGAGACAGGAGGGCCGCCAACTGCATTACCCCCAGAGCGACGCTTGGGGTTTGCGATCGTTGGACTTGGCAGACTTTCACTAGAAGAAATCATGCCTGCGTTTGCAGAATCTAAACTAGCAAAGCCAACTGCATTAGTTAGTGGCGATGCTGCCAAAGCTAATCAAGTTGCACAGCAGTATGGCATCAAACCGCAGAACGTTTACAACTATCAGAATTACGACAATCTCCGCAACAATCCAGACGTTGATGTGATTTATATCGTACTGCCTAACAGTATGCACCGGGAATATACGGTGCGTGGTGCTAAAGCAGGTAAACATATTTTGTGTGAGAAGCCGATGGCAACCACAGTGGAAGATTGTCAGCAGATGATCGACGCGTGCAAGAACGCGAATCGCAAGTTGATGATTGCTTATCGCTGCCAATATGAGCCACACCATCGCGCCATGATTCAGATGATCCGCAGCAAAGAATTGGGAGCCATCAAGGTAATTCAGGCAGACAACGGTCAAAATCAAGGCGGTGACTTAAACCAGTGGCGATTAAAACGTGCTTTAGCTGGAGGTGGCTCTTTACCGGATGTGGGAGTTTATTGCTTGAATGCAACTCGCTATTTGACAGGAGAGGAACCGATCGCAATTAGCGCCCAAACTTTCAGCACTCCTGGTGATCCGCGCTTCAAAGAAGTAGAAGAAAGTGTCACCTTCCAGCTGCGGTTTCCCAGTGGGATACTAGCGATTTGCTCCACCAGTTACGGCTTTCACGAAGCGCGTCGGTTTCGCGTCTTTGGCTCTGATGCTTGGGGACAACTCGATCCGGCGTTCGCTTACAACGGTTTGCGGATGATGATTTCGCGTAAATCGCCGACCAACAGTATGGCAGAAAACGTCAGCGAAGTGCGGATGAGCCAGAAGAACCAGTTCGCCTTAGAAATTGATCACATGGCGGATTGTGTGATTCAGAATAAGCAACCCCATACCCCTGGTGAAGAAGGTTTGCAAGACCAAAAACTGATAACCTTGATTTACGAAGCCGCACAAACAGGCAAGACGATCACTCTACCTCGTGTGTCAGGATTGGATGTCACTCGTGGCCCCGCTCCCAGAATGCTGAAGTAAATACGTGCATACCGCAGTCATGACAACCTCTGCTTGGAGTCCGCTCCGTAACTCTTTGTTTCGCGATCGCTGGATTGCCTCAATTGTGTCCAACATTGGAGGTTGGATGGAGGACACGGCGGGAGCTTGGCTAATGACTTCTCTGACTACCTCTCCCCTGTTAGTGGCACTCATGCAAACAGCCGCAACTTTGCCAGTGCTGCTATTAGGACTACCAGCCGGAGCAACCGCAGATATTTTTGATCGCCGTCGATTACTGCTATTTTGGCAAGTCTGGATGCTGGTTGCTGCACTGATCTTGAGTGGATTGATTTTTGCAGGTACGATTACACCGTGGTCACTGCTAGCGCTGACGTTTTTGCTTAACTTAGGAGCGGCAATGAATGGCCCAGCTTGGCAAGCAATTGTACCAGAACTAGTACCGCGATCGCAACTCATGGCTGCCATTGCATTAAATAGTGCTGGGTTTAACATTGCCCGAGCAGTTGGCCCAGCGATCGCTGGCTTGATTTTGGTAGCGGCAAATGCCGGAGTCGTCTTTTTGATTAATGCCCTCTCGTTTGTTGCAGTGATTTTCATCCTTTACCGTTGGCAGCGCAAACCGCTTTACCAAAGCGCCCTGCCCGCAGAGCGAGTATTAGGTTCTATGCGGGCTGGTATTCGCTATGTCCGCTTTTCTCCCGCTCTCCAAGCCGTGTTAATTCGAGCGGCTGTTTTAACCAGTTGCACCAGTGCTTTGTTAGCGTTGCTGCCTTTGGTGGCACAGCAGGATTTGCGACAGGGAGCCGGTGGGTATGGTTTACTACTCGGTTGCTTTGGATTGGGGGCGATTGTCGGGGCGATTTTGATGCCACAAGTGCGGCAACATCTTACAATTGATGGAGTTGTGATTGCAGGAACTCTGGTATTTGCGATCGCCACATTAATTCTGGCATTCATTCACAATGTACCTTTGGTGTTGCTGGCTTTGGTGGCCGCTGGGATTGCCTGGACAACTATGACATCCAGCTTGAATATCACAGTGCAGCTTGCTGTTCCGGCTTGGGTGCAGGCGCGGGCGCTGGGAACTTATCAAATGGTATTTCAAGGAGGTTCAGCAATTGGCAGTATTGTTTGGGGTGTAGCAGCAGAACATTGGGGAACACCGAGTGCCTTATTTGTTGCTGCCATTGGCTTAGTGCTGGGAACGTTCACAGCGCGGCGTTACCGTTTGCTCTCAGGAAAACTTGATTTAGCTCCAGCATTACGACGAGCGGAACCTCTAGTAGTAATTGAATTGCAACCAGAAGAAGGCCCGGTTTTAGTCACACTTGAATATTGTATTGACCCAGAGCAAGCAGAGGAATTCATTGCAGCAATTAATGCCCTGCGAGTGGTGCGGTTACGAGATGGGGCGATTCGCTGGGGCATCTTTCATGATACAGGTCAGCCGAATCGCTACTTAGAGACGTTTATCGTCGAGTCTTGGGTGGATCATTTACGTCAGTATGAACGGTTTACAGTGGCAGATCGAGAGATTCGCGAAAGGGTTTTTGCCTTTCATCAAGGCGATGAACCCCCAGTTATTTCTTACATGATTTATGCTCACCAATCCCAAGAAGCACGAACTTAGAAAAGACCTCTCTAGGAAACTAAGTACAACATTTCATTAATTCATAGCGAATTCTCTGCGTGCCTCTGCGCTTCCCTCTGCGCGACGGCAGTCGCTACAACTCTTGGAACCCCCCTTCGGGTTCACCAGTCGCCTACGGCGGGAAACCCGCCTACAGCGCTGGATTCACCGCAACGCGCTGCCTCCCCTTTGCGTTGAAATTTCAACCCTCAATTCGCGACGATTTTACGCAAAGCTGTACTAAGCAGATTTAAAAACGTACCTCACCAAGTCGGCAAGCGCTATAGACCTTTGCTATGCAGCCAATTGATAAACACCTCAGCAATAGCTAAGTTACCGTGTTCAAGCATTTGCATATGACCATGACCAGGAAGTCCAACTTCAGGAAGCCAAATAAAATCACCCCGGAAGTATTTTGCAGTTTCTGCATCTACCTCACGAGAATGGCGCGGGTCTTGATCGCCTGTAATCACTAAGATGGGAATATCAAATAGTACCTGAGGGTGGTAAATATAAAGCCCTTGTCCTTCAACATTTCGGCGCTGGTTGCTAATTCGCGCACTCTCAGCGACTAAACTACAAAAGTAATTCTCAAATACCTCTTGCGGAAAATTATCTGAGTTAGTGAAGTATTTTTTAGTTTCTTCACGCGACTGAATACGTGGACGGTCTTCCAGAAAAGCCTCATCAGAGTCTTTTGTGATCACTGGTAATAGATTGGCTGGTGGCCCTGGTGCAATGCCTACAATAGCTTTAACAAGTTTGAGATGGGTTTGTGCTATCTGCCAACCAACGACACCAGACATACTGTGAGTAAGAATGATAGCCGGGCCAATTTGTTGAAGTAGCGCCACAGTAGCATCAATTACCCGTTCATATGGCATCGTAGGAAAATCTGGGACACAGCCTGATCGACCATGCCCTGGCCAGTCAACAATGTAGGTTTCCCAGCCTTGTTCTGTCAGATATACTGCCCAACCTTGGCGATTATCGGGTGTTTTGACAAAGCAAGTACCTGTATGAAAAGCGCCGTGTAAAAGCACAATAGGAACTGAATTTCGGTCTTTCCTTGGCCGGTAACATTGAATGAACATTTGGTACGGAATATCACCAACCAGGAATTCTGTTTCAGTGTATGAATTCATTTGAAGAAAAAACTTAAATCTTTACGGCAAAGACACCCATGCAATTGGGCGAGAAGCAACGATGCTTGTCAATAGATGGTAAGGAGCAGGGTCTTTCATTTCCTGCGGCACAAAAGATAACATAAAATTCTGTAATCTTGCGGCTGGTTGAGAGTATTCACTGTCAGTTCCGGAAAATCAGTATTCCGTGCTAATTCTAATGATAGATAAATGACTCAAGTTGACAACTATCCTGTGGGGCATGATTTCAGCGCTATTTTCGCTTATCTTGAGTAGTACAACACCGCGATGCTGCGGTGGTCACTGAGCCTTGCCGAAGTGCGGTAAACAACGCAGTCAGTCTAACGTATAGACTGTAATCGTTAACGGGCGGCAAATCGAAGGAGTGTTTGACACTATCAGCGATGCACAATGGCACAGTCATCACATTGTTTTCATTGGGACTGCCTGCTTAAGCTGACAAACTGCTAGAAACCGAAAAATAAGCAATCAAATGAACGAATTACAAGCAATTTTACAAGGCTTCGAGTCAAGTCAAAAAAGTGGTGAAATCACTTTCCTCGCGACTGTAGTCAAAACTGAAGGTTCAACCTATCGCCGACCGGGTGCCAAAATGTTGATCACAAATACAGGTCGGATGATCGGAACAATCAGCGCTGGTTGCTTGGAGAACGACGTATATGAGCATACTCAACAACGAATGTCCGATGGCGAACCAATTGTTGTTACTTACGATAACACCGCTTCTGAAGATATTCTTTGGGGCTTTGGTCTAGGGTGCAATGGGATAGTGCAAGTTCTCATCGAACGTCTTGAGAGAGAAAGTACACCGAATGCGATCGCTTTTACCCAGGAGTGCTTTAATAAAAAACATTTGGGTATTATTGCCACAGTCTTTGCCTTTGAAGGCGCAGTCAATGTCAAACTTGGGTCGCGCTTACTGCTCTATCCTGATGGTAAAATTATCACTGACATCAAAGATCCAAATTTAATTCCATCTCTAATTGCAGATACTCAAGCAGCCTTTGCTAATCAAAAGTCAAGCGTAAAGAACTATCAGCTACCCTTAGGCAGTGCAGAAGTTTTCATTGAAGTGATTCAACCACCCACACCTCTAGTAATATTTGGTGCAGGTTATGACGCTGTACCCGTAGCACAGTTTGCTCAAGCATTAGGTTGGGAAGTTACTATAGTCGATTGTCGAGCTAATGAGGCAACTAAAGAGCGATTTCCAATAGCTTGTGATATCATTCTTAGTCGGCGAGAAATTGTACATAAACAGGTATTTATAGATGACTACACAGTTGCTGTGGTGATGACGCATAATTACCTTGACGATCGGGAAATCTTGAAAATGTTGCTGCCATCTCCTGCACGCTACATAGGGGTTTTAGGCCCAAAGCTGCGTACTGAAAGATTGCTTGAAGATTTACATTCGCAAGGAATAGTTTATACTACTGAAGAATTAAAAAGATTGCATGGCCCGATTGGGATTGACATTGGAGCAGATACACCTGAAGGAATAGCGATCGCGATTATTGCTGAAATTCAAGCAGTACTTAAAAACCGCAGTGGTAATTTCTTAAGAAATCGCAATCAACCAATTCACCAATGCTATGAAAGCAGCTTAAACTTGCTACTTACCACATAGTTTTTATCTGTTATGGTATTTAACACTGAGCAAATAGACAATCAAAAATCAACCATAGCAATTATGATTCTTGCTGCGGGTGCATCGACTCGTATGGGTACACCAAAACAACTATTGCTTTACCAAGGACGTAGTTTTTTGGAATACATTATAGAAATAGCGATCGCTTCAGTTTGTCAACCTGTAGTAGTAGTACTTGGAGCAAATGCAGAACAGATTTATCCCCAAATTAAGCAACTTCCCGTTAGAGTAGTTAATAACTTGGATTGGGCTTGTGGAATGAGTGCTTCAATCAAAAGCGGTATTGAATTGTTGAATAATCTTCCTCAAAAAATAGAAGCAGTAATTATTACACTTTGCGACCAGCCATTTGTTTCTCACCAAATTATTAATCAACTAGTGGATACCTATTATTCGGCAAAAAAGCCGATCATTGCTTGTGAATATGGGGGTACATTAGGTGTACCTGCTCTATTTAGTCAGAGATTTTTTTCAGAACTTGCTGCTTTGAAAGAAACTTCAGGAGCAAAAAAAGTTATTAATAATAATCTGAATGAAGTGTTTTCTATTTCGTTTCCACTAGGGGATATCGATATTGATACACCAAAGGATTACGAACAATTGCTATCAATGGCCAGCGCTTCTCAGTTGAGTTTAAAACAGACCTAACCCCCAGCCCCTTCCCTTGTAGGGAAGGGGAGTAAGATTCAAAGCCTCTCTCCTTTTAGGAGAGAGGTTTGGAGAGAGATCAAAGTATATTGCATAAAAACGAAAAACGCTATAGGAGCTTATTTTCCCTCAATATACTTCTGCCACATCTGCTCATAAACCTTTTCCATCTCACGGGTAAACTGTTTGCCATTCCATAGTGATGCTGTTTGCCGCGATGCTTTCAGCTTCAAAGCAACTTGCTGGCGTAAAACTTCATCCTTTCCCAAACGTACACCCCATTCTATATACTCTTCATCCGTCCAAGCAATGCCTTCTGTAATACCCGCATTCATCATCATGGTGTAGCTATTACGAGCTGCAAATTGTTCACCAACTCGCGTCACCAAAGGGATGCCCATCCACAATGTTTCTAGAGTTGTTGTCGCTCCGTTGTAGGGAAATGTATCTAATACAATATCAGCAATGCCTAAATTAGCACGATGAACTGCCTCTGAATGAACTATTGGTAAAAATCGTAATCGAGAACAATCTACACCTTCTTCTTCAGCAATTTGGTAAAAGAAGCGTTTAATTGTTTCCTCCTCAGCAAGTCCTTTAATCAAAAAGTAGCTGTTAGGTACTTGTTTAATAATTTGCATTTGCCACCTTGTCGTTTCTGGATGGCGTTTATATCCTCTTTGGGCGCTGAGATATACAACGGTATCCATAGGAATATCCAAGTCATCGCGGCGGAGAGTTGGTACACCAACTTCAAAACCATCTACTGCTATGTAAGTTTGGGGTAATCGCCAGATTTTCTCTGTATAGTAATTTTGTGCATTATCTGGCAGTACATAAGGGTCTGCGATAAAGTAATCAATTGCAGGTATGCCTGATGCATCCCACCCCAGCCAAGTAACTTGAATTGGGGCTGGCTTGAGTGCCATCACTTCAGTGGTAATATCTAGAGTGATACTATCAAGGTCGATTAAAATATCAATTTCATCTTGATATATCTGGTCAGCAATTTCCCAGCCATTCATACCTAATTGACGAGCTTTTCCTGCCTGACCTAGATACCACTCTTGGAGATAATCAGTTGCTAATTTGTAGTTAACAAAATAAGTATGAATATCAAATTTATCTCGATCATGATGTTGAAATAACCAACGAGCTAGCCAACCAACAGAATGATTTCTGAAAGCGTAAGATATATAACCTATTTTTAATTTTTTCGGATAGTTTGTTAAAGATTGATGATTAATGATTTTATGAGTATAGTTCTTTCCTTCTGATTGGCCAAAAGATTGAATATAATTATTAAAAATCTCAGCTAACTGATTATGAATAGCTCGAAATTCAGCAGGGGCATCTTTAATGTGAGGTATCGCAAAAGATGGCGTAAGTAACCGTAATATTCTTCCTTCTTCTAAAGGAATTCGTTCAGCTTTAATAAACTGTTGAAACACAGTTTCCAATTCTTGACAAGTTGTACATATCTCTTGCCAATATCCTCCTGCTGACATTAGACCCCTTAACAGCAAATGGAGTGCAAAAATTTTATCAGCCAAGCTTTCTGATAAGGAATAACACAATCTAGCTGTCTCTATACCTTGAGAATAATTACGAGCATCTTGATAAAAAGTCGCTAAGTGCCGCAAAATTTCTACATTATCTGGCTCCAATCGTAAATGCAATTCTAGCAGAGATGCTGCTAGTAAAGGCTGCCGCAAAGTATGACCAATTTCCATAGCAGCAGGAAGCAGGATAGAGAAGCATTGATGAGTATCAGAGAAATAAGGTAGACTAGCTTCTATTAAATTTAGATTAATTTCATGTAAAGTAACAGTATTTAAAAATTCTTTTAAAAATTGGATTAATAATTCGGTATTAATTTCTATATTTTCTTTTGCATTTAAGCTTTCAATTAATCCCCACTCATTCAAACTATCAATTTCTTCAAATTTTTGCAACTTGATAGAAAGTATAAGAATTTGAAGCAAATTATTTATATAACTAGGGTTAATTTCCCGCATATGCTGGCGAATTAACCAAGCAAGAGAATATTCCGCCAGTGTTTCACGCCTTTCAGCTTCTATTTGCAAAACTTGAAATAGTTCATTTGTCCAAATTTGTAACTGTTCTTCATCTGCCTCTGTCATTGGCAGCATCCAAGTCATTTGAGCTTCTGCTTCTTGCCCTTGTAATAGCAATAGTAGTCCTAAATGCCAATAATAAGAAATAGCATTTGGTTCTATCGCTATTGCTTGCTCATATAACTGTGCTGCTTGCGAATATTTTTCTTGAATAAAGTATTGTTCAGCTTGATTTTGCCAATTATATATATCAGTAATCATTGTGATTCTCTGAGAAAATTTTATGAGAAATATAATTGTGAACGACTTACATAATGGAAATAAAGTGGATAGAAGCATCTACCCACTTGGAAAAATATTTAGCTGAGAGACAATTTAGATACTCCTTGTCCTTGGTTGGTTACTTAGCCAAAGAGGTGAAATTGGCAGGACAACTAGCTGATCCAGCGGTGTAGGCAAATGTAGCGCCAGTTGCATTTGTACCACCGTTAACCATAGCGGTATTAGATTCACACAAAACAGCTATGGTAGTAGCTTCACTGGTAGCAGCTTGGGTTGTCAGCTCTACACCACCAATATAGGCTTTGAGAGGCGCAGTGGCAAGTATTACTATTCCTTGGTTGGCTACTGTAGTACCGAGCGTATCTACAACAGCCGCGTATTTGTAATTTACGGTTTGTGTTGCAATACCAAGTCCTAAAGTACCAATTGAACTTGTAAATGCAGTATTTTCTAAGTAATAAGCTTGCTGTGCGCGGTTCATGGAACCTGTATATGTTTTAGCTTCCGACTGCTTGGCTTTGTTAGCTTGGTTCAAGAAAGAAGGCAGGGCGATCGCAGACAAAATACCGATGATGATAATTACTACTAGTAATTCAATAAGTGTAAAACCTTCATCTCCCTTCTTCTTGGTGAGGATGTGTTGGAGAAATTTGGCTTTTAGTTCGGTTTTCATAAGTGTTTTCCGGGGGTAGAAAGTGATTGCGTGTTCTAGATGTAACTTACCCACCTGCGATCGCTTTCCTATCACCTTCAGAAAAAAAGTTTGAGGAGATACAATTACATAATCCAGAATCCTTCCATCCCAAATCACACAAACATCACTAAGCGCTTGGTCAACATCAGGGGCTAGATTCTCAATTTTAATTGTGGAAGTGCCTTATTCAAACTCAGGTGGCCACAACTCTGATATTGCCAGTTCCCAACCTGGTAGCAAGTCTGGTAGTATCAGCGTGTCGCCATTGTGCAATTCCACCGGAGCTTGGTTTATTCGATAAATCGTTACTGTCAATTTGTCAGGGTCAATCAATATGCCGACTACAGATCCAAGTTGCAAAAATAACTGAATCTTCTCCTCAAGTGGTTTGATTCTGTCGCTTTTAGATTTAATTTCAACCATCAGGTCTGGAACTAACTCTACAAAATCGCGTTTGGTTTTTTTCAGTCGTTCAGCTTTAACAAAAGACACATCAGGAGCACGTAAGTTTCTTTTTTCTAAGTCGTCCTCTTCTATTCTAGATAATATGAAGCCTGCGCTAGAGCCAGTCACTCGCCCTAGCTTGCGCGACATTACCTAAATATTCAAGAAGGTACTCAACCGAGTGCCAATTTCTTCTGACTCGTAATCTGATGGCCCTATAACTATAATTTTCCCTTCTACCAGCTCCATCTGCCATTCTGGATGCTCGGTTTGTAGCTCCTCTAAGTCTGTAATGGTGAAAGACATAATATTACAGAAAATACTCTTATATGTATCATAAGTACCGCACTATACGAAAGCTACAATGTATTGTATTCAAAGAAAAACGGCTGTATAGTTTGCCATTAGTAGCATCAATGAAAACAGATGTAATTTTTTATGAACTTATAAAGGAACTACCAGAGATATTTTTTGAACTTATTGATAACGGTTCAGAGGATGTTTTAAAAGTATTGAGCGCATAGTACCGTAGGCATTTTGCGTAGGCGTAGCCCGTCGCAGACATCGCTTACCATCTGACGTAGTCAATCACAGTTTATTATGCTATATTAAACGTAGTCGTTATGAGTTTGGATATGGTCATCACTAACCCCACAGTAGAAAACTTAGTAATTATCGGTTCTGGTCCAGCAGGGTACACAGCCGCCATTTATGCCGGACGCGCCAACCTGAAACCCGTTGTATTTGAAGGTTTCCAAGCCGGGGGTTTACCTGGTGGGCAACTAATGACAACCACGGAAGTCGAGAACTTTCCTGGGTTTCCCCAAGGCATTACCGGGCCGGAACTCATGGATCAGATGAAGGCACAGGCGGAGCGATGGGGGGCTGAACTATATACTGAAGATGTTATCTCAGTTGACTTGAGTCAGCGTCCCTTTATAGTGCGATCGCAAGAAAGGGAAATTAAAACTAACAGCATCGTCATTGCTACTGGTGCAACTGCAAAGCGTTTGGGTTTACCTAACGAACATGAATTTTGGAGTCGGGGAATTTCTGCTTGTGCGATTTGCGATGGTGCAACACCAATTTTTCACGGCGCAGAATTGGCTGTAATTGGTGCTGGCGACTCGGCGGCGGAAGAGTCAATTTACCTCACCAAATACGGCTCTAAGGTGAATATGTTGGTACGCACTGATAAGATGCGGGCTTCTAAAGCCATGCAAGACAGGGTTTTGAGCAATCCAAAAATCCAGGTGCATTGGAATACAGAGGCTGTAGATATCTTCGGTAACGGTCATATGGAAGGGGTGAAAGTCCGCAATACCAAAACTGGTGAAGTGAGCCAACTGCACGCTAAGGGTTTATTCTACGCTGTTGGTCACAGTCCGAATACCTCTCTATTTAAGGGGCAATTAGAACTGGATGAGGTGGGTTACGTTGTCACCAAGCACGGTACTGTAGAAACCAGTGTGGAGGGCGTTTTTGCTGCTGGCGACGTGCAAGATCATGAGTTTCGGCAAGCAATTACGGCTGCGGGTACTGGTTGTATGGCAGCGATGTTAGCAGAACGTTGGTTATCATTCAGTGGCTTAATTCAAGAATTTCATCAACAGTCAGAAACAGCAAATAATGAATTAGAACATCAGCCAGCCAAAAAGACTGAAGCCGAGGAAGAAGCTGAATTTAATTTGAATGGGACGCGCCATCAGGGAGGTTATGCTTTACGGAAATTGTTCCATGAAAGCGATCGCTTACTCATGGTTAAATACGTCTCTCCTGGTTGCGGCCCTTGTCATACCCTGAAGCCAATTTTAAATAAAGTGGTGGATGAATTTGACAGCAAAATTCACTTTGTGGAAATTGACATCGACAAAGACCGAGATATTGCTGAAAATGCTGGTGTGACCGGAACGCCAACAGTTCAATTATTCAAAAATAAGGAACTGGTGAAGGAAGTTAAAGGTGTGAAGCAAAAGAGCGAATACCGTCAGTTGATTGAAAGCAATTTGTAAGGAAGAGTTTCTGCTTTCGCTTGGGCGATCGCCTGTTGATTATCTGTTGCTAAAGCAATTCGAGTATTAATTCTAGGCAAAAGAGTTTTCCATTGTGTATCACTCATCTTGCCTAGTAGAGAAATTTCTGGCCCCTCAGTTATATCTACATCACCCTCCATGAGCAAATTCATGGTCAAAGACGATAAAAGCATATCAGCTTCTTCCTCAGAAACGTTATGAGTATCTATCAGGAGAGTTATATGACTTTTATCTGGGTGAGTAGTGAGAGTAGAAATGACACTTGCTAAATCTTGATATAGTAGGTCTTCTGGCTCTGACCAGTCTGGGAAAATAATGAGGTTAATATCTTTTAAGCGGAAATTTTGACTCAGAGTATCTGTAAGATATTTACTAAATAGTTCTTGGAAGAGGCTGCCTATTTTAGCTGAGTAAGAGCGGCTATCTAGAAAACTAGGATTACCTTGCATTTTTTCTTTGATTTGGTCGCTCTTTTGTTGGCGTAATTCAGGATCAGTTCCCAGTGTGATCGCTAACTGTATATAAGACTCTTCACTATCCGCAACTAAATCAGGTACATCTAATACTTGCACCATTGCAGCCCCCATTGTAGACCGAAAGGTAGTTCCCCGTCTAGTAATTACTGGTAAATTAACCTGTAGTGGCTCTATCAATGAAGTTGTTCCAGCAAATGGAAAAGAATCTAGGTAAACATCGGCAATAGCAAAGTATGCTTTAACTTCTTGTCGATTTGGTACAGGTTGAGGATCTAAGACTATCAATTGATCTGCTGTTATTCCATGCTTTGAAAATACTTTATTCAAGTGGTTCACAAAAGCTTTTTTAGGATAAGCGTTTGACCAATTTGGACCAAATGGCAGAAGGACTAAAACGGAGTTGGGAACAGCAAAAATTATTTTTGCCCACGTATCAATCAGTTCAGGGATAATTTTGAAGTAGTTAGCGGCAGAGATAAAAATAACAGCATCGTCAGGAATACCTAAACTTTGTCGCTCACTTTTTACAATTACCTTGTCTTTTTCATTACCATAACTAAAGCAATGAGCAGTTCCTTCCAGTTTCATCAACTTTTCTTGATATTGCTGTTCTGCCGTTGCCGATGGATCAGTTAGTGTACCAGAGATGTAATAATCAATATGCCGCATTCCTGTTGTTACCACAGATCCGCCACTCGTGACTTGTATTCTAGCTAACCGATGCATTGATAACAGGCAGATTTGATTCGTTACTGCCGTCACATTGGTAGCAATGAATAATATATCGAGATCATCAGCACGAATAATATTTACCTGTTCTGTTAAATCTTGTGGTAGTAGTTTAAAGGAGTTTGCACAGCTTTGGCAATATTGCTCTAGTTGATGACCAGTTTGATTAAGAGAATACAAAATTACTTCAAAATCTCTACTGATATATTCATAAACAGGAAGAGCCGCAAATGTTTCGGCTGATGGGAGAAAATTGCTGGCTAATATACCTAAAGTAATTTTTTTTCCGCCTACAGGGTTTTCAGCGAATTCATAATCTATGCCATAGTTTCTAGTTGTGAGAAAATACTCTATAATCTTTGCTCTTTTGACATAAATATCTTGAAGATTGGCATCATTAAAGTAAACAGGAATAAAATTAGCATTTTTTACAAAGCACTCTAAAAAATCATTCCATTGCTCAGAATTATTCCGTTCTAGAATTCCACTATGTAAGTAATCAATCCAACATTGGATATAGCGGTAGTAATTATCTGCGTCTCCAATTTTTTGGAAGTAGGAATGGGAATTAAACAGATATGTCTCATAATCATTTAGTAACCAATGAGGTATGTGTATAATCTCAGGGGGTGCTGGTAACTGCTGAGGATCTAGATAAAGCATAGCTACCATTAGATACTGAATTATTGTATGAGGATCATTAACTCCTCTAAAGATATCGGTAAGCACTTCATCAACTAAAGTTTGTTCGTTAACAGCTAATTGCTCATTTTTTAAACCAAGTTTTAGTAGTAATTGATACTTTTTACCCAATTCTCCCATATACAGGCTTTCAATCTGAGAAGTTTGTAAATTCAATAATTCAGTAGCGGTTTCATAACGTAACTGACGCAAGTTAGCGAGCGCTAATGGATCACCAGGGTCTTTTTGATACTCTTGAATATAAAGAGAGAATTTATTAGTGAAATTATTTAATATTTGAATATTACGTTTCTTTAAATACCCTGAAGGATTAAAAGTTAAGTATAATTTTTCGCATTCTTGGTCTATATCGAAAGACGAATCTTCCTGCATAAAAGCTTGAACAGCTTCCATCGGTCCTGGCCCATACTCAGAGTACACGGGATGACCGTTGATATTGGTGTCCTCGACAATAAGATAGCTTCCAGGCGTCACAAATGGACTATATAAATACAACTCTTGCAGTACATGTTCTGCACGATGATCAGAGTCCAAAATCACCACTACTGAGCTTTTATTAGCTGTTTTTCGCCGCACCTGTTCTATCATAGCATCAGATGTTGAAGAACCAAGCCAATAAGAAATGCGCGGATGCTGGGGTCGATTGGGGCGCTCTTGGATGTCAATACTCACAATTTCACCGTTTCTAATTATGTCACACATTTGTGCCAAAAACAAAGCACTACCGCCATAAAGAGTTCCAGTTTCAATAATAATTTCTGGCTTAATTTTAAATATAATTTCCTGGTAAATCCATAAATCTAGAGGACACTTATAAACTGGTATTCCCATCCAGTAAGTTTTTTGCCACGTTAGCCCTCGTTGCTGGGCAGCATTATAGTAAAGTTGATGAAACCACTGAATAATATCTTTTTCTGTGACTTGGGATTGGATTTGGTATTGCATGTTGGTGGTTGGTTTAATCCAGATTGGATCTTGATGAAATTCTGTAATTTGTTCTCTTATGTCTAGAAATTTTATTGGTTCAAACTTTTTCGTATAAGCTTGCTTGACGGCTAAAGAGAAAATATGTTCATATATAAGTTTTTCTTCTCCAACATTATTCTCATAAAATTTGTTGATTATTTTTTCCCCATATCCTATCACCAATTCGCTTTGACAAAGATAAGCAATTGATACACATGCTGAGGAATAAGACGTAAATGCTTTTGTAATTTTCAAAAAGACACAAAATAGATCAATAGGCACTCTAGTAAACCATTCTGGAATAACTAAGGCATTACGCTTATGTTTACATAATTCTCTAGCTAGTACCTGTGCTTGATTGAGTTGCTGCCTTAGGTGACCTTTGACTAAAATATTTTCGCCTATTTGAGTATAAGGTAAGATACTTGATAGGTAACAATTAATTTCATCTTGATAATTTTTGATCAATCCTGCTTCTGTTTCATAGGATGTCAGGGCAATTGTTAGTGAATTGCCAAATTGATTGCTAATATTTTTACAATATTCACTAAGCCCATCTATTTGTTTAGCACTATCAGCAACAGTGTATTCAAAAAACTCTGGTTTAATCTGTCTAACCTTACAAATATCAAAGGATTTTCCGCAATCAATAGGTGTAATAAGATAGCTATCATCTATAGGAATAAACCCGGATGGATTTAGAGATTTACTGATTGAATTAGTACTATTCAGATTTAATAAACCTAAGCTATCTCCGTAACATATTTTACGGGCGCTTGGATAAGCTGATAAAAAGACTTCGTTCACAAATTGCCAGTTGCGACAAGTATAAACAACATCTGCAAATGGAATCTTGAGATATTTCTTTAATAAATCTGTCGCAGTCAAAAATTCACAAGCTTTTACAGAACAAAAGCTTTCAAATTCATGAAGTGATAACCTCTCTTTAAATTTCCAAATTTGAGAAATCTGTAAACAGACTTTATTTAATTTTTGGTCTCCATACCCCCCCATTATCAAAAAGTCATCGCAGTTTCTATATTCTCCATTTTCTTCTTGTGAACGAAGAACCGAGAGAATAGTTAGCAGTTGAGCTGGCCCTTGAACTATAACTAACCTAATTTCAGACATAGTTTTTCTAGTAATAAAATTAGCAAGTGTATATTGTTTGAGTAGTAACTGTCTCTTTAATTCTCAGTTGAAGCAGATTAAAATCTAATTCAGTATCTATGTCTAATGAACGTTCTATTGGCATAACATATGGAGTTGTTCCTTCCGATATAAAGGTTTTATTTTCTATAAGCCATGCTGTTTGGGCAACATAAACTGCACCATTTAATAAATAAATATTTGGTAAATCTTGCCGACGCTCATAAATATCGTGTGTTTTGATAAAAGGCTTCATTTGTCCAGCTTTATCTATGGTATACATCCAGTAAGGACTTGAATCAGATTTAGTAACTGAGACAGAAGAATAACTTTGAGACCTAACACAAGCTTCAAGACAACTATCAATGTCTATGACCTTTCTCAAAGGGGAAGTCGGCTGGAGTAGGATAACATAATCATATATAGGAAGTTGATTTAAAGCGTGTAATACAGGAGCAATTCCTGGGGTGTCATCCTGAGCCAGTTCAACAGGCCGTTTAAAAGCAACTTCACACCCCCATTTTTGGGAAATGCTAATGATTTCATCATCTTCTGATGACATTATTAATCTGTCTATATACTTAGATTTATTAGCTTCTTCTATTGTCCATGCAATCAGAGGTTTGCCTCCTATTTCTCGAATATTTTTACGCGGGACTCCTTTTGAACCTGCTCGGGCTGGAATAATTGCTAAGACTTTTTTACCTTGAATCATGCAAATACCTCTCTAAATTCTTCATTGGCTTTCTCAAAATCACTCATCCTTCCAATATCCAACCAGTATTCGCAAATGGGGAAAGCAGAGGTTTTTTCTTGCTTTTGAATTAGTGTTTCAAATAAAGATGGCATATCGTAGTATTCTGCTTTAGGAATTGACTCTAAACAAGATGGCTCTAAAATATAAATCCCCGTATTAATATGAAACTTATATAGAGGTTTCTCTCTAATACTAATAATTTTTTGTTGCTCTGTATCAACTACACCAAAAGGTATCTGAAAATCATACTCCGTGACAGCCATTGTTGCCCTACTTTCATGCTCTTGATGAAAATTGAGCATCTTATGGAAGTTCACTTTCGTCAATAAATCCGCATTCATTACAAAAAAAGGTAATTCTGGACGCTTCGGCAGCAAACTCAGACCACCAGCAGTACCTAAACGTTGCGTTTCACGCAGATATTTAATTTTTACTCCCCACCGTGAGCCATTGCTAAAGTAGTTTTCAATCATGTGAGATTTGTAATTGACTGAAATAAAAAATTGGTGAAATCCACAGTCAATAAAGCTCTCTAAGATATTTTCTAGAATTGGTTTACCGCCTACTCTCAATAAGGGCTTTGGACAATCGTGAGTTAAGGGAGCTAACCGAGTTCCTAAACCACCAGCAATTAAAATAACCCAGTTATCTCGCTTAGTAACTTCTAGTAGTTGTTCTAGTAATGCAAGTTTTACAACTCGCCTGTCTAAATCAATTACAGGTATTTGACGAATACTTTTTCGCCGCATCATAGCAATAATTTCATCATTAGTCGTATTTGTATCGACGGTGATGGGTTGTGGACTCATCGCTAGGTAAACAGGTTCATCTAGCGAGAACCCTTTCAAAATAGCTCGGCGGATATCTCCATCAGTTACAGTTCCTAATAATTGCTGCTGTTCGTTGACAACCAGTGCAATTTGCAGAGCACTAACATCAATTGTCTGGATTGCTTCCCGAATCGAGTGTTGTGGCGGAATCAGTATTATTTTCCAGTCTTTCACAGTATTTTCCTAGTTCTATTCAGGGTTTTCAGTTCACAATTTGGAAAGTTCACTTAATGTAACAAAGAGAAATGAGGCAATTTTATCCTTTCCAGCGTTTGCTGAAAACTAGAGTTTAGCCATTAGCTTTCCAAGTTGTGTCAATTAATAGAGTTCCCAGAAATGACCAGAAAATAACAGTGATTCGCTCAGGTTAAGCGATAAAGAAGGAAGTAGCTAGGCCTTTGGACGAGTTTTTGCTGACGCATCCAACTAACGCAGAGTTTTTCGTACATAGCTGCATTGTGGATGCGTCCACCGATATAAAAAGGAAGGCACAATTTCGAGAGGCTGGCTTTAAAGCGGAAGAGGTCATCTTTGGGATCAGAGGTTCGTCCTCCTCCCAGATGCAACCAGCGAAAGCCGTTTTTTTGACCCCATAGTGCAACTGTGTGTAAGAGCAAATTGTTAGGAGCAAATGAGCGATAATTGAGATCGCTGCCAGCTAAGTGGTAATGGAGGCAATCTCCGTGTTGCAGAAATAATCCAGCAGTAACAATCTGCTCTTCATATCTGACTGTGAATAGTTTAACTGCTTGAGTTAGATTACTCCATAAATAATTAAAGTAAGACTCACAGAAGTAGTAATAGGGAATAGCACCGAGAAGTTTCATTGTCTGTCCATACAGTTGTCGGAAGGTTTCTAAGCTTTCTGATGTAGAACTTTCTGTACAAACCAATCCCTTTTTAATAGCTTTATTGACCATATTTCGGTGGACAGAAGGATAGTTTGTCCATAAGTCTTGCTCAGATCCCTTTAAATTAACAACGACTGTTTCTCGATTGAGGATTATCCAACAAGACTGATCAACGTATTGGTAATTTTCTAGGAGTGGATTGAAGCGGATAAACTCAGCAATGATGCGGTTATCTTGGCACCATTGAGAAAAAACGACTTGAACCTTTGTCAAAAACGGTGGATAGTTGGTAGTACTTAACGGACCACTGTATCCGTAAACTGTTTCAATATCGTACCAAGGCTTGTCTACGACTTCAGATCCGACTTGCTTAATAGGACGTACAAAGAAAGGGTAAAACCAAAGATGGTCTTCATCTTGAGCAACAAAAGCATAAGCTATTCCATCCCCATTTAACTCATACGCCCTATGATACTCAGGAAGAAAATAGATATCTATTGAGTGAAAATGCTCTAGTGCTTTGTACCACCCCTCTATCTCTTGAGTAGTAAAAATTTGCCATTTCACAGTTGTTTTTTGCCTTCGACAAGCCAATGCTTATAGTATTGTTGTTGGTTGTTCAGACTACGAATTAAATATTCGATTTGCACATCAGCAAAGTAATTCGAGAGTTGCTGCACTTCTTCTAAATTGAAGAAATGACACAGCCCTTTACCCTCTAAAGGTCCTTCTGTAATCTCAATGAACGTTCCTGGTTCGACTTCTTTCCCTAAGCCATCTCCCCATGATCCAGAAGCAACGGTCATAGAAAAGATTCTGCCCCCAGGTTTGAGCATAGTTTTAACTTGTTCTACTATGATTTTAATGTTTTCAATTGAGTTATGTTGCAAACACGCTATGTCTAGCACTGCATCAAAATAAGCGGGAGGATAAAAATTAGATAAGGAAATCAGATCTCCGACTTGGAGATGGGCTTTTAAACCTTCTGAGTCTAAATAATTTTCTGCTTTAGCTATCGCAGTATTTGACCCATCAATTCCATAGACATCAAACCCTTCTCTACTCATATACCAGACGTTTGCTCCAGTACCACAGCCGATTTCTAGCAATTTAATTTGTTTTCTATCTGGAAAGACATAAAAATTCCGCGCCACGAAACGAATAACGTCTTCTGGAGGATATTTTCCCCATTCCTGGCTGATGAATATGTTTTCCCAACTTGCATCCCAACTCATAATCTAAACCTGTTCTAGTTTGTTGTTAGGTTTTATCAAGACAGTGATTGGTGGTCTTAAATTTTTTTTGCAATAAATTTAAGTCTAATTCAACGGTTTTGAGAACATCTACAATTTCAAGGGCTGCGTAACCATTCCCATAAGGATTTTGTCGCTGATCTAACGACGCTCGGAAAGAGATAGATAATCCTTTGTGGATGGCTTCAATGATAGACTCAACGTTTAGACCAACATCGATAACATTTTTTGTTTGCAGACGACCTCGCTGGCGATCGCCAATATTAACTACTGGCAGGCAAAAACTGGGCGCTTCCCAAATCCCACTGGAAGAATTGCCTACCATTACGTCAGCTTGTCCTAGTAAACTGTAGTATCTTAACTGACCGAGATTATAAAAAAACTTAGCTTGGGGTTTAGCAGTAACAAATTCCTGAATTTTTTCAATAATCACTCGTCCTTCAGGATCGGCATTGGGAAAAGTAAAGATTAAAGTTCCTTCAACCTGCTCTAAAGCCTTCAAGACAATCTGAATTTCCTCCAAAGGACTCATGCTACTAAGGGTCGTGGGATGATAGGTGATCAGCAAGACAGGAGGCTTTAACTCAAGTCCAAGACTCTGACTTAACTCCTCTCGCACCAGTAATTTCATTTGTTGGATTGAGTCTAAAGCTGGATCTCCTGTTACGAAAACACGCCAAGGTTCTTCGCCCATCTGGAGTAATCTTTCTTTATGTTGCTGCATAGCCACAAAATGTAGATGGCTCATTTGAGTCACTGCGTAACGGATTTGATTGTCTATCGCTCCTTCGGTGATATCCCCACCAGAGATGTGAGCAATAGGAATGCGAAAAGCTAAAGCAGAACTGACAATCGAAAGTAGTTCAAAGCGATCGCCTACAATTAGCAACAGATCCGGCTGATAATGGGCAAAACTTTGTGCCAAGCCAATCACCCCTAAACCTATAGATTTAGCAACGCCTTCGGGTGTATCAGAATTGAGGAGCATTTCGACGCGATCGCCTATCTCAAAACCATCAGCCTCAATGTCTTCCACAGTCAACCCAAATTCAGGCGACAGATGCATTCCTGTAACAATTAGATGTAATTTTAAATCGGGATCTTGTTGAATCTGTTTGAGAATCGGTAGACAACTGCTATAGTCTGATCGCCCTACCGTCACAACACCAATATTTCTCATATGAAATCACTCCAAGAGATCAACTCACCGGCTTGAAGTGATCGCGTTACCTTGCGACCTAGTACTAATTCTTGCAGGGTTGGAGAAATCCCACTGGCTGGGCGCAAGGCAGTTAGCATTTCTGGTTGGAGTACAGTCCCTTCTATGACATCACACCTTACTGCTATGCTACGACGAGCGATCACACGGGTATTAGCTTCAGATTCTGTTGGTTGTTTCAAGCCATTCCCTAAGGCATATTCTACGGTTCTCACCCCCTTGACCAATGCCTGTAACTCTTGGGGGTCTAAAGAGGCTTTGTGGTCAGGTCCGGGCAAGTTTTTATCTAAGGTAAAATGCTTTTCGATGACGCAAGCTCCTAAAGCAACTGCTGCTAGTGCCACTTCAATCCCTAGTGTATGATCCGAATAGCCCACTGGCACTTGCAATGCTGTCGCCATTGAATGCATTGCCTTAAGGTTAGCTTCAGCAGGGTTCGCGGGATAGTTAGAGACACAGTGTAATAAGACCACTTGTTCACATCCAGCTTGGCGAATTAACCGTAGGGCTTCTTCAACTTCGCTCAAGTAAGACATTCCGGTTGAAACAATCAAGGGTTTACCCTTACGTGCCACATACTGTAGAAAATGCCAGTTTGTGATTTCTCCCGAGGGAATTTTAAATAGGGGGACTTTTAACTCCTCCAGAAGGTCTGCACTTTCTTCATCAAAGGGAGTCGAAATAAATAAAATACCTTGCTTGTGAGAGTAAGCTTGTAATTCTCGATGTGCTTCTACTGACAATTCTAAAGTACGAATCATATCCAGTTGAGATTCCTTAGGATTCGTCGTCAGCAGTTGGTATTCTGCTTTAGGAGCTGTAGAACTGACAACTTTTTCCGATTTGAAAGATTGAAATTTTACTGCATCTGCTCCAGCTTCAAAGGCTTTATCGATTAAATGTTTAGCCATGTCTAGGCTACCGTTATGATTTACCCCTGCTTCAGCAATGATAAAACAAGGATATCCCTGTCCTATTGGTATGCCAAATACTTCTATTTTTTTCATTGGCTAATTAAATAAAGACTTAGATTTTTTCAATTTATGCCTAATCTTTTTGATAAAAAAGTACTACTAGGAATATTAATCAATCTGCTTTCTAAACTTTCTGCAACTTTCAAATCCATTCGAGGAGAGTCTTGAAACATAGGTAAATTGTGCATTAAAGTCCAAGCAGGACGAGTCATAATACCATGACTATTAGTTAACTCCAATAACTCGTCTCTTTGTGCGACATAATCTTCATTCAATAACAAAGTATTTAGCCAATAATTGCTATGTGCAAAATCAGGTTCTTTGAAAAACTTGATGCCACGAATTCCTTGAAAAACTTGAGCATATTTTTCTGCTAAAGCCCGTTTTGCGCTTAAAAATTCTGGTAAATTCTCTAGTTGAGCACATCCTAAAGCTGCATTCAGATTAGGCAGACGATAATTATAACTAACCTGATCATGATTAAAGGCCCACCGATGCGGTAATTTGGCAGTTGTAGTCATATGCTTGGCCAAGTTTGCTAAAGAATCATCTTGGGTGAGAATGGCTCCACCTCCTCCGGTGGTAATAATTTTATTACCGTTAAAACTCAGTGCTGAAACTTTACCCCAGTTACCTGTATGGTGTCCGTTGTAAAAACTACCTAAAGACTCAGCTGCATCTTCTACTAAGATTAATTGAAAGTGTTCACAAACCTCACATAAAGGATCTAAGTCTACTGGATGACCAAATGTATGAACTGCGATAATACCTTTGATCCATCGCCCAGTTTCTCGATTCCAGCAACCTTCAGATTTAATTTCTGCAACGCTATCTAGATAATTACCTAATTTTTTAGGATCTACTCCCAATGTTCTTTCTTCACTATCTATAAAATGAGGAATAGCTCCACAATAAGAAACAGCATTAGCCGTTGCCACAAACGTCAGACTTGGAATTAAGACTTCATCTCCTGCTTTAATTCCAATTAGCTGTAAACATATATGAAGTGCAGCAGTACCATTTACCACTGCAACTGCCCGTTTTACGCCAGTGTAGTTAGCTAAACTAGACTCAAAATTATCAACGAATTTCCCTACTGAAGAAACCCATCTGGTATCTAAACATTCTTTGATATAAACCCATTCATTACCGATAAAATAGGGTTCATGCAATCCAATAAACTCTTGATTTTGAGGCAGAACTTTTTGTAATGCTTCTAAGATACTTATTAAATCAAGTTTATTCATTTAAATTATTTTATTATATATTGTAAATATTAGCTTTGTATAACTTAAGATTTTCTTCATTAGTAAACCATCTAATGGTTTCTGTTAGTCCCTGCTTAAATCCTTCCTTACCTCCATAAAGAGGTTTCCATCCTAGCAATTGCTTTGCTTTAGTATTATCCGCCCAGAGACGCTCAACTTCACTTTTTTCAGGACGGAGGCGTTGCTGTTCAGTTTCAACATCAATTTCAACATTCATTATCTCTGCAATTAATTGAACAGTTTCCTGAATCGATATCTCATAGTTACTGCCAATATTAATAACTTCACCAAGATTATCTGATTGAGCCGCAGCGATAAAGCCTTGAACGGTATCTTGGACATAATTAAAATCTCTAGTTGGATTTAATGTACCTAGTTTAATTTTGTGTTTTCTAGTAGCAATTTGACTAATTACAGTTGGAATAATTGCTCGAGCAGATTGTCGAGGACCATAAGTATTAAATGGTCGGATAATTGTGACTGGAGTATTAAAAGAGTAGTAAAATGACATTACAATCTGATCTGCTCCAATTTTACTTGCTGAATAAGGTGATTGTCCTTGAAGGGGATGCTCTTCAGTAATAGGAACAAATTTGGCAGTACCGTACACTTCACTAGTAGAAGTATGAATAACTTTTTGCAATCCTAATTCTTTAGCAGCTTGCACAACATTGAGTGTTCCTTTAATATTAGTGTCAATATAAGTATCAGGAGAATGATAAGAATAAGGAATGGCAATTAAAGCCGCTAAGTGCATTACGATGTCGCACCCTTCTAGGGCTTTCTTTACTCCGTAAGGATCTCGAATATCTCCAGCAAACACTTCTAGACTCTCTTTAATATCTTGAGGAGAGTTGTCTAACCAGCCCCAAGAGTTAAAAGAGTTATAAAAAACAAAAGCTCGGACTTCAAAGCCTTTTCTAACAAGTTCTTCAGTTAAATGAGAACCGATAAAGCCATCAGCACCTGTAACTAAGATTTTGATATTAGATAAATCTTCCACTGAATACCTTTGGGTGTATACCAAGAGAAAACCACTATTTTGATAAAAATGCCGTAGGTGAGATTTTGACAATACTACTTGACTAGGAAGCATCACTTAGTTTAGGGCTGCTTATTTGTGCTATGATCGCTCTTTCCTTCTTGTTTCTTAATCTGCTCTAATACAACTTTGTAATCTTGCCGTTCAGGGTGCAACTTCACCAGCTTCTCCAAAGGTGCGATCGCACCCTTAGCATCCTTCAATTGCAACCGCACCACAGACAGTTTCTCTAAAGCAAGTTGGTTTTCTGGTTCCCGTTGTAAAACCAACTCGTAGCCCCGCGCCTGTTGCTGTAATCCTGACTCAGCAGAAGGAGACGCAATTGCTGGCTTAGGTTGACTAGCCTGTTGTATTACCGGAATGATTGCAAATACCGTAGAACCAAAAAAAGAGAACATCGACACTATCGTGACAATCTTTTGTCGCCGCTGAATCTGCTTTTTGCGAGTAATTAGGTATTCTGCCTCCGAACTAGCCATGCCTCACATACTTGCTGTGGTAAATACTTAGGTATCAGCAAGCCTCCTGTTATGAGGATGCCCATCTGCTCAACAGAAACTAACATCTCGGCTAAAAATTTTTTACACAAAATTCAAATGCTGACTCTGAAGAGGAGGGAACTTTATGGTAAGCCTATGCTGTACCGACAATTTTGCCATGCGATCCGCTCCTGCATCTAAACAGGGCGACCCTCCAGGTCTTATTTTCTAGATAAAACATTAAAATTATATAAAGATTTGCAATTAATTTGCCTAATGCCAGATGTTTGCGATATTCTAAATAACGTTTGAAGAAACAGAAACAGTAGATATTTCTACTCAATTGCAAATTTCCCTGTCAGTCAAAAACTTTCAAACTAGCCCGTGTCCGATGGGTTCTTCAACAAGCACACATATCTTTCGTGATTGAGACAAATAGTAGCCTTTAAAAAAAGACAGTCGGGCAGGATACGTACCTGACTAGAAACTGCTGTAGCAGGAAACAACTTGGAGTACTGCCAAAAAAGTTCTGGAAAGATAATTTCCGCCACAAGCCCACACTGTATTGCTTACAATCGGTGTCGGAGTGTCACTGCAACTTCACAGAGGACTAATTATTTTGCTCTGCGCCCACAATGAATATCTTAGGAGTTGTGATGCGTAAAGCCCCCGTCATTTATACGGGGAATATAAGCGGATGCCTGAACACCACTTGCTTGGCTGTCGGCAGAGCCGCCCAACGCACTGCCTCCCCAACCCAGTCGCTCATTTATTCAGCCGTTAATAGTTAAGATATATATCCTGGGCAGGGCGTTATCCAGTGGGCGACGCAATGTAAGATGGGTTGTACCTGCAATTGCTGCTTGAAAGAATCCCCCGTCATTCATGCGGAGGAGTGCGTCAAAAAAGGTACTGTTGCACTCTAGTGGAGAAAGGGTAAAGGTTATCTACAGCTTAAGCTCACCCCGATAAAGCTGTGCTTTATCTCCCCTCTCCGAACTCAGGGAGGGAGTGAGGTTTTGATATGTACTTCATGCACCTGGGAACCGCTATAAGAGGACAAAGAAGACGGGGAAAGATTAAAGGGAAAAGTGGAAACATAAGCATCCCTTAACCCTTCGCCCTGAATCTTTGCCTGATTTCTGCAAAAAGTATAAGGACTGCTTGATGGAATTGGAGTTTTGTGGTGGTAATTACCGTACAAAACCGAATTTACCAGTAACTTAGTAGAGTTTGTTATGGTATAGTTAGAAAGTTAAGACTAGCTTTACCGAATTACACCACTCTACGACCCGGCAACAATTGCAGAATGGGAAGCAGTTTTGATTAAGTATTTACCAACAAAATCTGAATTCAATCGAGAGTTATGACTCAGCAAGTGATTCACCCAATGGTGAAATTGCAGCGCAATGTGCAATCACTCATAGAATCGAATATTATCAAGCCAAGCGATAGCATCTGGAAAATCGCTTTGCTCTACGGCAATGAATGGCAGCACTGGAAACAGGAACTGCTTGACTTTGGCTTTAGTATGCAAGACCCAGTTAGTGAATTGCTAGCTGTAGAAACTTGGGATGAGGAATAGGAAATAATGCCGTGTGCAACTTTCTCTCAAACCTAACCCCCAACCCCTTCCCTACAAGGAAGGGGAGTAAGAATCAAAGCCTCTTTCCATGCGGAGAGAGAGCAATGGAAGCGGGGTTCCAAGAATAAGTTACACATCGCGTGGAATAGGGGTTTTCAATATTTCCCACTCCCTATTCCCGACTCCGCACTCTCTAAACTTTGCAAGCAGCTAAAGCCGCAGCTAGCTCCTTTGCAGTTTGGTAACGATCGCGTGGCAATGGTTCTGTAACGCGATCAATCACATCCCTTAATTGGGAACTAATGGTGGGAACTTTTGCCACATCAAACCTGAAGTTTCGCCCTCGTTGGTGATAATACTTAAACGGGTTTTCTCCTGTGAGCAGAAAAATCAGCGTTGGCCCAATTGCATACAAATCAGATTGAGTCAAAGGTTGTCCTCGTTCTTGTTCAGGAGCGCAGTAACCTTCTGCACCAATTCGAGTACCGGGCGCTGTGCCAATTTCCTTAACTGCGCCAAAATCCAGCACCACTATGCGATTTTCTGAACTTCGCACCATCAGATTGGCGGGTTTAATATCGCGGTGAATCAGTGGAGAGCTTTGGCTATGAAGATAGTCTAAGACATCGCAGGTTTGGATCATCCAAGCGATCGCTTGGCTTGGTGTCACTGGCCCAGTAGTATAGACACGTTTTTCTAAATCTTGTCCGTGGATTAGTTCCATTGCCAAGTATTTTTTTCCGTCTTCTACAAAGAAGTCATAATACTTGGGAATTCCAGGATGGTTAAGGGATTTGAGAGTATACGCCTCCCGCTCAAATAACTCTTGAGCTTTGGCAATTTTCATCATATCAGCATTCATTTGCTTCAACACCAGCAGTTGTGGTATACCCGCAATCAGACCAGCCGCATCCCATGCGAGATAAGTAGTACCCATACCTCCTTGTCCGAGAATTCGCAATATCTGATAATGGCGAATCCTCTGTTGCACTGAAAGGGGTTGACCGCAGTGGATGCAAAACAGATTATTCGGCGAGTTACCTTCGTGAGTGCAACTGGAGGATGAACTAGCCGAATTTTTTGCTGAGTAAAGCGTCTCGGCAGCGTTTTCTTCCGTCTCTTGTATTTGTGGCGATTGTGGCGATCGCAAACCAGTTTCCAGTACTGTTACCTCCTGAATTTGGAATTGCAGTATTGGGCCTCCCTGTGCCAATTGCAAAAGGGAATTATCTGGTAACGGACTCTGAATTACAAGGATACCGTTGAGAAAAGTCCCATTTGTACCCTGACTAATCAGCTGCCAAGCGTCGCCATTGGTAGAGGAACCGACTTGTCTGAGTTCTAAATGATGTCGGGAAACTAAATTATCAGTTAAAACAACGTGATTATCTGCTGCTCGACCAATCCGAATTATCGAGGAGTTCTCAAAGCACCACTGCTGGAGGGGTGTTTTCTGTTGCGGTTCTAACAGAGTCAGACTAACCACAATACAACCTAAAAGCTAAGAGGAACAGGGAGTGGAGATTAGGTATTAACCCAAGTTGTGCGTTATAGATGAATGGCGATCGCTTCGCGGCATTAATTGCCTCAATTTCCTTTAATGGTAATTAGAGACAGGCTTGTGCGTATATCAAAGATGATAATTCGATGCCAAGAATGTGAGAAAAATTACGATGTTACCACTATTACATAGACTTTCCATCTTAATCAACGATTTATCGAGGAAGGCAGGAGGCAGAGGGCAGTTCTTTCAAGAGGATAAACTACGCCTACTCTAGAAATGCTGCGATGCCTACGGCGGCAAATGACGCTAGGGAGCCAAAACCAGAATTTTTGACCCACTCGTGAATTTGATTAAAGACCAAAGGTTATAACTTTACAATAATTATTTAATTTATGTAATTCCATCACTTATATATTACGCCTGTGTGTGTTACTACTTTACGTTTTGTTGCAAGTTGTGTGGTTTGCCCTCTCCATCATCTCATCAAGCGATCGCTTACCACAAAATACTAAACTAAAAACTAATATGCTCAGAATCGCCTATGGACGCTACAACAACCACTTTCCCTTCTACATTCAAATTGAAAATTGACTTGACTGATGAGCAATTTTTCCAGATGTGTCAGAAAAACCGCGATTATCGATTTGAGCGTACAGCATCAGGGGAATTATTAATTATGCCACCTACAGGTAGTGATACTGGCAACCGTAACTTTGATATCGTTGTTGAATTAGGAATCTGGAATAAACAGCCTAAATTAGGCAAAGGTTTTGACTCTTCAACTGGTTTCACCCTACCCAATGGTGCAGAACGTTCTCCTGATGCTTCTTGGGTGAAAATTGAGCGATGGAATGCTTTAACCCCAGAACAACAAGAAAAATTTGCCCCGATTTGTCCTGATTTTGTAGTAGAGTTGCGTTCTCGTTCTGATTCCTTGAAAGAATTGCAAGAGAAAATGCCGGAATATATCGAAAATGGCGCTCAATTAGGCTGGTTAATTGACCGGAAAAACAAGCAAGTAGAAATTTATCGTCCAGGTAAAAATGTAGAGATATTAGACAATCCTGCTACTTTATCAGGAGAAAATGTACTACCTGGATTTGTACTAGATTTACGGCAGATTATGTAGCTTTATCGATTCTGATACATATGGCGCATTTCAAACGACTTTATCAAAACAGAATTCAGGAGTCAGAATTCAGCATTAACTCTGACTCCTGAATTCTTCAATAAGCCTCGAAAATTCAAAGTCTAGCGACACAATTATGGTTGAAATTAGAACATTAAAGAAGGTAAAAGGTAGAAAATTAGATGAGGCTTTGACAACTGAGCAAACCACTAATTAAGCAAAGGCAAAAATTTACGAATTAACCCAATTGTTACTGCTGGCAATTCCAACTGCGGTGTTAACCCCACATCTTCCAACTGTTGAAAAAATCGGATCGCTTGGGGATTAATTTCCGCAAGGCGGCGACCAATGGATGGGCCTGTAAATTCTGACCTTTGTCCCCAAATAATGGCGGTGGGAGTTGTTAGTTGTTGAATATAAAGAGATAAATCAAAACACAAATCACCGCGTACAAAAGACAGCGCTGCATACTCAGCATTAGGCTGTTGGGCGGATTGTAGATAAGCATCTACAATTTCTTGGTACACTCGATTAGACTGGGCAAATTGCCGTTGCTCTAAGAAGCTGCGAATACCCCCACTCGTAGCAATTCCAGTGCTGTAAAGTAAACGGTCAACAAGGGGAACGCTGACTAACTGGGCAAAAAAACTACGGGAATAGTCTTCGCCAAAATCGGAAAGTCCGGCGGGGGTAGTAAGAATTAAAGACTTGAATAAATCAGGATGATCTGCTGCTACTCGAATTGTAAATGCTGCGGTTAAAGAAGAAGCGATCGCTGTTACTGGCGCAGTACAAGTCTGCTCTAAAAATTCCCGAATCGTGGTCAAATAATCCTCAATCTTATAACTTTGCGCTGGATGCTCAGACCTACCCCAACCGATCAAATCTGGCGCAATCACCCTATATTCGGCGGCAAAAGCCGGATAAACTTTTGACCACTCATAAGCAGAAGATCCACCACCGAAGCCGTGCAAGAACACCAAAGTTTCCCGATCATTTTTGGCAGTTACACTGTCCAGCCAAGGTGCCCCAGCAGCAGTATAGTATGCCATTCTACCTAGTGAGGTATTTATGGAGCGTTGTTCAAATCCTAGTGGTTGAAACATAAGTATTTTTTGTTAACTGTGGTGATTAGTTGGCACAAGTGAAACAATAGACCTGGGACGCGGGGACGCAAAGAGAGTATTTGATAATTTCTCCGCATCGCTGTGTTTTTTATCACTCTAGATGCTTGCGTGTTTAGTTCCAACTTCCCACTCATTGTTATTATCGGCGAACCAATCACTTTAGGACTTCTCGCTACCGCTAGATTAAGTAGATATAAAATTACTAGATTACTTGTAAAGATTTTGTAATTGTTTTTTATTATGAAAAAATAACTTAACGCTGTAATTACTGTTTTATAAGGGTTTTTCGTGATAGCGACTATCACAAAAGCGTGAATGAAACATAAGTTTTTATGGTAGTCTATCAAAAAACTCATAAATAATTTTGAGCGTCATGAAGAGTCAAAACGCTCATTTTAATAAACTATTAATTCTACTTCTATATGTAGAAACAATAGCTTTTGATGTATAACTAATCTGATTGTTCTCTAGGTAATGGTAAGGCGGGATGTCATGGTAAAGCAGGCTACTCTTCAATCAAATAAACTACTAACGATTGAAGACGCTAAATTTGCGCTTGACAACTTTGATATACAAAACGAAATTACAGCTTCAGCTTGGTGGGGTCAGGTCGAACCAGGTATTGACGCTGCCAGAGTGACTGTACCTACTTGTATTTGTTTAGACTTAGAAGACTTGAAGTGTTTTGAAACAGTAGAGCGCCAGTATGAACGCTGGGGAGTAATTTTTCACAATTCTCTAGCAATACAGCCATCAAATCCAGCATTTCCAACCTATTCAGGGCTAACAGTCTTAATGGGAGCGCCTAAAAGCGGACTTTTAGAAGCTACTTTCTTACGTCCGGTTAACTCGGTTAGCGCCTTTGTCACTAGTTCGCAACGGCTAGTGCTTTCTGCCTACGATCGCGATCGGCAACTGCTCGGTCAAACTGCACTACCAAGCGCTAATCTTGGCAATTCAGACTCTGCAATTTCCCCCAATACCTTATTATCTATAAATGTGAATAACATCTACAGCGTTACCTTCTGTGCTTTTGATGGTCAATTCACGCTTGATCACTTTCGTTTTTGTCTTTAAATAGGACTTACGCACAAGATGCCCTTGCTATGAGCCATTTAAAATGGTATCTTGATTTCCGCCGTGCTGTACTAGTCTAGTATCCGTCGATGAAAATCGGGCATCTTTTGGTTTGGGTCTTCACCCTTTCTTCATCCCTAGAACAGCAATTCAGTAATCTTGGAAAAATCTCTCCCCCAACCCCTCGACCTTGGCATCAGCCTGCTGTTAGGCAAGCCCAAAGGGGAGTTTGACTCCCCCTTCCCTGCTAGAGAAGGGGGCTGGGGGGTTAGGTTTTTGATTACTGAATCAAAGCTCTAGTAAAACTTATACAATAGGTAATTTTGTAATCAAGTAGGTAAACACTGTGGCACAGGCTTCGTCTTATTGGCAGCAATTGATCAACCAGATCCCCAAATGGAACTGGCCGCTGACAAAATTCAAGACAAAGGGAGCTACAAAGCAGCAAACATTTAAGCGCGTCTCTGGGCCTGGTGGCTTTCTGGGCTTACTGACAATCGTCGTTGCCATGTTGTTGTGGAACTGGATACTGCTATTGGCTCTCTTAATCGGCGTTGGGATAATGGTATTGGTTTACTCAATGCAGGAGTGGGACTGGCAATTGCACTGGTCTAAGATACGTAAGTTCTTAAACAGTTCAAATCGTCGGTTAGCCTTAGCAGTCGTTAGTGGTGGTCTTGCTACTGTCAGCACTTACATGGCAGTTGCAATTTGGGTTGACTCTTACAGTCCCTGGATTGGCGCTGGTGCTATTGTGCAAGGTGTGGGAACCCTGTTAACTTTAATTTTATTGATATGGCAAATTGTCAACTTCTATGAAAATCGAGAAGAAGACCACCTTGATCAGTTGTTGGTCAATTTAACAGAAAAAGATCCATTGAAGCGGTTGATTGCCCTACGTCAACTAACTAAATTCATCAGCCATAAGCGGGTTGATTCTTCAGTGCAGCAAGATGTTGTCGAATGCTTGCAACTCCTACTCAGTCAAGAGGAGGAAGTTGTAATCCGAGAGGCAGCTTTTAAGAGTTTACAAGCTTGCGATCGCTTACAACTGCTACCACTCAAAACAGCAGCCACTTTCGTATCCGTATCTACAAAAGTCAAGCATCACGTTTATTAGTTATAGCCATTCTCATTTGAATGAGTAGGAGTGCACATCTGTGCATTGGTGTCAACTTAACGTAAAAAGGGCGGTTATAAACCGCACGCCAGTTGCTTCTCCCTACTGCCCTTCTCAAGACAGGAGATGCTACGCGTAGCTTGCTTGTCAGGGAGTACGGGCATCCTACGGCAGGCGCTAGCTTCTCACGGATGGGATTTGGTGAGACGCTGCGCGTAGCTTGCTTCCCCAGATGGGTACAGTACCAAAGAAAGTTTCGGGTCAAGTCGCTTCTTTACGAGACGCCAAAGGCGAACGCTCCAATTAAAAATTAAAAATTATTAATTAAAAATTGCAAGACGCTCGAGGACTCGCTAACGCTTCGCTATCAGTGGTTGCTCTGAACCCCAAATTAATTAATTAAAAATTATTATTCTTCTTAATTTTTAACTTTTAATTTTTAATAAAAAAAAGGTCAAGTCATACTACTATGCTACTTAAGTTTTGCAAGTAACTTAGGTAATATATAGCACATCTCCATGAAGGTAAAGTACAGAGCGACTCGTCTCAAAGCCAGGTATAAACGGTGTTTTACTTCTGTTAGCGTAGCGGGACGTAGCTCATTCACCAATTCTGATGCCTCGGTGGAGTAATCCCAAGCTCCGCTCCTGAATTCTACTGTATGTGTAAAGAAATATGGTTATTCAATATATAGTATGCCAGACTATAGCAATCGGATTTGATTCCTGAATTTACTTGCGCGGTAGGGAACAGGGAACAGCACAGAAGTGATTCCTATATTTAGTTAAACATCAAAATCCAAATTTTACTTAAAAATCAAGGATAGAACGCCCCAGTTGCTGCTGCAAAATTGTCTTTCCAATGTTAAATAATTTTCTTATTTTTTCTTATCTGGCAAAATTTCCATACTTTTGGTGAAGCAACTTTGCATAATTATTGAAAAGCCATCAACATTAAATTACTTTTGTGTAGCCAATGATAAATAAGATAGAAAAAACTCTAGACAAACAGCGAGATATTAGATTTGATATCTTAAAAACTATCGCGCTGGTTTGTATTATTTTTGCCCATGTAGGCCCTGAAAATAATATTTTATTTGACATCAGACGTTTTGATGTACCTCTGATGGTTATTGCATCAGGAACATTATATTACTATTCAGCTAAGAATAAAAAGATATCATTTTGGAATTATTTGCAAAAAAGATTGCCTCGTCTGATTGCCCCGGTATGGTTATTTTTCA
Organism: Nostoc sp. S13; assembly: GCF_029379315.1. Classification (GTDB taxonomy): domain Bacteria; phylum Cyanobacteriota; class Cyanobacteriia; order Cyanobacteriales; family Nostocaceae; genus Nostoc. Next base: position 144,416 of record NZ_JAQYWQ010000001.1, read on the forward strand.
CTTTTTTCTTCATTTCGGCTGATCTGATATTTCTTTTGCTGGCTAAACCTTATCCATTTTCGTCTTCAGAAATAATTGAAACTTTTCTCTTCTTAAAAGGGATTGGATATGTTTGGATTATTCGTGTATTTACTCTCGTTGCTATTTTTGCAAATCCTTTATTGAAGTTATACAACTTATCTAAGTCGGAAAATAAATTTTTAGCTTTGCTATTTTTAATATATCTGGGATACGAAATATTATTTATTAAAATTGGTCATTTTCACTTACATAGTCAAATTATTATACAATTGATCGATGATTACTTATTTTATCTTATTCCCTATGGTTGTTTATTTGGCTTGGGCATAGCGTTACCCCAACTTAGATTAAAAAAAATATTATTTATTTCTGGAATTTTTTTGACTATATTCTTATTATTAGCTGGTTTCTATTACCGTAGTCGAGGACATTTTATATCTACCCAAGATTTTAAGTATCCACCCAGAATGTACTTTGTTTCCTATGGGATTTTTATGTCTTTGTTTGCTTTCTGTGCAGTAGATAGAATTTGTTATAAGTATAATTTATCTAACAATAATCATGTGTTGATTAGGGGAATTATTTTTATTAGTTCATCCTCTTTATGGATATATTTGTGGCATATATTCTTTGTTTATTATTGGCAAACTATGGTGGTATATTTACCAAAATTTGCTAGTCACTTTCTGATTGCTTTTTCAGTGGTAACTGTAGGAGCGATCGCAGTCACTTATCTACAGAAAAAAATCGTTTCTGGAATAATTAGGAAAACCAGATATGGTCAGAATTACTCAAATGTGCTTTCTATGTTGTTGTTGAAATAAATTATACTCACGCAAACAAGACAAAATAGGTTAGGAACTACTATGATCGGGTAAGTCAGGAGTAGCCGACGGCTGTCTCTGACTTCCTGCTGTGCGCTCCTACTATCACTATATTTGTCATTTGCAAATGGCAAATGACAAATGACCAATGCTTATTTTTAAGACAGCTGTCCATTGCGAACTTGTACTACCCGATGATTGCATCGCCGTACTAATTGTTCATCGTGAGTGGTAACAATTACCGTAGCTCCAAAAGAATTTAACTTCTGGAGAATCTGGATGACTTGCCAGGAATTATCTGGATCGAGATTTCCAGTCGGCTCATCCGCCAACAGCAGGGGTGGTGTACCAACGATCGCTCGTGCAATACTCACCCGTTGTTGCTCTCCCCCAGACAGTTGATCTGGAAAGCAGTCAGCTTTATTCAGCAAACCCACTAGTTTCAAGGTTGGTTGTAGGCGTCGTTGAATTTCTTTACGGGTATACCCTTGAGCTTGTAGCACAAAAGTCACATTTTCCGCTACTGTTCGTTGGGTAATCAATTTGTAGTCTTGAAACACAATGCCAATCCGTCGCCGCAATAATGACAAGCGATCGCCCCGTAAACCCGCTACATTATATCCATCAACAATTACTTCTCCCTGTGTAGGCAACTCCTGTCCATATAACAGTTTCAAGAGCGTTGATTTACCAGAACCACTTGGCCCCGTGATAAACAGAAATTCTCCCTTTTTTATCTCAAGGTTCGCATTCAACAAGGGGTGACAGCCATTCGTATAGGTCTTGGTTACAGATTGCAATTGTACTTTTGCAGTAGTATTGCTATCGCGCTGTTGAGTTTCACCATCCTTTCTATAAACTGATTTGTCTGTCTTAACTTGAGTTGTTAATACTGGCATTGTTAAATTTTCCTCATACCCACAACCAAATAGTTTGCCGACTTAGATGTGACATTCCTCTCAAAAATAAGGATTCCCAAGTTTCGCCTGGGAATTTAAAATACAACAAAGAAAATTTCAAATTTTTGGAAGACTTTAATCCTTTTAAAATCTCGTTTCCAGCTAGAGGCTGGAAATGCACCTCATTGCGATGGCGTAAGTCAAGAGGCGGCACCCCCCATTAGGCATTCCCAGTCGGAGACTGGGAACGAGACAACCTCTAAATGCTGCTTCTAGACTAACTTTCACGTTATGAGTTTACACCCATGAGCAATATTGCCTACGAGAAATCTATATCTCTGAAAGTTTGTGTCAAATAGTATAAGTAATAACACTCTTAACTCCTGTACAGAGGCGATTAATCGCGTCTCTCCCCACTCCCCACTCTTAACTAATAGCACCCCTTGCTGTCAAACGATAAACAAACGCTTTTGCAGCAAACGCTGGCAAAGCCAACATCCGCCGCCAACGCCAAGGTTCTTGATAAAGCCGATACAACCATTCCAAATTATTATTTCCTAACCAGGCGGGAGCACGAGTTTTAGTTCCCGACCAAATATCAAAACTGCCACCAACGCCAATCCAAATTGCTTGAGGACACAAATGGCGGTTTTCGGCAATCCATAACTCTTGACGTGGCACTCCCAAACCTACAAAAATCACTTCTGGCTGCAATTGAGCCAGAGTTTGTCGCAATTGTGCTTCTTCTTCTCGGGAATGGTAGCCTGAGTGAGTGCCTACTATATTCAAATCTGGAATTTGCTGCTGCCAAAAATCTGCCGCAATTGAGGCCACTCCAGGCGCTGCTCCATAGAAAAAGACCTTTGCCCTTGTCTTCTGTTGCCCAAGTTCTTGCAAAAGTTTTTCTGCTAATTCAATCCCCGGAAAACGCTGTACTTTTTGCCATAACAGCCACCGCAAATACAGAACAACCCCGGCTCCATCTGGAATCACTAGTTCAGCATTTTTAATCACCTGAGCTAAGAATTGATTTCGGTCTGCCTGCATAGTCATTTCTGCATTGAGGGTTACTACATGAGTTCCTTTGCCTGCGTGCAGGCATTCTAACAACCAGCCTGGATAGTTAGCCATCACATGAACTGGTATTCCCAACACTGAAAATGCTTGATTGCCGTTAGACATAGCCTATTCTTGATTAACCATCACACCAGATTTCCTTGAATGTTAATTTTATCAAACGCCAGTGAATGCTTACGGGTGTATCTTCTGACGGAGACGGTAAAAACCTTGTTATTCGGTCGATTTTAGCACAAATTAAGCTAAATAAGGATGAGCACTCATTGAGTAATTGTTAGCTTATTGAGTGCTGTTGATTAACCCCCGCTATACTACTTGGGATTAGTGTGGGAGTATGTCACGAAACTCGACTTTATAGTTAAGGTAGTGTAACGGGCTGAAGTTGGCTATGAGTAAAATTCGTATCGCTCTGATTGAAGATCATGACCTAACTCGTGTGGGTATTCGGACAGCACTACTGCAAAAGGATGAAATTGAAGTTGTAGGTGAAGCTGCTAATGCTGCTGAGGGACTAAAAATGTTAAAAATGCTACAACCAGATATTGCGATTGTAGATATTGGTTTACCAGATAAGGATGGCATTGAACTGACACGGGAGGTAAAATCTACTATTAATGGACAGCAGCTACTCACAAAGGTGTTAATTTTGACGCTGCGGGATAACAAAGAAGCGGTGTTGGCAGCTTTTGCTGCTGGCGCAGACTCTTACTGCATGAAGGATATCAAATTCGATAATTTGCTGGAAGCAGTGCGAGTAACTTACAATGGCAACGCCTGGATCGATCCGGCGATCGCTCGGATTGTATTACAACAAGCGCAACAAAATCCCCCAAAGTTGGAATCGGCTTTTGTCGATACCAAGACTATTGCCCCTAACCCTGATTCTTTTGAGAATCTGGAAGGAATTCAACCTTACACCCTGACAGAAAGGGAATTAGAAGTGTTACAGTTGATTGTCGAAGGTTGTAGTAATGCACTAATTGCCGAAAGACTTTACATCACTGTTGGCACTGTTAAAACTCACGTTCGCAATATTTTGAATAAGCTATGTGCCGATGACCGTACCCAAGCAGCAGTCCGCGCCTTGCGTTCTGGGTTGGTTGGATAAAGTTAATTTTGGTGTGGAGCAATTATTAAGGATGAACAAGAGAAACTCACAACTTTGAGAAAGTTATATTTTCAAAGTGAATAGCTTCTCTGATTTTCTGTTATTTATCAGGTGAGATAAACATCATACTATCTCGCCATTCAAATATGTGAAAACTGAAGTCAAATATGTCTGAGATCGGGTTGGACAAACTTAAGCTCATGGTGGTAGATGATGAGCCAGATAACTTAGATCTACTCTACCGCACTTTTAGGCGAGATTTTCAAGTATATAAAGCCAATCATGCCTTTGCTGCTCTGGAAATCTTGGAGAAATTTGGCGAAATGGCGGTGATTATTTCTGACCAAAGAATGCCAGAAATGAATGGCACTGAATTTTTGAGTCGTACTGTAGAGCGCTTTCCAGACACGATTCGGATTTTGTTAACTGGTTTTACTGATGTCGAAGATTTGGTGGATGCGATTAACTCCGGTCAGGTATTCAAGTACATTACCAAACCCTGGAATCCGGATCGGCTGAGAGCGTTAGTTGAGCAAGCCACTGATACATATCGCCTAGTTAAGAAGCGCACCCAAGAATTGCGTCGGGCTTTAAGGCGAGAATCTTTGTTTAATGCGGTAACAACAGCAATTCGGGAATCTTTAGACTACGACAGTATGCTGCAAAAGATTGTAGCAACTATTGGACAAACATTTGAAGCTACCAGTTGCTTGCTCAGACCAGTAGAGGGCGATCGCCTCACACAAGACCGGTTTTTTTACCACGATCCGGAATCCGATGTATCAGATTGCTTCTTCGACCCCACTCTTTTAATTGAAAAGGTGCTGGAAACCCGTCATTATCAACTTGCTGAAGATGTCTATAAGGGCAAGCCTTCCCACCTTTTGGTTGTGCCACTGAGCTACCAGCAGCATATGTTGGCTGTGCTGGCCCTCTACCAATGGGGACGCGATCGCCCTTGGGAAGACGAAGACATCCAACTGATTGCAGGTGTTGCCGAACAAGCAGCCTTAGCCCTCTCTCAAGCAAAATTCTACCAGCGCCTCCAAGAAAAGCAAGAGCAGATTCACAATGAGTTGGAAGTGGCTCGCCAAATTCAATACAACTTGCTACGCCAAACTTTACCTGACATCAAAGGTGTCAAGGTGCAAGCCTGCTGCTATCCCGCGCGGGAAGTCGGAGGCGATTTTTTTGAAGTTTTTGTTCATCCCAAAGGCGACTTGTGGTTAGCAGTGGGTGACGTTTCTGGCAAGGGTGTCCCAGCTGCTTTATTTATGGCTAGTATTATTTCAGTTTTGCGCCGGGAATTATCTCAAGAAACACCAGCCGAGCCAAATGTGGTCATGCAGAACCTCAACCACGCTCTCAGTGAAGACTTGATTAGCAACAATTATTTTATCACCCTTGTGTTAGTCTGTTATACCCCTACCACTAAGGAACTCGTCTACACTAATGCCGGTCATATCTATCCACTATTATGGTCACACCAAGGTGCTTTAGCCGATAATCCCAATTACCTCAAAGTCCGCAGCGTTCCTTTGGGGATCTTGCCTAAGTGGCAGGCACAGTCTGGTCGTTTGGTTCTCGCTGCTGGAGACACATTGTTACTTGCCAGCGATGGAATTACAGAAGCAATGATATCAAATAATTCTGATTCAGCAGTAAAAACCGAGTCTGACGTTGAGTCAGTGAAGCGTTCTATGCTCAATCAAGATGGTCTTTGGCAACTCTTGCAACAAGAGCAACAACCGCTTTCTCTTAAGCATTTACTAGCTCGCATCCAGGCAGATAACCACGTTCAAGAAGATGATCAAACTATACTTTCACTGGAGATTTTGTAAGTCATGAAAAGCGAGCTTCATGTACCAAGTGACTTGAATTTTCTTAATATTGTCGAAAACTGGTTGCTGGGATGTTTGAAAATCCAGCTAGGAGATTCTGTAGATTGGTCACGGCAATCAAGTCGTTTGAGACTGGCTTTGGTAGAAGCCTACTCAAATGCAGTCCGTCATGCTCACAAGGAGAAACCAAATTTACCGATCTTACTGCGTTTGGAACTCAAAGGCCGGGATCTTGCTCTAGAAGTTTGGGACTACGGCGAAGGCTTTGATATGTCTACTTACTACGCTCCAGACCCTATAGAAAAACAAGAAGGTGGTTATGGTTGGCTGATTATGAATCGTCTTATGGATAAGGTAGAGTATCAGTTGCAGGTTAATGGTGCCAACTGTCTCAAGTTAGAAGCTACTTTACCCGAATTAGTCCAATAGACAAAAGTTCCTATTTTTCAAGTCATGTGATTTATCCGAATTTTAGATAACTAGATTTTGTTTTGGGTATTATTAGACCTTGCCTAAGCCATTATACTTATTTGCTACTTTTGACGATGTAAATAAATGTGAGTTCGACAAACCTATTACTCAGGGCGTCGGAGAGGAATAGGTCTTTTGATTCGACTAATTAGGCTGACACTATGTACCCGGTTGAACTGACTTTAAAGAAAGTAACTCTTGGGGAGAAGCTAAAAGTTTGATTCTGGTATAGGAAATTTGCCGTTGTTGGTTGAGGATAAATAGCCACAAAACATTTACACTACACCAGGAAGTTTGTGCTTTGCCTGTTACCTGGACTTGGATATCACCATTTTCTAAAGTGTCAGCTATTCCGGTGTTGGGGTAAGCTTTAATGTTTTGGCCTTCTTGTTTTAAGTAGGCTGCGATCGCATCTGTCCCCACAATATCAGATTCAAATGGTGGACGCATCACACCATTTCCCGCAAATAAGGCAGCAGTTGTCTCAAATTCTACTGCATTTAAGGTTTCAAAATAACGCAGTATACTTGGTTCTGTAATTCCCTCAATCTGGAATTCTTCTTTCAACTGCGCTGGCGAGATAAATTCAGCAGAGGTCATAAAATTACCTGTATCATCCTAGCTGAATATTAATTTCAATACAAAAATAGGTAAAAAGAAAGCCACTTTTGAGATAGATTGCTACATTTTGCTAAATCTTCCTCACGATGGAAGTTTTAGAGCAAAACTCAACAGGAGCAGTCTTAACCCTCCTGAAAAAGATGTGAGTTCGACGAACCTCTCCCTACCTTAAACTTTAGTTTAAGCCTGTCCCTCTCCGAGTCGGAGAGGGACGGTTTTGCCTAGTAGTACATTCGGCTATAAATAAAATTTTATGTAAGTAACAAATCTTAATCAAAGCGATTGATTAAGTAATGTATAGTCATATAGCCTTTCTTTAGGCAAAATCCCAATAAAAAAATGAATCAGTATTCCGTAACAAGCAGCAGTCTAGTGAAAGAAAAAGCCAGGGAGTTGGGCTTTCACAAAGTTGGGATTGTTGCTGTAGATAGGGTAGATGCCACAGCAGCAAAGAGGTTACAAGCATGGATTGAACTGGGTTATCACGCCGATATGGAATGGATGGCTAATTCAAAGCGTCAGGATATCAGCTTAGTGATGCCAGAGGCGCGATCGCTAGTGTGTGTGGCGCTAAACTACTACACAGCATATCAACGTCCCGAAGGCGACGAATACGCCAAAATTTCCCGTTATGGTTGGGGAAGGGATTATCACAAGGTGATCCATAAAAAACTCAAGCAGCTATCTACATGGCTAAAATCACTTGATGCAGGCGTACTAGCTCGTTATTATGCAGACACTGGCCCAGTACAAGATAAAGTATTAGCACAACAAGCCGGAATTGGTTGGATTGCCAAAAATGGTAATGTGATTACACGAGAATATGGCTCTTGGGTATTTTTGGGAGAAGTGTTAACCAATTTGGAATTAGAGAGCGATCGCCCGCATACAGAACACTGTGGTAGCTGTACTCGTTGTCTTCAAGCTTGTCCTACAGGTGCAATTACTCAGCCTTTTGTCGTGGATGCTAATCGCTGCATTGCTTATCATACCATTGAAAATCGGGACGAAAAACTGCCTGAGACAATCACACCCCATTTACAAGGCTGGGTTGCTGGTTGCGATATTTGCCAAGATGTTTGTCCTTGGAATCAACGTTTTGCCAGCACAACTGATATTGCAGAGTTTCAGCCTTATCCTGGGAATATTGCTCCCCAGCTGCTAGAATTAGCCCAAATCTCAGATCAGGAATGGGATAAACGATTTCCAGCATCTGCCTTGCGGCGGATTAAGCCAGAAATGTTACGACGCAACGCCCTAGCTAATCTTGACGCATCCAGGCGAAAGAATGACCCCGAAAGTAATTATTTTTGATTTTGATGGCACAATTGCTGATACAGTAGATGCCCTTGTCAGTATTGCTAATCGTCTAGCTGTAGACTTTGGTTTTAGACACATAAGTCCAGAGCAATTAGCCCTCCTCAAAAACTTAACATCTAGGGAAATTATTAAGTACTCAGGAGTTTCTCTATTTAAGATCCCTTTTCTAGTTAAAAAAGTTAAAGGAGAATTAAAAAACAAAATCCCAGAATTAAAACCAATTCCGGGAATTAAAGAAGCATTAATGGAACTCCAGAATCAAGGATATGAACTGGGAATTATCACTTCTAACTCGAAAGAAAATGTTACGCAATTCCTTACAATTAATGATTTAAATCACTTATTTGATTTTATCTACTCAGGAATTACAATTTTTGGCAAAACAACGATCATTAATAATGTATTGAGGCAAAGGCAACTCAAACCTCAAGAAGTTATTTATGTGGGAGATGAAACCAGAGATATAGAAGCATCAAAAAAATCAAATATCCAAGTAATTGCAGTGACTTGGGGCTTTAACTCACCGGAAGTACTAGCCAAGCAAAATCCAGATTATTTAATTGAGCGACCTAGCGAACTATTAGAAGTAATGAATAGTCGTTAATTAATAGTTAATAGTTAAATATTTAACTATTAACTATTTAATATTGGGGAAAACTTAATTTTTCCGTTCACCCTTTTCCAAAGCTTGTTGGACTAAATCATCAGTGACATTAGTTGCACCCTGAGTCTGAGAATTGCCAACTTCCTTTGCTAACTCTAGAAAATCATCAGGATTGCCAGTTGACTGGGTTTGGGTTTTTGTCTCTTCTGGTTTAGAGGTTTGATATTTAGGTGCAGTCGCTGCTTGGGCTGCTGCTCCACCTTTACTTGTGCGATCAACTTCACTAACGCTGAATTGTTGTGCAGTTGCATAATCTTTATCAAAATCCACCGTTGGCGCTTTTTCTTCACCACTAGCTATACTTTCGGCAGCTAATTGTGCATCCTGGGTGGAAGCTTCATTTAAATTGGGCTTCACTTCTTCATCAGGCATAATTAAAACCTTAGGTAAATTTTTTATTGCTGTAGCGATTGTAGCAAAGTAATGTGCTGCTTTCTTGCTTCTTGCGGGAGACTTTTACCTCTATTAAAAGGTAGATTAAAGCTGCAATTTTAAATTATTTTAACTCTTTCTATAGGTAGTAGAATTTGATGCTCAAACTGTGGTAAGCCTTAGTTTGGCGGGTAAAATTTCTTTGGAAACAAATTTATGACTGCAAGTTACGATAAAAATATTTCTCAAGCCCAGAGCAATGAAACTCAAAACTTGGTGGATGCGTTTAATGCCTTAGATACCGATGCAAAATTAGCCTGGTTCTATTTGGTTTATAAAAAAATGGGTGACTCTGTGACTCCAGCCGCTCCAGCTGCTGCTGAACCAGAACTATCACCAATTCTATCAGAAGACTATTTCAAATTGTCAGATGAGGAGCAACTGGCAATTATGCGGGATATAGTCAACCGTAAGGATACAGAGCATTCCCGTGCTTATGGGGCGATAAAAGAAAACAATCAACTGTTAGTTTGGTATGCTTGGGCGGTAGCTATGGGAGATACGGTGGTTGATTTGCCAAGTACCTACCAGCCAACTAAAGAAATTAATGATTTGCTTTCGCAAATTGAAGGATTAGAATTTGAAGAGCAAATATCGGTGTTTCGGACAATATCTGGTGAATTGGGTTACACGGATGTCAAGCCGATCGCAACGCAAGCAGAAACTGGCAAAACCTCAAGTTTGTAATTAGACTAAATCCATATCCATAACCGTTAAAACAAGATCCCCGACTTATTAAAGAAGTCGGGGATCTTGGGCTTTCAATTCTTAAAAATTAAATAGGCTTGCTATTTAGCTATCTGTTCTATCTGTTAATGATGTATTCACTAACCCTTTACCGATTATCTGCTCCAGACAAGTTTCTCTTTCGGTAAAGCCAAGTTTTTTGTAAAATTGGATAGAATCATCTGTAAACAAACAGACATGCTGACCTTGCAATTTGTCTAATAAGATTCGCATCATTGTGCTAGCAATTCCTTGGTGACAATAAGGCGTAAATGTCCAAATATCAACTATGTAAGCATTACAAATACCATCGGATAGAACGCGAGCAGTGCCGATAATACGATCGCCTGCATAAGCAATACAAGTGGCATAACTGTTGGCAAACGATGCTTTGAGTTGTTCAGCACTTCTACCGTTGTCGAATTTATCTTGACTGAGTGTAGCTTTCATCTCCTGCCAATCAACATTTTCCAGATCGTGTTTGTATGTCACCATTGCAGCACACAATTTGATAGATGTTACAGTCAGCAAAGTAAGAATTTATAACATAGCAAGCTGACTCAAGTCAGATGGGGTGAGATTAGAATGTACTACTTCACCATCACGGAACCAAACGATGCGTTGGGTTTGACGGGCAACTTCTGGTTCATGAGTTACCATGACAACGGTGATTCCACTGGCATTTAGTTCGCCAAAAATATCTAAAACTTCTTGAGTTGTGCGCGAATCAAGTGCGCCTGTGGGTTCATCGGCTAGGAGTACTACGGGGCGATTAACGATCGCACGAGCGATAGCTACTCGTTGTTGTTGTCCGCCAGATAGTTGAGTTGGTTTGTTGTTGAGGCGATTTGCTAAACCGACTCGCGTCAGTGCTTCTGTGGCGCGATCGCTTCTTTCTTTAGGATTTACGTTAGCATACACCATCGGTAACATCACATTTTCTAATGCTGTTAGTTGGGGCAATAGGTGGAATTGTTGGAAGACAAACCCCAGCTTTTTATTACGGATGTGTGCTAATGAGCGATCGTCCATTTGGGCTACATCGAGATTATCTAAGTAATAGTGTCCGCCTGTGGGACGGTCTAGACAACCGATAATATTCATCGCTGTGGATTTACCAGAACCTGAAGGCCCCATGATTGCACAATATTCGCCCTGTTCCACAATTAGGTTGACATCATTCAGCGCTCGGATTTCTGTTTCGCCACTACCATAAATTTTGAAAATGTTTTCTAGTCGAATGATTACTGGTTTCGGTACAGGATTAGCAACCAGGGAATCGGTAATTGAAATAGTTTTTGCCATAAAGATTTAGTTATTAGTTATAGACTCTGGTTAAAAACTCACAGAATAATTCATTTAATGCTCTATCTCATACCTTTTATACACCTCCGATGCTGGAATAGTAAGTCTTCCTTCTAGCCATTTTTGCCGTATTTATAATAAACTTTGTTTAAACGACTCTTTAATTTTGTTTCCCTCATCAGGATCATCGAAGTACTCATCTACTATGTTAGGGATTAAGTTTTGTAACTATCCTGTGCTCATGTCTTTTATTTGGATAGTTTCTGCGATCAATGAAATATACACATAATTATACCAATTGGGAAATAATTAAGAATCTACTTTAGAGGATGTTTGAAAAGTCGTAAAGTTTACCGAAAGAACCCCGCTTCCATTCCTCTTCCCCACAGTCCGAGAGGCTTTGAAACCCTTCCCTACAAAGGAAGGGGGTTCCACTGTGTTAGGTTTGGGAGGCTTTGATGTTATCAAAAATATTTTTCAAACATCCTCTAAGAGGTTGTTTGGTAATCAGTCAATCTAATAGTGAAATTGCTAAAGTTGCACTCATAACTACATTATGTTAATTTGGGAAAATCTTAAATATCATTAAAAAAACATGACTGCTAACTCTATTATCCTTACTTCAGAAGAAATCGCCGAATATCGTGATAAGTTTGCAGGGTTAGATGACGCTCTCTATGCAATTAAAATCATAGAAGCATCTGATGGAGATTTAACTAAAGCTGTAAATTTACTTGCTCCTAAATATAATATTGCTATTACTAAATCACACCCAGTTTTAGATTAGTTAGCGCAAAAGTTTAGTTATCTTATTTGCGACGAAACATTTATTGATGAGTTAATGACTGGACTATTAACTTTTGCTGTCACTAGTTTAACGGCTACAGGTCAAATTCCACAGGCTATTGCTACTCCTGTTGTTATTTATTTAGCTAAAAAAGGTGTCAAAACATGGTGTGATTCTAATAACCAATAGCTGTAAAAGCTGCCCAGTAAAAAGGATTAGCGAACGGTCGGGCATTAGATTTAAATTTAGTTTTTGCCCCATCAATAAATAAATCTTTAAGAATATCATCTTGTCCTTGAAACATAATATCAATATAAGGCTGAATTTGCTGTAAAAGCTGCTCTCCTTCTTTACTGGTCAGTTTTCTTAACCAAGTCAGAGCTTTATTTAAAGCAACTGCTATATCTCCCTGTTTTAATTCTGGATAGTTTTGCAAGGTTTCATATAATTGAATGAATAAAAATGCTGTGGAAACATCATCAACTGTCCAAAGACTACTGATTACACTTGAACTTCCTGCATAAAGAAATCCACTAGGTAAGCCAATATATTCATCGCTGATATTTTGGGAATCAACTATACCAGTTTCACAGGCAGAAAGAACAACGAGACGGCATTGATTGAGATTAAAATCTTTATTGAATAAATCACCTAAAGTTAAGCATTTGTTGAGGTCAAGTTTTTCATTAACAATTGCACCATTTAAAAGTAGACAAGAATTAGCAGGGTTGTTCAGGTTAAAAGAACCATGACACGAGAAGTGAAGACAATTTACTTCTGCGAGATTTGCTATTTTTGTATCTAAAGCGTTTCTATTAGCATCTTTTCCACGCAATATTGTTGTTTGTTCAATTGGAAAATAATGCTGAATACTTTCTATTTCTACGTCTGCATAAAAAAGGTCTTCTGTAGGGTTTTGAATCGCAAAGAAAGATTGAAAGTCAGGACGTTGACGCAGTTGCACTTGTTGCAGGAGTTGACAACTGGGTGCATAGCCTACGCCGTTGGGGAATAAGTCAAGTAAGTATGATTCCTTGACAGGTAAAGCATGGAGAGGAAACAGGTGCAAAAAGCGATGAGGAATTAGGATTAATCTGTCGCATTCTTTAGATAATGGGGCTAAGATTTCCTCAAGATGCAGAATTTCTGCTAATTGTTTCAGCCGTTCTTCTAGCTGATTCCGCCATTGAATTTTATATTGGTCTTGCTGGTTGTAGTAGTCATTTAGATATTTATTACTCCAATCAATTAAGGCATTAAAGTCTTCTGGTTGTGATTGCCAAAATGTTAATTCTTGCCCGTTAGGTTTGATAACAAAAGTGATAATTCTATCTTTAACGATGTACTATTCTATAATTGCAGTACCTTTCTCTAAAGTTTTTTGGAATTGGTCAAATCTAAAGCCAAAACCAACAGGTAAATAGCTATCTTGTAATACTTGGCGTTGCTGTCGCAATTGCTGGAGATGTTGGGCTAAGTCTGTGGGATTTTCGGCTTTGCCATTTTGGAGTTGATACTGACCACTGGCTATTTCGTCTTGAAGTTTTTCTAATTGAGTCACAACTTCTGGAGGGAAAATAGTTTTGAGGTCACGGTTGAGGATAAGTTCTACTAAATTGCGAGTTTTGCTGCGTTCGATATATTCTATTGCCTTGGTGTCCCTTCTCAATGCTAGGCAAACTTCCACCATACTTGCAAAAAGTTTGTTCCATTCTTCTGCTTGCTTACGCTTGGCTTCTTCGCCAGAAATAATTGTGTCTCGCAAAGCTTCTGCTGTTTCTATCGCCGCCACAAAGTTATCGTAAGCTAAGTTAAACTGTTTTTCGCCTTGGTATAAAATGCCAAGATTAAATAAAGTTTCTACATAATTTTGGGGAAAGGCGCTGCGGGTTGTAACTTCCAGTGCAGCAGTATAAGCAGCGATCGCTAATTCAATATTCTCGCCTCGTTCTCCGAATATTCTGTTATGGTAAGCAGCCCCCAGATTATTTTGCGTGGTTGCCCATTGTTCAGGAAAGGCGTTGCGGGTTCTGACTTCCAGTGCAGCAGAATAAGCAGCGATTGCTATTTCCAGATTCTCGGCGCGTTCTCCAAACATTCTTTCAGAGTAAGCAATCCCCAGATTATTTTGCGTCATTGCCCAATCATCAGGAAAGGCGTTACGGGTTCTGACTTCCAGTGTAGCTGAATAAGCAGCGATCGCCATTTCCAGATTCTCGAGGCGTTCTCCAAATATTCTGTATAAGTAAGCAGCCCCCAGATTATTCTGCGTGGTTGCCCATTGTTTAGGAAAGGCGTTGCAGGTGTAAACTTCCAGTGCAGTAGTATAGGCAACAATCGCCATTTCCAGATTCTCAGCGCGTTCTCCAAATATTCTGTATGAGTAAGCAGCCCCCAGATTATTTTGTGTCATTGCCCAATCTTCAGGAAAAGCGTTGCGGGTTCTTACTTCTAGTGCAGCAAAACAAGCAGCGATTGCCATTTCCAGATTCTCGGCGCGTTCTCCAAATATTCTGTTACGGTAAACCTCTCCCAGATTATTTTGCATATCTGCCCATTTTTCCGGAAAGGCGCTGCGGGTTCTAACTTCCAGTGCAGCAGAATAAGCAGCGATCGCTAATTCAATATTCTCGGCTCGTTCTCCTAATATTCTCTCACGGTAAGCAACCCCCAAATTATTTTGCGTCATTGCCCAATCAATAGGAAAGGCGTTGCGGGTTCTAACTTCCAATGCAGCAGAATAAGCAGCGATCGCTAATTCAATATTCTCGGCTCGTTCTCCTTTTATTCTTTCACGGTAAGCAATCCCCAGATTATATTGCGCCATTGCCCAATCAATAGGAAAGGCGTTGCGGGTTTTAACGGACAGTGCAGCAGAATAAGCAGCGATCGCTAATTCAATATTCTCGGCTCTCTCTCCTAATATTCTGCTACTGTAAGCATTGCCCAGATTATTTTCCGTACCTGCCCAATCAACAGGAAAGGCGCTGCGGGTGTATACTTCAAGTGCAACAGTATAAGCAGCGATCGCTAATTCAATATTCTCGGCTCGTTCTCCTTTTATTCTCTCACCGTAAGCAATCGCCAAAATATTTTGCATGGTTGCCCAATTTTTAGGAAAGGCGCTACGGGTGTAAACAGTGAGAGCGATTTTGTAGCCAGCGATCACAATTTCCATATTGTTGGCTTTGCTACCCAAAGGAAACTGCTGAATCAGATTACTAAAATTACCAATCACTGCGGCAATGTATGTTGCTCTATCTGGTTCCGCTTCTGCTAGGGTATTTGTTGCCCAACGGCACAATAAGTCAGCAAAAATATCATTGAGTTTATCGGTATTTGCTGCCAGCAATGGGTAAATTACTTGAGCATCGCCGTTGCTGTCTGCTGTTGCTTGCAGTATTTCTCTTAAAAATTGATCGTAAGTGTCTATATCGTCTGGGGCGATGGGGGTAGTTTTTGGGGTGAGTTGTGTTGCTAGGTTTCTCAACCAGTTTGCAATATTTTCATTACCCTGCTGTGCAAAATGATCTGCTACTGCTGCCAACGCCTGCAAAAAACCAGCATCAAGTAATTCTGTATTAGCTGCTAAAATCTCTGCTTCTTCCCCACTAGGGCAATTTAGCAACCTTTTGATCAACTGGTAATAAGCTTGTAGGCGCTGTTCGTTCATAATCCGGTGCAAGTATTATGTAACACCTTCTATATTATGAGTTGTCAGTGATTCACGCAATGTTTCTACTTAATGTTGTAATGTTAATGACCAACGTTGTAATGTTTCTCCTTAATGTTGTAATGTTGATAACCAACGTTGTAATGTTTCTCCTTAATGTTGTAATGTTAATGACCAACGTTGTAATGTTTCTCCTTAATGTTGTAA